>NZ_VNHX01000020.1 GCF_008124885.1 Sphingobacterium allocomposti
ATGGTCGAAAAAACTCCTGAAACAACTTTCTCCGGACCAAACGACGAACCTAAATACAATAATCCGCTTATTTTATGACCAGTCATGGATAAATTGCCCATATCAACCGCTGGCGGCCTAGGCTAATCTCCTAAAACCATTACAGACCACAAGCCCATAATAAAACTAAAGAAGGCGCCCTTTTTAGACGCCTTCATCTATATCCATGAAACAGGGTATTATCCCCTTAGTTGCCGGGGTTTCAATAGTACCCTGCCCACCGTTTCCTTTGTTTCCAGTATCAGCTGCGCTTCCAGCCCCTCCTGGTTGGCCTCCACCTTAACGATCGTACGTTGACCTTCCTTCGGGCCGCCGCCAATCATGATAGGATACGGATGATCTTCTTGGGCCTCGTGCACGCCGTAGCGATGCGTGTGCCCACTGATCACCAGGTCTACATGACCATTGGCCAAAACCGGTCCAAAGACCTTCCGGCAATGCATCGTGCCGTGCCAGTCGCCCGAGTGATACGGCGGGATATGCATGAGCACCACCCGATAGCGCGCCTTTTTAGCCTCGGCCGATTCAAGCACCGTTTTTAACCAAGCCGCCTGCTTCTCCCTAAATTCGTCAAATTTAGCCATACCGTGGTATGCCTCGGCATCATCGGCTTTATCTTCTCCGGTGTCGAGTGCCACGAAGAACACGGGCCCACGCGTAAAGGCAAAGTACGCCCTGTCGTCAATATTCTCGAAATATTGTCCAAGCGCGTATGCGAAGTCGCCCCTGGTTTCGTGATTGCCGCGCATTAACATAAACGGCTTGTTAGACGCAAAAAGTGCAGTGCAGGGCTTAATCAGGTGGTCAATCAATTGCTGTTCTCCCGTTTGGTAATCAAATGTATCGCCATTCAGAAGCACCTCCTGATAATCCTTACTACCATATAAGCCTTCGAGTACCGCAAACGAGTGAGGGCGGTCGTGCACATCGTTCATCACCAGCAAAGCCGCCGTCTTGCTATCCGGATCTACCGTCCGGAAGCTGAACGTTTCACTTGTAACGGTGGGTCCGAACGTTTTTGAATACGCCTTAAACTCAACAATTTCCTTACTGACCACACGATAGGCGTATGATTGTCCGGGTTTAAGACCGGACAGCCTGATTTTATTTATTCTGTTGTTAGCCAGCACGAGCCCGTCCTTCACCGTGTGCTGGACCTTAACGTCCTGAGGCGCGTCTGCCGGCCAGTACTCTACATGGCTGAAAGCGGGCTTATCCGTCATCCAGCATACAGTGACCCCATCCGTTGCAAGATGCTGCAAGTAGGGCGGAGTCAGCAACGAAAAAGCGCCGTCGTCCGGCAGGTCATGTCCCACCATTTCCATCGCTGTACCCGCTTTTGGCAGGGCGGCCGCCACCGAGCCAACGGTCAGTGCCTTTAAAAAGTGTCTTCTCTTAAAAAATGTCATCGCGTTTCTGGTTAGATTATCAATACCCGGGATTCTGGTCTAATTTCGCATTTTTATTCATTTCATCCCTGAATATCGGGAAGAAATACGATTTATCGTTCCATGACCGGTCATCAAACTTCACGTGGGTCACCACCGGCGTTGTGGCCGTTGTATTATTTGCGGTCAGTGGATACACTACCCTTGCCTGATAGGCCGGGCTATACGCTTCGGGGCCTATCATCCACCTCCGTACATCAAAGTAGCGGTGCTCTTCGAACGCCAGTTCCAGACGGCGCTCATTTCTATATAACTTCTTTAGGGCCTCGCCTGTGGCTGCTGTTGCAGGCAGGCCGGCACGCCGGCGCACGGCGTTGATATACGTTCTGGCTTCAGCCTCCTCGCCGAGTTCTATGCACGCCTCGGCGTAGTTCAGGAGTATTTCCGTATAGCGGAAAAACCGCCATGTAACCGACTGCCGGATGTATTGCACATTCACGCTGGGGTCGACATACTTTCTACAATAATAGCCCGTATAGGAACCGTTCCAGTTTTCGATAGGGCCATTTCTGGTATCTATACCATACGTTTCATACATCCTGCCAGCAGCCGCATCCCAGCGTTGATAGGTGCCTGTTTGGATCCTATTGTCCGGATCGAGGCCCTGCGCGTCGGCCGGCCGCTGCCTCCACGATGCGCCGTTGTAAAATACGGTTGCATAGAAACGCGGTTCGCGGTTTGCATAAGGATCTTTCGCATGTGCCGGATTATTCCAGTCGAACGGTGTTCCATCGGCCATCTGGAAGGCGTCGACAAAATTGGCGACCGGTGCATTCACTCCCCAACCGTAATAACCATTTGGCGAAGAGTATAGGCCCCACCGTTGCCCCATTACCTGCGTAAAATACTTGACCATGATATCCTCCGAAGTGTTGTTCGTCAGGAAAATCTCGGTGATGTTCTGCGCTACCGAATCACCTGCAGCAGGCTCCGCCTTATGCAAAGCGTACAGGCCAAGATCGATGACCGCTTTCGCAGCCTCCTTAGCCTTACGCCAACGTTCCTCCTGCGCAATATCGGTATAGCCTAACAGCTCAGGCTTTTTAAAGGCCGATATAACAGGATTTGGCGTATGCAGATCACTGGCCGCATACAACAACACACGAGACTTCAAAGCCAATGCAGCCCCCTTGGTTACGCGTCCTATATTGCTGCCGGAATGAACCTCCGGAAGCAGCGCAGCTGCTTTATCACACTCCGAGACGATGAAATCTATACATTCTTCGTAGGAGTTTCTTGGCACAGCAAATTCGCTGTCTAAGCCATAGGCCTCCGTTACCAGCGGCACGCCGCCGTACAGAGCCAGCAGATAGTGGTAGTTAAAGGCGCGTAAGAAATGCGCTTCGCCCGTCATCCGCTCCTCATCGGTCTTGCCATCGACGACAGTTCCTGTAAATGGCACCTCTCCCACCTTGCTAAAGAACACATTACAGTAGCGGATCGACTTATAAAGCTCGTTCCACACCAGATTACGCTGATAGCCCCATGCGTACAGGTTGTCCTGCGTAGACTGGCTGTTGTTATGTAAGTTCGACGCACTGTTACCTCTGTAATGTCCTTCGTCGACAATATTGGCCGTACCCCGTCCATCCGTAAGCGGTTCGTAAAGCCTGAAATAAATCTGGTTCAGAAAGGTCTCTACCAGGGCCGGGTCGGACCATACCGCATCGTCGGTAAATTTTTCCTGCGATTGCGTATCCAAAAAATCCTGCTTACAGCCGTTCATTCCGATCACCATAAACAAAGATAGCGTCGCTATTACTATCCAATTTCTCATCACTTTCAAAATATCTAATTAAAAATTTCGTAACTACAGTTGACTGCTAGAAGCTGACCGACAGCCCCATGTTGAACACTTTATTGGCCGGATATGCGGTGTTTGATGTACTCTCCGGATCCACATCCCTGATGCCTGTGAACGTGAGCAGGTTGAGGCCCGATACATACAGCTGTACGTCCGAAGCATACAGCTTTGCGCTGACAGATTTCGGCAGGGTGTAGCCTAAACGTACCGATTTGAGCCGGAGGTAATCCGTAGATTGCAGCCAATATGTATTTTGGTTACTCCTCCAGTATTCGTTGTATCGGTTCCAGGTACGGGGCTTGTCTGCATCAGGATTCTCCGGTGTCCATCGTCCTTCCGCATCACGGGCAAGGTAATTGCCTATCTGTCCCTGCATTTCGAAATAGTCGTTACGGATAGCTCCCAATGCCCATTGGAAAAAGATCGACGCAGAAAACCCTTTGTAGGCCAAATCGGTGTTAAATCCGCCAATATGTGTTGGAAGCGATGTTTTGTCGATCCGGATACGGTCCAGCCCATCGATTACACCATCGCCATTCACATCTTCAAAAATAATGTCGCCCGGCCGTGCACCTGTCCAGTGCGGGTAGGCGTCCACAGCGGCTTCATCACGGAAGATGCCTATAGCCTTGTAGTACAGGCCGGTGTTCATCGGGCGCCCTGTCGATTGCTGATATTCAGGTACGCCGGGCGTCTCATCCCAAAACTTGATCTTATTTTTATTGAGCGATACATTGGCAGACAGCGTGTAGAAGAAGTCGCCTTTCTTTCCGCTATAGGCCAGCTGAAACTCCGCACCCGTATTGATAACTTCGCCGATATTTTCGTCCGGAAGCGTCATACCAGTAGATCCCGGAACGGAAGCATTACGGCGCCACAGGATATCGGTCCGGTGGTTGTGAAAATACTCCGCCGACAGGCTTAGCTTACTATCTAACAACTGCATATCGACCCCTAAATTTGTTTGCTTTGCGACCTCCCACGTCACCGCCGGGTTGGCAATACTGGACTCGGCAAGTATCTTGGCCAGCTCCGTTTCATTGAATATGTAAATATCAGTCACAGCGGTTCCGTACGCGTAGCTTGGGAGGAACTGGTATGGGCTTATCCTGTCATTTCCCGTTTTTCCCCAGGATGCCCTGAATTTCAGTTCGTTTACGACGGGCTTTACCGGTTGCCAAAAAGGCTCTTCGGATACGCGCCACGCGCCGGAAACACCTGGGAAGAAACCAAAGCGGCTATCTTGCGGGAATATATACGAGCCGTCGTAGCGCCATACGAAATCAAGCAGGTACCTGTCCTTCGCATTATAGTTCACCCGTCCAAAGTAATTGAGACGGGCCTCCTGGCTGGCCACCCCGCCGTTGTCTTTTTCCAGATCACCACCTGCGAAAAGCTGGTCGATGGCGGTGGATACATAATGTTTACGAAAAGCGAAAAAGTTCATATTATCGCCCTCGATGCGCTCCACCCCGGCCATCACATCAAACTTATGGCCATCGAACTGAAACCGATATTTACCGAGCGCGTTCAATGTTACCAGCCTAGAGTCGCGCATATCCTGACGCAATTCGGCATTCGAATAGCCACGCTGCACACGGTCCAGCAGCGGTTGTCCGGCGTCATTGAGAGAAGTGCGGTCCCACGCGTAGAGATACCACGGCGTCTTCCACAGCTTGTCGTTCTCTATGTTATTGTCCATCGCTGCTGTCAGACTTAGCGAGAGGCCGTCCACCCAAGGGGCCCGCAGGTCCAGGATTCCCCGGGTTTCGAATACCGTCGCCTTATTCCGGTCGTAGCCTGTCTGGTTGGTCGTGATGACCACCGGGTTTCCACTGTCGCCGTTATCAGCAGCTTCGCCCGTCGGCCAGAAGTCCGGCATATTGGGCTTAGATGCGCGTAGACGGTTCCATATCGATGATGCCGATTCCGTTGGATAGTTCCTGTTTACTTCGCGGACCGCTACATTGACACCATACGAGATATAGGGTGATATCGTCCCATCCAAGTTCAGCCGCAGGTTGTGCTGCTTATAAGAGGTGGCGCTGTTTTTATACACAGCGTCCTGATAACGTGTACCCGCCGACAGGTAGTAGCGCAGACTCTCCTGCCCTCCCGAGATGTTTACATCTGCCGTACGCTGTGTAGACCAGTTTTTCAAAGTAGATTTGTACCAGTCCGTATTCGGAAAATGCAGCGGATCTGAGCCATCGCGGTACTTCTGTATATCCTCTTCCGAATACATGGGGCTCGCTCCCTCGTAGAGCAGCACTTCGTTGAGAAGTTGTGCATAGGTTGCTGCATCCGCCGCCTCCGGCACTACTGTCGGTGCCGCAAGTCCTTCATTGTAATTAAATTGGATCTTGGGCTTGCCGGACGTTCCCTTCTTGGTGGTTACCAAGATAACCCCGTTTGCAGCCCTCGCGCCGTAAATAGCTGCCGACGCATCTTTCAGCACGGTGATGTTTTCGATATCCTGTGGGTTTAGACGTTCCCATTCCCGATTGGGCACTCCATCGACCACAACCAAGGGCGAATTATTGCCCAACGTGTTACTTCCGCGGATGGAAATATTCGAGCTGCTGCCCGGCTCGCCCGACGGTGTCAAAGCTACCAGTCCCGGGATGCGCCCTGCAATCGCGTCAGACGGGTTTATTGCCGGAGCTGCGACAACCTTTTGGCTTTCCAGCGTGCTGACAGACCCCGTCAGCAGTGCGCGTTGTTGCGTGCCGTAGCCCACCACCACCACCTGATCCAGCTCACTTCCTTCGAGCGACAGCGTGATGTCCATCGTTAAAGTTCTTCCTTCTTCCACCACGATGCTCTTACGCTGCGTGCCGTAGGAGATATACGAGATTTCGAGCGTATAGTTGCCGGGCGGGACACTCATCGAGAACTTACCGTCCACATCTGTTCCGGTGTTCTGGTTGGTCTCGACAACTTTCAGCGTTGCGCCTATCAGCACTTCCCCGCTAACGTCTTTGACCTGCCCGACGATACGTCCGGGCCGCTGTTTCTTCTTCAGCACGATGAAACTGGACTTTTCCTCAAAGGTAACCTCCGTGCCCTTAAATGCATCCTGTAAGATCTGCCCCACAGGGCCTGCATCTCCTTTATGGACAAGCTTCGCAGGAATACCGGCCAGGTTCAATGCCTCCCGATCGTAGACAAACCTGATTTTTTGGCTTTCCAGATCCCTTATGATCTCTGATGCATTTCGAACTTCCCTGGCAATCCGGACACGTTTTTCGAGAAACTGGGCATTCGAAGTCTTTGCATAGAGCGAGCCGAACACCGCCGTAGTCATACAAAACACAATCGTAGATAATCTCATGACTTTCCTAAGATTCGTTGATATTTTTAACGTCATTATTATATTCTATAACCTGATTCCAATCCGGCAAACAAGCGTATATTTCCTCTACCAAAAAGTTGCTGACGGCAGAGGAGAGATCGATAAATCGCTTTTATATGCAGCGCAATTATATTGCAACTAAAAGGCAATTTGTCTAAGTTTGTGGTTGGAATCAGTAATTGTTTCACTACAAATTACTTTATACATGCTGGAAACACGCTTCCAACGTTTTCCAGCTACCTCATTCCTGCCGGTAGCGCATCGCAACTGCCTACCGGCTTCTTATTATTGATTCCCGGGCACGTATGCCGCCCACTTGTCTAAAACATGATCACCTGCCCTCCTTCCTTTCTAATCCGGTTATTGTTCACTGCACTTACGGCCTCGACGATGTCGTCGAAAGGCACCTTCCGGTCTATCACCAGCGTATAGCGCTGTTTCTCGATCGCCTTATTTCCGGCAGCCAGCGTTACGCCATAGCTATTTTTCAGCACCAATGCGAGTTCCACAAACGATGCCTGATCCAGGAAGGTGACTCCCTCCCTCCACGAGCTACTTTGCTCCTGCTCCGTCTTGCCGCGATCAAGCCGATGATTTTCCTTACCGATCTTGATGAATTCTCCGGCGCCCAAAATGTGTACTTGATTTCCGTGCTGTACAGACACCTGCACCTTTCCGCTCGAAACCGATATCTGTTCGTACGGCAGTTCGTTATACGCTTTCACCGTAAAGCTGGTCCCCAGCACCTTGGTGGTAGCGAAACCCGAGTTCACCACAAAGGGCTTTAGCGTGTCCCGCTTCACATCGAAGTGTACCTCGCCATAGTCGAGGTGAATTTTCCGTTCGGCCGACTTATGGAAGGCCTTCTCAAACCGCACCTTCGTACCGCCGTTCAGCCACAGCACGGTACTGTCTGCCAGCGTGAGCTGCTTGACCTGCCCCTGCCCCGCCTCGACCACAACCTCCTCGACAACCTGCTGCCGGCTGTCGCCCGGATTCAGTATATTCCACTGACGGGCTAGGTAGAAGGCAAAAAAGACGCCTGCCAGCACCGCGGCGACCCCCGCTAGCCGGACAAGCTGCCGCCGCCACCGGCGATCGTTGGCGGCCTCCTGCCGATCCTCTGCAGACTGGGTAGAATCTATTGCACGAAGAATCTGTTGATGAATGCTGTTTCTGATTTTTTTCTGTTGCTGGGCATCCCAATTGGGGAGCGCATCCCCAAATTCCTGGTACCATTTATTTATCAACCTGACCTCATGGTCAGTGGCATTGCCCGCGCGGTATTTGCGCAATAATTTCTGAAATTCCTTACTAGTCACTTATGCTTCTTTTACCCAAAGACTAAAAAAAGCCGTGAAACTACTTCAATAAAAGGTTAATTGTATGTTAACATTTCATTAAGGGCATACAGGAACAAAATCACATATTGGGGGTGGTGATTTTCGAATCGCCGTGGAAGGTTCTCTTTCAGTCGTCGTCTGGCTTCGGTAAGCAGATTGTTTACGGTCTGGTCGGCAAGATTCAATGATTGGGCTATCATAGGTATACTCTGGTTATCGAGCCTAAGCAGGAAAGTTTCCCGCATGTTCTTCGGCATTTTAGCCAGCTCCTCTTCCAGAATCCCTTCAGTTTCCTCGTAGGAGAGCCCTAATTCCGACCGGTCAACCACCGATTCCATGATGAGGAAAGCTCGCTCCAGGGCACTTTTCAGTACGTTTTCCGATTGAAAATAATCCATTATCCGATTTTTCAGCACCGCATGTAGGTATGCGGGGACTGTTCCCGTAATGGTTATTGAGTGCCGGCCCTCCCAAAGCTTTACGAAGACATCCTGTACCATGTCTTTCGCTACATCCTCGTCTTCTACCCGCCGCCATGCCTGTGCGTACAAGTTACGCCAGGTCGACAGGTATATACGATCGAAGGCTTTCCGATTGCTTTGTGTCCTGACCTCTACCCACCAGCTATTTATTTGCGCCTGATCCATGATCTTTAAATACCATTCAAATTTAGAGGTATAATGTTAACACAATATTAAATCATCCAGAAGAAGGTCCGCGCTTTGGGGATACAGAGAACGGATGTTCGAAGGGAGAAGTGAGAAATCAGAAGTGAGAAGTTAGATATTAGAAATGAGATTTGAGTAGTGAGTATTGAGTAGCGTAGGCTCACTCATCTAACTTCACCTCACGACTTTACAAATCCACGACTTTACGGCTTATAGCCATTCGCCATTTGCCATTAGCCTTCTGCCATCCGCCATTCCCTACTAACCTCTCTCTTTACGACTTTACAAATCCACGACTTTACGGCTATTATTAGGAGTTAGAGTAGTTAGATGGGTTAGAATGGTTAGATGACGCTCGTTGCTATCAAAAACCACTTCACGATTTATAGCCGTCCGCCACTAGCCATCTGCCATTCGCTATCTGCCTCTCGCTTTACGACTTTACAAATCAACGAATTTACGGCTTATAGCCATCTGCTATCTGCCATCTGCCATCCGCCATCCGCCATTAGCCTCTCCCTTTACGACTTCACAAATCAACGACTTCACAAATCAACGACTTCACAAATCAACGACTTTACAAAACAACGACTTTACACCTAACCCCTATTCCAAGGCAGCCCTGTGCGTGGGGAAAGGACCGGCATCGGTTCGACTGTGTCAGCGGGCCGCCATAATAGCCGTTAAGAACCGTTCCTTGTCTGAGCGAAGTGAGTTTGGAACGGTTTAGGCTAGGATAAGGCACGGTAGCATCAAGAACCTCGGCCGTATCCTGACGACCTATAAACTTAACGATACGTTAATATTGAAGCACTAACTTTGGTAGATATAAACAGTTATCGGCATGAAGAAAAACGGATGCATAACCGATCACATATTGACAAAAAGAAGGTGGAGGAATTAATGGACCTTTCGTTGGAAGAAGTCTTCCGCAAGCTATACGACCCGTTACTATATTTTGCCACGCAATACGTGCCGACTGTCGAAGTTGCAGAAGAAATTGTATCCGATTCGTTTATTCTGTTCTGGAAAAAGAAAGACGATTTTTCACACTATCATCAGATTAGATCGTTCTTATATATCTGCACAAAAAATGCGTGTCTCAACCACATCCGCAAATCTAAAAATACCCGTATTATAGAAGACCCCGAAAATATAGAGTCGATTCTGCAAGATGATACCGATCTCCTAGCACATATCATCCGAATAGAACTTTTAGAACTGGTCAACAACAAAATAGACGATCTTCCTGAAAAACAACGGGAAGTATTTCGATTGGCCTATATCGAAAACCTTACCCACGAAGAGATAAGCTCCCAGCTTCAGATCAGTCTATCGGCCGTTTACATCCATAAATCCCGTGCACTAAGCTACTTGAAGAAAAACATTAAACTGGACTATTTTCTCCTGCTATATCTTTTTGGACATTCCCCGTTCTAAAATACACCGATATATTAAATAAATATTAACCACATTTAATAAAAGCTTAACGAAAGGTTTCGTCGTCTAGGGTGTTTTATCGGTAAATCATAGCGATACATGAACGACTTCGAAAAGTTAGTTAGCACAATATTCAGTTCTCTTTTTGCAAAGAAGGATAAACCTGCGGATCAGTCATCCCTAGAAGATGAGCTGGGCAAGTTGCCCCCCGAAACGCGAACCA
Organism: Sphingobacterium allocomposti; assembly: GCF_008124885.1. Taxonomy (GTDB): domain Bacteria; phylum Bacteroidota; class Bacteroidia; order Sphingobacteriales; family Sphingobacteriaceae; genus Sphingobacterium; species Sphingobacterium allocomposti. The sequence continues at coordinate 10,321 of NZ_VNHX01000020.1, forward strand.
TAATTGAGCAACTGGAAGCAAAAGACATCCTCCAAGAATCCGCCGCTTACAGTCGTTTCAAAAAAGCCAACGACGCTCGACGGGCTACTGTGCTCCGTCACATCCGTGAACAGACCGGGGAGGGTAAACGTAGTAATACAATCGCTTTCCACCGTTACCTCACAGCGGCGTGTACAATAATCAGTTTGGGAGTCTGTAGTATCCTATTTATGCCCAAATTAAACGATAGCCACAATTCAGAAAACCAAACAGCAACGCATACTATCGAGCCTGGAGGCTCTAAGGCCACGTTAACCCTCGGCGATGGTCAGGTGATCCAGCTAGATTCTATTCCCGGCGGTATCGTCATAGACCAGGGGCTACACTATGCCGATGGACGGCCGGTGCAACTTGGTGCTGTACAGCCCGAAAATATGATGGCTACGTTGCAAACACCACGTGGTGGCGAATATATTTTGACCCTATCCGATGGTAGCCGGATACACATGAATGCCGACAGTAAATTAACATATCCGATATCGTTCCATGGAAATACAAGAGAAGTTACCTTACATGGAGAAGCTTATTTTGAGATAGCATCCAATAAAGAAAAACCATTCCATGTGCACACCAAACATAACGAGATTGTGGTGCTTGGAACCCATTTTAATATCCGTTCGTATCAAGAAGAAACGTTAAGCTACGTAACCTTAGTTGAAGGAAGAGTCAGGTTACAAGATGGATTCCATAACCCCGAACTGACGCCTGGTATGCAAGGTATATCAGACGGTACGGCAACACGCATTAGATCGGTTAATGTTGAAGATTTCATTAGCTGGAAAAACGGTTTATTCGTTTTTCAAAATGAAAATCTAGAAGCTGTTGCCGCTAAGATAAGCCGTTGGTACGATATCGACATTGAGATCGCGCCGAGCGCTAGACAAGTACGTATTTGGGGCGGTTTAAGCAAATACGACACGTTCGACAAAGTGTTGGACATACTACAACTGATTGATAACGATTTAATAATAAATATCGACGGGAGGAGGGTCCATATTATGAAATAATAGACAATAAAAAACCGGAAAAGCGCCAACTTTTCCGGCAGTATGCCAGTAACCACAAAGAGATTGGAATTATAATTACATAGCTATCAAAATTAATGAAAAAAAAGAAATTCGTGCCACAGATGGCCTATAAAAGCCATCTGAAAACATTTTTAATCATGAAAATGATTTTAACCTTCTTAATCGTCTGTGTACTGCAGGTACACGGCGAGATATTAGCGCAAACCATTACCTTGAAACAGCGCAAAGTTAACATCGAGCAATTGTTCCGCGAAATCAAACGACAGACCGATTACAATGTTATATGCAGTACCGATATTATGGAGACCACCGGACCGATTATTGTCGTAGCCGATAACAAGAAACTATCCGACTTTCTCAAAGACGTATTGTATCCTCAACGGCTGACGTACACAATTAAAGACAAAAATATTATCGTGGCGCGTGCGTCAGTTCGATCATTACCCGCTAACCAAACGTCCATTTCAGTCCAGCAACAGCAATATACAGGCCTTGTTGTCAACGAAGAAAACGACCCCATTCCTGGCGTAAATATTAACATAAGAGGTAAAAATGAGACAGCCTTATCGGATGAAAATGGACGCTTCCGTGTCGCCGCAGCGCCCGGCGACACCTTGGAGTTTAGTCATATCAGTTATCAGAAACGACAGTATACTTTACGTGGGGAACATCAGCTTGCTATCGAAATGCGCCAAAAGCAATCAGCTGTGGAAGAGGTCGTCGTTGTAGCCTATGGCACGCAACGCCGCAATAACCTAACCGGAGCCATATCAACGGTGGGAAGCGAGCAGCTGGAAAGAAGACCGACGGTATCCGCGTCTACTGCTTTGCAGGGACTCGCTCCCGGCGTGACCGTGACCGCACAAACCGGGGCTCCCGGTGGTGATGGCGCCAATATCAATATACGCGGTATCAATTCCTTCGGCGGATCAGACAATGCCCCTCTCGTCATCATTGATGGTGTAGCGGGCTCGATAGATAATGTAGACGTCAATCACATCGAATCTATCTCCGTATTGAAAGATGCAGCCTCAGCAGCCATTTATGGTTCACGGGCAGCCAACGGTGTTATCCTCATCACGACCAAACGTGCCAAAGAGCGTCTGGCCATCGATTATCGAAATTACGCCGGATGGCAGGAACCTACGGACATTCCAACAGTGACCGACGGGTTAACCTATATGGAAGTATTCAATCAGGCCAATATCAATGACGGTGGTGGTGCCATTTACAGCGAAGAAGATATAGAACAATTCAGGGCTGCATTCGCGAAAGATCCAGCCAATTACGATTGGCAAAAAGCAATCCTCCAAGGAAGTGGCTTTACCCACAACCATTATGTTTCCCTGATGGCAAATACCGGCATCATAAAGGTGTCCCCTTCGATCAGTTACGTCAAACAAGAAGGGATCATAAAAAACACGGACTTTGAACGGTATACCTTACGTAACAACATGGATATTACCCCTAACGAAAATTGGAATATACGGTTAGACTTATCCATGACCAACAAGGATCGTTTACAAATAGCAGAAGAAGATGTAGTCTGGAATTATCTGGGCCGGATGCCTACCAACATCCCCATAAGACACAATGGCTTATGGTCTGAAGCTTGGGTTAATCGCCATCCCGTCGCCTTTATCGAGGAAGGAGGTAACCGGAAAGTTCATAACCTCGAACTTCTAGGTAACCTGAACCTGACCTATAAACCTACCGACTGGTTATCACTTTCAGGTATGGTGGCGCCCCGATACCTTACCCGCAATACGCATACTTTCACACGGAGTGTGATGACCTATAACGAAGATGGTTCGGAGGCCGGAGCAGCGAATACTTTTACCGATCTTACCGAGACAGGTTACCGCTATTTTTACGGCACTTATCAATTTACGGCAAATGCTCAGAAAAAATGGAACGAGCACAATCTGAGACTACTTTTGGGTGCCTCGCGGGAAACGTATGACGAGAAATACCTGATGGGCTACCGTCGTAATTTTACCTACGACACTTACGAGGTACTCCGTGCCGGTGCCGACGACGAAACAAAAAACAACGATGGCTCTCACGCACAATGGCTGCTGGTTTCTACATTTGGCCGTCTGAACTATGACTTCAAGGATCGCTATCTTCTTGAAGCCAATTTCAGATACGACGGCACCTCACGGTTCATGGCTAATAATCGGTGGGCCGTTTTTCCTTCCTTTTCAGCGGGATGGCGTATCTCAGAGGAAAACTTTATGCAACCCGCAAAACCTTATATCAACGAACTGAAACTACGCGGATCCTGGGGTAAACTGGGCAACCAAAATATTGGAAGTTCTTATTATCCGTTTATCGAAACGCTTAACCTGGGTAGTACCGCCATGGGCGGAAACATCCATCAGATGGTTACACTGTCCACGATGGCTAACCCTAATTTACGTTGGGAAACGACGACGATGAGCGGCTTCGGGCTAGACGCACTATTCTTCAATAAATTAAACTTCACTTTCGACTGGTATGATAAAATGACGGAAGGTATTCTTTTAAAACTGAATACCTCGCAGCTCACCGGCTTGGGCGCCCCGTTCCAGAATGCAGCTAAAGTTTCGAACAAGGGCTGGGAGGTTTCAGCACGATATAACGATTCCTGGAAAGATTTTACCTTCGGCATAGGCTTCAACCTATCGGATGTGCGCAATAAAATCGTAGATATGCGTGGACAGACATCCGGAACACTGTTGCGGCAGCAGGAGGGCTATGCTATTAACTCCATTTTTGGCTATCAAGCCGACGGACTTTACCAGTCACAAGAAGAGATAGATAACGGACCTACCCAGATCGGAGAGCTTAAAGCCGGCGACATCCGCTACCGCGACATCGCGGGCGCTTTCGACGATACCGGAAACCCAATACCGGACGGTCGTATTACCGACGATGACAGGGTCATTATCGGTAGCACTATACCTCGCTATACCTATGGGGCCAATCTCGATTTCGGATGGAAAGGTATCCGTTTCAGCGCATTTCTACAAGGTGTTGGTAAAGCCGACGGCTATCTCAATTCCCACTACGTTATCCCGGCGGTGAATTCCAGTGCGGTAAAAGAATGGCAGCTCGATTATTGGACTGAAGAGAATCGCGATGCCTCCCTACCAAGGTTGTCCATCACCTCAAGCAATAATACCCAAAATTCCACTTTCTGGATGCGCAGCAGCGCCTATCTTCGCTTGAAGAACGTACATCTCGGGTACGAGTTGCCCAAACAACTCTTTGCCAATAGCAAACTGGGAGGTGTCTATCTATACGCCAACGGACAAAATCTCTTTACCAGCACCAACTTCTATGAGGGGTACGATCCTGAAATCAACTACGACGCTGGGCAGGCGGCCGGCGTTTCTCTGGGCGGGGGAGCTTATTACCCACAAGTTAAGGTATATACATTTGGTGTGGATATTAAATTCTAAAAACAATGATCAAAATAATAAAACATTTCACGATAAGCAGTCTTTTATACAGCCTTTTATTCTCTTCATGTGATCTAGATAGATTACCAATGGAGGGACCTTCTACCGGCAGCTTTCCGGCAAACGAACAAGAAGCCATTTTAGGTTTGAACGGAGCCTATCAATCCATTTCCACCTTGGATGCTGCCAGCACGCCGATATGGCACGTTATGGACAACATCACCGATGTCGGTTACGCACGCCCCGGAACCAACTACACCTCTCCGATTACCAGTTCGCTAACGACGGACAATGCGCTAGCCACCAAGCCCTGGCAGTACCACTACCGCACCATCGCCCGCGTACACCTTGTGCTGGACAACCTATCCAACCTCGAAGGATCCATGGACCACGACAGTTACTTACAGCTAGCAGCCGAATTACGCTTTGTGCGCGCATACTGCTACTCCCAGCTCATTGAACTGTATGGTAACGTTCCCCTTCTCCGGCATGCGGTAGGACTGGATAATGCTGACGTTCCGCGTACACCGAAGGCTGAAATACAGCAGTTTATTCTTGACGAGATGAGTGAAATCGCCGAGCATCTGCCGATCAGCCAATCGGCATACGGCCACGTTCGGGCCAGCCGTGTCGCCGCCTATATGCTCAAAGCGCGTGTGGCATTATATGCAAAACGCTATGCAGAAGCTGCTGAAGCCGCAAAAAAAGGGCTGGAATATGCCGAAGGTGTCCATGACCTAACATCATTCAACGCAACGATCGATGTCGCTGGAAAAAATCATCAAGCGGGAGAGCCGGACGTAAGTAATATCTTCGGACACGAAGGATACGCAAACAGTTCCGAGTGGATATGGGTGGCCGAATATAGTATTGCGGCGGGTAATACACACAATCGCCAGTACTATGGCGCCTCGCGCCTAGGGAAGGGTGTTTGCTACTGGGGACCAACCCAAAATTTCATCGATTCTTTTCAGGCTCTTGACGGTCTTCCAATCGACGAATCGCCCTTATATGATCCCGAGCAGCCGTTCAAGAATAGAGACCCGCGTCTCGATCTCTATTGCGTACGACCGGCATCAAGGTTTATGGGCTATCAGTTCCAACCGCAAACGGAGCATCGCACTGTTCTTAATTATTGGCCGGTAAATAATGGAAGCTCATCAGAGCCAAGTTCAGTAACAAATACAGATGCCACCAATGCCTATCGTTCCTTCAGCGGTTACCTGTGGCGCAAACACCTCGATATAAATGACTTCAACAGCACCTCCGTAAGCGGTCAATCCGAATTGAACGCAGGCATCTTTCGGCTGGCAGAATTGTTATTGATTTATGCCGAGGCAAAAATCGAATCCAATGAGCTTGATGCCTCTGTTTACAACGCTATAAACAGGATCCGCCGCCGTGCACATATGCCACTACTTACCGAAGGGCTTAACCAGCAGCAACTGCGTTCTGCACTTCGCTACGAGCGTAAGGTCGAGCTAGCGAACGATGGTCTACGATGGTATGATCTACGTCGATGGGGAATCGCGAAGGACGTTATGAACGGTTATCTATACCTAAACCGAGAAGGCAACGGCTGGTCGGCCAGTACCTTACAATACATCGACGAGAACCATAATCCGGTGTATAATCACACCGAAGCCACCAAGTACTTCACCACCCAGACGGTTATCTATAAAGAAAATAAAGATGAGTATTGGCCAATTCCTGCGACCGAAATGGACGCCAATAAGCAATTAATACAAAATCCAGGTTACTGATATGAGAAAAACAACATTCCTTATGATTGCCCTGCTCTACGTCACGCAAGCGGCGGTAGCGCAGCGGCCCACCCTAGAAAATCCAAAATCGTGGTCCATGGTTGTGCTTCCCGATATACAAAACTACTCAAAATGGGAGCGTAATCAACCTATACTCGATTTAATGACCGCGTGGATTGCCGAAAATATTGACAGCTTGAATATACAGATGGTACTTTGCGTGGGCGACCTCGTCGAACAAAATGATCTTATTAACCAAGGCCATGACGGCAACCAAACTGGCAGACAACAATGGGAAACGGTATCCCGTTCGTTCGCGCGGCTGGACAACAAAGTGCCGTACCTACTGGCCACCGGCAACCATGATTATAATGTTGATAAACGGGGTATCAGGCATAGTCGGTATAACGAATACATCACTATCGAAAAAAACTGGCTTAATCGAAAAGCTATCGTGCAAAACGCAACGAACGAACATGGTGAACCCACCTTGGAGAACAGTGCGTTCGAGATAAAACAGCTTCATGGCCAGGATTATCTGTTTCTAAACATGGAATTCGCACCACGCGACACGATCGTAACCTGGGCATACCGTGTAGCCAACCTTGCGCAATACAAAAACCACCGCGTTATCCTGTTGACCCACGCGTATCTCAACAATAAGGATCAGCGAACGAACAAGCATCCAAAATGGTTTACTTACGAGCCTTATGCTATTGATCGGGTTGTCCAAAAATCGCCAATGATCCCACTTCCAAATGCTAATCACGGCGAACAAATATGGGAAAAACTGGTTTATCCTTCCGGTAACATCGAGATGGTCATCTCCGGACATATTTCTGGCGAAGGCTATCGCATGGACCGCAATAAACAAGGCAAAGCAGTACATCAGATGCTATTTGATACACAGTCTGAAGGCGGCGGGCACCGCAACGGCAATGGTGGAGACGGTTGGATCCGTATTTTAGAATTCTTCCCCGACAACAAGACGGTTAAAGTTAAAACGTTTTCGCCCCTATTCGGTGCATCCCCAAAAACACAGCAACTGGCGTGGAAAAAAGACGAAAGGAATGAATTCGTGCTATCGTTTGATTAGTTTCGTTTCACCTCAAACAAAGAAAAGCAGGCTTTGCGGCCTGCTTTTCTTTGATATGTTGCTTCCCTATTCAGCGGGCAGGTTTATTACCTTAGGCATCATATTAACCAAATAACCTATACAACCTTACCGAGAGTCTAAGCCCAACAATCATTGCGACTAGCATTAGGGCTTATAGCCATTTGCCATTAGCCATTTGCTATCTGCCATCTGCCATCCGCCTCTTCCTTCACGACTTTACAAATCAACGACTTTACGGCTTATAGCCATCTGCCATCCGCCATTAGCCCCTCACTTTACGACTTCACAAATCCACGACTTTACGGCTATTATTAGGAGTTAGAGTAGTTAGATGGGTTAGAATGGTTAGATGACGCTCGTTGCTATCAAAAACCACTTCACGATTTATAGCCATCCGCCACTAGCCATCTGCTATCTGCCATTCGCCGTCTGCCATTAGCCATTAGCCATTAACCTCTCCCTTTACGACTTTACACCTAAACCCTATTCCACGGCAGCCCTGTGCGTGGGGAAAGAACCGGCATCGGTTCGACTGCGTCAGCGGGCCGCCATACTAGCCGTCAAGAACCGTTCCTTGTCTGAACGAAGTGAGTTTGGAACGGTTTAGGCTAGGATAAGGCACGGTAGCATCAAGAACCTTGGCCGGAGGACCTTGTTTACTTGGGTCCTTCGCTTCGTCCTTGTTCCTCCTCGCGACGACAGGATTGTTCGCCCTTTCTATGTCCCACTGCGACGAGCGTTAGCGCGAACCGCCGAACGCAACTGCGAACAATCCGGCCATGCCAAAATGCGAATCACCACGTAGCGTTGCTCCTCGCGGCGTCTTTGCTATCGGTTGCTTTCCACCAGTTCATTAAGAGCTTTGGTTATTTCCGGGTCTCTATAATCCCTGCCACCCTCCATACGAACTATCATATCTCCACTTTTGTCGAGTATAACGGTAGTGGGTATTGCACCACCTAGATAGTCCGATGGTATATTGCTGGCAGGAACATATACTGGCAGATCGTAATTGTTTTCTTGCATAAAGGCGGAAGATTTCTCCATTCTGTCATCTACGTCCACCATCAGGAATACGATGTTGTCATTTCCCTTGAACGACTGTTTCAATTCGTTGATGGACGGCATTTCGCGTATACACGGCGGACACCACGTGGCCCAAAAGTTAATAAATACAACCTTGCCTTTTAGGGAACTTAATGTCACGGTCTTGCCGTCACCGCCTTTAAAGGAAATATCCGAAGTTTCCGCCGGAGCTTCCACTTTTGCAATTTCCTCTGTCGGGGTATTCCCATCCGTTGTCCTGTTCCCTTTGTTCTTAAATGGATTTCCACAGGCTGCAAGCGAAATGGCTGTTACGATGAAAATCCCAGAGCGTACCGCTAATTTTTTAAATTGCATTTTCATATTGAATGATTTTTTACTGTTGTCTTATTCTGTTAACTCTTATTCCTGTATTTGTCTATTGCCGATTGAAGAAAGCCGTAATAGCTTTTCGGGTCATAATCTGCTCCGATGGGTTTTACCAATATTTCTTCACTGGACGGGTCTAAAAGCACGTAGTAAGGCTGTGAATTGGAGTTATATTTACGCGCCTGAAAGTCGCTCCATTTGTTGCCAATGGTACGGACATTTTTCCCGCTGAACGTTGATACATACTGTTCCTCTGTAGGTAATGCAGTCTTGTCATCTACATAAAGTTGTATAAGGACAAGTTCCTCGTTCAATAGCCTATATACATCCTTATCGGGCCATACGGATGCTTCCATCTTACGGCAATTCACGCAGGCGTGTCCCGTAAAGTCCAGCATGACAGGTTTGCCTGCCTTTTTCGCATATTCCATGCCCTCTTCATAGTCAAAAAAGACATTCAGGTTTAGCGGAGCGTGGAATATATCTGAATATTTGTGCGCTTTGCCGTCATTCGTGTTGCTCGCCTGTGTTCCGCCAAACGAAGATGTGTACAGATCAAAGTCCTGTGTCGATTGCGGCGGTAAGAATGCAGAAATGGATTTTAAGGGCGCTCCCCATAGTCCGGGAACCATATACAGGGTAAAGGACAGTACAATCATTGACAGCACCATTCTCGGCAGGCTCAATTTATCCATTGGTCTATCGTGGGGAAGACGTATTTTTCCCAGTAGGTAGAAGCCCAAATACCCGAAGATGATAATCCAAAGTGCCAAAAAGACTTCCCTGTCAAACCAATTCCAATGGTAGGCAAGGTCTACATTGCTCAAAAATTTCAAAGCGAGAGCCAACTCCAAAAATCCGAGTGTGATCTTTACGCTGTTCAGCCAACCTCCCGAAGACGGCAGGCTCTTTAAAAGGCTTGGAAACATAGCAAACAGTGTGAATGGAATTGCCAAAGCCAATGCAAACCCCAACATCCCGATGGCGGGTCCTAAAAGCTCGCCCATTGTAGCCGCCTGTACAAGTAACGTCCCAATGATGGGGCCTGTACAGGAGAACGAAACCACTGCCAACGTAGCTGCCATAAAGAAAAGCCCCAATAACCCTCCACGGTCTGCTTTGCGGTCTAACCTATTGGCAAGCGAGGCGGGCAAAGTCAATTCAAATGCACCGAAAAAGGAGAAAGCAAACACTACCAGAAGAACAAAAAACGCAAAATTGAATATGCCGTTGGTGGAAAGGCTGTTGAGTGCATCCGCACCGAAAATAACCGTAATCAAAATCCCCAGCAATACATATATGACTATAATTGACAAGCCATAAAGTATTGCCTGCATTATTGCTTTGCCTTTAGATTGCCCGCTTTTGGTAAAGAAACTTACGGTCAGGGGCAACATCGGAAAAATGCAGGGCATAATCAATGCGGCAAATCCCCCTATAAATCCTGCAATAAATATCGCCCATAACGAACTTTTATCCGTTTCGGGCTCATCGGTTATAATCGAATAGGCGATTTCCGATGTTTCTTTATCGGTGGATGCTGCGATACTGTCCTGCTGAACGGGCTGCTGCTCCGTTATTTCCGTAAACTCCACATCATCAAACGATACGAGGCTGTCCGTCTGCGCACTGGCAGTAACCGCCATCAAACCACTAATGAATAGTACCGTTAATATTTTCGCTATTAATCTCATAGTATATCCTTTTATTTTACAGGAATGCTGAACGCCACTTCTTCAGGCGGTAAGCATTGCTTGTCGTTACAAACCATATAGGTAAGCGTACCTTTTACCGTAGGCGAATTGCCTGTTAGTTTTACCTTTTGCTGGAACACTACTGATTTTTCATAATAGCCTACTTCCATATCAAAAGTCGGGTCGTGCTTCACGGTAGGTTTAGCCGCCTGAACCTTTCCGTTTAATTGGTAGGCTTTCGACGAAAGGAAAGAAAAACTTGTCGGCTGCGGACCATTTTTCGGAACCGTTTGTGAATAGATATGCCAGCCGTTGTCTATCGTTGCCTTTAACAGCAGCACCGCTTCTTTATCATTGATACGTTTTGAAGCATACGACCATTTTACAGGCTTTAGTATTTGTCCGAATGATGGGGCACTTATGAATAAGAATGCCACAAAAAATATTATCCTTTTCATTGTATTATCTTTTAAGTGTTGCTAATTATTTTTATTAATTGTTGCTACCTATTTTTCGTTTAACAGTTTCGTCATCAGGTCGATGACTTCCTTTGACGAATAGTCTGCGCCGCCCACCTGCCTGCCGATGATGTTGTTTTGCTTATCTACGATAATGGTAGTGGGGATAGAGCCAGTGAATAGCTCACGGGGTATCTCGCCGTCGGGAACGTGTACAGGCAGGTCAAATTTTTTCTTTTTCATCCACTCTTTTGACTTTTCTATTTTCCCGTCCACATCAACCATCAGGAATACCAAATCTTTATTGTCCTTAAAGGTCTTCCGCAGTTCGTTAATAGAGGGCATTTCGTGAATGCAAGGCGGACACCACGTTGCCCATAGATTGATAAAGACAACTTTACCTTTTAACGAGTGTAACGAAATGGTTTTGCCGTTTTCGTCCTTAAACTTTAAATCAGGCGTTTGCTGCGTATTAGACACTAACGGCTTTTCGCCATTAGTGCCTTGTTTTGCGGTCATACTACCGTCAATGGCATTGCCATTGATTGCTGCGTATGCCCATCCCGTAATCGCTATTAGCGGGAGCATGGCTATTTTTTTAATGTTCATTTTCATAATCTTATTTTTTGATTTTACCCTCTTTGATTTCTTCCGATGGTTTGACAATGATTTTGTCTGCTGGAGAAAGATTGCCGAAAACCTCTGTCAGCGTATCTAAGCGGATACCCTCTTTTACAGCAATCCGTTTTACCTCGTTGTTGTTCAAGGTTAAAACATAGGTTCCCGACTGCGTATTTAATACGCTCTTCGTCTGCACCCAATTCGACGGGCTTTTACGTTTTAATTTCAGCTTAACCTGCGCATAATCGCCGCCCTGCAATTCGCCCGACGGGTTGTGTACGTCAAATTCCAGTGTAAGGGAACGGTCTTGCTGGTCGAGCAAACCCGATGTGCGGGAAAGTTTGGCATCGAACGTTTTTCCCGGCTGTGAGCTAACGGTAAATGTAGCGGGCATTCCCTCGTGTACGGATGCTGCGTGTTTTTCGGGCAGGGATAAGGTAAGGCGGAGCTTATTGCTCTGCGCCATCATAAATAAAGGCGTATTGCTGCCTGTTCCTGCCAATGCGCCGACCGAAACATTCCTTTGGGTTATCACGCCGTCAAACGGTGCTGTGATGCGTAGGTACTGCTGCAACTGCGAGGAATGCGCCGTACCTGCTTTGGAAGCATCATAAGCGGACTTGGCACTTTCCATTGCACTTTTAGCCCTGTCGAGTTCAATATCCGCTACGGCTCCGGTTGTTTTGGAAGCCGTTACCAATCGGTCATACGCCTGCTTTGCATACAGGTAATCGCTATAAACCTTTTGCTCGGTAGATTTGTCGGAAAGGTACTGCTGCTGCATTTCGGGGGCTTCCAGTACCGCCAAAAGCTGACCTTTGCGCACCCTGTCGCCTCTATCTACGTACATCCGTTGTACAAATCCCGTAACTTTTGCATACACCGCTACCTGCTCAAATGGTTTCAGTTCTGCCGGAACGGATATTTCGTATTCGGGATTGATGACCTGTACAGGAGCCGTCTTATAATTCACGGATGTAGGCTGCTCCTTTTGCGCCTGTCCTTTTTCCTGCTCTTTTTGGGAACAGGCTGAAAGCACCAATACCAGCGATGTGGTCAATGCCAGTAGGGTTGTTGATTTTCTATTTATTGAAATGCTTTGATACATTGTAATGCTAATTTTTAAAGTTTATTATATCGTTTATTTACCGGATTGTTTTGCGTAATACCTGCTCTCGCAATCATCAGGGTCTAACGACGGGCTAATGACTTTAGTCCTCGACATCAGGGAAGAAAAGAAATGCGGAACCAATAAAAGGATGGTAACGGTAGAGGCAATCAGCCCGCCGATAACCGCCCTGCCCAAAGGTGCTACCTGTTCTGCTCCGTCGCCTAAGCCCATTGCCATCGGCAACATTCCGGCAAGCATCGCTGCTGCGGTCATCAATACAGGTCTTAACCTTGACGAAGCGGCAAGCCTCGAAGCGTTGGCAGGTTTCAGGAGTAATTTTTTGCGGTAATATTCTGCCTGATTGACCAACAGTACCGCATTGGAAACTGATACCCCAAGCGACATAATAATACCCATATAAGATTGCAGGTTGAGCGTACTGCCCGTTAGGAATAGAATAATAAGGCTACCCGCAATTACGGCAGGCAATACCGAAAGAATAATCAAAGGCACTTTGAACGATTGGTAATAAGCCGAAAGCATCAGGAATATGGCAATAATAGCTACGCCCAAACCAGCCAAAAGACTTTCCAAAGTATCATCCAATAACTGCAATGTTCCCTCTGTCCAAATAGTTGTACCACGGGGCGGCTCTCCCGCATCTTTAATGGCTTGCTTCACTGCACCGGAAGCCGTACCTAAATCGTTACCGTACACATTGGCAACAATGGTTACATAACGGTTCGGTCCCTTACGGTTGACCTGTGCCGGAGCCGTAACCCTGCGTATGGTCGCCACATCTTCCAGTACAGGGCGAAGACTTCCCCCTTTCAAAGCAAGCGACCGCAATCTTTCCTCCGACATAATGCCCTCCGGTATCTGTACCTGCGTTTGGAATACCAAGCCCGATTTTGGGTCAATCCAAAGGTTCTTGTCTGTAAAACGGGTAGATGAGGTAGCCGTAACAAGGCTGCGGGTAATATCCTGCATCGTCAGCCCGAACTGTCCCGCAAGGTCACGGTTTACCTCTATTTCCATACTCGGATAAGCAATGGGTTCGGCAATGCGGACATCACGCAGGTAAGGAACTTTTTTAAGGTTGGCTTCAATCTTTGATGCGTGCGCATAAGCACCTTTTACCTGACCTGCGCCTACTTTGACTTCAATAGGGGTCATTGCGCCCTGTCCCATAATTTTTTCGGTCAGCTCCATCGGTTCAAAATTGAAAGCGACTTCGGGGTGCTTCTCTATAATCTTGTTGCGGACTTTCTCTTTGAAATCTTCCATTGAACCACCGTACACCTCCTGATTAACGGATATTTGTAATACCGCTTCGTGGGAAGAATTACTGAAAAGGAATATCGGGTTGATAGGCGAACCTGCGGGGTGCATCCCGACAAACGCGGAAGTAATATTCAATCCGTTTTCAGGCAGTTCAGCTTTAATATCTTCGGTAATCTCTTTGACTATCCGTTCTGTTTTTTCAATCCTGCTCCCCTGCGGAGCCTGTATGCGCATCTGAAAATCGCCGTTATTGGAAACAGGCATTACATCCGTACCCACAACGGTCAATAGTAAGCCTGCGATAGCACCTGCCACCAGCAGGTACACTACAAAAAGCGGCGCGGCTTTGGCCCGCCATTTACGCATACGGTAGGAATAGTTGACACGGAACTTATCAAAGAATGCCCGCTTTCTCGGCGTATTGGCTTCTGTGTTGTGCTTGTTCTTCATCATCCAGTTGGCAAGTATGGGCACAAAGGTCTGCGAAGCCAAAAAGGAAGCAATCATCGCAAAGGCAACCGCCATTGACAAAGGCATAAACATATCTTTTGGTATGCCCGTCATAATAAAGGCAGGGGTCAGTACCGCAAGAATACAGAGCAATATCAGCAATTTGGCGATAGAGATTTCAAGCAGGGCATCTACAATAGCCCGCTGTTTGGGCTTGCCCATTTCCATATGCTGGTGTATGTTCTCTATCGTTACGGTGGCTTCATCAACGAGAATACCGATGGACAGGGCAAGCCCGCTCAACGTCATAATATTGATGGTCTGCCCGAAAAGATACAATGTCGTAACTGCCGTAAGAACGGCAATCGGAATAGTAAATACAACAATGATGGCTCCCCGTGTATCGCCTAAGAACAGTAATATGACCAATCCTGTGAAAACCGCTCCCAATATCCCCTCGTGGATAAGATTGGAAAGTGAGCGTTCGATATAGCTCGATTGGTCAAATTCATAGCTGACCATTACATCTTCGGGCAATTGGTCCTTCAGCATCGGAATGGCAGCCTTTAGGTTCTCCACGGCATCCAATGTGGAAGCATCAGCCTTTTTAATAATAGGCAGGTACACCGAACGTTTCCCGTTTATCAAGGCGTACCCTACGGTCTGGTCTGCGCCGTCTTCCACACGGGCAACATCGCCCACATATACGGTACGGTTATCGCTTGTTTTTACAGGGGTTTTCAATAACTCGTCCGGTCCTTTGGCGATGGAGTTAATGGGAGCCATCAGGTTTTCTTCTCCTATGCGGATATTTCCGGCAGGCGACGGAAGACTGTTTTTAGTAATGGCTACTGTAATATCTTCGGGGCTTAACCCGTTTGCCTGCATCGCATCGGGGTCAATGTTAATGACAATGGAACGGATGTTACCGCCAAAAGGCGCGGGGGAAGTAATACCCGGAATTTGTACGAACATCGGTCTGATTTTGGTCAGTGCCAATGTCTGTATTTCATTCACGGAACGCTGGTCGCTTTCAAAAACAAGGTTACCTACCGGGAGCGAACTACCGTCGAACCGCACCACCATCGGGGGGACGGCTCCGGGCGGCAGGAAGCCCATTGCCCGTGAAACGGACGTTGATACTTCTCCTGCAGCCTGTGCCATATCGGTTCCCGGATAAAAGGTCAGCTTCATCAGGGTTAAGCCCTGTACGCTTTTAAAATCAATATTTTTTACGCCACTCACAAATAGGAGTACCTTTTGGAACTCGTTTGCCATAAACCCATCCATATAGGCAGGCGACAATCCGCCGTAAGGCATAGCGACGTACATCGCAGGCAATTCCACTTCGGGAAATATATCTACGTTTATTTTTTTTACGGTATTGTAGGAAAAGAAAGCTATCGCAAGTACGACAACCATAATCGCAATGGGCTTTCTTAACGCAAATCTTATCATGTTCATATACGATTAATTAAAGGTTGTTAAACAAAAAGTCGAAATCGGCAGTAAGCTCCGCTTCGTAAGCCAGCAACACCCAGTAGTCACGGGAAGCCTCGATATGGGCGTTCTCCGCCTGTTCGAGCAAGATGCGTATCTGCAACAGTTCGCTGAGCGTGATTAAACCGCTTTTGTACCTTGCCAGGTACATATTGTACGCATCCTGCGACTGCCGTACGGCAAGCCTTGTTTTCTGGAGTTGTTCGTACTGCTGAATTATTTTTGCCTGCAAAGCGGATAAATCCGCCTGCATCGCCTGCTGGTACTGTGATTGCAATAATTTGGTGCTCTCGGCTTCTTTAAAAAGCTGCTCGCCTTTCATACGGTTGGTATGCAGGCTGGTCAAATTCCACGTAATGCCGATACCCGCCAAAAAATTATTGGTCGTATTATTAAAGCCGTCTTTCCACGCTCCCGATACCGTTCCGTTAGGGCTGATGCCCGTACCCCGATAAGCATAACCGCCCAACAGGTTGATAGAGGGCAAAGAAGACCTTTTTTGTGCTTCTCCGCTCAACGTGTAATACTCCGATTGCTTATGCAAAGCATCTAAAATGGGATGCGTGGGATTATTGGTATTGACCTTGTTTAAGTCATTTTCTGCGGGATTGCCAAAGCGGTTTGTAGATGCGGTATAATTAACGGTATCATTGCCGTACAATTCCAATAATTTGATGTACGCGGCATTTTTAAAACCAAACCATTTGTCGCGTTCGCCCATTGCCTGCACATACGATGATGCGGCGAGCAGGCTGTCTGCCGAAGGTCGTAAACCGGAAGCGGACAAGCCCGACGTTATTTTACGAATATCGTCCAGGCGTTCTGCGTTCTTCTCCGTCCATTGCAGTTTAGCATCGTTGTATAACAGACCAATGTACCTTTCGGATAATGTCTTTTTCAGGTTGAGTAAATAAGCATCTTTATCGCTGACCGACTTATCGTACAATGCACCCGCGGCCTCGTTCTGCTTGCGGAGCTTCCCGAAAGAAAATACTTCCCATTGCAGGATGGCGGAGCCAAAGGTATTGGCAGCTGTATAACTACCGTCCAGTGGTACTGCCGAACCGCTTACATTGAAAAAGCCTGCCTGCGGAAAAAACGCTCCTGCGCTTCCCTCGTAAGTTCCGTAGGTATTCTGTGCCTGTGCGATTACCTGTGGGAGCATATTGCCCTTGACCGCCCGTTGGTTGAATTTTGCGGCATCAATCGCCGATGTTTTTGCGCCAACGCCCGGATAGTTTTCTTCGACTTTAGGCCACAGGCTGCCTAAAGTATGTTCCTTTTGTTGCTGTGCATATAGTGGAAGCGTAGCAACAATGGCTAACCACAATAATGCGGTTGCCATAATATATTTTATCATATTACTCTACAAATTTTGGACAGGTCGCAAGCGGCGACCTTAGATTATTTTAAAATGAAATCAATAGAAATTCGTCCCGTTGAACAGGTGCGGTCAACAGGGAAAAAGGGAATTAGCAGGCGTAATGAATGATAAGTTTCCGGTATTCGAGAAAGATGGGAATAGAACTCCGGATTTTCCCGCTACCACTGTAAAGCGGGTGTTTGCTTTCTTTGCTTACAGGGCGTAAGCCGAATAAAAATAGAAATGCCGCCGCGAAGATAACGGCAGGCAGTAAATCGTTCGCACTGAAAGAAACCTTTTGAACGATTTGTGTATCTGAAGCATCAAACTGCGCACATTTTTCAATTGTGTGTGTCGAAAAATTTTTGTTTCCTTTTGGTACGCCCCGCTCTGTTTTCGAGGGAATACCAGCTAAGTTTTTGATGCTTGTTTTGATCGCACAGGACGAAAGTAATACCAAAAGCATTGCAGCGAACACTAAAAAGCTTCGCTTACAATATTCTAAAATATTTGGCATAGTCCTGTTCATCAATTTACAAAAGTAGTGTTATTTGCGTAAGTGGACAAGTAGCAAAATTGAATTTATCGCATTTTAACACTATTTTCTTTTACAGAATTTGGTTCCTGATCGTGTTCATATCATTTAAAGTTACAGGAACAATAGTATATTGTTCCTGTAATTCACTCTTTAAGCGTTGATAAATTCGTCAGCGGTTTTAACCGTTGCGTAGAAGAACGTCAGTGCTGCAATAAATGCGGTGTGCACATCTGCGGCTTTTACAACTTTACCGTCCAATTCCTGGTCTTTAGAAGCACAGGCATCACTGATGACCGTACAGTCAAATCCAAAATCTTTAGCGGCTCTTGTGGTAGCATCGACACACATATGGGACATCATACCTGTCACAACTACTTCGGTCACATCATTTGCTTTCAGATATTCCAACAGATCTGTTTCCCTGAAACTGTTCGGATAGAATTTTTGGATAAGTTTTTCTCCCTCCAATGGTTTTACGTTCTCATGGATTTCCGCTCCCTGTGTTCCCGGATGGAAGAAAGGAATATTACCATCAACGGCAAAATGCTGGATATGTGCTATGGGAAGATTGTTCGCTCTAAAGTGGTCTATCACTTTTCTTGCTTTCAGGCTTGCTTCTTCGGCTCCCACGAGTTCCCAAGCCCCATTCTCAAAATAATCGTTCTGGATATCAATAACCAGTAATGCTTTTTTACTCATCGTTTTAAAATTTAATAATTTATACGCTCTTTAATAAAAACAAAGTTCGGCTAATAGCAGTGGGGATATGCTACCAAAAGATTGGATATAACTACCATTTTGATAAATAGAACGCAGGATTATTATTTTTATCAGCTACTATTGGGAATAAAGCTGATGCTCACTGTCTGACAGGAACTTACTTGTCGTCATTCCCGTTTGACTTTTAAAAAAACGCATCAGGTGATTGGGTTCAGAAAAATTGAGTTTATAGGCAATTTCGCTGACGGTTAATTTGGAATGGATAAGATAGTTCTTTATTTCCAGTAACAACCGTTGCTTTAATAGATGCGTGGCTGTTACA
This sequence comes from Sphingobacterium allocomposti, assembly GCF_008124885.1. Classification (GTDB taxonomy): domain Bacteria; phylum Bacteroidota; class Bacteroidia; order Sphingobacteriales; family Sphingobacteriaceae; genus Sphingobacterium; species Sphingobacterium allocomposti. Next base: position 29,188 of record NZ_VNHX01000020.1, read on the forward strand.
TTAAACTGTTCTTTGACGGCGGTATTTAATGAAATTCGACTGATGCCGAGCATTTCGGCATAATCGCCGACCCGTTGTTTGTCCTTAATATGTACTTCGATCAATTGTTTGAATTGAAAAGCATAATGATTGTTTTCCTTTTCCAGATCGAGGTGGTTTCTCGTTGCATACTCTCTATTGAGTTTCTGAAGAATATAGTACAAAAGTGAACGTATGATGTGAACGCTATCTGCTTTGGTATGGGTAAGTTCATTTTTTATTTCGGTGAGAAATGTACAATAATTTTGTATCAGCGGTTTATCGACCATCATATTTACCGGAAAATGAAGTTGATAGAAATACAGTAGTTTATAGGTGAAAAGTTTGTCGGCAAAAAATTCATTGAGAAAATCCTCTTGGAAAAGAAGTATGGTAAAATCCTGTTCCTTATTTTCTTCAAAATGCCACTGCCTTTTCTGAGAGGGAGAAATAAAAACAATACTGTTATCCGCCAATTCAATCTGTTGGTGGTTCAATATAAGCTGGCCATTGCCTTTTTTGAAGAACACCACTTCAAAAAAATCGGTATTGAACGGTACTTTTTTAAGGTACGTTCCGTCTGCACTTTCCAAATGGACAACATTCAGGAGAAAATCTACACCGCAGTCCGTTTTATGAAATTTATAAGTCTCCATCCTAATCAACACGCTAATGATCCATAGTCTGCAATTTACAAAATTCAGATTAAATGGTATCGCAATTATTGAGGTTTATTTATCAAAATGGTAGGATAAGGGGTTGGTTTGGTATCCTTTTCCGCTTCGATTACAGATACCTTTGTACTTTAAATTACGTATAAAATCAAAGGATATAAAATGACCGAAAATAAAAAAGAACAGCGGAACAATTTCAAAACGGTATCAAAACAAGGGAATGCCCCCGTGCCACTTTCCATATTGGATTGGGCAACGACGGGCAAGGGATTTTCCCCGATCGAGGGTATAGACAAAAGTATTGAACTGGCGAAACTTGCTGATAGCCGTGGGTTTGCCCGCTATTGGGTTGCTGAACACCATTCCATGCCTGCTGTTTCCACATCGTCTCCGGCAGTCATGCTTGCCCGTCTGATCGGCGAAACAAAACACATCCGATTGGGAGCTGGGGGAATGATGCTCCCTAATTTTCCTCCATTGATAATTGCCGAACAGTTTGGCATGCTCGAAGCAATGGCTCCGGGCCGGATAGATCTCGGAATTGGGCGTGCTCCGGGAACGGACGGGTTTACGGCAACGGCCATTCGTGGCACACGTAATATCGGAGCCGAAAATTATACAGAACAACTCGAAGAATTGTTCCATTTTCTTGATAATGACTTTCCTGAAGACCATCCGTATAAGGATAAGGTTTGGGCTGTACCCGGCCCTGGACAGGATATGGAAAACGGTATTGAACGTTCTATGGGAAAACCTGTTACATGGCTATTGGGTTCTTCGGGCTATTCGGCACGTTTAGCCGGAAAACTTGGGCGTCCTTATGCTTTTGCTGCACAACTTTCACCGGAAAACCTTGAAAGGGCATTTGCCATTTATAAGGAAAATTTTCAACCGTCGGAAGTACTCGAAAAGCCCTATACCTTAGCCTGTTTTGCCGTATTTGCGGCGGACACGGAAGAAGAAGCCCTAACGGAAACTGAAAGCTACGCGCATAGCATGATGCGGATGATGAAACGTCAGTCGTATGTAATGCCGTCTCCTGCGGAACTGGCAACTTACCCATACACGCCACAGGAAAAATATATGATGGAAAGCTGGCGGTCAAAAATGATCCATGGTACGGGAGAAATGGTTGCAGGTGGCCTGAATAAGGTGCAGCAAATATCGGGAGCAGATGAGCTGATGGTCGTAAACTTAGGACATTCGCCTGAAAAAATGGTACATTCGGCAGAACTTATTGCCGATGCGTTTCAGTGCCGGAACTTTAAGTTTCCCGAAAGTTCGGGTTTTTATGATTAAATGCGGAAGTCCATCTCCGCATTTATTCTTTATATCACCTCTAAAATCGGAATAAATTCTATTTCACTAATTCATTGTTTTTTTCCGTCCATTCGTTGATGCCTCCCGAATAAATTTTGAGGTTTTGTATTCCGTTTCTTTTCAAAATGGAGTATGCCATCGCCGCACGCACTCCGCTTTGGCAATGCACAATAACCGGTTTGTCTTGATCGATTTTGGCTAAATTGTTTTCCAAAGAAGTCAAAACGATATTTTCCACGCCTTTGATATGTCCGACGTTATATTCGCTTTCGCTTCGCACATCTATGATTTGTGCGTCTTTTTTGTCTAAATGCTTCTTCAGTTCCCCGATATTAACGAGGTCTGACTTCTCCAATTCAATATTCATTTTCTCCAAGTCGGTTACAAAACCGTAGATATTATCCATTCCGATACGCATCAGCTTACGGGTCAGCTCCTCCGTGTGTAGTTCATTGGTTATCAAAACCAATTGTTGCTGGTAGTCAACCAATGATCCCATCCATGTAGAAAGCGAATTACTGTTTGCTATATGAATACTGTTTGGAACGTGACCTTTGGCAACCTCATCTTTGCTTCGGGTATCGATGATCAGAAGATTGTTGTCTATTGCTTTCTGAAATGCCGTCTGATTGAGTTTGGGGTGTACAGGAACCTGAATCAGTAACGGACGTTCAACCCGGTTGAGTTGTTTCATTACTGCAAAATATTTGGGCGGGGTCGGCTGTCCGTCTAAAATGTATTTTACAAATCCTTGTTCATCATTTTTCAACTGAAAAGCCCTACTATACTGCTTTTCTGCTTTTAATGTAGAATGCGGAATAGTGCTTAGGCTCTTACCACAAAACGAACCTGCTCCGTGTCCTCCCCATATTTCCAAATCATCGGGCAGTTCGGAAAACTTCTGAATGGAAGCATATAGCTGTCTTGCGCCAATCTCCCGCGAACCGATCTCTCCGGCGGCCTTTTCCAATAAATCAGGACGCCCCACATCGCCCACGAAAATAAAATCTCCCGTTATGGCTCTTTGCGGCGTAGCGGGAACTTTGGTATCTCTCACCAAAAAAGTGATGCTTTCGGGCGTGTGTCCGGGTGTGTGCATTACTTTCAGCTCTACCTGTCCGATTGCAATTATGCTTCCGTCTTTCAGCCCTGTGTGGGAGAACTGATATTGCCATTCTGTTCCGCCCTCATCGGATAGCAACAGTTCAGCATTGGTAACGGCTGCCAATTCACGGGAACCACTTAAAAAGTCGGCGTGGATATGTGTTTCGGCGATTTTTGTAATTTTAAGGTGGTTGGTCTGGGCTATTTCCAAATAAACATCCATATCCCTTTGCGGGTCGATGACAATGGCTTCTTTGGTATTCAAATCGCCTATGATGTAACTTGCCTGTGCAAGTGTTTCATCAAATACACGTTCAAAAAAATAGCTTTGTGCCCGTAAATTATTTCCCTGTGTGAATAACAGGGCAAAAAAGAATAGGGCAGTTGTTACGGTCACTTTGTTCAGCATAGCTCCTCATTTTAGAAATTCTTAATCTGCGAATTTAAACTATCTTTTCTCACCGTACTGTTACTTTTGTCACATAATGGAAATGATTTAGGGTTATCCTCCTTTTTTATGGTTTTTCGAGTTGGTAGGTCAAGTTCAGATAGAGGTTGTCTTCGTACATTTTTGTTGCGCTAAGTAAAGGGGGGTAATGTGTATAACCTATGCATAACTGTTATTTAGTGGGGAAGTTTCTCTCTTAATTTACCGTACACCCAAGTACCTGCAATCGCACTCAATAACGTAACTGCAATGACGGTTGCACCTGTCCCGATCTGTGCGAACAACGGGCCGGGGCAAGCTCCGGTCATTGCCCAGCCCAGACCGAAAATCAGACCGCCGTAGATTTGTCCTTTGTTGAATGTTTTTGGAGCAATCTTAATGGGTTCGCCGTAGATGGTTTTGATATTGAATTTCTTTATCAGGAAAACGGAAATCATACCTGTCAAGACCGCACTCCCTATAATACCGTACATATGGAACGATTGCAATCGGAACATTTCCTGTATGCGATACCAACTGACTACCTCCGATTTTACGAAGACGATACCAAACAGTATTCCGATGACCAGGTATTTCAGGTTGTGATACCATTTGTGTTCCAGACGGCTTTCGTTTACACACATCGCATCTAACTCACGAAGCTGTAAATCTTTTTCTGTATCTGAATTTTGTTGCATTTCTTGTTGGGGTTAAAGTGAAAGAATAATCGGTAAAATGAGGTTTGCCATAATGAAACCGCCAATCATAAAACAAGTGGTGGCAATCAGCGAGGGCAACTGTAAATTAGACAAACCCATAATGGCGTGTCCGCTTGTACAGCCTCCTGCATAGCGTGTGCCGAAGCCTACCAAAAAACCTCCGGCTACCATCAGGATAAAACCTTTCAGCGTAAATAAAGACTGCCAATTGATGATGTCTTCAGGGATTAGGTTGTTATAGCTGGTAATGCCGTAACCTGCCAATTCTTCTGCCAATTTCGGATTGATCTCAACAGGGTTGGGATTGGACAACAGGTTTATGGCGATGGCTCCGCCTAAAAATATACCAAATACAAAGAACAGGTTCCACGTTTCTTTTTTCCAATCGTACTTAAAGAACGGAATGTTGGCAGGTACACACGAGGCACATATATGCCGTAGTGAGGAACTGATACCGAATGATTTGTTACCGATGATTAAAAGTATTGGTACGGTAAGCCCGACCAACGGGCCTGCAACGTACCAAGGCAACGGTTGTTTCAAAAATTCTAACATTTATATTTTTATCTGTTTTCGTTAATTAGCCTTTCTAATTCATTTGCCGGAAAAACGCCCGATTGCCTCCAGCGTATTTCACCGTTTTTAAATATAATGAGCGTAGGTACACCACGTACCTGAAAAGCAGCTGCTGCCTGTGGGTTCTTGTCCACATCAATTTTAATGATACTTGCATTATCGCCAATGCGCCCTTTTAATTCTTCGAGAATGGGCGACATCATTTTGCAGGGTCCGCACCACTCGGCAAAGAAATCTACCAATACGGGCTTGTCGCTGTTAATTATTTCCTGAAACGTCATATTGCTTTTTGTCTTTTTTAAATGTTGATAATAGAAACCCACCCATTACGGCTCCATACAAGGTGCTGTTTACCGGGTTGGAAGTAATGGCGCAACTACCCGTGTTGCATCCGATAAACTTCCAATATAAATAGCCTGCGACTGCACCGATTGTCATGCCTATCAGGGTGGACAGATGCTTTTTACCGAACTTCCTCATACGTGATATCTTCTGTTTTTTTATTACTTCTCGGAACAGGTGTATTGCAACCTGATACACCGCAACAACCCATATTCATCAAAGGCATCAGGGAGAACAGACCGCCCAATCCCACGAGCAACCATGCGTTTGCCATGATACCCTGTACAATAATAATGATACCCAACGCCAAACGCAGCACCCGCATAAAATTCCAATTCTTCAAATAGTTTTTCATCGTCTTTTCCGTTTAAGAGTGTTGATACTAAAAAGGCATATACTATATACCGTTGCACCTACATACTATTTTTTTATGGCGAAAATTCTTACCACATCGGCCTCTCCCAGATGATGCTTCCCCTCATTCAGTTCCGTTTTCGTTTCGATAGCTTCAAGAAATTCAAACCCCTCAAAATCGGACATTAATTCCTCCAGTCTATAAAGCATTGCTACGTCCCTCGGCCCACCCGCATTTGGATTTATCTTTTGGTTTTCCATGTGACGCTTCCCAAAAGCTTCCAAAATGAGTGTACCACCTTTCCTTAGATAAGTGCTTAATTTTTGATGGTATGCCGTTCTTTTTTCCGAATGAAAATGTGCATACACCAAAGCCAATACATCAAATGAATTTTCGGGATACCGGATATCTTCCAAATCTGAAATAGTATAGTCGATTGCTACCTCGTTTTTTTGAGCCAATCTCTCCGCTTTTTTCTTTCCAGTAGTGCTTTGGTCAAAGGCTGAAACCATCCAGCCTGATTTTGCAGCAAATACGGCATTTCTTCCTTCTCCCTCTGCGGGTAGTAGGATTTTACCCTTACGTAGCTCCGTTAGTTTCGCTTTTAGGTATTCGTTTGGATTTTCTCCATATACAAAATCCTTTCCGCTATATCGTTCGTCCCAAAAAGCTTTCATCATTTATTATTAAGTTCCTGATTTACATTTTGCAACGTTCCACCGTTGGTCACATTCCGAAAACCGTTCTGTTCCAAAATGCTTTTTGCCTGTCCGCTCCGGTTTCCGCTCCGGCAGAAGACAACAATATTTTTCTTGCCCTTGAATTTGGATAATTGGCCTGAGACTTTATCCAGCGGAATGTTTACCGCTCCTTTCACACTGCCTGCGGAAAACTCGGCAGGTGTGCGAACATCCACTAAAAACGCACCATTGCTTACGGCTTCTTTCAATTCGCCGTCGTCTGTCGGTGCAAACATATTTTTGAAAATTCCAAACATTGTTATTACGGTTATTGTGATGATAATTAGCTTAACATTTTCCTTTGCCATACGAATTGTCTTGGGGAATTGACTTCTCTCCGACAGGTCGAAAAAATCCCATTATTCATATTTTAAGCATCGGTGCAGGCAAAACCCGTTGTTTTACCATTGGCTGCCAACCATTCTGTCATACCGCCCGAAAAGTTCTTTACGTTTTCAAAGCCGTTCTTGGTAAGGATGGAATAAGCTATCGCCGAGCGGTCGCCTGCCTGGCAGTGGATGATTACCTGTTTGTCCTTACTGATTTTATCCAGATTGTCCGGCAAGGTTCCCACAAAGACATTATCTGCTCCCTCAATGTGTCCCGCTTCATATTCTGATGCGCCCCGAACATCTACTATCTGTACATTTTCCTGCCCGATGTTGGTTTTAAATTCGTCTAAGGAAATCACATCTGCCGTCTGGAGTTCTATACCCAAATCGTTTACCTCTGAAATGTAGCCATAAATGTTGTCCAAGCCTATACGCATCAGTTTACGGGTCAAGTCTTCCATCCGGCTGTCATCAGCTACCAATATAAACTGCTCCTGATAGTTCAACAGCCAACCGCACCACGTAGAAAATGAGTTATTGCCTTGAATGTTCAGGCTTCCGGGAATAAAGCCATTGGCAAAATCCGTCTTATTGCGGGTGTCTATCACCCTGATACCTTTTTCATAGGCGGAAATAAACTGCTCTTTGCTCAATTTCGGGTGTTTCGGCACTTCAACCAATAAAGTACGTGGCACTTTATTGAGGTGCTTCATCATTGCAAAATATTTAGGCGGTTCTGGCTGGTCTGCTAAAAGGTAATCGGTAAAGCCTTTTTCGTCTTCGCCATATTGGAACGCCCAATTACGGATTTTTTCATAACCTACGGTAGAACTGTGTACCGCTCCCAAAGCCTTTCCGCAAGCTGAACCTGCTCCGTGTGCCGACCATACCTGCACATATTCCGGCAATGCGGCAAACTTTTTCAACGATTGGAACATCTGTTTGGCTCCGGCTTCTTTTGTACCGATAAGCCCTGCGGCTTTCTCCAGTAAATCAGGACGACCAATATCGCCTACAAAAACAAAATCGCCTGTGAATACCATAACGGGCTCGTCCGTTGCCGGATGGTCCGTTAGCAAAAAGCTGATGCTTTCGGGCGTGTGACCAGGTGTGTGCATGACCTCCAATGTAAGGTTACCTACTTTAATCACATCACCGTCTTTCAGTCCCTTGTGCGGGAACTGATATTGCCAGTCTTTGCCGCCCTCGTCCGAAAGGTACATTGTTGCCCCGATTACTGCCGCCAGCTCTCTTGAACCGCACAGAAAGTCGGCGTGTATATGGGTTTCGGCTATGTGCGTAATCCGCAAATTGTTTTGCTTTGCAATGTCGAGATATACGTCAATATCCCTTTGGGCATCTATTACGATTGCTTCACCAGTTACCTGACAGCCTATTATATAACTGCCCTGTGCCAAACTTCTATCATATACGTGCTGAAAAAACATAGTCCTTTATTTTTATGATTCATTATTTCTTTTATACTGCAAATTTCCGTTACTTATTTTTATCCTACAGCTACTTTGGTCACATAAGGAAATTATTTTAGTATGGTTTCTTTAATGATTATATAAATCCCCATTACCAGCACAAACCAACCGAAAGCGGACTTTAATCTGTTCGCCTTTATTTTCGTAGAAAGATAGCTGCCTATCAGGATGCCGATAATGGCAATAGCGGCAATGCTCAATAAAAATCTCCATTGCACGGAAGTATGCGACAGGGAAAATAAAAAGCCCATTAATGAATTGATGGAAATGATAACCAATGATGTGCCCACGGCTGTTTTCATCGGTAGCCTCAGCAGGTTTACCAAAGCAGGTATTATGAGGAAACCGCCACCTGCTCCAATCAGCCCCGTAATCACCCCGATAAAAATTCCCTGCATCAGAATTTGGAAGTAGTTGAGTGATTGCCTTTTCGGGGCTTCTTCATTTGACTTCCCGTCGTCTTTCTTTATCATACTGTACGATGCTACAATCATCAGTACGGCAAAGAGCAACATCAGTAAAATGTTTTTGGTTACGGTATAGCTCCCGATAGTAAAGACGTGCTGCGAGATAGCAGGCAGAATGTAATGCCTTGTCAGAAAAATGGCGGCTATGGACGGAATACCGAAAACGATAGCTGTTTTGATATTAACCAATCCTTTTTTGAAATAAGAAAACGAGCCGACCACACTCGTTGCACCAACGATAAAAAGAGAATAAGCGGTAGCCAGTACTGCATCGAGGCTAAACAAGTAAACCAGCATCGGAACCGTAAGAATACTGCCGCCACCGCCGATTAGCCCTAATGCTATTCCTACAAAAATTGATGCCAAGTAACCTGCTATGTCCATAAGATGTCTGAAATTGATACTGCAAAATTGTATCAATTTCAAATCCTATACAGTTACTTTAGTCACACAAGGATGATTTTGTTTCTGCCCAGCTGCACCTTGCCCATGTCTTCCAATTGCTTTAAAAGGCGTGATACAACGGTTCGGGCAGTACCCAGCTCATTGGCTAATTGTTCGTGCGTTATGTTTAAAATATTGCTTCCCGTAAGTTCCTGTTTTTTGTATAATAAAGATAACAATCGCTCATCGACCTTTTTAAAAGTGACATCGTTGACTACTTCCAACAGTTCCTCAAAACGCTTGTGGTACAAACGGAAAATATAATCCAGCCACTGCGGATATTCCTTAATGAACAAGGATACTTTATCCATAGGCAGAAAAAGAACCTCGGCATCTTCTTCCACTACGGCTTTTACCTTGCTTGTTTCGTTGTGCATACCACCCAAAAAGGACATAATACAGCTTTCTCCGGATCTGATGTAATAGAGCAGGATTTCTTTGCCGTCTTCATCTGTTCGCATAACTTTCAGCGTTCCTCTGGTAACAATGGGGATAGAACGTATGTAGGCGTTTTCATCCAAGAGAACGGTTCCTGCTCCATACTCTTTTCGTATGCTGTATTCATAAAGCTTCCCAATTAATTCAGGCGATGATTTAAATTCTGTTATATGTTCAAGTTGCTCCATTTTTCTATGTCGGGTTACCAGTTTTTGTTCATTTGTCCTTTGACTTTCATAAATACAAAGTTAAACTTTTGGTGCTAACTGTTCTGCTATCAAGCCCATTAATGCTGAAGCCGGAAACCCCCTGACTGCCTCCACTTTAAATCTCCATTTTTAAAATCATTAAAGTAGGCACACTGCGTACCTGAAGCTGTGTGGCAAGTTCCCCGTTTTGATCAATATCAACTTTAATAACCGGAGCATTTTTTCCCATCCTTTTGCCTTACTTCATCTACGATTGGCCCTGCATTTGGCACGGCCCACACCACGTGGCAAAACAATCAATCAATATGGGTTTGTCCTGAATTATTATTTCTTGAAATGTCATCGTTTTACGTTTTTGAGTTGATAAAATAGCTAATGAAAAGAAAGCCGTTTGGAGACGACTTTCTTTATGCTATTCCAATGTAGCCTTTAAGCTGATTTCGGCTTTGATCGCATTGCCTACAGCACACATTTCTTTTGCTTTTTGAGCAAAGCCTTGGAATTGTTCTTCTGTTATGTCTGGAATTTTAGCTGTCAATGTAAGGTCTGAATTAGTGATAACTTTGTTTTTCAACGTCAATTCGGCTGATGTTTCCAATTTTTCCGCACGGATACCCGCTTGCGACAAAATATAGCTAAGCGTGAGGTTATAACAGGTAGCATGGGCTGACTCCAAAAGCTCTTCGGGATTGCTTATTGCTGTGGTTTCATTTTTCGCAAAAACGGGGGCGAATGTCACATTGTGTAGAGAAGAATGTGCTGCGTCTAATTTTCCCGATCCCTCTTTAAAACTTCCTTGCCATACGGCTGTAATCTTTGATTGCATATATCTATTATTTGATTAAACATTATACATACAAAGGTACTTCAAGGGCCACCTCCAGACAATGGAGATACTTCTCATAGTATAGCATATTTCGCCCTACCTTTAATATATGCTTGCTGTTTTCCTAAATTCAAGAGGTGATTTCTCTGTTTGTATTTTAAAAAAACGGACAAAATAAGATTGGTCGTCATATCCAAGCTGGGCAGAAATTTCCTTTACCGAAAGGTCTGTGTGGGCAAGCAGACGCTTTGCCTGAAGAATAATCCTGTTTTTGACAAATGTATTGGGCGACGTTCCTTTTTCCTTTACGATCTTTCGGTTTAAGGTCTTTGGGCTGATATGGAGTAGCGCTGCATATTCTGAGACGCTGTGCAGTTTGTGATAATTGGTTTCTACCAATTGACTGAACTTTCTGCTTAGTTCATCTTCTATTGTACCAAGACCTTTTTGGTCAGGCGTTCGATCAAGCCAAGCTCTGCTTGCCGTGATGATAAGTTCTTTCAGCTTCGTTCTCGACATTTCTTCTGTCCAGTAATCTTCCTTGCTGAGTTCCTGCTTAATCTCGTCCATTATCCTGTTGAATGAAACATTTTCATGTTCTTCCACGACGATAGAGGGCGTTTCAAAAACATTATTGAACAATACGCCGTCACAGGTAAGTTCCTTATCGTGAAAGGCAATACAATAAAACTCGGGATTGAAATAAACCAGCTTACCTCTGCTGTTATTGCCGATCTGAAACTGTTGTCCGATATTGAAAAAAAACAGGGTATCCCGTTCAGTTCTGTATTCCACAAAATCAGAAGTTATGGTGCTTCCGCTTTCTGCATAAAGAACAACGTAGCAATCTTTTGATTTTCGACAAGGTAGCCGAAAATCATCAAATGAAATGATTGTATCGAATGGTATATAACCGATTTTTTTGTTTCCAAAAGATTTTAAGACTTCCATATACACATTGCTACATCAATTATATTTAATGCTCGTGGTGGCCGTGATGCCCATCGTCATGCGCATTCTTCTCGCCCTCCGCTACATCTACGGTAAAGTCTGCTGTATGCACTTTTCCGTTCGTCTGGAACTCTACCCAAATTCTGTAAGTACCTGTTTTCTTAATGTGCGTTTCGGCGTAAATAGGAAAACGGTCGTCTGATATGGGATGGATATGCAGAAAGTCCTTATTCTCTTTACTGACCATGGCGATATGGGCAGTTGCTGCAAGGTATGGCTGTATATCGCTTTCGGTTAATTTCTTGCCGTCTTTTACAACCGATATTTCCAATGCCTGTGAACGGTTGGTTTTTAAATCCTTTCCGTTTTCAAGTGTCACCGTATAGCCGTCCACCACGGAAACAAGTTTGGTTGAGAAATCTGCCTTACTATCGGAACTTCCCTTTACGATAATTTCTTTTTTATCCACTACGGAAGCTGCCCCCTGTGGTTTAAAGTCTGAAAAAAGAATGTATTTTCCACCGTTGGGAAACGTTTCGGCAATGGTATAGGAACCATCTGCCTGTTCTTCGGGATGGATGTGCCTGAACCATGAAAGGTTTTCATCCACGATCATCAAATGGACTTTCATTTCGTGCGATATATCCAACGGAACATGCTTATTGTTTTCCTGAAAAGCGAAAGTCAATTTTGCTGATGTTCCTGCTTCAATGGTCTGTGGTTCCGTATGCAGTTTAACCTCAACTTTAGAGGCATTCTCATCGGAAACGGGGACTAAATCCATTCCGCATTTAGGGCATTTATCACCTTTTTTTCCTGTTTCTTCGGGGTGCATAGGACAGGTATATATGCCGTCGCTATGGCTGTGCTGATGCTGTTCCATATCTGATCTTTTATTTTGTGTGTTATTACAGGCTGTAAGGAATAAGCCTGCAACAACTGTACCTGCTATTACCGATGTTTTAAATATTTTTTTCATTCTGTATTCTTGATTTAAGATAGACCATGTTTTTATTGTTTTCCCGTCGCATGCTGAACGTTGGCATTGATGACAAAAAAGCTGATAACCCCGATAGTGATAAGTGTAAACGCACCTACTATAAGGGCGGCTGAATAGCCGTTTATCAAAGCGTTGTTTGCTGCGCTGATAAGCCCATCGTTTTGGGAAGCATGCGCCTGATGGAGTACGGAAAATGCATCGGGAAGTTGCTTTGCCGATACGGTTACGGCGATTGACGATAAAATGGCAAGACCAAGAGCCGTACCTATTTGCTGTGATGCATTAAGCAATGCAGACGCGATACCGGATTGGTGAGCCTGTACTTTATTAACGGCTGCAAGCGTTAACGGAATAAAACTCATTCCGAACCCAAATGCTACGAAAAATATCGCAGGCATAAGATGTCCCGCATAACCTGTGTGCTCATGGACTGTGGATAGCCAAAACATGCTGCCGCTACATATAAACATTCCCAATGCCACGATACTCCGGGGGCGGAATTTGGCAACCAACTTCGAAATTATCGCTGTTGCCAGAATAACACCCGCACTGAAAGGAAGCCAAGCTAAACCTGTTTGCAACGGACTAAAGCCAAGAACAATCTGCATATACAATGTCAACAGATACACTACACCCATCGGTGCAAAAGCCAGGAATACCATTCCCAGATACGAACCTGAACGGCTACGGTCTTTGAATAGGCTTAACGGAAGCATCGGTTCTTTGCCGCGGGCTTGGCTGGCGATAAATATCGCTAACACGACCATAGCCGTAATGAAGAATGTTATCGTGGCACTATCCGTCCAGCCATATTCCCCCGCTCTGGTAATCGCATAGACCAGCGATGCCATTCCCAGCGTTCCTGTTACTGCGCCCAATAGGTCCAATTTCCCTTTTTGTCGTTCTGCATCTACTAATTTCCGAGAACCTGCAAGGATTCCTAAGCCTATCGGAACAGTAATGAAATAAACCCAGCGCCATCCGAACGCGCTTGTCAACACTCCGCCTAGCAGCAACCCTATAATCATTCCAAGCCCCGACATCGCACCATATACTGCCAAGGCGGTATTGCGTTGTTTTCCTTGTGGAAAGGTAACGGCAATCAATGCCAATACATTGGGGGCTATCATTGCAGCTCCTGTTCCTTGAATAAACCGGGCGGCAATAAGGGATATGTCGTTTTGTGCCAGACCTGCTGACATGGACGCTATGGTAAATACCACAACGCCTACCTGTAGGATAAGCTTACGCCCGAATATATCACCCAGTTTCCCGCCGAAAAGCAACAATGCGCCGAAAGCCAGAATATAGGCGTTGATTACCCAAGGCAAATTGGATGCAGATATACCCAAGCCCTGCTGTATGTTTGGTAAAGCGATGTTGGAAATAAAATCGTCCATCACAATGGTAAGCTGCGCCGTGGCAATAACAAGCAGGGGCAATAGATATTTACTGTTACTTTTATTCATATATCTGCTTCTTCTTTATCAAATATCGAAGTAGTGAACTGGCTACTCCGATATTCTGAAATTATTATGCTATCGGCTCGATTTTGAAACCTTTGCTTTGGATGATAGCTACCACTTCGTCTTCTGTAATCCCCTTAGAACTTACCGTAAGAATTTTATCTGTATTGGTCGTGTCAACGTTCCAATGGCAGATACCCTCGGCACTGTCCAAATCAGACTGAACTTTTGACACACAACCTCCGCAATTAAGGTTTGTTTTGAATTGAAACTCTTTGTTTTCCATTTTATAAAAATTTAATTGTTATTTGATAGTACAAATTTCGGCAGAACATCATTGCCTATCGTTGTACAATTTCTTCTTTGATTTGTGAGATTTACTGTTTTACTTTTTCCATTTCAACCGTAAACTGTTGCTTACAACACTTACACTGCTCAATGCCATTGCAGCACCTGCTATCATTGGGTCAAGCAAGAAACCGTTGATAGGATAGAGAATACCTGCGGCTATCGGAATACCGATAAGGTTGTAGATGAACGCCCAGAACAGGTTTTGTTTGATGGTCGCGACAGTCTGCTTTGACAGGCGGATAGCTTGTGGTATCTTGGTAAGATCGGAAGAAATGATGGTCATCTTCGCTACGTCCATTGCGATATCCGAGCCTTTTCCCATTGCGATACTTACGTCTGCGGTCGCAAGAGCCGTACTGTCGTTGATACCGTCGCCAACCATAGCCACTACTTTACCTTTGCTTTGTAATTCTTTCACAAAATCGGCTTTGTGCTGCGGCAATACGTCGGCTTTGTAATGCTTGATGCCTGTCTGCTCCGCGATAGCTTTGGCAGTCGCATCATTATCTCCGGTAAGCATATACAGATCAATCCCCATATACTGAATTTCCTTGATTGCCTGTACCGATGTTTGTTTAATCTTATCCGAAATGGCAATGACGGAAAGAGCCTGTTTGCTGTTTGCAAACCAAATAACGGTTTTGGACTGTTTGCCCCACTCATCGGCTTGTTGTTGCAAAGTATCGGCAATACTGATGCTGTTATCCGCTAACAATTTTTTATTACCAACATAGTAAGTTTCGTTGTTATAATCAGCTTTCGCTCCTTTGCCCGTAATACTGTCAAAGTTGGTCAAAACAGTTGTAGAAACGTTTTGCAGTTTTTTCACTACTGCTTCAGCCAATGGGTGTTCCGATTGCTTTTCGATGCTCAATAGAATATCTTCGGTCATATCGTCATTGTCGAGCCATTGAATACCTGTTACCTCCGGTCTTCCCTCGGTTATCGTACCTGTTTTATCCAATACGATGGCATTTACTTTTTTCGCCAATTCAAGGCTCTCTGCATCTTTAATCAAGATACCTTTTTCAGCTCCTTTACCCACACCTACCATGATAGCCGTTGGCGTTGCCAATCCTAATGCACATGGACAGGCAATAACCAATACGGTAACTGCCGCTAATAATCCCTGTACCACACCATTATCGCCACCCAAAATGAACCATAATATAAATGTGAGAACTGCGATACTCATTACGACAGGAACAAAGATACCTGCGATTTTATCCACCAATTTTTGTACAGGTGCTTTGCTACCCTGTGCATCCTGCACCATTTTGATGATTTGGGCAAGCATGGTCTCTTTGCCCACTTTTACCGCCTTAAACTGGAAGCTACCTTTTTGGTTAATCGTCCCGGCGAACACTTTTTCGTTTTCCTTTTTCAGTACAGGTACGGGCTCGCCGCTTAACATACTTTCGTCAACATAAGAGCCGCCCGATGTTACCATACCGTCCACCGCAATTTTTTCGCCCGGCTTCACAAGGATAACATCACCGGCGTTTACATCTTCAATAGCTTTCTGCCGTTCTGTTCCATCAGCTTCTACCACAATAACCGTTTTGGGTTGTAATCCCATTAGTTTTTTAATGGCAGATGAAGTATTGCCTTTCGCCTTTTCTTCCAACAATTTACCTAAGAGAATAAATGCGATAATTACGGCCGCCGCTTCAAAGTAAACGTGGGCATGTAGTCCTCTTTGATGCCAAAAATCTGCAAAAAGCATATTGAATACGCTGAACAGGTAAGCAATGCCCGTACTCAATGCCACCAATGTATCCATATTGGCAGAACGGTGTTTTGCCTGTTTCCACGCATTGATAAAAAAGTCTTTGCCCAGCCAAAGTACTACAGGGGTTGAGAATAACCACATGATCGGATCTGCATAGGGCATATCCATAAAGAACATTCCTATAACGACCACGGGTAAAGACAGGATAATAGCCCAAATGGTCCTGGCCTTTAGGCTTTTGAATTTCTTTTCGTGGATAGCTTCTAACGTTTCCCGCTGTTTGGTCTCCTCTTCCACTAATAAATCGTAACCGACAGATTGCACCGCTTTTTGCAGGATTTCAACGTTGGTAGTATCAGGGAGGTAATCTACGGTAAGGTTGCCCGTTGCAAAATTTACAGAAGCATTCACAACACCCTCCTGATGTTGCACGATGCTTTCTGCGCTACTTGCACAAGATGCACAAGTCATCCCCAATACAGGGAAAGTCTGTGTAACTGTATTTTTATCTTTTGTTGCCATATCCTCTTTTGCTTTTGTCTTGATAACACAAAATTGGCAACAATTTGCCGGCCGGCTATTATGAAATTATGGGTTTGATTTGTAAGATTTACTTACACCTTATCCAAAGGTTTTCTTTTGTCTTCTTTGATCTGTTTAAAATGGCTTGGGGTAAGCCCTGTTACTTTTTTGAATTGGTTGCTCAAGTAAGCAACACTCGAATAGTTTAGGCGGTCGGCAATTTCACTTAACGATAGCTCATCATACACCAGCAGTTCTTTTACCTTTTCTACCCTTTGGGCAATAAAATATTTTTCAATGGTCGTACCCTCCACCTCTGAAAATAGATTAGACAAGTAATTGTAATCGTGATGCAACTTATCACTCAACACATCAGAAAGGTTGGTTTTGGTATCGTTATCCTGGTAGTGAACCAGATCAATAATGATATTTTTTATCTTTTCGATAATCCTGCTTTTTTTATCGTCGATTACCTCAAACCCAAGCGCGTCTAATACTTCTGTCAACGCATCTTTTTGTTTAGAAGTTGGCTCTTCGGCGAGAGCAACTTCGCCCAGCTTTACACTTTTAACATTTAAGCCGAGTTTATCTAACTCATTCTGCACCACCATTATACAGCGGTTGCAAACCATATTTTTGATAAAGAGTGTTGCCATAGCTATTTGTTTGCATTTATAATCTGTTTAGCAAATTTACGATTAAAAGCGCTTCTTCCGGCATCAAAAGGCTCATTTAAGATCGCGTCGTCGTTCCTCCTAGCGATGAACGGATGTGAGAAGTGAGAAATTAGAAGTGAGAAGTGAGATATTAGAAGTGAGATTTGAGTAGTGAGAAAAGTTAGATGGAGTTAGAGGGGTAGATTGCTTCGTCGTTCCTCCTCTCGATGACGGGGTTTTATGCCCTTTTTAGGCGTTTTTCACCTCGCTATGCCTATCGCGAAGATATTCGACCCCGTCGGGGTCGTGTAAATTAATGCCCGGTTTCTATTGGGATATGACCTCTACGAGGTCAATCGTTGTGCTTAGACCCGCGACTTTACATCTTTACGACTTCACACACCTAAATCCTATTCCACGGCAGCCCTGTGCGTGGGGAAAGGACCGGCATTGGTTCGACTGCGTCAGCGGGCCGCCATAATAGATATTAGAAGTGAGAAATCAGAAGTGAGAAGTGAGAAACTGAGTTAGATGTTAGGCCGCTTACAAATCAACAACTTTACACCTTCGATTTACGACTTTACAAACCGACGACTTTACAGCTTATAGCTTATAGCCATCTGCTATCTGCCATTAGCCATCTGCTATCAGCCTCTCCCTTTACGACTTTACAAATCCACGACTTTACAAACCGACGACAACGACTTTACATCTTTACAAACCTGAGGAACAAAGGTGACGCGATCCTCCCGTATATCGGCTAAGATCGCGTCGTCATTCCTCCTCGCGATGATTGGGGTAACAATCACCGGCGGCGGTTCCGCCGTCGTCCTTCAAGGAGCCGGCTGGTCAGGTAGCTGACGGTAGCGCCGACTACCGCCATCACCGCCGTATTCATCATGTCCGACCAGTCGAAGCTGCTCCACACCGAAACGAGGGTGCCGCCCAGCGTTCCGGCCTGCACGTTATTCAGCGCCTTCATGGCCCTCCTCCTTTCCTGCGGGCGGCGACTCCTGCCCTTCGTCTTCCTCCAGCACGGTCTCCAGGATCCCCAGCCCCAGCGCTACGTACTTCAGCACGCCCAGCACCTTGCCGGGCAGTTTCACCGGTGCGAGCAGCACCACCTGCACTGCATCACGCACCTTCCGGATTATCTTCTTCATCCTGATACTAACTACTAACCACAACTCCTAATCGCCAGAAACACGTCGTCTCCCTGGTCCCACAGCGCGTATACCAGCGCTTTCAGTTCCTGCAGGGCCGCCCTGCTGCCGGTCCCCTGCCCTTCGCCCGTCAGCGCCGTTACGGGAGCGATGCACCCGAGCAGTTCCTTCAGGGCATTGTTTGCGGGGTGTATCAGGATGGCCTCGCGGTTCAGCACATTCGGAATACCGATCTGCTCGCCATGCCGCGGGTATTGCCGCTTCTGCAGCTTATAGCGCCCCTCAGGTATGCAGCTGATGCGGGGGATATTATTGCGGTCGGGCAGCTCGATCGTATGGCAGATGTGCCGCCCCTGATAGGTGACGGTTCCGTTTGTTCCCTGTTCTCCGTATTTCCGGCGGAGCACCAGGGTATGTGTATTCTTCATTTACGTATAAATTAGTAAGCAATAAGGCGGGACGGAGTGTCCCGCCAAGGATCATGGATTATGGCAGATCCACGTCAACGATGGTCAATGCGTTGTGCGGATTGTTTTTCAGGGGGTAGAATGCACCATTCGCCTCCTGATAGGTAGATATCCCGACCAGGATATAGACCACCTTATCGGTTGCGGGCGGCAGGTTCACCTGAATCGTCTCGGCCTGATGTACCCCTATGAGCGGAATATAGGAGGAGTGCTGCACCTCGGGCCGCGGAAGGTCGTCCATATCCAGCGCCTGCTCTACCGCTGCCAGCGTAAACTGTACGTGTGTGGCTCCCTCGAGCAAGGTGACTTTCTCACGCGGGTTGAACTCCGGGATGTTCAATGTCACCTCGCCCGACGACCGGTCGTACGCTGTGGGAAGATCGCCGCCGAACATAAACCGCAGGCTGCTCGCTCCGTTGATCTCCAGACCCTTCAGCTGTCCGGAGTTTTCCGGCCGGAAGGTCCGCTGCCCGCGGGGGCTCACTGTATCGGCCTTCTGGATGCGATATACCGTAGACACAAGCCGGTTGCGGAAGGATTTGTCTGCCACGCCCCTGCTCAGGTTATTCAGCTGCAGGCGGATCACTTTGGCCATCTGTGTGGCCGAGGCAAACTCGCTCATGTTTTCACGCGTACGTTCGAAGTTTGGATCGCTCATGATACGCGCCCTGTCTACGCCGCCCTTCATGCGCACCTCGTACCCTCTTTCGCGGTGTTTGCTAAAGGAAAGATCCCCGATCGTTCCTCTAATCTTTACTAAACTTTCTTGTTTTGCCATGATATTATTTGTTATGACAATCCAAAGGTGCAACAGCAAAAAATAACTTCTGTCCAAAATGTCCGGATATGGCGAAAATGTCCTCTTTTGTCTTGATATGTCCGAAAATGACCAAAGTGTCCAAAAACGACCAAAATGTCTAAAAACGACCAAAATGTCCAAAAAAGGTGATACACCTGACTGCAAAAAAGGTACGCAGAGTGTACGGGGAGTGTACAGCGAGTGTACGGAAAAGGTACTGAAAAGGTACTACAGAGGTACTACAGAGGTACCAGAAAGGTACTAGAGAGGTACGGGAGATATACCGGGCACCGTACTTCTGTGGTAGTTGATCGACGGTTTGCTGGTCAGGCCGTATATCACGGTTAGCGACTAGTTAACCAATAGTTCATAGAAAAAACAAAAAACCATGAAACAAATATGTAACTCCTGTTGTTTTAATGTCGTTATTAACTTTCTTCATATAGGGGTATCCGTCGCCGGTATGCGACAGGCATTTTGGACGTATACATGCCGCCTTATTTGCCGCAGCGGGCGTACCGATAGGAGGTGTCATGCCGACCGGAGAATCATTGTCTAACCATGGTTGTCCGGCCATACCACTTATTGGCCACGACAACCCTCAGATTATGAACCCATGCACGAAAAATCCCCCCGGCTGTGTATCACGCCGAAAGATATCGCTTATATTCTGAACGTCAGTCTGCGGCAGGCTAGCAGACGCTATAACCAAGTAAAAGACGCTTACGGCCGTCTCCGCCACCAGGAGCTGACGGTCCAGGAGTTTGCCGATTACTACGGCCTGCCTGTGAACGAGATCTACGCGCGGATGCGCTAGGCACCTTAGGAGCGGTCTTCGTCGTCGCTGCCATCAGGCAGCAAAGTATGCAGCCAGTCCAGCGCACCCGGCGGCGTATCTGATCCAAGCGCGTTCCGGTACGCCGTTATCCGCTCCTTGATATCTTTCAGGGTAGATGCCGACACCTTGACCTTCCTGTCCTCGCCGAAAAGCTGTACATAGGGCACTCCAGAAGCATATCCGACGGCGCGAATGGACATCAGCGGCACCAGCAGGCTCCGTTTAAGCTTAACCATCCAGAACGGAAACCGGCTGCCGATTTCCTGCAGAGAATCCTCCCGCACCTCGCCGACATGCCCACCGGGGAGACCAGCCTGCAGCATCTTCTGCCCCGCAAAAACCTTATCGATATAGACGGAGTCTGCCCGCACGACCGGCACCGGAACAAACTCCTTTCCGTCCAGGCGGACGTAAATGGGCTGTGTCAGCTCGAGCAGCCAAGCCCGCAGCTTCACGGCATCGCGCTTGGTGTTGGCAAGCTTGGGCTCCAATAATTCGATGCGGCTTAGGAGGCTCTTCTCCCTCGCGCCCGCCGTAGCGAGCGCCTCTGACAGCCTTTCAATGCGGATCCTGTTCTTCCGAAACTCAAAAAACACCTGCTCCATGATGACACAGAACACCACAACCACAAAATCGCGGTTCACATAATCGTGCTCCCATAAATTCGCCCCCAGAAAGCGGCTGTAAATAAAATAAACCGCATACAGGATAACCGTCGGCAGTATAACACACAAGAGCGCTGCCTGCAGCAGCCAGCGCGCCAGCTCGTTCCGCTGAAAGTATGCAGACCTATCCAAGCGGCAAACAACGATGGCGACCACCCACACAACGGGCACCATGAGCAACCATGTAAATAATAGGGTAAACAGATGAGGCCCCGTGCCTACGCTCTGGAGCATCGGCAGGCGTGTCGCATAGAACGTAATCAATGCAGAAGCGACGAGCGCCATCGACAGAATGCCCAGCACTTTACCATACCATGAGCCAAAAAAAGATTTTTCGAACAAGCCATTTTTTTCCATAATCGAAACCTATTGGTCAGTCGGTTAAGTAGTCAAATTTAACGAAAAACAGTAAAACATCACAAAAATATTTCAAGTAACTTGCAATTTATATTTTTCTTTTGCGGAAACTAGGGTCGTTAAAACAAGCGTAGAAGCGCATTTCTGCGATCATTCGCGTCAGCTCCTAGACCGTTCGCGCAAAAGTACCGGATTTATTTCTGATCCTATTTGGGCTGTGTTATTTTTGCCTCTGATCGATCGATCCATTATAAACTTTTATACGATATGAAAAGATATGAATTTACCCCTTCCGGCGTAGACCAATGGCAATTGGATCTATACCACTCATCTGTCCAGGACCAGGCTTACGAGCAGATGCTCATTGGCAAGTCTCTGCACCAGTGGGTGCAGCAACGGTTTTTGCTCACACCGGACCAGATTTCTTACCTCTATTTACTGGAGAGCCAATTCGTCGTTCTACTGCAGGACGCACTTATCGACGCGATCAACTACCAGCTACCGATCCGGCTGCAGAAAGACGAGCGTCGTGTAGCCCAGGCAGGGTCTTCCGATTCTGTCAAAGTGATCGCCATCAGCAAGAACACGCAGCAAAGCACCAGTATCCATGTGCCGGACGGCAGCAAGGTGCTTCCCCAGCCGGGAAGCACCCAGGTAGAAGGAAGCCTGCTCGTACACATCTACTATAAAGATTCGTAGGCGAGGCCCACGTTAACCCGCCGCCATGCCCACACCTCCGCGTGGCGGCGATTTTGACATACAGCAGGTCACCACCCAGCTGGAGCAAGGCGACTTCCGGGGCATTTGGCACTATACCGTGCAAAAAGCACAGAAATATCTTCTATCCGGCTGACAAATGTCGAAAGTAGCCTGTCTTAGCAGGCAGAAATCCGTCAGTAACCATCCGGAACTTTGGTAGAAACTAATGGGAATGAAAACGAAAGCAACACATATCGCCTCATCCTGCATCAGCACATTTCTGACGGCGTTCTGGTTGTATGTCGCATTAGATAAGCTGTAGGATCAAAGGAATGAGGTGTATCAGTTGATTAGGAGTTAGTAAAACTGAAAAAGTTATCAACTTTATCCACCTGACCAACCTACAAATATCTCGACAAACAAAAAAACACGAACATACATGAGGACCATTAACCATCCACCTTTTAGTCATGAAAAAGAGTTTTCACTTAGGTCTGTACGAACATTTCGATCCGGTTAGGACAGCAGACTCCCTTGTACATCTGAAACAGGGGGTCACGATGCCTAACGCCGAGGCGAGCTATTGGAAACAGCAGGACGAGGAAGCCGTGCTGCAGGAGTTCGACGGACACTACGGCTTTCTCTACTATATCGACGTCCGGCTAGACAGGCAGCGGCATATCCCCGTTGAGGTTGACCGCGCCGATATGCACATTTTATACGTCCTGCAGAGCCCGGGCCAGACCCGCCTATACGATACGGACGTACGCCCGGTGTGCCAGCTGGATTCACAGCGCGCCGTATACCTCTATCTTCCGCCCGAAGAATACAGCTTATGCCTGCCACGTGGACGGACACGGCTTTTCGGATTTTACTTCCGGGCTAAAATATTCCGACGGGGCAACGAGCGCCCTTACGATTTTCTTAGGCCGCTGCTTGAGGCCTACCGAACGGGGTCGGGCACAGCTCTATCCACCGCTGATTTTAGCATCGGCCTGCGCACACGCTTTCTGATCGAGACCCTTTGCCGCGATATACGTCCCAAAGAACTCCGTAACGAAAGTTTTATTATGGATAAGCTCACGCGGTTAATTGCGCTGTCCAGAGAGACAATTCTTCCGGCGGCCACCCGTGCCGAGCGGCTGCGCAGAACCGCGGAACGGGCCCGGGAACTGCTCGCCCTGTATGTGGAGCGCGACGGGCAGAGCGTACAACTCTCGCAGATCGCCGCCGACCTCGGCGAGAGCCTGACCCGCATCAGCCGCAAACATAAGCAGTACTTCGGGCAGACGCTGCAAAAGCACCGCGAAGAACTGCTCCTTGCCAGAGCCTGTGATCTGCTGCACAGCGGCCTGTCCCCTACGGAGTGCGCCTACGCACTCAACTACAACTCGCCCGAAAGCTTCTTCCATTTCTTTAAGGCCAAAATGGGACTGAGCCCGCTGACTTATCTTAAGACACAATAGACGTCCGGCCACGCCAGCGCGTCATTTATAGTAATATTTTACATTGCAGAACAGCACAGTATCGGTCTCTGCCGTCATATCCTCCAGGCCGTCAAACCGGTAGACGCCATCGTCAAAGAAGCCTTTGCCGGTCAGAAATCCCGTTTCGCTGCCGGAAAGCAGAATGGAGGGACCGTCTGACCGCACCTTGACGAAGCGATAAAAAGAGCGGTTGTACACCACACCGTTATCATCCGGCAGCTTAAAACCATAAAACTGCCAGAAATCAGCATTGGTATTCCAGCGGAACAGGGAGTCGCCCGCAGCAACCTTGAACACAAATCTGTTGGCGGCAGTCTCCAGCGGAAATTCAGCCAGTGTATCCTGTACAAGCTGCAGCGAGTCTTTAATGTACACATCAAAACTGCTACCTCCGCCATATATCTTCGGAAAATACGAAGCGGGATCGTCTATGATATGCGATCGGTCTACACCCCCATCCTTGGAGCCCACGAAGAGCTTGGTTTCCACAACCTCGATCCTGTCAAACCGGAAGACCGCGGGCGGAACTTCGGCGGGAACAGGTGCAGGGCTGTCTTTTGAACAGCTCAGGAAGAACAGGAATAAAAAACCGGATACGGCAGATAACGAAGCTTTATTGATCATAATACGGTGATTAATGTATAATAGAGTGACAGTGCAAGTATAACCAAAACAGCATAATTTTCAAAATAAAGTGAATTGCCGAATACACAAATACGATTTTCCATCAGTCTGCTGTATCGGTTTTTATCAGCCTAAACCAGCTGCCGCAATTTATTTTTGTTTCAGGCGCTGATAACGCGCGTGCATATGATTATATAAAGTAAGAATAAAGCAGTAGTTAAAAAAAATGAAAGCACAGATCAGACATATCATTTCACATAGCTTACACATCTTTCTGATGCTGTTCTGGCTGTATGTGGCCCTCGACAAGTTCTGGGACCTGCCTTCGTTTCATGCGGCGCTGCTCAGGCAGCCCTTTCCGGATGCCTGGGCCGACGTGCTGTTCTGGAGCCTGCCCATGACGGAGATGGGGATATCGCTACTCTTCGTCTTGTCGAGGAAAAGGACAGCCTACCTCCTTTCCGTGCTGCTCATGCTCGCCTTCACCCTATATATAGGTTTGGGCGTGGCCGGCTTCTACCCGAAGAAGCCCTGCGGCTGTGCTTCCGTATTTAGCGGCCTATCGTGGTCGTCGCATCTCCTCGTCAATGGCTTATTACTGGTTTCTTCTATATTGGGTTGGGTGCTCTGCAGGCGCGCGGCAACTGCAGGACGGGGCGGAAGGCGGTCCGGCTCCATGGCGGGCTGGCTCCGCCCCGTATTTATGGACAACGCTGCGCACATGGTGTTTTTCACTTTCATATACGGTCGAAGAAGATTTCCACGGAAGTTTGCTCCTTTCCCGGCCTGGCCGGTACGTCTAAGCGAAAAAGGATACGTTTGCGGCATGATCGAAAAAAAGACGCCTATCCGGATGATATGCGTTCTTTCTGAGGGGTGAACCCTACCAGAAAAAAATGCTGCCGGGGTTAAGAAAAGAGGCTGTGCCGCCCCGTTAGAGCCCGACACAGCCGTTAAGGTAGATACATAGCGTTTTTTGTGGTAACCTTTTTTTAGGCGTAAAAAAAAGGCCATCAAATGAAAACTATAACAATAATAAGAAAAAATTTTTTAATGGTGGTAGCATTAGCCACCGTAATCGGTTTTTCGGCATTTAAAATGGCGGAGACAACGAAGTCTGAAGATTCGCAAAGCCAGTTCTGGTTTGCTATGGATGCAAGCGGAGAAACACCGCTTCCCGGTCCGATAAGCAGCGTCGATGAAATCTGTCCTGATAAGGAGGAACAGGCTAATTGCGCACGGCTGTATAACGCTAATCAAACCACCGGATCCGGCAACTCGAGAACGGTAATCCCGTCGGAAATTAACAACGAAGTGGACCACCGGACTCGTGTAGATTAAGAAGCAGGGCGTCTAAAAAACTGAAATGTATCATCCATTCCACTCAGGATCACACTTCAGCGTACTCTGTCGCACATCGACTACGCTTGCACATAGCTGGTCATATGCTCTGTGTGACAGAATACACCTTTAGACGCCCTCATTTTATTGCCTTTCATTTTGAATCATCCCCGTCAGCTCTATCACGTCAGGCTGAATAGGATATACATAGTTAGGGCTATTCGGCAACAGCTGATAAGTCCGTCCTCCCAATCTCCTGGAAATTGTCCGTGCCGTTTCAGGTTTCAGATTCAACCGCTTCAGATCCATCCATCTAACGCCCTTAAAAACCAACTCCTTTCGTCGTTCAGATAGTACATACGCCAACGCCCGGTTTCTATCCAGTGCGGTAGGCGGCACATAGCCTTCCACCCTATTCCTCAGCAGTGTTGTCAGATCGCGGAGCCCGGCATCCAGTTCTCCCTGTCTTATCAGACATTCGGCTCTTGTCAGTAAGCATTCTGCCACTGTCAGTCCATTAAAGTAGACAGACGAACCATCGTAACTACCCCGGAACCCTAATCTGCCAGCGTTCATCCGAAACCACACGGTCTTCCTGAGATCATCGTCGCCATAAGACGCGTAGAGTACGGAATCCACATTCAATCGGGAGGCGGTCATCGGCGATGGTGTGGAAGCAGCAGAATGAAATATTACTTCGCGATTAAACCTCGGCATCGGGAAGGTTAGCGCACTATTTACTGACGACAAATCTATAATCCCCCCTTTGAAATTCGAGATCGCCAGACCCGCATAGCGCCCCGCTTCTTCGTACTTCTGAAGGTATAGGAAAACGCGGGCGAGCAGTGCTTGACAGGCCGCCTTAGAGGGCCGCGTTCTTATGTGGGTATCAACATCGGCAAAAAGCGATTCAGCCTCCTGAAGATCGGAGACGACCCTTTGCAGGCTTTCTTCCAGGGAAGCACGGACGGACGTTTCGTGCAGCCCCGAGTTCAGCCGTAGGGGGACCCCGAGCGTGGCACGATTGTCGCCACCGGTATCATAAGCCGGTGCGTATAATATAATCTGCCTAAAAAACTGCCAGGACCTGAAGAAAAGTGCGCGGGCTTTGATTTCATTATAGCGCACGCTGTTCATATTCGAATTTATTTTCAAAAGGCCATCCAGTACGACATTTGCCTGAAAGATGATCCTGTAAGGCGTCTTCCAATCGGAAGTGCCCGCGTCTCCTTCAAATATATCTTTCGCCCAGACATAGGCATTCCGGTATTCCGGAGTCGAGGACAATGTTTGCCAATTTTCCTCCAGTATATAGTAGTCGTCGGCCTGTACTTCCTCCATCCAGGGCAAAAAACGGTTCATGAGGTCAGTATAGTCGAGCAGCGCCTCCATGTCGTCGAAACTTTCGGGTATGACCATCTGTTTATCCGCTTTCAGGTCTAAAAATTCTTCGCGGCACCCCATGACGAGCAGTAGTAGTATACCGTATAAAATCCTTACTTTCATATCATTAAAAATTTACTTTAATACCGACAGAATAGCTGCGCATCGGCGGTATGGGATAATATGCATATTCAGGGTCGATTCCATCCGTGTTTGAAACCCACAGCAGCCCGATATTATCGACATAGCCATATACCGTGAGACTTGATAGCTGTCTAATATTTTTCGGCCGGAACGTGTAGGAAACGTTAATATCCCTCCACCTGATATGATCGCCTTTCAGCACCAAAACATCTGCGTTGGCATACACAAAGTCTCGCATAGGAGACACACCAACCGCAGGCATAGCGGGGACGTCGGTGCTGTTTTCATCACCGGGCTTTTGCCACCGCTGGGCGTAGTCCACGTTGCCAATCCAGCGATCGAATAAATCCGTGTAGCGCAAACTGCTTTTTCTGAACCAATATCCAAATTTGTAGTTAATCGTAACTCCTAGAGACAGACCGCGCCACGTATACGTCGGTACCAGCGCCCCGAAATGTCGCGGCAGGGCTGATCCATGATATATGACGTCATCGTCATCGATAGCCGACAGCACCGAGGCATACTCCTTAAAAAGCTGTCCGTCCACATATACCTGTGGGTCGCCGCTCCCGTCAAGGCCTCCCCACCGTAGGCTGTACAGCGCGTGCCGGGTCCGGCCCTCTCTTGGCCTAGGGTAGTTACTGAAGTACGACGATATTGTGTTTTCATAGTCATAGGAAACGATACGGTCTGTATTATAGCTATAGGTGTTTCTGATATGTAGATTGGCATCTTTCCACCGCTTGGTAAAATTCAGGTTTACGTCGACACCACTTGCTCTTAAGGAGGCACTGTTGCCAATGAAGATGTTTCTGCTGCCGACACTAAAGCCTGCTGTTGGATCGAGCGTAATCTGTCCGATGAGATCGATGGCCTTTTTCCTGTAGTATTCGACGCTTCCATTAAGCATATCTCCAAACAGCCCAAAATCCAGTCCGACGTTTAACATGCCTACCCGCTCCCAACGCAGGTCAGGATTCGGCGGCGTGAGCAACTGTATGTACGGTAGATCGGTCAAGCTTGACACGCCATATATGCCGGTGGGGTACGCCGTAAGACTTTTATTGACGTTTCCGCTATAACCGTAGGTGGTGCGAAGTTTCAGGTGGGAAAACACCGCTGTCGGGAGCCATCCCTCCTCCTTGTGAAGCAGCCATGATAATCCTGCTGACCATAAGGGGACGCCCTTTTGATTTGTTCTGACACCGAACAGGTTTGATTCGTCCTTTCTGGCACTAAGAGATGCCAGATATCTCCCCTGGTACTCGTAGCCGATATTGGTAAAATAAGATAGATACCTATCGGTTAAATCCGAAAACATCACATTGTCCGGTATCCGCTCGGTGTATCCGTCAGGAGACAAAAGGTAGTAGCTATGATAATCTACCCTGGTGTACGTCAGCGTATTATGGTTATATCCGTACATTCGGTGGCTATTGCTCCGGTCAATATTCTCCCGACCTTCCATACCTAAGATCGCTTTTATGCCATGGTCTTTCCAGCTCTTGTCGAAGTAAGCCTGCAGCCGGACCGAATGACTACTTCCCTGCTGTTCCCGTCTGTCTAAAACTGAACCTATCGGAACGGGAAATTCAAATCCATTATCTGAAGGCTGTGCATAGCGGTTGATAAGGGACCGCGTGGAATACAGCGAACGATCCTGTAGCGATCTGGTAGACGCCCTACGCCCATCGTACTGGTATCTTGCTTCGACCTTCAACCCTATCGGCAAAGCATATGTCAATGCGGTGTTCAGCCTGGTATCCTGTCCATTCACAGCATTATCCATGTTCTGGAGATCATGGATCGGATAAAACTCCCAACTCTGCAATCCCCGGCTTTCCGCATCTTCCGTGAACGCACGTCTATAGTCCCGCCAGACCGGCAGAAAATTACCTTGGTCGTCTTGCAGCCGGGCATACGGATAGATCCGCGCCCCCCCGCCATAGAGCTGGTTTACGACCTCATGATCGTATCTTTCTCTTTGGAATATAGAGGAAAAAAGAGCGGTAAGTTCGAGACGCGGGCCGAGCTTTTGTGCAAGTGATAAGTTTATGCTCGTTCTGGTACTCCCCGTGTGGCGTACCTGTGCGTCTCCACGGTCGTGGCCGATGGATGCCATATATCGCTGGTTGACACCGCCCCCTCTTATACTAAATGCATACTGCTGATTAAACAGTCTTCTATACACATGATCTGACAGCTCCCGCCGGATATCCACCCGTTTGAGCTTTTCTATTTCGCTGTCAAGCTGCGCGTCATCCAGCTGGCCATCCCGGTTAGCTATCCAGAGTTCGACGGCTGGCGAAAGCAGGGGCCTGGCGACATCAGTCTCCTTGTTAAGATAAAAACCCTGATCGAAAAGCCACCTTTCGACCTCGATAAAATCAGGCGAAGGCAGAAAGTTTCTGTTTACGAAGAGGTCAGGTTTTTCGCTAAGCGTATTGTTGACGTTAAATTCTATATTAACAGACTCTCCGTACCGTCCCTGTTTCGTTGTTATCACCACGACGCCATTTCCGGCGCGTGCGCCCCATATAGCCGAGGCCGCTGCGTCCTTGAGGATGGTGACACTTTCAATATCGTTGGGATTGATGGCGTTCAGATCGCCCTCGTACGGAAAATTATCCAACACGATCAATGGCGCATTATTAGACTCAATGGTACTTTGCCCTCTTATAAAGAGCTGCGTCTGGCCATCCGTCCGTTTATCAAAAAGGACAGCGTTGCTCATGTTCTCCAGCCTGCTCAACAGATCTGGGCTTACCCTCCTGTCCAACGTCTTTCTGTCCAGAAACTCAAAAGCTCCGGTAGATCGCTCTTTTGACATCTGCTGATAACCTGTTGTAACCTGCACCTCTTCCAGTACGGAGGAGGCCGGAACCATCCTTACCCTTATTTCTGTCAGATCGGACGATAACGGGACGGTCTGTGCCTCAAAGCCCAGTTTGGTGACCCTGATCTCTTTGGATATGCCCGCTAAGGCTGCAGGTATCCGGAAGGTTCCCCGCCTGTCCGACTTGACTACATAATGACTTCCGGCTACTGCGATGTTGACATCTTCCAGCGGATTTCCCAGTGTATCCACAACAAATCCCTTTAGCCCGTCTTCCTGTGCAAATAAACGGACCGGTATTGCTAACAGGGCGAGTAACAGAATAAATAGCACCTGCTGCCTCATCGCACACCTCCCCGCTGCCGCGATTTAATGATAAGCATATCAATAGAACGCTTTTCCAGCACCAGCACTATCCCCTGCTCACGCAGTATTTCTCTCGTCCTTTCAAACCCACCCTCGCCTTTTATATAACGGAGGTTAACTTTCTCACTGAGGCCCGTCTCGTCGACAATGGGGTGGGTAACCCGGCTGAAATCTGACGAAAGACTTCTGGCGAACGAGGATATGTCCGTGCTCTCGAAGTGCATGATGTCTCCTTCTTCGAAGACACGGCGTTCCTGTCCCTGAGCTGCAAACGGCAATCGGTTTTCTTCACTGACTTTCATTACCCAGCAGTCTGTCGGCTGAGGCATTATCGCAGCCTCCAGCCCATACCTGCTAGCAAAAAAGCGGTTCAATTCAGTAAAGGCGATGTCAGCGACCTCCGCCTTCTGGTCCATCGGCACTATCAGTTCATAACTATAGTAGTGCTCCCGGTGATCTGGAATAGAAGCCGACAGCGAAAAGAGGGAATCTCTATCCACCCCTTCAACGATAACGCGGTTACGGTTCCAGAAAACCCTGTCCACCCGCGAACTGACGCTTTGATACATCGTTACGGGCGAGCTGTTTAAAATCCGGAGCCTATAACGGCCGGGCAGCACCTCGTCGACACCGCCTCCTCCGATACCATCAAGGTAGCCCGTAACGACGGAGTGATATAATAGGTCCGAAGCTGTCCCGCCGTTCCCGTCGACGAGCAGCGGAATGGTCCGGTCGTAGGAGCTATTGAATCTTTTCTCTGGCAACGCGGCCACATCGCCGGCCATAACCGCAGCCACGATATACTCCTCTATCTGAGCCGCATCCGTGATAGCAAAGACCTTGTTCTCCTTGATCCAGATCTCGTGCGGGATGGAGTTTCTCGGAAACGTCGATTTAAATATCGAATCATTCACGACGGTCCAGACGTTCAGCGCCCGCTTTTTCAAAAAGTCGCTAATTTTCCCCCTGGGCTCAGAAGTTATCGCGACGGCCTGAAAGTCGCTGCCCATTTCTTCCGCGATCGACTCCAGTTTAGGTATTAATTTTATACACGGAGCGCACCATGTCGACCAAAAATCCAGTATGATCAGCTTTTTGTCGCGGTAGTCGTTCAGCGTGATCGTCTCCTTGCCGTCGGGATGGTTTACCACTTCCAAGGGCAGGTTCCACAACCCCTCGGGAATGGTGTCTCCCACCTGCAGCTGCCTGATCTCTAGCCGCCCATCGGCCCCGCTGTCCTTGCGGGGCTCCTGGGCATGAACTAGATTACTAAACAACGAAAACACAAAGATCGTCAGCAGGCGGCACACGGCCGCCCGCCTATATACTATAGGTAGATGCAGAGTCGTGGATAGATCGGTTAATTTTACCTCATCTAGTAAAGAACAGATGACAGCACAAAATAAGGTGCGGCTCCTATTGTAGCGAGCGCAAAAAAATCTCTTCCATGTGCGGGCAAGCCGGCATCGCATAAGTGCATACCGCTCCCCTTTGCGTAATTTTCGCATTCGTGTTGTTGGTTATGGAACGGGTACGGCGCTGACAAGCAGCAGGCCTCCTACCCTGTTCCCGGTTAGTAATAAAGTTGAAGAAGAAGAATGCGACTGCAGCGGTTTCTGATGCTGGGCTAATACGGTATCGACTGTCGCATTCTGGATAAGAACCGACCTTGTATGGCTGTAAAAAAATGCTACTCCCTTTTTAGAGAATTATTATTTGGAAGGAAAGAGAAAAGTCATTAATTTTAGAGTGCGAATCATAAATAACGACCGATCTATTGACCTATCCAAACGTTTGTTTTTTAACAACCGAAGGTCGGTAGCAGACAGCAGGTCTGAGGGAGCCTTTTTCGAATACACGTCCCTGCCCGATGCTTTGCCAGCGCAAAACAACACGGCAGCATGGCGTTTTCGTTGCCCCTCGCCCCTTTTGTCTGTTTGTCGGACACGTTATTCAGGAGATCGAATGACGTTCTTTATAAGTAATACATGCGAAAACCGGTGACACCGATCCTTGATCGGCTCTGGGTGGTTTTTCTTGGTGGTTTTAATCCGTTCAATCATAATCTAAAGTTTATTGAACGATGTAACTCTACAAGCTTGAGGTAGGTTTACTATTGGTTAATTATAAAAATTGCCAGCAAGACGAACCTCTTTTAGCTTGACCACTTTTCGGCCGCCAGACCGCCTACGTTCACCGAACATAGGAACCCTCAAGTTTATCAAGAGGTCGCCCCACTGGACTTACATATCGTAAATATATGAGAAATCCAGCACATAGGCGAACTCAAGGTTTAACTCGCGGGCTATTCTGGCGGAATGTGGGCGAGCAAACATCGTAGTAAGTAGAGAAATACCCCTACCTAACTTATTCGCTTTTAATACAAAGCAAATATAAAAACAATAATCGACAAAACCAACATGTTGGGTAACAAAAATATAAAAAACATGATTATAGAAATTCTTGAAAGGGAAATGTCTCAACTTGATTATCTACTTATCGAGCATGTAAAATCCCTTCGTGAGAAGAAGAAATGGACGCAGCAGGTATTGAGCAAGAAAATGGGAGTTGCTATAAGTTTCGTGAGTAATGTTGAAAGCTTAACTGAAAGGCATAAGTATTCAATTAGACATTTGGCACTACTTGCAAATGCATTTAAATATAAATCCGTTTCAAAGCTATTCGATTTTCCAACACCAACCCACGACAAAGTTGTATTGAGAATAGAAGTAACTAAGACTGTAGAATCTAAAAGCAAAAAATCGAAAATTATAAAATCGGAGTTGAAAGAAATCATCCTTCTTGATCCCCTTGATTAAAAGTGAGTGACGGTATGAATAAGCAAGTTATCCTGTTCCTGCTAACACATCTTTTCTTCCCTGCTGTATGCTTATGTCAATTCATCAATGGCACAGTAATACACATTGCAGATGGCGATACAATCACATTATTAGATTCAACTAATACACAGGTACGGGTAAGGCTATACGGAATAGACTGTCCCGAGAACGGGCAAGATTTTGCTAATGTGGCAAGGAAGTTTACGTCGGAACTCTGCTTTGCAAAAACAGTAAGCGTAGATGTGAAAGACATAGATAGATACGGACGAATTGTAGGAATCATTTGGGCAACTGATTCGATAAATGTAAACCTTGAACTACTAAAAGCAGGACTGGCGTGGCACTATAAACATTTCGACAACTCGGAGGAATTCGCTCGAGCAGAAAGCATCGCGAAGGCTAACCAGAAGGGCCTATGGATCCAGGGAAATGCCGTCCCGCCCTGGGAGTACAGGAAGACAAAGAGAGAAGCAAAATGATTGGTGGCGCAGAAAACAAAGCATGACCATAATAGCTCATATTAGTTAACCAAATTCTATATTTATGAATGCAAAGAACGTCAAGATCTCTTTTAACACTTTAATAAAGCGCAATTATGGTACGCAAATTGAGGAACCATATGCCGAAATCCTTACGATCATCAAGTATCTTTCAAGTATAAAATCAAAAAAGGATCGTCAAATGGATCTAAAAGAAAATAAATTCATGAGGCTTGAGAGATGTCAGTATGATAAAACAGACAAAAATATTGTCGTAGGTTTTTTTAAAAGTGCTAAACACACCTATCGTCCGAATCTGTTGGATAGAGATAGCGGAGAAGAACGGCGGAGTCCAAAGAGACTATCGGAAGGGGAGGCTGAAAAGACGCACTTTGCGGTAAAGACGACTAAAGATGACGTCTTTTTGTTATTGGAGGTGAATGGCAACGGCGTAACAATCGGCCAAGTTGTTGAATACTTTAACCGAATGGCTAGAGCATACAGAAAATCTATAAAACAGACTAAGCCCTTTTCATTGAAGTATTATAAAATGGGCAAAGATGATTTTAAAGATGAGATTACCAAAATGCGACGGGTTAGGCTCGCTACGATATATTATGATAAGAAGATCTTAGGAAACGATTATCTTAATTTTTCACAACGCACCGCTTCAATCCAACGCAATATTGAAATTACAGTAAAAGCAGAAAAGTCGCAAGATATTAGGGAGCCACTTATAGATATCGCCAATCATTTTTCGAGTAAAGCTAATCAAACGAAGCGTACGATGACTAAAATTAGAATCGAAGGAAAGGACGAAAATGGCACTCCAACCGTCATCGACACTTCGTTTATCGAAAAGGTAGATAGCGCCAATCTTTCGGTCAACCCTACGACGGGCCAGGTCGAGACTATTGAGGCCTATAGTAATCTAATCGCATTTGTAAAAAAACTTTAGCATGCTTAATTTAATCATCATACTAAGCGATTATTTCCGAACAAGAAATTTGCAAGGATTATTGTGGAATATTACTATATCGTCAATTATCTGCGTCTTAATACATGTCTCCACAAGTGAATGTCAACTTCCCCAACTTATAAATTCTTATATAAATAATACCTTAAATGTGCTAAGCTTGATAATAGGCTTTTCAATCGCTCTCTTCACTTTAATCATAACAGCCTCAAATCCAAACATCGACGAGATGAAAAAGACGTATACCTCGTTTAAAATTAGTGGAAAGGAGGTTTCCCTTTTTCAGCATATTCTGATCACTATGATCTACATAATCTTGGTTGAATGTCTTTTACTTTTACTCAGCTTGTTATTTCCATTCTTTTTCGATCCGTATGACTCATCTGGGAAAATAGCATTTTATATAAGCATCTTTTTGTTGTCACATATAATAATCTGTAATATTTCAAATACCATGAATGTATACTTTGTACTGTGTAAGCCGTTGTAAGAAACACAAAAAGTCCCCCTTCGAGAAAGCGTTGCAGAACGATCGCCCAAGGACCGAAAAGGCGCTGCTCATGATCCAGCGGCTCTATGCTGTGGAAAGGCGGGCCCGCCAGGAGCAGCTGGCTGCCGATCGGATCAAGGAACTCCGGCTGACCGAATCGCTGCCGGTGATCAACCAATTGGGAAAATGGATCTTTGAAGAGATAAAATCAACACTGCCCAAAAGCTAGATCGGTAAGGCCATGGCCTACGCCTATGCCAGGTGGGATGCACTGTCGGCTTACTTGTATGACGGGAATTTGCAGATCGACAATAACCTATGCGAAAATGCACTCCGCTGTATTGCCCTGGGAAGAAAAAATTACCTCTTCGCCGGCAGTCATGAAGCAGCCCAGCGCGCAGCAATAATCTATTCATTCTTCGCCATCTGCAAAAAGCATGAGGTGAATCCATACCAATGGCTGAAATATACCCTCAGCAACATAGCCTCCATAAATCATAAGAAAATTAAAGAGCTTTACCTACAGAACTATAAAAAGATAATTGACAATTCAAACATGTAGTTCATAGGGCGCATACTATGCACCCAGCAGGTGGATCGGGGTATAGATCCGGGACGATTCCGGAGCATGTGCACCCAGAAAAGGAACGATAACCGTTGTTTTGATCTATATAAACAGCGATTCCGGAGGATATGCACCCAGTTGGACCCTATTATTTTCTGTGCTTTTTGTTTAATTGCCAATTCCATCAAGAAAAGGCATATGGCAGGAAAAACAAAAAGAATGAGCACGATAAAACAATTACTCCGTTTACATCTCCAGGGGCTGTCCAACCGTAAGATTGCCGAGCAGATCGGTCTTTATAAGGGTACGGTGAACCGTTATGTCCAGAAGTTACAGGTCATCAGCCGCCCTGTCGGAGAACTGCTGGATATGGAAGAGCCTGTCCTGGAGAGGCTTTTTACGGCAGGATCACCCGCCTACCTACAGGACCGTTTCGAAGACTTCAAGCCTTCATTCATAAACGTCAAAATTTTAAAGTAATGGAAGCAGTAATCTTACCAAAAGAACAGTATCAAGAACTGTTGAAGCGAATGGACGAAATCAAGTCCGTTTTAACCGAAAAACAGAAAGACCCCAAAGACCTCTTTCTGGACAACCAAGAATTTCTCCAGCTGATGAACATCAGCAAAAGAACCGCCCAAACGTGGCGTGATGAAGGCATCATTTCATTTTCACAAGTAGGCAGCAAAATCTACTACCGAATGAGTGATGTGCAAAAGCTACTTGATAGCAACTACAATCAAGCATTTAAAAAGAGAAAGTAATCAGTTTAATAACCCTGTAAAAATTAGAAGAATGGCAACAGCATCCATATTTCAGAACTATGTGCATTTGGTAGAACACAAAGCACTAATCATCATCACCAAACAAATTCAAGAAGGCAATTACAAAGAGCAGGTAGAAGCAATTCGCAAGCTCATTGCCGAAGGGCAGGATAAAGAAGCCGACAAACTCAAAA
Source organism: Sphingobacterium allocomposti (assembly GCF_008124885.1). Taxonomy (GTDB): domain Bacteria; phylum Bacteroidota; class Bacteroidia; order Sphingobacteriales; family Sphingobacteriaceae; genus Sphingobacterium; species Sphingobacterium allocomposti. The sequence goes on from NZ_VNHX01000020.1 coordinate 65,824, forward strand.
AACAACTCCCGGCATTCACTCCATCAGGCACATTTGAAAGTGGCCGTAAGGCTGAATTGCTTACGCAATACAGCGGATTTGTAATTTTAGACTTAGACAAATTAAGCCCCGAAGATTTAGAAAAGGCCAAAAGTTTGGTCGCTTTAGCTCCCTACACTTTTGCCGCTTTTATCAGTCCAAGTGGCAATGGCTTAAAAATTATCGTACCTGTAAACAGTACCGCAGAGCATCACAAATTAGCATTTCAGCAAGTTTCCGATTATTACGAACAAGCCTTGCAGCTTGTCGTTGACCCATCAGGCAAAGACGTTTCACGCCTTTGTTTTATGTCCTACGACCCCAATTGCTACCGCAACATCAATGCTGAACCGTTCAATGTAAACATTGAAACGGCTGCACAAGAACCACCCAAAAAGGAAAAGCCAAAGGCAGAGCAAGAACCCACCAAGCCAACAGAAAGTAGCTTAGATGATACCGATTGGCTTGAAGTATTTGGAAAGTGTGTTGACTTTACTGACCGTAAAGCCAACTACACCGAAGGCAACCGAAACAACTATGTGCATTTGTTGGCTTGTAACTGCAACCGTGCCGGAATACCCGAAAACATAGCCCTTGGCTATATTTTGAGAGATTTCGACCTCGATACCGAAGAAGCAACCCCCACCATTCAAAGTGCCTATAAAAACAATGTAGCAGACTTTGCAAAGTTTGCAGACTTTGCAAAAACCAACGAAGCAACCCCACAATCAAAAGACGAGCTTTTGATGAATATGCCTTTCATTCCTGATGAAGTATTTCCTCTTTTACCCGAAATTCTGAAAAATGGATCAAGCGTATTTGAAGACCGCAGAGAAAGAGATATTTTCCTCACAGGTGCATTAAGTATCATTAGCGGTTGTATGCGTAATGTAGTGGGCTTATACCGTGCCAAAGAGCATTATGCCAACCTGTTTGTGTTTATCATTGCCCCTGCCGCAAGCGGCAAAGGGTCACTGACTTTTGCCAAAGCATTAGGCGATAAATTTCACGATAAGCTGGTAGCGGAAAGCACCGAAAAACTAAAAATCTATAAGATTGAATTACAGGAGTACAAGCGTAAACTCAGCGACAAAAAGCAGGACATATCAGAGTTAGAGCCACCCGAAGAACCACCTTTTAAAGTACTCTATATCCCTGCCAACAACAGCAGTGCAAGAGTAATTCAACACCTCAAAGAAGGAGACGAACAAGGCATTTTTTGCGAAACAGAAGCCGACACAATGGGTGCAGTACTCAAACAGGATTGGGGCAGCTATTCCGACTTGCTTCGCAAGGCGTACCATCACGAACCTATTTCATACAGCCGAAAAACAAATAAAGAATGGGTTGAGTTAAAAAAGCCTCGTTTATCCGTAGCATTGGCAGGTACACCCGGTCAAGTTGAAAACTTGATTAAGTCAGCAGAAGACGGCTTATTTAGCCGCTTCATTTTCTACACCTTCAAATCTGAAATAGTGTGGATGCCAGCAAGCGATACCTTAAACGGTATCAACTTGACAGCACACTTTGAGAACCTTTCAGATACGGTCCTCACCTTCGTTGAGTTCCTTCAAAGCTATGAAACTGTTCGTTTCAAACTCACACCAGAACAATGGGCCAAACTCAATGTGTATGGTGATGATTGCCTCAATACATTGGCAACCTTTGTTAGTGAAGACCTTTCTAGTACTTCCAAGCGTTTAGGGCTTATTCTTTATCGTGTGGCAATGATTATCACTGCACTCAGGTATTTTGACAATGGCGAACTTTCACCGGAACAAATCTGCTCAGATGAAGATTTTGACATTGCCTTAAAGTTGGTGAAAGTATATCAGCAGCATTCCGTTTTTATGTTCAAAGAGCTGCCCAAACAAGCCACCGTTACCGACAAATTGCTAAAGCAATTCTTTGACAAGCTCCCAACTTCTTTCCGCAGAAAAGAAGCCGTTACACTTGCCGAAGCTAAATTTGGCATCAAAGAACGCACCGCAGACCTTTATTTATCTAAGTTGGTAGCGTTCAAATGGATTGAGAAAACCCGGAATGGCATCTATCAAAAAATCAAGCAGTAAAGCGACTTTGCAAGTTTTGCAAACTTTGCAAGCTTACTTTCATATTAATCACTATATTTGCCCTTTAAAGGACAAGTCAATAAAAGGTATAACCAATGCTCGGAGAGAAACTCAAAGAATTAAGGGAATCAAAAGGACTTTTGCAAAGGCAGGTTGCTGCTGAATTAGACGTTGATACCGCCTACATCAGCAAAATGGAAAACAACGACAAGCCGGTGAGTAAATCTCACTTGGAAGCCCTTGCAAAAGTTTATGATTTACCCGAAAGTGAATTAATGCCTTATTGGTTAGGAGAGAAAGTGCTTCACGTTTTGGAGAATAATGAACATAGCATTCAAGCCTTAAATCTTGTGCTCAAAAATATTAGAAATGTAAATGAATAGCCTTACTCCATATCACGTTAAATATTTTGCCTACGAGCTTACCAAGCGTAGTTCATCTGACAGTATGCAGAAGTTAGCATCTACTTTGGTGGACGCACAAGTTGACCTCAACCCACATCAGGTTGATGCTGCCCTTTTTGCGTTCCGTTCTCCTTTGTCTAAAGGGGCTATTTTGGCAGATGAAGTTGGATTGGGGAAGACTATTGAAGCAGGGTTGGTTATCTCTCAAAAATGGGCTGAACGCAAAAGAAAGATTATCATCATTACACCTGCCAACCTTCGTAAACAATGGTCACAGGAATTACAAGACAAATTTTTTTTGAACTCTGTTATTTTAGAAGCTAAATCATTCAATGAGTTCATCAAGAAAGGCAAGTTGAACCCATTTGACCAGCCGGATATTATCATCTGTTCTTATCAGTTTGCCCGCACCAAAGAACCATATCTGAAACTTATTCAATGGGATTTGGCGGTTGTGGACGAAGCACACCGACTGAGAAACGTATATAAGGCAAACAATAAAATTGCAAAGTCCATCAAGGATTCTTTAATAGAAGCCCCCAAAATTTTACTCACAGCTACACCATTACAAAACTCCTTATTAGAGTTGTATGGCTTAGTAAGTATCATTGACGATTATTCTTTTGGTGATTTAAAGAGTTTCAAAACACAATACAGCCGGGTAAACAGTGGTGCAGATGCCGAAACTTTCAATGAATTGAAAGAACGGCTAAAACCCATTTGTAAACGTACACTCAGAAGGCAAGTTTTAGAATATATACGCTATACAAACAGAATAGCACTGGTAGAAGAGTTTTTCCCCACAGAAGAAGAACAACGGCTTTATGATATGGTCAGCGATTATCTGCAAGCAGATAATCTTTATGCACTTCCGGCAAGTCAGCGTAAACTGATGACCTTAATTTTAAGAAGATTATTAGCTTCCTCAACATTTGCCATTTCAGGCACTTTAGAAGGTTTGGCAAATAAATTAGAAGGCATTGTAAAGGAATCCGAAACCAACAATACAGAAAAAGTTTTTGCCCTCGATTTTGAAACATATGATGAACTAAAAGACGAGTGGGAAGGCGAAGAAGATGAAGAACAAGAGAAAGAGAAAAAGACCTACACCCAGCAAGACATTGAAAATATCCGTACAGAAATTGACTCGTTAAAAGAGTTTGAAAAATTAGCTAAGTCCATCCGCCTCAATTCCAAAGGCGAAAAGCTATTTACAGCCCTTGAAAAAGGTTTCAATGAAATGGCTCGTTTAGGTGCTCCCAAAAAGGCCATAATTTTCACAGAGAGCACCCGAACACAGCTTTATTTGAGAAACATATTAGAAGCAAGGGGCTATGCTGATAAAGTGGTTTTATTCAATGGCTCAAATACAGACGAAAAATCAAGAAGGATTTATGCAGATTGGGTAGCCAGACATAAAAATACCGATAAGATTACAGGGTCAAGAACGGCTGATATGCGGGCTGCATTGGTTGACTATTTCCGTGATGAAGCCACGATAATGATTGCTACCGAAGCAGCAGCCGAAGGTATCAACTTGCAGTTTTGTTCTATGGTTATCAATTACGATATGCCCTGGAACCCCCAACGAATTGAACAGCGTATTGGAAGATGCCACCGTTACGGGCAAAAATATGATGTGGTGGTAGTAAACTTTTTGAATAAAGCCAACGCAGCAGATGTGAGAGTTTATGAGTTGTTACGTGATAAGTTTCAGTTGTTCAATGGTGTTTTTGGTGCTTCAGACGAAGTTTTGGGGAGCATTGAAAACGGAGTTGATTTTGAAAAACGTATTGCCCGGATTTATCAGGAGTGCAGAACCACAAAACAAATTGAAGAAGCCTTTAACGAATTGCAATCAGAATTAGAAGTCAATATTTCTGATGCTATGCAACAGACAAGGCAAAAGCTATTAGAAAATTTTGACGAAGAAGTACACGAGAAGTTAAGAATCAATTTACAGGAAAGTAAAGACTACCTTTCAAGGTACGAATCTTGGTTGTGGAACATAACGCAGTTTGCTTTAAACAGCAATGCAGATTTTTCTTCCAATGAGCATTCTTTCAGATTGCTGAAAAATCCTTACAGCGACCTAAAAATTCATCCCGGACCTTATCGTATAGGCAAGGCAATAGATGATTCAAATGTGTACCGTATCGGCCACCCTTTGGCTCAACGCATCATTGAAGAATGTAAAAAGCAAGAATTGCCATCAGTTGAACTTACATTCGATTACTCCAATACCATCAAGAAAATTTCAACCCTCGAACTTTATGTTGGTCAATCAGGCTATATGTTGGGCAGGGTGCTGAGTGTAACGTCTTTTGATGTAGAAGAATTTGTTCAGCTTTCAGCTATTACCCAATCAGGCAATGTATTGTCAAAAGATATTTGCGAACGATTTTTTTCTTTACCTGCTTCAATTTCGGGCAGCAAAGCAAATACACCTGATACAGTTATAAATGAACTGGAAAGCCATTTAAAAGCACACCAATTGCAGGTTATAGATGAAATAGGGCAACGCAACGCCAACTATTTTGAAATCGAATTAGAGAAATTAGACCTATGGGGCGAAGACAGAAGAAACTCATTGAAGATAACTTTGAAAGACCTCGACCAGCAAATCAAAGACATAAAGAAACAGGCAAGGCTTGCACCAAATCTGCCTGAGAAATTAAAATTGGAAAAGGAACGTAAGAAGTTAGAAAGTGAACGAGATACTGCTTGGCGTGAGTATGATGGTGCAGCAAAAGAAATAGAACAAAGTAAAGACCGCCTTATAGAGCAAATAGAGCAAAAGTTGCAACAGGAGCTTATCAAGAACGACCTCTTTTTAATAAAATGGAATTTAATCTGATGGCTATGAATGAAAATATACAAACACTGGCAAAGGGTATTGAAGCCAAATTGAAAGAAGCCAATCTGATTACAGATAAGGACAGCAGGTTTGCCAATAACTTGGCAATGGGAAATTTAAAAGACACGGATTGGAAGGTAGCATTGGAAGAAGTAATAAAGCAACAAGAACAAGATGAACTAAAAGAAAATGAAGCTGAGTAAACTGCACATATCATCGTTTAGGGGTGCTACCAAGCCTGTCGATATTCCTTTCGAGAAAGGAAAGAAGATCACTATGATATTTGCTGAAAACGGCAATGGTAAATCCACCATTGCAGATGCTCTAATTTGTTTACTCACTTCCGATAAAGGCTCAATAGACGATAAATCAGGCACAGAAGCAAGGTTTATTAAATCATTAGATGCCACAAATGCCAAAATAGAATTACACACTGATAAAGAAGTTTATTCAGCAACTCTTTCAGGTACTTCAAGGGATTTTGTGAAGTCCAACCACGAGTTAATACCGGAACTCAGATATTTAAGGCGTTCTCAAATTGTCGATTTGCTTAACAGAAAAGCAACTGAAAGATACGAGAAATTAAAGAGTTACATAGATGTTTCAGGGCTTCTTAAATCAGAAGAAGAACTGCGGAAATTAGTTCGTGAAACAGAATCAGAAGTTGAAAGACTGGTATCGGTAATAGACAATGCAAAATCAACACTGGAAGCTACTTGGTTAAAAGAAGGTAGTCCGTTAGATGATATGTTGGTTTGGGCAAAGGGTGAATCCGAAAAGGACTTAACCAAAGAAACGGCTCAATTAAAGGAAGTTGATAATCTTTCAAAACAATGGACTGCTATTCAATCAAAGTATATCGAAATTCAGCAATCTATTAAAGTTGTAGGAGCTGCGAAAAAGGCACATAATACCGCATTAGAAGCATTACAGAAACTACAGGAGAAGAATACAACCAGCAATGCCGACTTATTAAAACTACTCAATCAGGCTAAAGATTTTATCTCAGGGCAACCCCTAATAGACAATTGCCCGGTATGCGATAACAGTATTGAAAAAAATACAGTGGTAAAATCATTAGGCGAAAAAATCGCATCTATGAGTGCCATAGGTTCAGCAGCAAAGGCAGTTGAGAACGCAAAAAAAGATTGGGATGGCAAAGTGGCTATTCAGAAAAGAGCAGTTGAATTATTTAGCAACTTACTTATCAAATACCAAAATGATATTGCGAAATACAAAACAAGTGTTCCCGAAATAGCAACATTTATTGATGGTATAACAACTGATATAAAAACAAACTACCAGTGCTATCAAGATAACCTAACACAATTATCTGACTTATCTAAAAGGATTGAAGCTGCTAAAGTTAAATACACCAAATCCATCAATCAGCACAACTCAATAAAGCAACAATACAAGTCCATCATTGAGAGTTCAAAGAAGTTTGAGCAAAAATCAAAACTATCACTGGCAGCTTCAAAGGCATTGGATATTGTTGAAAAAAGCCGAAAAGAGTTTTACGATAATGAGTTGCTTTCTATCTCAGGTGATGTTGAACGTATGTATCAGCTTTTGCACAAAGATGAAGGTCTTGGTGGTATTAAGTTATTTCTCAATCCACAATACAAAACTTCATTAGAACTGCAAGCCAATTTCCATACAGAAGAAGGTATCACCCCACAATCAGTGTATAGCGAATCCCATCTTGACACGTTGGGCATTTGTATCTTTTTGGCTTTAGCCAAAAAATACAGCAAAGGCGATACTATTCTTGTGCTGGATGATGTGGTAATGTCTGTTGACCAAAACCATTTAGACAGATTTATTGACTTGCTGCACACCGAAGCAGTACACTTTAGCCAAATTGTAATTACAACACACTACGGCCCTTGGCGTGACCGCTATCGCAACAACAGAGCACCTTCGCGTGATATGCACTTTTTAGAATTGCGGAAATGGTCAAAAGAAAACGGTATTAGGGTTAAGAATGGCAAAATTGCATTGGACGAACTCAGAGAAATGTTGTCAGACGAAGACAAGTTTCACCGTGAGAATATATCAACAGCAGCAGGTAGAACACTTGAAAATATCCTGGACTACCTTACCTATTTGTTTTCTGCCAAGTTACCACGCAAGCCGAAAAACGACTATCAACTGCACGAATTACTTACAGGGTTATCAAGCCAGTTGGTAAAGTTGCTCAGAGTAGAGCATTTAGAAAAAGACGAAGAAGGCAAATACACTAAAGTTGTTGCAAATACGGAATTACAGGGCATAATAGACAAGCTGAAACAACTCAAGGCAGTACGTAATCAGGTAGGAGCACATTTCAATTTTGATGGCTCATTGGTCAGTGATGATGATGTAACCGACTTTGGAAATGCTACCGTTGAATTTGCCGAATTAATCATTTGCTCGGAAACGGGAACAATGCCTGATAGAAAACCATCAGGCTCATATTGGGAAACAAGAACTGGTTCAATTAGGCTTTATCCATTAATTGACCCTAAATCATAAAACAGAAAAGATATGTCAGAAATACAAAAACAGGAACTCACCTCAATGAATATAGCCGAAGAGCAATTGCGTAAGTTAAAGGAACTTTTCCCTGAAGCATTCACCGAAGGGCTGAAAGTAGATTGGGACAAACTACGCCTTACGTTAGGACAAAGCATTGATGTAGGCAAAGAACGCTATGGAATGAACTGGCCGGGCAAAGCCGACTGTTTTAAAATCATACAGCAACCCAGCATTGCCACCCTTATCCCTGCAAGGGATGAAAGTGTGGATTTTGATACCACCGAAAACCTGTTTATTGAAGGCGATAACTTGGAAGTATTGAAGCTCCTGCAAAAAAGCTATTTGGGCAAAATTAAGTTGATTTATATAGACCCGCCCTACAATACAGGTAAAGAATTTATTTACCCAGACAACTATTCAGAAACATTAGAAACTTATCTTGAATACACAGGGCAAATTGATTCAGAAGGTAGAAAGTTTGGTACAAATACAGATACAGATGGAAGATTCCATAGTAAGTGGCTAAATATGATGTATCCACGTTTGTTTTTGGCAAAGAATTTACTGAGTGATGATGGAATTATTTTTATTTCAATTGATGATAATGAAATACATAATTTAAGAAGTGTTTGTAATGAAGTTTTTGGAGAAGAAAACTTTGTTTCACAAATTTCAAGAGCAACTGGTACTCCAACAGGTGGTGGTAATAAGGCTATTGTAAATGAAGTAGATTATATCCTCGTTTATTCAAAAGATAACATTTATAAATCAATTGAAGGTCTACCATTAAATGATAAAGAAGCGGCAATTTATAATCTAGAAGATGAAGGCGGTAAATACTTGACTCGTTCCCTAAGAAGAACTGGTGGTGAAGATAGACGAGAAGATAGACCGAGTATGTTTTATGCTATTAAAAGCCCTGATAATGAAGATGTATTTCCTTATGGTCCTACTGGATATGAGAGTAGATGGATTTGCGGTAAAGCGAAATATGAAGAGATGGTTAAAAACAATTTGATAGAGTGGCGGAAAGTAAATGGTAATTGGCAGGTCTATCAAAAATTCTATTTAGAAAACAGATTAAAGCAGCCTGGCAACTTATGGAACGACATTGAAGGTAATAAAAAAGCAACTATCGAAACTCGTCAGCTTTTTGATTCAAAAAAAGTCTTTGATTTTCCTAAACCTGTTGACTTACTTAAGAAAATTATTCAACTATCATCACAAGAAGATGATGATATAATTCTTGACTTTTTCGCAGGTTCTGCTACCACTGCCCACGCTGTAATGGAGTTAAATGCAAGTGAGAATAAAAAAAGAAAGTTTATTTGTGTTCAAATTCCAGAACCTACAACAGAAGAATCCGAAGCGTTTAAAGCAGGTTATAAAAATATTGCCGATATAAGTAAGGAAAGGATAAAAAGAGCTGCATCTAAAATTGGTAAAGAGTTCAAGAGTAAAAGAAAAGTTGATGAATCAACTATTTTTGGTACTGATATTATTGAATCACCAGACCTTGGCTTCAAAGTATTCAAACTTTCAAAATCTAATTTTAAAATTTGGGATAGTGCATTAGAGAAAGAGCCGGAAGTTATTCAAGCCAAATTGTTTGAGCATATCCAGCACATTTCACCCGAAGCAGAGCAGGAAGCCATTTTGTATGAATTATTGCTAAAATCAGGTTTTGAGCTTACCACACCTATCGAAAAACTCACTTTGGCAGGGTTAACAGTTTTCAGCATTGCCGAAGGGCAATTGCTTATCTGTTTAGAAAAAGAACTTACCCACGATTGTATCAAGGCAATGGCAGAAATGCAACCTACAAGGGTTATTTGCTTAGATGAAGGCTTCAAAGGAGAAAATGCAGATGCACTAAAAACCAATGCAGTTCAGATAATGAAAAGCAAAGGCGTTGTAAACTTTAGAACCGTATAGCCCTATGAAGTTAAAGTTCGACAGCACCCAAGATTATCAAATACAAGCTGTAAACAGCTTTATTGATTTGTTTGATGGGCAACCATTAAACCAAGGCGATTATACCATAGAAATCAATGCTAAAGCCGATATAGGTCAACAGTTAAGCACCATTCAAACAGAATTAGGTATTGGCAATCATTTGGCTATTGATGAAAATACCATTTTAAAAAACCTGCACAACATTCAGGAAAGAAACGACTTAGACCCAACACCGGAAACAGAGTTCAAAAACAACAATTTCAACTTTTCAGTTGAAATGGAAACTGGTACAGGTAAAACTTACGTTTACCTGCGTACTATTTTTGAGTTAAGCCAAAAGTATGGTTTCAAAAAGTTCATCATTGTAGTGCCAAGTGTGGCCATCAGAGAAGGCACACTAAAGAACATTGAAATAACAGCAGAGCATTTCAAAGCACTATACAACAACATCGAGTTTGAGCATTTTGTGTATGATAGTAAAAAAGCAAATCGCCTTCGGCAATTTGCCACCAGCAACCAGTTGCAGATAATGATTATCAATATTGATGCTTTCAACAAAGAATCAAACATCTTCAATCAGGAACGCAACCAATTAAGCGGTTTCAGCCCAAGAGACTTTATCCATTCAGTTCGCCCCATTGTATTAATAGACGAACCCCAAAGTGTTGACAATACGCCTAAAGCACAGGAAGCCATCAAGTCGCTTAACCCCTTGTGTATTTTCCGTTTTTCTGCTACGCATAAAAACTTATACAACCTCATTTACAAGCTCGACCCTATAAAGGCGTATGAATTACGTTTGGTAAAGCAAATTGTAGTTGCCTCAGTTTTGGGTGCAAATGCTCAAAATGATGCTTACATCAAGTTAATGGAAGTAGATAACAAAAGCGGAATCAAAGCCAAAATCAAAATCCAGGTACAAGATAAAGGCAGCGTAAAAGAGAAAGATTTTTGGGTAAAGCAAAATGCAGACCTATACATCCTGAGCAATGAAAGAGAAGCATACAGAAATGGTTTTGAAGTATTAGACATCAGTTGCGAACCGGGTAATGAATTTATAGATTTTACTTCAGGTCGTTTGTATTTAGGTCAGGAAAGGGGCGGTATTACGGATGATCTGATAGAAGTACAAATCAAAAACACCATCAAAAAGCACCTCGACAAAGAACTACAACTAAAGGGCAAGGGCATAAAGGTATTGAGTTTGTTTTTCGTTGATAAGGTTGCCAACTACCGTATTTATGATGCAGAAGGCAAACCTGCCAAAGGCAAGTTTGCTGAATTGTTTGAGCACCATTACAGCGAGTTAATCAAATTACCTCAATACAAAGAGTTGGATGTATTTCCGGTGGATAAGCTACACGATGGATATTTCTCAGCAGACAAAAAGGGAGTATTCAAAGATACCAACGGAAGTACCCAAGCAGATGATGATACCTACGCAAAAATTATGCGTAATAAAGAGCAATTACTTTCAATGGACGAGCCATTGAAATTTATCTTTTCACACTCTGCTCTTCGTGAAGGTTGGGACAACCCGAATGTATTCCAGATTTGTGTTTTGAGAGAAGTAGGCAGCACCAAAGAACGCAGACAAACTTTAGGTCGTGGGCTTCGTTTGCCTGTAAATGCAGATGGTGAAAGAGTAAAAGACGATAACATCAACAAACTAACTGTAATTGCTCGTGAAAGCTATGCAGATTTTGCAGCAGGGCTGCAAAAAGAGTATGAAGATGATTGTGGCGTTACCTTTGGTAAAGTGCCAAAAATTGCATTCTCCAAACTATCAGTTTTAGTGGGTGAAGAAGAAAAACCATTGGGCAGGAAAGCCAGTGAAGATATTTGGTCAGAGTTAGTTTCAAAAGGTTTTGTTGATACCAACGGGAAAATACAGCCTGCATTCAATCCTTCTAAAGAAGGATTTTCATTAGGCTTGTCAGAGCAGTTTGTACAACAGGAAGCAGAAATAATCACAGTCTTACAATCGTATCAATTAGAACGCCACATCAAAAAAGATGAAGAACCCAAAAGGCTCAAAATCAATAAGCAAATATTTCTCGACCCTGAATTTGAAAACCTTTGGAACAAAATCAAGCACCGCACTACATATCAAGTCAACTACTCAACAGACACTTTAATTGCTAACGCAATTAAGTCCATTACAGAAATGGAAAAGATTGAAGCAGTCAAAGTATCATACAGAGAAGATATTGTAGGTATTGAAAAGAAAGGCGTAACGACAACCAACACAAAAGCCAACGAGATTAAAATTGAATATACAGGCATTCTGCCTGATATTCTTGCATATCTGCAAAAGGAAACGGAACTCACAAGGGCTACATTGGTAAAAATACTTTCAGGTTGTACACGAATTGCAGAGTTTGCCATCAACCCTCAGAAGTTTATGGATGCAGTAGCCGCCATTATCAACCGTGAATTACACAAGTTAATGATTGACGGTATCAAATACGAAAAACTAACAACAGGCCAAGTAGAATGGAGTATGCAACTTTTCAGAGAAGAAGAATTGAAAGACTACTTTGAACAATGTTTGCAGGTGCAGAAATCAGTGTACAATACAGTAATTTACGATAGTGAAGTAGAAAGACGTTTTGCCGAAGAACTGGACAAGAGAGAAGATATAAAGCTATTTGTTAAGCTACCCGGATTTTTCAAAGTAGAAACCCCAATAGGTACATACAATCCCGATTGGGCAATAGTAAAGCACAATGATGAAACCATCTATTTGGTAAGGGAAACAAAAAGCACCAAAAACTTTGAGAAGCTCCGCAATTCCGAAGCAGACAAAATCAAGTGTGGCAGAAAGCATTTTGAAGCCATTGGAGCAAACTTTGATGTGGTAACAAGTTCAGCAGAAGTATAATGAAAAGAGCATCAAGATATACACCCATACAGCGTATTGAACGAAACCTTCGGTATTCGTTCTCCTGTATGCTATGCTTGATGTTTTCACCCAACCACACCCGGATTTACCCTTGGTGGCAAATCATCTGTCTATTGGGCTTTATAGGTTTTATGGGTTATATGGTTTCAATTTCAAGTTAAGAATATGATAGCAGCAGGTATAAGATGCTCACCTCACAAGGTTTACTACACAATTATTGAATTAAAAGACGATACTTCTTTTTCGTTGGTTAATCAAGAATTAATTGTGCCAAAGTCCTTTGATGTTCCTAATAAATTAAAATATATCAGAAAGACTTTATTAGATATATTCAAAGAGTACAATGTAGTTCGTGCAGGAATACGAATAACAGAACACAATGCTCAATCTCCGGACTTATATAGAATAATGTTAGAAGCCGTAATACAAGAATTGATTGCAAGTAGTAATGTAGAGTTTTATTTCACAGGTGTAAAAGGTTCAATCGCATCAAAGTTAGGTATTGGAAATGATGGTGCAATCGGTTTATACATTGATGGCAGCCAAGAATTTAATAATATAACGGATTGGAGTTCATATTCCATAGAACACAGGGAATGTATTTTAGTAGGTTTTGCTTCATTAAATTTATAATGCTTTTTTATGCTTGATTATACACAAACATCATTACATTTTAAAATATTAAAAGACATCTGTAAATGGTAAATAAGAATGCAGCATAATTGGTAACTTGGAGTACAGCATTTTTGGCACTAACAAATACACAATCCATCCCAAAAGTATGCTATAAATTTTACTTGTCCAAGAACGTTTTTCTATTCTGCATTCTATAGCTTTCACCGGTTAGATTTATGACCTCGCAACGGTACAGTATTCTATCGAGTAGAGCTGTTGCGATTACCTCATCTTCGAGCATTTTAGCCCATTCTGTCGGCTTCTTGTTTGTCGTTACAATGATTGAGGTAGATTCGTAGATCTGGTTGATGAAATTGAAGAAAGCTATGATACTCCCTATTTGCTGGACAACTTTTTACTAAACTAAGATATAATTACGATACATTTTTAATTTCCTGATAGAATTTTTCATCGGGTGTTATTCTAGCTAATGACTTGTGCCTTCTTTCGGAGTTGTAAAATGATACATACTCTTTGATCTGCTTGTACAGATCAACACCCCCATTGGGTGGATTGAGGTATATCTTCTCTCTTTTGAGCGATCCCCAGAACCTTTCAATGTAGATGTTGTCCAGCGCCCTACCTTTGCCATCCATTGATATTTTTACCTCATTTTTCTGTAAGGCTTTCACAAAAACCTCAGATGTAAACTGAGAACCCTGATCGGTATTGAATATCTCGGGTTTACCATGCCTTTGGATCGTATCTACCAGTACATCCCTGCACCATTCAGCATTCATTGTATTGGATACGTCCCACCCCATTATCTTTCGGCTGTATACATCGATGATAGCAAACATATACATAAAGCCCTTGAACATGGGGATGTAGGTGATATCTGCCTGCCATACCTGGTTTGCACGTTCGATCTTAAGATTCCTGAGCAGGTATGGAAATTTATAGTCTGCCTTATTTGCTTTGCTCAGATTCTTTTTAGGATGTATGGTTTTTAGGTTCATGAGCTTATATAGCCTACGAATACGCTTATGCCCAACGAAATAACCCAGATCCTGCCTCAAATAGTCCGTCATGCGCTCTACGCCGTAGAAGGGACAATCCAGAAACTTGCGGTCTATGGCATTCATAACCTGCAGGTTGAACAGAGATTCTCCCTTGGGCTTAAAATAATAACTGCTACGGGGCAACTCAATAACTTTGCACTGCCCGTAAACGCTCATTTTCTTATAGGAAGGGCAAACAAGCCCGCGTTTCTCGTCAAGACTCATTTGCCCAATACTTTTTTTAAGAAATCAACCTGTATCTGTAGTTCCCCAATCTTGGAATAAAGCTCTTTCTCTTTGGTGTCATCCTTTATCGGGCTTTTCTCTGTGGTAAAAACCGATTCCGCATTATCCAAAAACTCCCGTTTCCAGGTGTTGATCTGTGTTGGGTGCAACTCGTATTTAACAGCCAGTTCTTGGATGGTCTGCTGTTCCTTGATAGCTTCTATGGCTACCTTCGCCTTAAAGCTTGCACTGAATTTCCTGCGTTCTTTTTTCATTTTCAACTGCTAATTTAAACATTTATGCAGTTGTCCAGTATTTGGGTAGTATGATATAGTATAACCATGTGGACAAAAGAGAACATACCTGACTTAACAGGGAAAACAGCCCTCGTAACCGGAGGTAATACCGGCATAGGATACGAAACCGTAATAGCACTTTACGAAAAAGGAGCAAATGTTACGCTTGCAGCAAGAGATGAAAAGAAGGCAAAAGCAGCGGTCGAAAAAATCAAGTCAGAAACCAGATCAACAGGAATTTTGGAAATCGGCATAGTGAATTTAGCAAGCCTTGCTCAGACAAAAACCTTTGCAGATGAATTTAAAAGCAAACATACACAACTTGATATCTTAATCAATAATGCCGGAGTGATGATACCCCCTGCGTCCAAAACCGACGACGGATTTGAATTGCAGTTTGGGGTAAACTTTTTAGGACATTTTGCTTTGACAGGTCATTTATTTCCGCTATTAAAAAATTCTCCCGATGCAAGAGTAGTGACACTTTCCAGCGGTGCGGCGACTTTAACGGATGGTATTGATTTTGAAAATCTAAAATTAGAAAAGCCCTACAATGAATGGCAGTCTTACGCCGTGAGTAAACTGGCCGATATTTTGTTTACTTATGAATTAGACCGAAAAATAAAGAGTGTAGGTTTGAATATACTTTCTGTAGCAGCACATCCGGGCGTCACCCGAACCGATTTACAACGCCACATTCCCGGAGAACAACTGGAAGGTATGTTTTCTGAGTTTGACGAAGTAATGCAGCCTTGGCAAGGAGCGCTACCATCGTTATTTGCTGCAACGGACGCATCCGTAAAAGGAGGCGAGTTTTTCGGACCGGATGGGGAAAAAGAATTCTCAGGGTATCCGGCTTTGTCGAAACACAGCACCCCCACTATGACTGATAAAGAGCTGGCTAAAAAATTATGGCGGTATGCGGAAGATGTGACCCTCGTGGATTTTCATTTTAAATGACAAAAACAGAGATTATGATGAAATAACTCCTCCGGAGCCGGAAGGTCTATTACAGGGTATTCAAGATTTGGAGCATTCTGCCAACTTCAATATCCATTCTTGAAAAGGCAAACCACGTTTTGTCCAGATCTTTTAACGATGCGCTATACCGCAGGAATCGTGCTTATCGTAATAAGCTTTCGAGTGTGCTCAGCTTTTTAATTCCTTCCCTTTGGCATACATATTTATAGTGGGTATGATTCTGATATGGAGGGCGCAGTAACTACAGCTTATTTGCTATACACGTCGTTGCAAAAAATGCTAGTCCCTTATTTAAGAATTATTATTTGCAAAAGAAAAGAAAAGTATTTACTTTTAGAACACAATCAAAAGATAACGACCGATCTATCGACCTATCCAACGTTTGTTTTTTAACAGCCGAATGTTAGTAAACGGGTTGGTCTCCGATGAATTGTACGCAGAAGATTAACATATTCGTAAAACCAGGGAAGATGAGAGAAGAAATTATTCAAGAGTATGTCAACGCTTACAACAACAAGGATGTAGACAAGATGATTGAGAACCTCGCGGACGACGTGTTATTTGAAAATATAAGCAATCACGAAGTCACGCTTTCTATACGAGGTAAAGACGCATTTAGAGAACAAGCCATAGCAGCACTCTCCTACTTTTCGACAAGGAAACAAACGATACTAAGGACCCAACACAAGGGAAACACCGTTGAAATCTATATCGACTATGAAGCAATAGCAGCAATCGACTTCCCTAACGGCATCAAAAAAGGAGATGAAGTAAAAATCATGGGTAGATCTATTTTCGAATTCGCACGGAGTGGCAAGATTATAAAGTTGACGGATATCAGTTGAATAGTATTGAGCCGAAAAGAATGCTCCGGCTCGACCGATGGATGAATGGTTTTAGGAGTGCCTACCGAGCTGATAAAGATCTATTTGCCCGCAGCGAACCCGCCGGCGGATGATGTAGATTACGGATAATTTTTTATTTTTAAGTGGTTGTTTCATCATAAAACAATCGTTAGCCGGGGTATGATCTTCGGGATCACTTTCGGGTACGACAATGACCGTCCCCTGGCGCGCTCAGGTTAACAAAACACGATAGGCATTCTTAAGATAGATCTTAAATTAGTGCAGAAGTTGTCCAGCAAATAGGGAATATCACAATACGGTGTTGTCCATCCTCTAGTATTAAAAGTTGACAATCACTAAAAAAAGAACAGGTTATTTAATTTAAAAAATCATTAAGATCAGGTATTCGGCACTGTACTGCGCTTTAATCTAAAATTTGCAGAGATAAATATAAGTACGTATATTTGTATTAACAGTACACGCCACGCTACCCATCAGAACAGCGTCCCAGGGCGTGTCTTTTGCGTTATAACCAGATTATAACTAATGCCAATGTATAATAAACAAGCTTTTACTATCCAGCAACAAATAGAACGTTTAAAAGAAAGAGGGTTGATTATTACCGATCAAGAAAATGCGAAGCATCATCTTTCCCACATTAGCTATTACCGAAGGCTGGTATCGAATTTGTTCCGATAATACAATCGGTTCTCCTTGAAGCTTACGCAAACCATAAGGATGCGCTGCATCTTCCCCAACGTGAGGCGATGAAGCCGCTAACTGTGGCTAACCAAATTGAGCGCTCTGTAGGGCCGATTGGCGGAAACAGAACACTTGTAGAGTTTTGCCGAAGAACGCTTCTTTCGTGACCACAGCCTATATTAAAGGGAAAGCGCTTTCAGACCGCCCGATTCCGTGAATAAGAAGACAAAAAACCGGGCGAGAATACCCCTATTTACAGTGTTTGGCTTGTTAATAAAAAATCTTATCTTGATAATTTAAAAGCATAACTAATGTATTATCAAAAAATTATTCCAATAAAGCCTTTACAGGAATATATCCGGTACTTTTGGGTATTAGAAGATTTTACCGATAATACTACGTGCAAAACATTTAAAATCATTCCCGATGGACTACCTTCGCTGATATTCCAAAACGAGCCAAATTTATTTTTTGGTAAAGATGATAAGGCGATGCCTCAACTATTCCTATATGGACAATCAACAAGATATACTGAACATAGGGTTACGGGCGAGTTTAAGGTTATGGGAGTGTATTTACAACCGACAGCGTTAAAAACCCTTTTCAATATAGACGCATTTGAATTGAATAATCAAAATGTCTCCTTGGAATATATTATTAAGGAACCTATTCTTGAAAAACTTGTTAATGCCAAATTTCTAAATGAAAAAATAGACATTATCACCCATCTCTTTCTCAACCTAATACGGAAAATCAAGCGCAATGACAGCAAAGCGGAATTTGCTTCAACGCAACTGCAGGACGGCAAAACACTGAAAGAAATACAAATAGCAATGAATATATCCGAACGCTCTTTGGAACGAATGGTAAAGCAATATGTCGGAATGTCGCCTAAGATGTTTTCAAGAATTGTCCGGTTTCAATCAAGCTTGGACGCACTACGTAAGACCGACTTTAAAAATTTCACAGAACTGGCCTATATAGCTGATTATTTCGACCAATCACATTATATTAAAGAGTTTAAGGAATTTACCGGCACTAACCCTAAACATTATTTGCGTAATACAAACGAACATTTGGCAAATTTTCCACTATGGAAGGAATAGCTATCCATCATTTTCTGACACCTGTCGGTTTTTTACAATTCTACAAAATTCGCAACGTATAATTTTGGGCTTAAATAAAAAGCATGATTTTAATATTCCGCCAATGGGGATACGCCGAATAATTAACGCATTTATTTAATTATATAGATAAACAAGACCAAAATGAGTAGAGACAATATCTTAAAAGTCGTCAGGATAAACCCTACAAATATATCCGCCCCGGTTGGAAAATACTCGCACGTAACCATCGTTCCCAGAAATTCAGATTTATATACTTTTTCTGGTCAGATCGGGGTCGATAACAACGGGAATATTCCTGAGCCTTTAAACGAGCAAGTGCATAATACGTTTGGAAATATAGCGCAGATTTTAGAAAGTCAGCGCTTAACCCCTGACGATATAATAAAAGTCAACATATGGGCTACGGAAGAAATTGATTGGGACTTCTTATATGCTGAATGGGAGAATTTATTCGGAGAGACATACCCTTCGATGACAGTGGTTTATATTAAAGGATTAGGGCTTGCAGAACTTAAAATCGAGATAGAAATTTGGGCTTCTAAACAATGATAGCCCGGTTTTTGTACCTCGCTAGAGCAGGTACTCACTCCTAGGGCACGTCAAACGAACATGCCCTTCAGTTTCTTCGCTATAAATAACTGACCCGGGTAAAGGTTTTGTTCCATTGCCAAATAACTTAATCAGTAGATTTAAGTAAAGACGATTTTTTTTCAATCACAGCTCTTATCGTTGAGATACTTTGCTCAATTGACTGCGCGGTTGTGTCAATAATATTGGATTCATAGTGACCTAGGTTGGTGAATTGCTCCCACATCTTCTCTACCAACTCAAAGTTGCTATCTTCACTTAATTTGGAACGATTGATGGCTCGTTTCAAGGTTTCTTCCTTACTTGCTCTTAAAATTAGGTAATGGACTTCATAACTATCTTGTACAGCTTTTATCCAAGGCTCCAAGAACCAAGGGCCAACAACTCCATCAACAATTACATCAAACCCACCACGAGCAAACCTCTTTGCAGCTTCCAAAAACGCTTCAATAACAATTAAGTTTTGTTCTTCTGATTCAGGTAAAAATGGAGGTATTGCCCCTTTCAGAATATAGTGGTAAAAATCGTCAGTGTGCATATGTACGGACTTTAAAAAATCCGACTCTTTAGCAACAATTGATGCGATTGTGCTTTTTCCGGTGCCTGGTGAACCCGATATTATGATAATTCTCCCTTGTCGCATGATTTCTTTAATTAAAGTGGCCTCTAAAATACTAATAAGTTAGAGTAATTACCTTTCGATATCAACTTTTTCAACCTCCTTGTTCCTCGCACCAAGTCTATCCTGATTCAGCTTTTGTTAATTCGGCCCGAATCGTTCAAATGATCGCCTATATTTGTCTTTATATATATATCGTATTCTACTCCAAATTTGTTGTCTTGTTGCTTTTTAAAAAACACTTTCGACGGTTTGCGAAAGTCTTTGCAAGCAAAATAATTATCTCCTTCGTTGTTGCTGTTTCTCTTCCAATGTATAAATAGCCTTTTTCGTCTGAAAGTTGTTGCATTTTACTTTCTTCAATCTCATTCAATCTCTGGTAATCGCTCTCATTGGGCATTCCGCTGTTGTTTCGTTCGTCATACTTGAAAGTAATTACAGCAATCCGGGGGTGTGAAGCTTTTCCGTTTGAGAATCACGTAAAGATTGTCTACACGCATGTATCTACACGCCTTCGAAGTCATAGGTTCTAGGCCGATATAATTTTACGCATCTCAAAAGTCAATTCATTGAAACTGATGCTCTCTCCTCCTTTTAATATTGTATAATCATTATTCCAAGATAAATTTCCAAAAAAGAACATACTCTCTCCATAAGAATGCTTGTGCAATTGTTTTTTTTGATCATCAATCCGAAAGTGTAAGGCAACTCGTCTTGAATACGGATTAAATACATAGGATGAGATCATCATTCTACCTTTTCTCCCAACATAATCTCCAATTATATATCCACCATCCTCAATAACATCATTAAATACTAAATCTGTATAGACATCCACTCCTTCGCTGCTTGTTAACGAAAGTACCCATCGGCCCGAAAAAATCCGTCTTGAGGAAACTGCTAATAATCGTTTATCATTGCTATATCGTAAATCTGATTCTTTTTCCTTCAACAATGTGTTTGCAGTTTCAAGCTCTGTAAGTGTTGTGCGAAGATTCATATTTTCATTTATGACTTCGCTTTCCTTACTTATTACGTCAGATAACTTTTGAATATTTGTTTCGTACTGATCTCTTAAATCCAGAAATTTTTGAGTAGATATGTATCCTTTACCTGAAAGTCGCTTGGTCGTTCTTTCATCGATGGCGTTGACGGTGGTTTGCAATGCGCTAAAAGCTAACTTCAAATAGGGATACGCAATAGCAAAACAAAGCGGCAGGATGTAGTTTTTCCAAACATCTGCATTGTCAATGATTAGTCCTTTGTAATTAACATAGCCATATAGCTCAAGCGTCTTGGCATTATACCATAGCAAACCAATCACAATCGGCCAATTCCAAAAAATCCATGAAATGACGAAAGAAAGAATGAATGCATTATTGAGTCTTATATTAATAGATTTTAATAGATCGTTCATAGATTTAAGCAAATTGTTTCGCCCTCTCGACTTTTCTGAAGTTAGTGAATAAAAAACATCTTATCAAAAATTCACTGTACAAAACATCGCTTTACGTGCTATTTTTATCATCTTCATAGATTCGAATTTATAAAATGACGTACTGTCCACCGAGGGTCGGATTGTAACAACAAGTGGCACGGAATAGCTAGATCCATGTAAACATCAGTACCGGGATGGATTTTTTAGTTCGCGGCTATTCATCCGCTGTCGAAGACTGTGCTTTGTTGGCCTTTATGGGGGCCGTAAGGCTGGAATTATATCAGTTCGGCATCCCTACAATGTGCAACCAGCTGTCCGTTGTTGTTAAAGCCAAGCGATTCCTTCATAAGGTTCAGCCGCTTTTCGATAGTGCTCAGGCTGGAGGCTTTCGCTCCCATCTGTTTGAGTATTTCAGGCATCCGGTATTGTGGAATACCCTGATACAATAAGTTGACAATCTGCAGATCAAGCTGCGAGAATTCATACGAATTTTGATCTGGAACAGCTTTTCTGTTACCGCCAGATTGATATGTCCTTCCCTGATAAACCATCTGAAGCGCTTCTTTTAGATGCTCCCGTCCTCGGCGGGCTTTCAGGACATACCCATCAATTTGCTTTGCCTTCAACATTTCATGGGCTACCGGCGTTATCTCCTGTACGGTCATAACAACAACCTTGATGTCGGGCTGCACAGACTTTACAACTTTGACGAGGGAAAGCCCATCCTTTATTTCCTGGGCAGAGCCGTCATCTTTAAAATTAATATCGGTAATCAGTAGGTCATATGGTTGTCCGTTCCGTATGGCGTTCTTGATCCAAGTGAGGGCATGATCGCAATAATAAACATAGTCGGCATCGACAACTCCCAGATCACGCAGCGTTATTTGCACTGCAAAATTCTCGGTATCGTGGTCTTCGGCAATGAGTACTTTTTTAAACATACAATAATCATCTTATATTAATGGGATATTGGCGGTAATGCTCAGCCCCTTTCCCGGTTCACTTGCAAAGATAATCTCACCGCCAAGGTTCTCTATACGGGAAACCGTATTTGTCAGGCCTTTTCCCTTCGATTTTACTTTGGGGATTCCTATACCGTTATCTTTATAAAATATTTTGAGCTGCCGGTCTGATTTTTCGAACCGTACAACAACCTGTTCGGCCTGACTATGTTTCTTCATGTTGACCATCAATTCCTGAAGCACATATTTCACCTCGTTCTTGACCCGTTTACTGATATCGGCCCATTGTTCGGCATCATTACCCGCTATGGACACACGCCGATGATCCGTCGCGAAAGATCTCAGTAAGGCGGAAATCTGTTCGTTATAAGGAACCTCAATAACGGGCAGTTGATCCACATTATGTGAGATGTCCCGCGACTGATTGTATATAACTTCCAATTTATCAAGCAGCCCTTCCCGATCCAGGTCATCTTTATATTCGACCTCGGTCATCACCCGATAAATATCGTTGGCAACAACATCATGCACTTTTTTAGAGATTTTAAGCTGTGTTTCCTTGATCTTGTGCTGTGCTTCCAGCTCGAGGCGTTGCTTGCGCCGTTTGTACCAAAGACTTCCACCTCCGGTAGCAATTAGGAGCAAAAAAATACTTGCGCCGGTAATAGCACGTTGTCGAACAAGACGGCTCTGCTTTTCGGCGTTTTCCTTTTCCAGGCGCAGATTATCGGCTTTATTTTTTTCGACCTCATAGCGGATAAGGGCAAATTGGTTTTTCGCTGCTGCACGGGCTTGCTGTATGCTGTCGGTAAGCTGATGATAAACCGCAAAATAGGCTCGCGCAGAGTCTATGGAACTTAGTCGGATGAGCCGCTTTAGGGCACTGGCTTGATCGCTCGCACTATTAATCACTTTTGCTATAGCATACTGTTTCCGGGCAAAATACAGCGAAGAGTCGGGCTTGATTTTCTCGTAATAATCAGAAAGATATGCGTAGCTGGAGTTCTGTCCCCAAAGATCGTTTTTCTGCTTCCGGATACTTAGTGCATGTGTAAGATCTTTGACAGGATTGTAACTCTTTTGATATTGCCACATAGCCGTAGCATAATTGGTCAGAATGCGAGCAAAATCAGTAGTACCTTTATTTTCTTCTTGAAGGATAGCTGAATAAATTGAAATAGCTCGAGAATAATCTTTTTTCTCCTGATAGAGCCTGCCTAAATTACTCCGGTAAGTTCTGACCAATGCGGAATCTGCTGCGAATTTAATAGCAAGATTATAGAAATCGATCGCCCGATCCTTATCGCCAAGAGCATTTGTTGCAACCCCTAGGTTATTGTAATTGGTACTTAAATAAACATAATGCTCAGGATTATCGGTATTCAGATAGTCAATCGCTTCCAGCGCCGTTTCCTGGGCTCCAAAATAGTCTCCTTGGTCCTTTTGCGTTATTGCCATGTTGATCAAACAGTTCGCGACGTTTAGGCTATCCTTATGTTCTAAAAATATATTTTTTGCATTTTCAAATACAAGAAAAGCACTGTCTGCTACACCGCGATCTAAATACGTCAAGGCTTCATTATATAAAGCATATCCTTCTTCGCTTACATTCTGAATCTTTGTTGTCTTTTCACAGCCTAAAAAGGTCAAGCAAACCAGGTATAATAAAGTTCTTTTCAAGGGTCACAATTTTAGCTTAAAAGTACAAAAAAAGAAGGCGTCTAAAAAGGGCGCCTTCTTTGTTTTATTATGGGCTTGTGATCTGTAATGGTTTTGGGAGATTAGCCTAGGCCGCCAGCGGTTGATATGGGCAATTTATCCATGACTGGTCATAAAATAAGCGGATTATTGTATTTAGGTTCGTCGTTTGGTCCGGAGAAAGTTGTTTCAGGAGTTTTTTCGACCAT
>NZ_VNHX01000021.1 GCF_008124885.1 Sphingobacterium allocomposti
TTGCAAAAATATCTTCCGGAAAAAGACTCGGACTATTGGATGGTAATGCTTTGAATAGTATGTTTGCCATATTGTTTGGGTACACCTAAAAATAACCATTTTTTAGGACAAACAATAAAAATCCCCGACACTTTCACGTATCGGGGATTCCTTTTTAAAAAAAGGCTTTTTAGACAACCTCTTTATAGCTATGTCTCCCGGAAACGCCGCTCTACAAAGCTGTCGCGACACGAACCCCCGACACTGGAGTTGCAGCGCGATAGCCTGCCAACATATGATGATAAACGCGACCGATGGCTGCTGTCCACCAGTCCGAATAGTTCACCATATTCCCTGCCGAATTTCTTACCGTTAAACTTCCCTGATCGGAACCATCAGGGCCGATCAGCCGGATACGGTAGTCGATCCGCGCTGAACCCGCCGAAATAACGACCGTTTTATTTACAGTTACCGGATGCCATCCCGTTGCTTCTCCGAACGCAACCGGGTCACCAAGATTTTCCCATTCGCTCTTTTCCCCCGTTGTATTATCTTTGGTATACTGAAACTGATACTGTAGCTTTAACGGTGTGGGTACGCCGGGCGTCTCATAAAGAAAGTTGTAAAACTTTACCCAGGCCGTCGTACCGGTATACTCCGTTGTAATGGTCGGATAGGGAGCGTCATTTTTAAACAGAGCCGGCGCTTTTTCAAAATCGTGGACAACCACGTTATATTTTCCTCCCGGAAGTTCAAAATCATGATCGTACGCCAGCGTAAGATTCTCGACGGCCCCTCTATATAATTTCAGATTTACGCGCCCGGGCTGAGTGGCGAAGAACTTGCCCACAGCGCCGCTAGGGATGAAATTATATGCAGCCAGCGGCGAGGTCTCATTTGTCAGCAACTGCCCGTTTAGCTCCACCCTATTGATATTGTTTACCGTACCGGTAGCAATCGGCACCATATAATGTAGCTGAAACTGCGCCGTAGTTTCATCGTCTATCGGAGTTGCCCTGTATTCTACAACATTTTTCTCACAGGATAACGTTAGCAATGCACTGATGGAGATCAACAATATTTTACCTATATTTTTCATAATGCTTCTTTTTCTCATCGTTTTAAATTTGTTATTGCGGCCCATCTCCGGGATAAGCAAACCAAGGGATCGAAGTTTGATAATTATCTGCTGTTCCCGGTATAGGTTTAAGCGTCTCCAACGATTTCAAGTTCCACATATATTCTGAATTATACCGTGGTCTCAGCCTATAGCTCGGAGACCCTTCGTTTCTGACATTATACGCAGACTTTCGTCCCTGAACCTGCGCTGGCCCCAAATACAATCCTTTATACACTTTCGACGGATCCGAATCCCACTTCTGGTCGATTAGCGCCTGTACCCATCCATTTCCGTTGCTTGGATAGCCGCCTGTATAGCTTATATCGTAGTGGTATTTCCTCATATCTACCCATGCCTCGGGCGCTCCCCACGGGTAGAGGGCCACCCACTTTTGCATCATGATGTGGGACAACGTAAGGTTATCCAAACCGCCCACATAGGGACCGTTAACATATTGCGACGCCAACGAGGTAAAGAGCTCTCTCGTAATCTTGTCCCCGCCTGTAGGACTTCCCTCTTTTCCCGGATAAATATATCTCGCCGTCGTCTCCATATCTGCTGCTACGCCTTTCTTAAAGGCATCGAACGCCTCCGCATTACGCCCCATTTTCCAATACGCCTCTGCCAGACAAAACTGTACTTCAGCGTACGTTGTCAAAATATACGGCGCGTCATCCCTATAAATCCATCGCCCTATACCATCGTGCTCGGCGCCCGTAAAGGTAGACGAGATATTACGCCCGTAAAAGGAAGGTGCCGTTCCGATAGAGCCAACTGTACTTGTAAACATACCTCCGTAGTATTCGTATGCTTTAACGCTATCGGCGTTATTAAGATGCTGAAACAGCTTATTGCTTGTTGTCCCCAGTTTCACAGCGGCACGGGGATCGAAGTGCCCCGGCATGTCCGTCAGTGTATCCGTTATAATCTGTTTAGCCGCCAATTTGTAAGGGTGATATGGATTTTGATCCAGCCGGATCTTTTCGCCTGTTGTTTCATCGTATTCCGGAACCGTTCCGGTAAGCACCTGAACAGCCCACTCGTGCTGAAAAAAGGAGTACGACAGATTTGGCCGGGCAGTTCCCCAAAAGTTGTTGAATTCATTATAAGGCGCAGACTGGGAACCTCCGGCAATTTTTACCGTTGCATCATCTGCCGGACTTTGGAACGCCTTTCCTGCAGCTTCTAACAGCTCCTGTGCGTAGTCTTGCGAAAAATTGTTTTTGTTGCTCAACGATGCCAGGTTCCGCACGATGACGGTATAAGCAAATCTAATCCACTTGGTTTTGTCGCCCGCGTATATGTAATCATTATCAGTGATTTTACTTCCGTAATTATGATCGTCCGGACGCTCAAGCAATTCGATGGCTTTATATGCCCATTCTCTCACTTGTGCATAGACGTCCTTCTGGTAATCATAATTATGCGAAAGCAGTCCCGGAACAAAGGCGTCTTTCATGGGCACCTCGCCATGGACCTTTGTTAGCTGGTCCCAGCTGAAAGCCTTCATCGCATAGCCAATCCCCGCAAGGGTCCAATCTTCAGCCTCCAAAGACTGGTTAATTAGGTTCTCCAGGTTCATGCCTTGGTTCCAGTAAACGACGCGCCACAGCTCTCCTCCAGCGTCGCTACCTTCTGTATAATATTGATTGGCAAATGTAGTATAGGTTCCCGAAGTTGTACCCATCATCTGCGTCATGGGACCTATGGCACGGATATCCCAGTATAGTCCTTGGTATTGCTGGATAATGTTGGCCAGGTATAGATAGCCTTCTACCTGGGCCGGAGCATCAATATTTTTATTGACGTCCAGATATTTCTCGCAGCTCCCGAAAATTGCAAATAGCGGTAGCAGATATAATAGTTTCTTTCTCATGATTCAATCCTTTAATTCAATGTCAAGCTAAGTCCAACAGAAAAACCCCGTGGATTCGGTAACGACCAGACGTCATACCCTTCCCCTCCGGTACCGCCTGCTGCTGCAGATACGGTATTCCCTACTGCGTCTATCCCCGAGTAATTCGTCCAGGTAAAAAGATCGTTGCCGACAAAATATATATCCATTCCGGAGATTATTTTTGCCTTACTCAGAAAACGCTGTGGCAGGCGATAGGATAAACGTAACTCCTGCATCCGTAGATAATTAACATTTTTCTCGAGCCAATCTTCGTCGGCTCCTCCATAAATCGTAGCTCCATACGTTCTGTAGTCTAATGCTATCGTGTTTCTTGTCGGATTATCACTATTTTCATTCCCATCCCGCAATACGCCATCGAAGACAACAGGACCGCTCTCCCGCAGCGCAACGGATTCCCAGCTTGTTCCGTTTGTCATCATCGTACGCTTGGTTCCATTGACCACGGTAGCACCAAGCCTTCCAGCGAATAACGCTGACAGACGTAAGCTCTTGTAGGTCAAACTCGATGTCACACCAAACCGCAGCTTCGGCTCTCTATCCCCGATAACAGACCATACCGAACTCGTGATAGGCAGACCCGTCGTTGGACTTATCAAGATATCCCCCTTATTGTTACGTTCGTAAGCAAGACCCGTTAAGGTCGTAATTGGCTGCCCGGTCATGATACCATTTCGGATATTTCCCGAATTCCAGGTGTAGGCATTATAATATTCTGTGACATTTTCCGGAAGGTAAAGCACCTTTGAAAATCCCCGCGAGGCATTCACCCCTAGATTCCATGTTAATCCATCTGGCACTTTTATGATATCACCGTCGATGTGGCCTTCCCAACCCCACGTTTTAAACGATCCTACGTTCATGTTATTCAGGACAAACCCCGTCGCATAGCTTAACCGGAAGCCTTTGACGATCTGGTCGTCATTTCTCGTCCCGAAGTATGTGAAGCTCGCGTTAAGTCTGTTGTTAAACATCCGAAGATCCAAACCTGCTTCGTGGGCAGTCGTCATCTCAGGACGCAAATTTGGATTTGGACCAGTTGTTCCGTATTTAAAGCCTCCGCCCGTCAGTCCCGTTGTTTCCAGCTGAGGATCTATCTCCAGAGGACCGGCATCTTTACCAACCTGCGCCAGCGATCCCCGCAATTTGACGTAATTGATCGCTGGTATAGCCTTCATGAATTCCAGATCGGAAAGGATGAATGACCCTTCGATCGCCGGATAAAAGTATCGGTTATTATCAATAGGCAACGTCGATGACCAATCGTTCCGGCCCCGTAATGTAATAAAAGCTATATTGTTGTAGCCGAGTTCAAATTGTGCTGACAAGGCCTGTATTCTCCGTTTGGTATTCCGCTGGGTGGCCGTCTGCGTCGCAGGATCCGTATTGTTGATCGACTGAAAATCGGGAACGAGAAACGTGGTACCGTTAACGGCCGAACGGGTAATAGCATTCTCGAGCTGGTGATATCCCACCTGTCCGGAAAGGGAAAATTTTTCATTAAAGAACTTATTATTATATCCCGCAATTATGTTGACCGTTGGATCAGAAAAGTTAGACTGCACGAGGTTGTATTGCCCCAGTCCGGCATTTCTATTTGCATAATACGGGTGAGCGGATGTTTCAAATGTCTGCATACCCACATCCCAGCCCACCTGTGCCCTGACGAATGTGTTTTTAACGGGAGTCAAATTCAGCGCTACATTGCTCAGGAACCGATCGGATTTGTCAAAAAACTTATTTCTATAAAGCGCAAATAGCGGGTTAAGCAAGTCTTCATCTACGTAATAATCAGGCACCTTCATGTGACTGCCATCAGCCGCCAGATAGTTTTCCATATTGTCAACCATTGGCCACAGCATTGCTCTGTATAAAGGGCCATCGGTACCTCTCAGCACCTTATTGTTGCCCGTCTTGGTATACTGGATAGCGCCCTCAAATTTCAACCAATCTGTAATTTGTGCCTGTCCGGCAAGGCTAAGGTTCGTGCGGTCGTAACCTGTCGTCTTGACGACTCCATCTTGGTTCAGCTGAGAAAAGCCTGCCCGAAGCGTGGCCTTGTCGGATCCGCCTTCTACGGAGATGTTATGCCTGCCGGAATATCCGGTCTGAAGGATGGCGGCTATGTTATCATATAGCTGCATACCTTCGGGGTATAGACCGCCAAATTTCGACGTAAAATAGTAGTTTGTGGTACCATAGTTTCCGTTAGCATATTTGGTCTGCATATCCGGATAGCCATAGGCTTGATCCCATTTAAAATAGTTGCTGTAGTTTACGCGGCCTTTTCCGGCCCGGCCTTTCTTGGTCGTAATGATAATCGCACCATTAGAGGCGTCTGATCCGTACAATGCGGCAGCAGCTGCTCCCTTTAGGACGGTGACCGACTCCACGTCTTCAGGGTTAAAGTCGTTACCCCTTGATGAAAAATCGAGATTGCGGACCGAATAGGTGCCAGAACCCCCACCTGCCATCCCTCCAAGCGGATCAAAACTAGAGTTGTTCATTGGGACGCCATCGATAACATAGAGCGGCTGGTTGTTACCAGAGATAGAGGTAATATTCCGCAGAACAACTGTCGTAGACGCCCCCGGCGAGCCGCTCGTGGAAGTCACGTTTAATCCCGGAACCCGTCCGGCCAATGCAGAGATGAAGTTTTCCCGTCCCGATTCGCTGATCGTAGCGCCGTCGATTTGCTGCACAGAAGAACCCACGGCACGTCCGGTACGTTTAACGCCGAATTCTGCCGTCACCAGGACTTCCTCTATGGCAGCCTCCTGCGCCTCCAGAGAAACAACAATTTCGTTGCCTGTTCCTACCACGACATCTTTAGACCGATATCCCACATTCGTGAAACGCAAGGTACTTCCCCTTTGCGCATTTATCCTAAAGCGGCCGTTGGCGTCCGTCTGCGTCGAATAGGATGTACCGACCACAGATACTGTTACACCGGGAACAGGCCCGGCAGCGCTGTTGACAACACCTTGGATCAGATTTTGATCGCCGTCGTCAACATACAAAGCTGACTTGGGAACATCTGCATACGCACGGGCCAAAACAGGCTCCAAATGCGCAGACGCAACTATCCCCAGCGCAAAAGAAAATAGTAAGGATTTTCTCATTGTTAGTTAGTTAATTAATAGTTAGTTAGTAGTTAGTTAACAGTACCGCTGAGCGGACTATTAAAAATGCGTGTTTCAACAAACAAAAGTATTTAATTGCAAAAACACGCACTAATATACTCAAGAATTATTAATAACCAAACACTTATGCATCTTTTTCCAATTTTTTGCATAGTCAAAAAAAAACACGCACAAAGGCGTGTTTTAATTTCTAGACACAGGTCTTACTATTCGAAATCAGGATAAAGTAGATACTTTTTCCGCATTTCTTTATATGCTTTTAAATCCGCTTCCCAGCTTTTCCGGATATCGTCTTCGCTTTTGCCCGCCATAATCTGCTTCCGCAGCTCGTCTGTCCCGGCGAGCTTGTCAAAGAACGCCGCTCTGGAAAAAAACTTACTCTTATCCGGCATCTTTTTATAAAAGTCTAATATATAACGAAGCGTAAAACGCTGTTCGTTTGGATCCAGATCCCGCAGATCTACACCATACATTTTCTCCCCTTTACCTTCGACATGTTTGGCCATCCCGGCTTTTTCTCCCGGAGTGAACGTAAAGTCCCCATACACAGGGCTGTTGAAGCCGACAACCTGAAACGGCCAATCCGTTCCGCGGCCAACCGATATATCTGTCCCTTCGAATAGACACAGGGAAGGGTATAACCTAACCGAAAGGTGATTTGGTAAACTGGGCGACGGTATAACAGGCAGCTCATACATCTTACTATGGTCCCAGTTAAGTACCGGGATGACGGTAAGCTTGCACTCGCGTCCCTGCTCCAGCCATTTTTCGCCGTTTATCATTTTAGCCAGCTCCCCTACGGTGAGTCCGTGCACCATGGCGATTTTATGGAAAGAGACATTCGATTTAAACTTATCATCTTTCCGGACGGGGCCGTCCACCTGGTCGCCACATGGGTTAGGACGATCTAAAACGATAAGTTCTTTGTCGTGTTTTGCGCAAAGCTCCATCACGCGGTGTAGCGAAGTGATATACGTATAGAAACGTGCACCGACATCCTGCAGATCAAAGATCATAACATCAATAGACTGCACGATCGAGTCCTGCTTTTCGTTACCTCCGTAGAGCGTGTAAAGCGGCAAACCGGTTTTCTTGTCCACGTCGTTGCTTACTTTTTCACCCCGTTCCACATCGCCCCGAAAACCATGCTCCGGTGCAAAGCCGAATCTGAGGTCCACCTGTTCGCGTAATAGAACATCGACAAGGTGTTCTTTTTCCGGCCCTACAATAGACGTTTGGTTGCCCATCAAGCCAACTTTTTTACCTTTCAGTAAGGGTAGATAGGCCGCCAGCTGATCTGCCGCCGGCTGGATCGCCTCCGGGCTACCGGTCGAGTCAGAAAGAGTGTTGCTTTCGGCCGTTTGTCCGTTCCGCGCCGTACAAGCAGCAGCCGAAAGCAGCAATACCGCAAGAAATAGCATCTTATTTTTCATATTTATGCGTTTTTAATTGAATAACAAACATAAACAAGAAGATCGAGAATTTTCTAAAAAAGCAAAAAAAAACCGGAGGTCACCCTCCGGCCGTACAAATATTAATCTTTTTTGTCCCACCAAATCGGCTCATTGAGATAAGTCGGTAGATCATAGTTTGGCGCAATCAGCCGCAATTGTGCACTATTGAAGTTGAGTTCATACGAAGCCATGGCAAAACGTCGAGGCCAATCAGTAGCCGAAGGGTATGACTGAGTGTATACATGCGTCGGTCTTTTATATCCTTTATAAATTCCGGTCGCCTCGTTATAGTTTCCGTTTTCATCTGTACAGTAGTTCATGCGGCGCATGTCTACCCATTGTTCGGGCGAATAGGACAGCGCGATGTACTTCTGAATCATGACATGACTAAGGGTCAACGCACCAGGGTCTTGCACCACGGAGGTACTCGCCAGGAATGCCTCAATCTGATTCGCGGCTATGCCCATGATTTCCATGTGGATTTTGATCCCTTCTTTATATGCAGCCAGAGCCAGGTCGCGCTGGCTCTTACGCAGGCGGACCTCTGCCTCGATAAATTTCATTTCTGCACCGGTCAATAATAAACCTTTGGAATCTTTCTTATTATACCAGGTGCCCGTTGACAAGACCCTTCCATTTGCTGCCTTCGCCTCCCTTAACTGTACATAGATAGAGTCCGCATTGTCAAATTTGTTTGTCTTCGAATCGTACGCATAGGCTACCGGTCCGGTCAACACCTTGTCCGATGCAAAATCGACGCCTACAGAAGCTCGCATCGTACCATCGCCTTCCTGAGAATGTGGCACAAGTAGCGTGAATCTAGGATCTTGCATGTCATTCGCGCCGGTCGGAGCACCCGTATAGTTATTCCGAATGTAATCGATGTAGAGTTTCGACACACGGGTAGACGCCGACGTATTTACGTATTGTAGCGCCGACTGACTGGTTGAAGTCGTTGTTGCACTTTGGTCTACGTACTGATAAATGGTAGACTCGGCTGCCGTTTTCGGCGCATTCTCCAACGCTGCGAGTATTGCGTCGGGGTCGTATACTGATTTTTTGTTCAAGTGCGAAAGAAATCGTGCCTTTAATCCGTAAGCAAGTTTAATCCAGTTGTCCACGTTGCCCTTATTATATGTATCGCCAGCTGCTAATGCTGGTGCAAACTCTCCCTGGTCCTTTTGCAATTCCACGATAGCCTCGTCAAGCAGCTTGAACACCTCTCCATACACGTATTCCGCGTCGTCAAACTTCGGCGTTAAGATGTCTCTATTGTCAAACTCCTGATATGGTAGCACCCCATAGTAGTCTGCCAGGTATCCAAAACCCCAGGCTTTTATAATCTTAGCAACGCCTACATAGTGATATGCCCCGTCCCGCTGAGCTGCTTCAATCATCGGCTGGAGATTAACTGCCGTATTTACGTACCAGGCCTGCCACGGCCAGTTGGCTGCCGAAGCGTCCGAATACCATCGCGTTAACAGATAGTTTCGCGTAGATGCGCCATATGTGTTTGCCAACTGATGCGTGACATGAGCTGCGCGTGTGCCAGCACTTTCATACCCGTCGGCGAATTGTGCCAGAATGGAAGGCAACCGTTGTTCCGCATTCGGTTTATCTGCTGTACCGCTGTTTGGATTATCGTTTATATCGAGCCATTTATCGCAGGATGATAGCGATAAAACGGCTGTTGCTGTCATTAAATATAATATCTTTTTCATCTGTATAATGTTTCTTTTAATGATGATGAAGCTAACATAAATCACACGTATCCTTTTGCCTAGGGCAATTTATGCAGGGTTCACTCTACTAGAATTTTAAGTTTACACCCAACGTAAATCCAGCCGTAGCTGGCACACCTGCATAATCGATACCGACCGAACCAGAGCCTACCACCCCTGCACCTGCGGCGGAGGTCTCGGGATCTACCCCAGAGTAATTTGTTAAGAGCCACAGATTGGTTCCCATTGCATTAAACGTTGCCCCTTTTATAAATTTCGACTTCGCCAACATCGCTTTGGGCAATGAATAACTTAAACTGACCGAACGCAGCCTGAACCAGTTGACGTTTTCGATAAAATGCGGCGTGTGTTTCGCATAAACATCTTTGTAATATGCTTCGCTAGCTACAACGTCGCGGGTCACAGCCTCGTACTGTCTGGTGTCGGGATTGAGAGCCATCCCCGAAAACTGGATAGTTTCTCCTCTGTTGGCCGTCTGTTTGCTCGTTCCATACACAGTCATTAAGTACTCGGAAGCATTGTAAACGTCTCCCCCTTTACGGAAATCAAATAAAAAGGATAGATCCCAATTTTTGTAAGTCAAAGAGTTGTTCCATCCACCTATAAAATCGGGCTCACGGTTACCGACGTACGTAGTTGTCGAAGACGATGTCAGCGGCATCCCCGTGTTCCAGTCCAACAACAGGTTACCTTCCGCATCCCTTTGCCATACCGATCCGCTTATCCCCATGAAATCTCCATTATTATATGATGCCGCTTTCCCTGTTCCGACTTGGACATCTGTGACATACAAGATGTCTAATCCGCCAATCAGTTCCGCCACGCGTCCGTTATTATGAGAGAGATTCAGCATGGTATTCCATGCGAATTCACCCCGCTTAACCGGTGTCGCAGTCAACGACAATTCAAACCCTTCGTTATTTAACTCGCCGATATTATAGTATGTTAGAATGTATCCTGTTGCATTGGAAACGCGCGGCTGCAAAATCTGATCGACTGAATTTGTCTTATAGTATGTAAACTCCAATCCGATCGCATTCTTTAAAAAACGTAAGTCCGCACCGATTTCGAACGAGTTCGTACGTTCGGGCTTCAATTGATCATTACCACGCGTCCAATGATTTCTAAACCCTCCGCCTATGGTCAGTTCCGGACCGAAAAGACCTGTGGTGGTCACATACGCCGGAGCATCTTTTCCTACCGACGCCCACGACGACCGGATTTTACCGTAGGTCAGGATATCATTCTTCTCAAACAGTTCCGTAAATATTAAAGATCCGGACAAAGACGGATAGAAGAATGAACGGTTCTGTACCGGCAAAGTTGATGACCAGTCGTTTCGACCAGTCGCATTCAAATACGCTATACCTTTGTACCCCACACGGAAATCGCCATATACACCCACGATGCGCCGGTTATTATGCACCTGCGTATAATACTTGTTTTCATTTTTAAAATTCTCCATACTCTCGAATCCGGCCAACTCAAAACTTTCGCCACGCAGTGAGGACGATTTTATCTTAGTATCTTCCGCATTATTACCGATCAACAAATTGAAGTCCCAATCATTAAACTGTTTTTTAAAGTTCAACATCAAGTTGCTGTTCAGGTATTGATATTTTTTGTCCGTATTGGACATCATACCATTCTGCCATGCTAATTTCACACTCGACCCGGGAGAAACGAGTGTATTGAACTGAGAAGTATAATTATCGACGCCTAATCGGTAGGTAATATCGAACCAATCTGTTACATTAATATTGGTGTAGATATTTCCCAAGATGCGATCGGTTTTATCCGTTTGTGGATTTTTATAGATTAACCAGTAAGGATTGTCAGTGTTGTTCTCTAAAGCAATCTGGGGCAACAATAGCTTATTCCGCCCATCGCCCGTCAGATAGTCTTTCATATTGTCATTTCCTGGCCAGATCAGCACCGACTCCATGTACCCGTTTCCAGACGACCCCCACAGTCCAGAGCCTGTCAACGTCTTACGCGTATCGCTTAGGGAGTAAGATGCGTTCGCACCAAAGGTAAATTTCCCCAGCTTCTGCTCCCCGTTGAAGCGCACGGTTGACCGATTGAAGTCCGTTGTAGGCACTACGCCTGTTTGGTAGATATTCGATCCTGACAGGTAGAAGTTTCCTTTGGCTGATCCCCCGGATATGTTGAAGGAATTATCATACACGTTGGCTACTTCGTAGAAGTCTTTCATGTTGTTATATCGCGTCTCGCCGTCGGCGAAAGCATCTCCCCACGATTCGAACGTCTGACCGACAAAGGCTCCATTATAATAGGATCCTTGCTTATATCGTGCCTGCTGTTCAGGAAGTTTATTCACCCAGTTTACGCCAAAACGGGAGCTTATCCCGACCTGCGTGCTACCTTCTGCTCCTTTTTTGGTTGTAATAACGATCGCTCCCGCCGCCGCGCGCAAACCATACAAGGCCGCAGCCGCCGGACCTTTCAAAACAGACATAGACTCAATATCTTCCGGGTTAATATCCAAGGCTCTATTTCCATTGGTTGTCGAGATATTTGTATTACCGTCGAACGCCGAGTTATCCCCTTGTCCGGTGGAATTGTCCATGGGGATCCCATCGATCACAAACAAGGGCTGGTTGTCTCTTTCCAACGACGTACCTCCACGGATTACAATGTTTGCCGACGCGCCTGGAGCCCCGCCGGAATTCGTTACATTGACGCCGGCAATCTTACCGTTTAAAGAATTAATGACATTTGGGTTCTTATTTTTCATCAATTCGTCGGCCTTGATATCTTGCACAGCGTAGCCGAGGGCTTTTTTCTCTTTCTTAATCCCCAACGCTGTCACAACAACCTCGTCGATGGCCGTATCGTCGCCGTCCAATCGAACCGTTAGCTGATTTGATGTGGCAAGTACGTCTTTCGTTTTAAATCCGACCGCAGAAAAACGCAACGTACTAGCGGCGGGCGCCGTCAGAAAAAAACGTCCGTTCTCATCGGTCTGAACAGCGGTTGTCGAACCAACGACAGCCACAGTGACGCCGGATATTGGTCCCGACGCATCCCGAACAGTTCCCGAAATCTGATTTTGAATAACAAC
Source organism: Sphingobacterium allocomposti (assembly GCF_008124885.1). Lineage (GTDB taxonomy): Bacteria > Bacteroidota > Bacteroidia > Sphingobacteriales > Sphingobacteriaceae > Sphingobacterium > Sphingobacterium allocomposti. The sequence continues at coordinate 12,439 of NZ_VNHX01000021.1, forward strand.
ACTTGCTTTAGGGAAGATTGCCCGCTTCGTCTCCGTATTGGTCGGTCGAAACCCAGCATACGTGCCATGCATGGCACACCCGAAAGCCACTGTTAAAAGTAGAGCTTTGTTCATATTAGTTTGTTTGGGTTAATTCATAAAAAGGCTTATGCAGTCTTTCGTTTTTTCGAAACAATACTAGAACATTTTTAACAAAAACGCAAGATTTTGCATGTAATATTTCACAAAAAGCGACAAAAGTTACAAAAAAGGGAATTAGGAGGCTTTAGAAAAAGGCAAAAACAGGCAAACACCCGACCAGAACAGCATCAATTCAGAACCAAAGTCGCCTGCAATCCCAAATTCAGGCGTAATTGGTTCATAAACTCATCGCCGGGGTCTGATTTTTGGGTCACATAGGCAGGATCGGTCTCTTTCCACCAGGTTGTATTCTTGAAAACTTGATATTCGTGATGCCCTATCACATGTTCGATCGGATATTTGGCCATCAAATACTGTATTAAAGCAGTATTGGCCTGTAACTGTGCTTCCGTGAGCGGGTGGCGGGCAGATCCAATATTCTCAATGCCTATTGCACAATAGTTCAGCCCAATGGTATGGCGCGCAAACATGGTTTCCGGCAACAACTGAAAGATAGTACCATCGCGTCCGATGACAAACTGAGCAGAAACATTCAATGCGCTGGCTTTTTGCAAATTCGGTCTTCCGGGCAGCTGAACGGGGTCGAACACCCGGATAGTCTTGTCGACAGACAACACCTCCGTCCAATGTACAACAACCATCTTTGGGACAATCTCTAAAGAAGGCGCTTTAATCCCATGTCTATTTTTCAGATATTCCAAAGAAAGCTTCTCCCGTTGTGCATTCCATGTAATCGGACGCTGCACAATGTTTGGACGCTCCTGTGCGCTGGTTAACGTCCACACTCCCCACACCAAAACCGTCGCCAACAGGCCTTTTATCCTCTTCCTCATACAACAAAACTACCTAAAAATTTTAGGCAGTTCTGTAAAGAGTTAGTTATAAACTAGATAACAGACTTAGCGATATAATCGCTTTCGTTGCTCAAACGGTCAATGGCCCGCACCGCAACGGCCCGTAGCTTCTGTCCATTTTTCTCTTTCGGAAAGCTCTTCTCCGTTTGGTCTCTATCCAGAATTTCGTACTCCCATGTTTCTCCGTACTGCGCGTATGCCACCCACTGAAACACCTCGTCGGGCTGCTTATGCAACCATTTGGCAAATACGCTGCTGGTCTGTTTTGTCAAGAGCAACGTCGGAGCTAACAATGGATTGGCCTTAAGCCAAGGCGAACGTGGAACCAGTGCTTTCTGTTGATAAGGACCGGATTTGATCGCATGAACCATGGCCGGACTCTTCGTAAGTCCCGCTATACTCCAATGGATAGCACCCACGCTTTTCGGAATAAGCTGGCGCGTTGCCTCAATCTGGCGGACGATCTCCTGCGGCCTGTTCGGGCTCCTAACCTCTACGGTGTTCAATCCCGGCCACAAATGACGTTGCTGCGTATTTTCCGATTCCCACCACTGCAGCAATGCGGTAAAACTCTGTCGCGCCGGCTCGATCGGCCAATACAGCTGCGGAGCAAAATAGTCGACCCACCCCTTGTTAAGCCATAATTTAGCATCGGCGTAGAGCTCGTCGTACTGTGAAGATCCAGTAACGCCTGCCGGATAACCCGGCTTCCATATTCCGAAAGGGCTGATACCAAACTTGACGTGGTTCTTTTCCGCTTTTATTGAACGATATATACGTTCTACAAATCTATTCACGTTGTCCCGCCGCCAGTCGGCCCGGGAAAGCGTTCCTCCGGCTCTTCGGTATGCGTTCCAAGAAACATCATCGGGAAAATCAGCCCCTCCGTTATAGCTTGCATATGGATAAAAGTAGTCGTCAAAATGTACGCCATCGATGTTATAGCGTTTGACAATGTCCAGCACTACATTGGCTGCATGATCCTGCGTTTTAGGATTTGCCGGATCGAACCAGTACATCCCATTCTTTAGACGAACGGTCATCTCTGGCGCCTTTCGTACCATCGACTCAGACGTGACAGCACCTCCCGCCGAATGGTGAGCACGATACGGATTCAGCCAAACGTGCAGCTCCATACCCCTTTTGTGTGCCTCCTCCACCCAGAACTCCAACGGATCATAATACGGCGAAGGCCGCTTTCCTGTTACTCCCGTCAGAAAATATGACCATGGCTCGTGAGGACTATCGTACAGCGCATCGGCCGACGGCCTCACTTGAAAAATAACAGCATTAAAATGATTATCTTTGAGAAAATCCAACAGTTGAATAGCTTCACGCTTTTGCGATTCTGTCGCATAATTGTTTTTTGTAGGCCAATTTATATTGGCTACCGTCGCCACCCAGGCCCCGCGGAACTCCCGATTTACGACAGGAAGATTCACCCGCAAAGGGACGTCAACGGCTTCTTTCCCTGCTGCCGGAACAGGCTTGGTAGCCGGCGGAACTGTCGCAGCGACCGTAGCGGGCAATACAGGGCTAACAGTGTCTGCCTTTACCACCTCAACGGCAGGAGACTTGAGCTCTTTAGCAGACTTCTTATTTTTACGGGATGCGCACGAAAATAGCACAATCGAAAACAAGAACGCTAAGACCGTAATACTTTTTATCGGTTTTAAATTCATAGGATACAAAACTACACTTTTCCGTATATAACAACGAAACATCCCCTCTTTTCTATATATAGGCACGAGAAAATTACACGACCTGTTCCCCTTCAAAATAAACGGTCTTTACCTGAAAATCTTCATCAAAAACCAAAACATTTGCCACCGCATCTCTTCCGAGATGACCTATATCGGTCCTTCCAATGACCTGTGCTGGGTAGAGCGTTGCCATACGTATCGCCTCGTCCAGGGGGATTCCGACTTTCGTAACGCTATTTTCAATGGCTTGTAAAAGTGTTAATGCCGACCCGCTCAATGTGCCGTCAGGCAAAACATAATGATCTTGCTTAAAAACGTGTTGATAAATCCCGTTATCACATGCCCCTACGGCATCCGTGATTAAAAATAGACGGCGCCCCAACATCCGTTTGCTGAACTTGACAGCTTCGTAATCCACATGTATGCCGTCCACAATGATAGATACGGCGACATTGTGGTCAGCGAATATCGCACCCGGAAGCCCCGTATCCCGATGGTGCAAGGGCGACATCGCATTCCAAAGATGTGTCGCAGCGCGTATCCCTTTGCTAAATCCCTGCATTCCTTGACGAAAGGACGCGGCGCTATGGCCCGCGCTGAGCAGGATACCGCGTTCAAGCAGCAATCGTATACAGACGTCGTCCATTATCTCGGGGGCAACAGTCATCATTTTTACTGTCCCGCTGTCCTCGCTAAAAAGATCATAGATGTGATCGGGCGTCGGATTCAAAATAAGTTCCGCAGGGTGAGCGCCCCGCTTGGCCGGATTCAGAAAGGGTCCTTCTAGATGTAACCCGAGGGAGGCACGGGGCTGTGCTTCCTGAAACGCGCGGATTCCCTCCTTAAAAATAGACAGGGTATTGGTGGCGAGCGTCAACATAAACGACGTGCAACCTTGGGCGAGCAGGCTCTTTTCAATGCGGCGTATACACTCGACGGTAAGATCGGCAGAGAAAAGATCCTTCCCTGTCCCATAGATCTGCAGGTCAATAAGCCCGGCGCAGACGTTGGCCTGGTGCATATCTACCCTGTCGACATTTTCTGGCAGTGCGTACTCGGGAAATATTCCATGGATTCTGTCGCCTTGCATTACCAAAGCATGGTCTAAAAAAATAGTATCCCCATTAAAAATCCGTCCATTGACCAATGCGGTCTTCTTTGTTTCCATCATAACTTGTTTTTTATATAAGCCGGCCTATTTTAGGTCTGTAGTCTAATTTACTACTTTTGTTTTACACAGCACATACGAACGTGATTTGTAAGAAGGCTTATGGCAAATGGCAGATAGCTATAAGCCGTGAAGTTCTTAATTTGTAAAGTCGTTGAGGGAAGCTAATGGCTAATAGCAGATGGCAGATGGCTGTAAGCCGTGAAGGCGTTGATTTGTGAAGTCGTTTAGGGAAGCTAATGGCTAATAGCAGATGGCAGATAGCTGTGGAGACGCAGGATCTTGCGTCTCCACAGCTAAATTCTCACTTCCAATCACGAATAACGGGAACTCACTTTTTGATATTCGGATTCTGCGTTGTAAATTAGCTTCGTGAAGCCACGTGATATTCAACCGAAACTATCCAAGTCCTCCAGGTTCAACAGGAGAGCGATGCTTGTGATGAACATTATCGCCGTTACACTGTTTATTTTGGCTATTATCTATAAACTATTTTTTTCTAAATAATCAACTATGTTGCAGAAACAGATCTTAAATACAGAAAACGCTCCTGCCGCTATTGGCCCCTATAACCAAGCGGTCAAAGCCGGCGGCACGTTATATGTCTCCGGACAGATCCCGTTAATACCCGAAACTATGGAACTGGTGAATACGGGCGTTGCCGACGAAACGCATCAGGTGCTAAGAAACGTACAGGCAATTTTAGAACACGCAGGATATACGTTGGATGATGTCGTTAAAGCGAGTATTTTTATTGCTGACATGGCAGATTTCGCAACGATCAACGAAGTCTACTCGCAGTACTTCCAGCAAAACCAACCGGCCAGGGAGTGTGTCGCTGTAAAGACACTTCCGAAGAACGTCAATGTGGAGATTTCCGTTATTGCCTGGAAAGCCGAATAACCTGTGGAATATCAAAAAAAGACACCGACGAGCCGCAGAAGTTATTTTCTAGCGGCTTTTTTAGCCCCCTTGATGTGGGGCTTTATGGCTATTCCTGTGCGCTGGGTTAAAGAGTGGCCGGCAGAAGACATTTTAAACTTCCGGATTCTGTCAGCGTTGGTCGTCCTATGGTCGTTCATTCTACTATTCCGGCGACGTGCCCTCCGGAAAGATATGCAATACTTCAGATCACTTCCCGCGGCAGAAAAGACGAAAGCGGTCTGGCTAACCCTGTTGGCGTCAATCTTCATTTTTGGCAACTGGTACACCTATATCTATACGATTAATAGTATCAGCGTCCAGTCGGCGGCATTCGCGTACCTGATCTGTCCATTGATCACGACCTTGTGCGCCTTTTTTCTTCTCCGTGAACAGCTATCCGGTATCAAATGGGCCGCATTGGCGCTGGCACTGGTCAGTGTCAGCCTATTGGCCAGCGGGTCGTTTGTGGACGGGCTGTGGTCACTGGCCATTGCTGCATTCTACGCATTTTACCTGATCACACAGCGTGTGCTACAAGGGTTTGACAAACTCCATATCCTTGCTGCCCAGTTAACAATCTGCAGTATCTTTCTCGTGCCCATCCTCTTCATACAAGGTCACCCCGTTCCCGGGGACCTCACCTTTTGGGCAGCCATCATCTTCATTGCTGTCGTATTCACCATTATCCCTTTGTTCCTGAGCATGTATGCGCTGACCCGTATATCATCAAGCACGACGGGGATTCTGCTGTATGTCAATCCGCTCATAGCCTTCGGACTGGCCCTATTCTACTTTAAAGAGCCCATGGATCCACATAAATATCTTGCTTACGGCATTTTATTGGTGGCTATTGTGTTATTCAACGGACAGACGATACGCAAAATACTTCTGCCGCAGCGAAGACAGCATTAGTCGTCTGTCCGCGGCAAAAAAGTTCGGGCAAAAGATAGCAGAATTCCTTAAATTAGCCATTCTTACGCATGGCTGATTTATCTATAGTAACTCCCATAGAATACCTCAAAGGTGTAGGTCCGCAAAAGGCGGATGTGCTAAAAAAAGAGCTCCAGCTGTTCACGATCGGTGATCTGCTGCAATATTATCCTTTTCGGTATATTGACCGCACGGCGTTTCACAAGATCCGCGAGCTCCATGCGCAGATGGTGGGTGCACAAGTTGTCGGGCGGCTCATCAGTGTGCAGGAAGTCGGCGAGAAACGTGGAAGGAGACTGATTGGACAGTTTCGTGATGACACAGGAAGTATGGAACTGGTATGGTTCCAAAGCCTTTCCTGGTTAAAGAAAAGCCTTACGCCCGGATCAGCGTATATTGTCTATGGAAAGCCGTCAGAATTCAATGGGCAAATTTCCATGACGCATCCTGAGATGGAACTCTTCAATGCACAGGAGAAAAAAGTCGGCAACCTGACTATGCAGCCGGTCTATTCGTCGACTGAGAAACTCAAGAAATTTAATCTGGACACCAAGGGAATCCAGCGACTACAGCAGACCGCCTTGGAAACGGTCTACAGGAGTCTACGGGACCCCTTGCCCGATTATATCCTGCAGAAGCATCATTTGCTGGCTTACCCGCAAGCCCTGCTCTCCATCCATTTTCCACAAAACGTGGACGATCTCAACCGGGCAATACGCCGTCTGAAATTCGAAGAATTATTCTTCATTCAGCTCCGGCTTCTACGCAATAAACAACTCAATACACAAAAATACCGCGGACATCGTTTTGATAAGGTCGGCAACAAGTTTAACACCTTTTTCAATGAACGCTTGCCGTTCCCCCTTACCCAGGCACAGAAGCGGGTCATTAAAGAGATACGTCTCGACACCAACACAGGAGCGCAGATGAACAGGCTGGTGCAGGGAGACGTAGGATCCGGGAAGACGGTTGTGGCCCTTATGTCGATGCTCCTGGCGATCGACAATGGCTACCAGGCTTGTATGATGGCGCCTACCGAGATACTCGCCCAGCAGCATTTTTCGGGCGTGTCTGCACTGCTGGGAGAAGGAATCTGCACAGTAAGGTTACTTACCGGTTCTACTCCGGCAAAGGAGAGACGGATTATTCATCAGCAACTGGAAGATGGAACACTCGACATACTGATTGGGACACACGCACTCATTGAAGATAAGGTCAAATTTAAAAATATCGGTTTTGTGGTCATCGACGAACAACACCGCTTTGGTGTTGAACAACGTGCGAAGCTATGGCGTAAAAACGTCATACCTCCACATATGCTCGTCATGACAGCTACGCCTATTCCCCGTACATTGGCCATGACCATGTATGGCGATCTGGACATCTCCGTAATTGATGAGCTTCCCGCGGGACGAAAACCGATAAAAACGGTTCATTTCTTTGAGAACCAGCGTCTGCGTGTCTTCGGCTTTATGCGCGACGAGATCGCCAAGGGCCGGCAGGTGTATGTCGTCTATCCGTTGATTAAGGAAAGCGAAAAGATGGACTTGCTTTACCTGGAAGCCGGATTGGAAAACCTGCAACGCGAATTTCCCCTGCCTACCTATAAAATCAGTATCGTTCACGGAAAAATGCCCGTAAAGGATAAAGATTTCGAAATGCAGCGTTTCGTCAAGGGAGAAACACAAATTATGGTCGCCACGACGGTCATTGAAGTGGGCGTCAATGTTCCAAACGCGTCTGTTATGGTGATTGAGAACGCCGAGCGGTTCGGCCTGTCCCAGCTGCATCAGCTGCGGGGACGGGTAGGGCGCGGGGCCGAGCAGTCCTTCTGTATCCTCATGTCGGGCAATAAGCTCAGCAAGGAAGGGCGGACACGCCTAGAGACGATGGTCCGGACATCAGATGGCTTTGAAATAGCTGAAGTTGACCTCCAGCTTCGTGGACCAGGCGACATTTCAGGCACCCAACAGTCCGGCGTCCTGGAGATGAAGATAGCTAATCTTGCGTCTGATCAAGCTATTCTCATGGAAGCACGGAATAGTGTTATTGAGATCTTCAAGGAAGATCCCTCTCTGTCCGCTGAAAAAAACATCCTGCTAGCACATTATCTTAATCAACGGTCTCCCGGCATTTCGTGGGATAAGATTTCCTGATACATTATCCTCCTTCGCTGACAAGTTGGAGATGACCATATAACTTGTTGAGCACCTCACAGGGGTCCGCATCGATTGCTTTCGCAATAAGGTATAATTCTTCTGCCCTCAGATGTGACGAAGTGTTTAATGAAAGTTCATTTATACGGGCTTTACTCAGCCCCGTCCGTCTGGCTACCATCGATTTATTTACGGATCGCTTTGCTAAAAATTCACCTAACGCTGTCATGATATCTATCAAATGGTTTGCTTAAAACTACTGAACGTATAGAAAAAACATACAAATAATTTCGTTATTGAAAGTTAATTTATACATTTGTATAGGCTAACTATACAAATAACAACTTTTATAGATCAAATTATGGCAATAGACGAACAGATTTTAGTAGAACGGCTGATCCAACGAATAGATCTGGATCGCATTTTTCTTTTCTCTTACTCCTTTTTGGGCAAAGAACAACAGCACTTGATTTTGGTCATGAAACCGGAGGATGGTGTTTCTCCAAAGGTGATGAAACCCGTCATCGAGCTTTGCCTTATCGATATGGAGGGGTTATCTTTTGAATTGATTCCCTTCGGAGAATGGCGCAACAAAGTTCGTCATGGGGGGATTTACTATGCTTACGCTTCGCTGCCACAGCATGAAATGTACCGGTCGCCGCGTAAGGCCACAAAATCGCTTACCGTTCATGAGATTGGTGGTATTATGGAATTAGCGAATCAATGGCAAGTGAAGATGAAAAAGGAAGGGGAGGAATTTCGGGAAGGGGCGTTGAAGTTTGCCGAGCATGGTAATTATCTGAAAGCGACCTTTATGGTACATCAAAGTTTGCAATCGTTCTTGCGTTTGCCACAGGCTATGATACAGGGCAATGCGAATAATCAGCACAATCTGGAGAACAGAATGCGAACCCTAAGCACCTATATCCCAGCATTCAAATCGGTTTTGTTGAGCGAAGCTTTTATGGACGTGGAAACCTTTCGACTACTTGACAAGTGCTATCATGCCGTGAAGCAAAATAGAGATTTGGACATATCGGCATTCGACGCGTCCTATCTATACGATAAATGTTGTGAAATCTCGAAAGCAATAGAGATGCTCTATCAGTTCTTCTTGGATGCGTTGAAGGCCGAACAGCAGGCACGTTTGGAACAGGTCGCACAACAGACACAGATAATGGAAGAAAAGAAGAACGCAACACCAGTTACAGCAAATGCCGGCGGTACGACACATATAAGATGCGAAGACTTCTCCGGTTTTCCTTGGCCGCAACGATACAAGGATGACGTACATGCACTGTTGGATAAGATTCGTGGCAACCACAACCCTGAACAGATGACTCTATTGAATTACCATACCGGTGGCTTTTCGGGCAGTAGTCCATTCCGCTTGGAAGGCGGTGAAGAGCGAGCGGGTGTGAAGGTAGAGCTCTATCTCGTCGTACTAATGAAGAATACAGGGCCTTTTACCTTTAAAACTATGCAGGTGGGTGTAGCGAGTGCGATGGTGGTTTTTCTAGATCTTAAGTATGTGGAAAGAGGTTTGGCTGAAGGAAACAGGTTTGTACATACGGTATGGACGAAGGGGCACGTCCTGCGACGGAAGTCGACTTTTGAGCCTGCTTTTGAATTAGGGGACATCGATTGGCGACAGGAAGGGGAACGTGCGGATAAGCTATGGAAAAGAGGCAAGACAGTCCTGGATAATTTAGTCAGTACGGCTAGAGATGCACAGCCTCTTTTTATTGACTCCGGCCTTTTGATGTTACGTCATATATTGGAAATTGGTGCACATAGCTTTCTACGGGTAGCCATAGACTACATACCGAAAACGAAGAATCTCGACGAGCTACTGGATTGGACAGATGTCGTCGGCCGACAGCTATCGGACTACTTGTTGGATAAAAGTGAGATTCAAGGTCAAATGTTGCACCTCATTCTTCATCCCAAAACGCTGTGGTGGAATCCGGATATACTGGATTCCTTGGAAGAAATAACACCAGACTTCTGTCGCCTGCAGGCGGAGAAGTTGGTTGATCTGTTTGATCGGCTCTGCTGTGGTGCTATTGAAAAAACTAAAAAGCAAGCAATCAGCGCAACCGAGCGCGACTCCTTATTACCTACGGCAGTGGAAGCTGCACAGGATAATAGTTAAAAGCAATCCAAATAAAAGTCCGCTGGAAGCCGTACTCCCATGGCATCTGATACGGTATCCCTGTTGGACTTTATTATAAACTGAATAAACAGAAAGCTACCTGCTGGGCAGATCCTTCGGAGCCCAAGGTGCCCTCGCAGGTATGCTTTTTAAAAACCTAAAAAAATGGAAGAATTACATGATGTGAATGGTGCTCGAAAGACGCGTATAACGTGCTCTCCACTATACTGCGGATTCATCTACTGTATGATGATGAACCGTATCAGCCGTGGCTATACCAGCGACGAGCTCACATTTCTTATAGGGCAGGATGATCATTTTATTTCAAATATAGAATCCCTTACATCCATAGATTTCAGTATGGATCTCTACGGCAGTTTACGTCAAGTGTTTCGACACCCGAACTTTCTGCTACATGAAGGGCAGGTTCGCGAAGAGATTGAACATGAGATGTGTACCTGGCAGGACGAAACGGCGATATACCACCGTATGGAGCGATATGTCAATGAACGAGAAACCGTGACGGTTTTTCAACTGGTAGAAGAGCATCCTGGCTACGCCGATCATTTTACCAATTCGGTTAATATGGAGATAGAAGGCTGCCGGGAAGTGCTACGCTTGCTGATAAAAGAAGGAATATTTAACAAACCCATTCCGCCGAATGATCTGCACAATCATGTAGAATCTATCTTAGAGATGCGTATAAAACCACGTCATCTCCAAACAGAACTTGGTAGGCTTTGGGGAAGAAAAGGAAAGGCGCCAATTAAAAGGACGAAAAAAAGAAGCTATGGATATAAATATGTACTGCATCCCGGTGTATCTATAGCGGATGCAATCACCTTTACAAAACAACAATTTAATAGGCTATGAATAAAATTGAAACCGAATTTCTGGATGTACCTATGGATTTCCGGATTGCATGTGAAGCTTTTGGCATTCGGGTTGCAGACTTCTTACAGCTCATTATTCGCCACGTTACGTTTGCACATCTGTTTATGCATGATGAGAGCGAATATGATCTCGCCACGAAAGCGTTTGTGCAGTCAGACGATAAAATAGCAAAAGCGCAACCGGATTTAAAAGGTAAACAAAAGTTGGGACAACACGCGAATGCTGCCATCCCCCACATTCAGAGCTTGGTAAAACTCTCGATGAACAGAAGCTACAGCAAATCGATGAAACGCGACAAGGGCAGAAAAATAACAGATAAACTCTATCGAGTCTGTTCGCCCCACATCAAGTATAAGCCTCACTTGTATCTGGATGAAGAGACAAAGCTGACACTCACGAAAGACTTCTTGTTGGTGTGCATGCTCCATCAATTTTCACCTACGGTATATATCAATGCTTTAATGCGGTGCATCTCGCTGGCGGACCTATATGCTCGCCAACACCTGGATAAAATAGTATATAACGCTGCACTCGGATTTTATATACGGGTACAGCACGGTTACGGTAAGTTAATAGATAGAGACCATATCAATACATTAGGTTTCAAAGACTTTATCTTAGACTTACAGGAGTTTGATGTCCGCTATTTTTTTATCCAGGATTTAGATCGAAGGAGAGCTGTTTACCGCACAAGATTAGAAGAAATTTTTGAAGAAAAAATAAACCAATACTATGATGGAGAATAAGATAAGTAAATTGGATTTCAAACCCGATTTCCTACAAGCCTGTGAAATATTTGACCTGGAGCCGCACGATGTGCTGCAAAAATTTATAGATAATGTATGTATTCCGTATTTCATTGCCAACCCGATGAACCCCGACCGATGGGCAAATAACTTTATGATACAGTGCGTATTGCCCCGACTGGAAAGTGAGGAACTATTGGAGCGATATGCGGTATTTTTCGATCGTATCACGGAAGCTGTATTAAATGATATGAAAAACAAGGAACAGGTTGCAAGAGAGATCATGGATGAATGGCATAAAGCTGTTCTTGAGGACCGCATCGAGGACGTTATGAAACCCAATAACGCATCAAGTTGACACTACAAGTCTGAAAACAAAATAATAAAGTCCGCAGGGTACTAAAATTTGGAATCTGGCGCGGTACTCCTGCCGGACTTTAATATCGAACTGAACAAAGTCACAACCCTCCTCTCTTGTATATCTCACTTAATACTAGGGGTAACTTGACAAGAAACTCCCGAATAGCGATGTAATCGTGATCTAAAGGGAGTTCTTCCATATTATCTTCAGTATAATCCCGACGTTGAAGAAGATCGTCCAGCACTGTAAGCCATTCTTTGCATGACTTGAACCCATAGAAGGCACACAAGGACTTTGCAGGAAAAGCGCTACTGTCTTCTATTTCAGCGTCAAATACTTCTTGACAATTGTATTGAAATACATCCGCTTTCGCCATAGGTTTTAGCTTATATTTTCTCAAAATAACAAACCCAACTTCAATCATCTGTGCAAGGTGATTAAACATAAATCCATATTCAAAAGTGGTACTTGTTCGCATGGGTGGATAAAGGGAACTATTGATCAGATAATTGAAATTATTCGACCAATTTAATCCCCATTGCTGGACGACTTCTTTGAGAAAACGGTCGGGATCCTTCACGTACTCCTTTCTTAAGTAGCGAAAATGTTTTGTTTTTAACTTCTTTTGCGTACTTTTCATCCTAAATCAGTTTACCGAGGTGTTTAGATATTTTTTTATATTCAACACAACTAATATAAGATAATAAAATATCTTACTAAAATTTTTAGATAAAAATGTCGAATATTAAAGAACGGGTATTACAGATCGCAGAACGGAAGAAAATCAGCAAAACAGATTTCTTCAAGGACTTGGGGCTTTCCTACGCTAATTTTAAAGGGCCTCAAAAGAGCACGGGGCTAAATTCTGACGCGGTGGCTACTATTCTATCTAAGCATCCGGATATCAACCCGACGTGGCTCGTCATTGGAGAGGGCCCCATGTATCGTCATGAGGGTGAGATTGTTCGGGAAGAGGAGGCGCGTTATAACGAACCGGTGGTTGTGAACGAAATTGAGCAGACACTGATCGATGCTCTTAAGCTCGTCATATCCTCGCAGGAAAAAACAATATCTTCCCTTGAAAAGCAGGTGACCATTTTGGAGAATACAATACGGATCCTTCAAGGTAAATAACCTGTCGCCGTACCGTCGACGACCTAGCAGAACGCCGGTATCGTTCCCTCCCCCGGACCCTACACGAGATAAAAATGAAAATCGCCTTACACGCCCCACATACCGTCTGAAGAAAAACCATTATCTTTGCAAGCTTGTTCTATCAACACAAGTCACAGGAAACGACAACAATACATGAGAAAAACAAAAATATACGATACAGCACTTAAACCCGAAACAGCATTACTCGTTTCGGTGATCACACCGGACATTTCAGAACAAAACGCAAAAGATTACCTTCAAGAATTGGAGTTTCTTGTGCAAACGGCAGGGGGAGAAGTAAAAGGTGTTCTCACGCAAAAATTAGCAAAGCCGGAACATGCCACTTTCGTGGGGTCTGGTAAGCTGGAAGAAATACGACAGTACGCGGATGCCGAAGAGATTGACATGATCGTGTTTGACGACGAGCTATCACCCTCGCAGCTCCGTAACATAGAACGCGAACTCAAACGTAAAATCTTAGATCGTTCCAACCTCATCTTGGACATCTTCGCCAAGCACGCGCAAACTGCACAGGCAAAGACTCAGGTCGAACTGGCCCAGCTGCAGTACCTGCTTCCTCGGCTAACCCGCATGTGGACCCACTTGGAACGTCAACGGGGGGGGATCGGTATGCGCGGTCCGGGAGAATCCCAAATCGAAACTGATAGACGGATTATCCTCAACAAGATATCCTTACTGAAAGAACGGCTAAGGGTTATTGACAAGCAGAATGAAACCCAACGTAAAAACCGAGGCGAACTTATCCGTGCAGCTCTTGTAGGCTATACCAACGTCGGGAAATCAACAATATTGAACATGATCTCCAAGTCGGATGTACTCATGGAAAATAAACTGTTTGCGACGCTGGATACAACGGTAAGGAAAGTGGTCATCGACAACCTACCTTTCCTGCTTTCGGATACAGTAGGGTTTATCCGCAAATTGCCTCACCATTTGGTGGAATCTTTTAAATCTACCTTAGACGAGGTGCGCGAAGCGGATGTACTTATACATGTAGTGGATATTTCCCACCCTAACTTTGAAGATCATATTGCCGCCGTAAACGAAACACTAAAAGACATCGATGCTTTGAACAAACCTATTATTACGGTTTTCAACAAGATAGATGCTTATAAACCTCCCGTGGCGGTCGATGAGAACGGTGAAGAAGTGAAGGTAACACTTGAGGATTTTAAGAACTCCTGGATGGCCAAAAACTCCGATCCGGCGATTTTTCTGTCGGCAACCGAGAAAACCAATATCGAGGAATTCAAACAAAAATTATACGAAATTATCTCCGAAATGCATACAGCAAGATATCCGTATAACAATCTGTTGTATTGACCATGAACAAACAAGTACACTTTATAGATTGGGGGCTGACCGATTACCAAGAAGCATGGGATCGCCAGGAGGAGATATTTACCAGAACGGTAGCTGTCAAGAACGAGAACCGCATAAACGGTACCGCCGGCTCCACGCCCAACCACCTGATCTTTACCGAGCATCCCCACGTATATACATTGGGAAAAAGCGGTCACGAAGAATATTTACTGCTGGATGAAGCAGGACTGAAAGAGAAAAACGCTACCTTTTATAAAATTAACCGTGGCGGTGATATCACTTACCATGGCCCTGGACAAATTGTCGGCTATCCTATCTTGGATTTAGACAATTTCTTTACCGATATACACCTCTATCTACGTACGTTGGAGGAGGCGGTGATACGCACCTGCGCGGGGTACGGCATAAAGGCCGGCCGTTATGAAGGATATACCGGCGTTTGGATTGATGCTGACAACGGCAACGCCCGTAAAATATGTGCGATGGGCGTACGCGCCTCTCGATGGGTAACTATGCACGGATTCGCCTTTAATGTGAACGTGGACCTCAGCTATTTTGGGCATATCATCCCTTGCGGAATCGACGATAAAGATGTCACATCTCTGGAGCGCGAACTGGGAAGAAAGCTCGATGTCGAAGAGGTAAAATATACGCTAAAGCAGCATATTGCGGATCTTTTCGGGATGGAACTGATCGGGGGGTAATAGCATTATAAGGGCAGATAGCAGATGATTATAAGCCGTAAAGTCGTTGAGGGAAGCTAATGGCGGATAGCAGAGGCTATAAGTCGTAAAGTCGTTGATTTGTAAAGGCGTGAAGTTGTTTTGATAGCCACGAGCATCATCTAACCATTCTAACTCATTTAACTTTTCTAACCCCTAATAGTAGCCGTAAAACCGTTGATCTGTGAAGGCGTTGAGGGAAGCTAATGGCGGATAGCGGATAGCGGATAGCAGATGGCAGATGGCCATAAGCCGTAAAGTCGTTGATTTGTAAAGAGTACTTCATTCTAACTCTCTAACTCCACCTAACTATTCTAACCCCTAATCCCTAACTCCTAACCCCTAGTTTCTCAATACTCAAATCTCACTTCTAACATCTAATGTCTAACTTCTGACTTCTCCATACTCACTACTCCTTCCATTGTCTATCCTTCGACAATGTCAGGCTGAGCTCGTCGAAGCCCACGACCGACGGCGCAAACAGGTCGCTCACGTCGAACAGTTCTGTTTCCTGATATCGGGTCGCGATCGATAGTTTGATATCCGTACAATAGGGAGCAAATGTCAAGCGAACACATTCGACGCTGTTATTTTCGCCGGATAGATGCGATAAAACCAGATGCCGCAACCGGCTGGTCCGGTGTTCCACGAATGTTTCCAAGGCGATACGGTTAGATAGGTGTCCCCATCCGCTCCGGATACGGTTCTTCAGAAAAAAGGAATAGCGCCCGCTTTCCAGCATGTCTTCATCGTAATTTGCTTCCAGCAGTAAGACATCAGTGTGCCGGATAACATGTTTAACGTTGTCACAGGGCCGGCCCAGATCTGTCAACACGCCAATATTTGTTGCGCCATCAGATACCACAAAGCTACATGGTTCTTTCGCATCGTGGTATTTAGGAATACCATACACGGTCAGGGTGCCGATCCGGACCGTTGCGTTGGGCAAGATGATATGCACAAGATGTTCGGGTAAATGCAGGCGGGAGCCTTTGTACGATCCAGCCGTAATATACACCGGAATCTGGTATCTTTTGCAGAAAACGGCCAGCCCCCGAATGTGGTCGGTATGCTCGTGTGTAATAAATATGGCTTTAACCGATGCAGGCGAGATGCCCAGATTGGCCATCCGCAACTCAACGTGCTTCGTATTGATACCTACATCGATCAACACGGCGTCCGCTGCGTTGGCTATATAATAACAGTTGCCATTGCTGCCTGAGGCTATTGCGCAGTACTTCATATTAACACTCCGGTAAGCTGAGAGGAACTTTAATCGCCAATCCACCGTCGGCTGTTTCCTTATATTTAACATTCATATCCTGAGCGGTCTCCCACATCGTGCCGACCACAGCGTCTAAGCTTACCTTTGCTTTATCCGGATTCGAGTTCAGTGCCAGCTGCGCCGCTGTAATAGCCTTTACGGCTCCCATGGTGTTCCGTTCGATGCACGGAATCTGCACCAGTCCCCCGATAGGGTCGCAGGTCAGTCCTAAATGATGTTCCATGGCAATCTCCGCAGCCATGAGCACCTGTCGCTGCGACCCACCCAGACATTCTGTTAATGCGGCCGCTGCCATTGCCGAGGACACACCAATTTCGGCTTGGCATCCGCCCATCGCTGCAGATATGGTTGCTCCTTTTTTAAAGATGGAGCCGATCTCCGAAGCCGTAGCTATAAACTGCATAATCTTATCTTCCCGATAGCCATCATGAAACACGATGAAATATTGAAGTACTGCAGGGATCACGCCAGAGGCGCCATTTGTCGGAGCTGTCACGACACGGCCGAAAGACGCGTTTTCTTCGTTCACCGACAACGCAAAACAGCTGACCCAATCCAAAATATAGGCAAAATCGTTTCCCCCCTCCCGTATTGCATTTATCCAAGAATCATAGTCGTGATAAGTCCGCCCTGTTAATAAGCGGGTGTTCATCTTTGCTGCCCGACGTTCCACGTGTAAACCGCCCGGTAACACCCCCGTCGTATGACACCCTTTATAAATGCAATCTTTTATCGTATGAAAGATATGCATGATTCCCGCTTTAGTCTCTTCTTCCGGTCGCCAGGCCATTTCATTCTCTATGACCAATTCGGATATCTTCAGCCCTGTCCTCATACACCAAACCATCAGCTCCTGTGCCGTGTCGACCGGAAATGGCAGATCGACTTCGCTCAGTACACCTTCAGCATCATTTTCTTGTACGACAAAGCCGCCGCCGATAGAATAGTACGTCTCTGAAACTGCTGTCCCGTCATGTAGAAAAGCCTGGAAGGTGACAGCGTTCGGATGAAATGGCAAGCTTTCCGTATAAAGAAACATAAGATCTGTCGTATAGGAAAACGCGACGGTCTTTTCACCTCCTAAAACAATCTGCTTTGCTCTTTTGATTTCTTCGACTTTGGGCAGCACCTGATGTACGTCGAACGTTACGGGATCATCGCCGCTAAGCCCCAACAACACCGCAATGTCTGTCCCGTGTCCGATTCCAGTCTTCGCAAGAGAGCCATATAGCAGAATATTCACTCCTTCGACGACGCCAAAGAGGTCTTTATGCCGCAAGACCTCTACGAAGCGCTGCGCCGCACGCCACGGCCCCAAAGTATGCGAACTGGACGGTCCGATACCGACTTTAAACATATCAAAAATAGAGATGCGTTCTTTACCCATTTACGAAATTTAAGCACCACAAAAATATCGTTTAATGTGTAAAAATCGTGTATTATTTGCCCTAATTTTTAAGCACATCCGTTGCCAATATACTAATTATTAGCACGTTCGCTTGCCAATTTTGTATACGAGTGCGTTAGGTCCATTCCCGGGATTTGGGGTTACGAACTTGCTGTACACTATAGCGCCTTCATTGTCCGAAAGACGGAGGCTTCGACGGAGCCTGTGCTGAGCCCGCCCAAGTGATCATAGTGACATTAAAGCTAATAACGTATAACGGGTCGATTAAGAGTTAAATGAGCTCGCGTGGTTAAGAGGGGAGCTCTCATTTAGTCTAACCCTTTTAACTTTATCTACCTACAATACGAATACGCACAACAAATAAGTATAACGACCTACAGTCCCATTCCATATCGGAACTGCTTGTTTATGTCGACCGGAAGCTTACCCTTTGACCGGACTTGCCCGAGCAACACCTTGAGCGCTGCTTTCTGCATAAAGGGTTCATTCTGATAGCCGAGGATAATCGAGCCGCTACGCTCGACCGGTAGGTTGTCCAACACGTAAGGGTTCGTAAACATAACGGTTATCGTGCGACGGCCGGCGATTTTTTCGATAAATGATCGCGCGGCTTCATTTAGGTCGGACTCACTGCGCGGACGCGCCCGATTATCGTGAATCGCCACCACCACCTGATCGTATCTGCGCACCTCCTTCAACAGGTCCTTCAAGTCGTCTTCCGTTTCTTTTCCAGTGACAAAAAACTGTTTCCCATCCGCAAGCTGTAGAGCGATGCCCTTTTCAAAGTCCTGCGCTTGTGCGATTCCGATCGCGACAATAGCAGTTTCCTTTCTTTTATCAAAGGACTTGATTCTTTTGTCCGATTTAAGCACGGTGACAGAAGCGTCGGCCAAGCGTTGGACGAGCGATTGAGATGAAGGACTATTCAGATCGCTTACCAAGCCACGGACATTTACCGGCCGGTATTGGTTAAGCCCCAGCCAATACTTCGCTGCCAACACCCGCTTTACCCGTTGGTCCAATTCAGCCTGCTTGATTCTTCCGCTTTTTACGGCCCTTTCTACAAGATTAATCGCGCGGGCACTATTTTCCGATACCTCTAGCAGGTCGTGACCGGCCTCAATAGCCATAACATCAGCCTCGCCATTCGGAAAAAACTTTTTGACACCTTTCATGTCCATGGCGTCGGTAACCGCCAACCCTTTAAAGCCAAGGTCCCTTCTCAACAGGTCAGTAACCACCTTACGCGAGATGGACGAAGGGATATTGGGCGTGGCATCCAATGCAGGAATATGCATATGCGCAACCATAACGGCCGGTGCCCCCACTTTGATAAGTTCCCTAAACGGGAACATCTCCAGTGTGTCCAACCGTCTCTTAGAAAAATTCAGTTGCGGAAGATCATGGTGGGAATCGACGTCTGTATCGCCATGACCGGGAAAATGCTTTAACGAAGAGATTATCCCACCGTCCATCAGACCATCCATATAGGCCTTCGCCTTACGCGTCACGTTAAACTTGTTGTCTCCGAATGATCTGAAGTTGATAACAGGGTTTTTGGGATTATTGTTAATATCGACCACGGGCGCGAAATTGAAATGCATCCCGATCCGTTGAAAGTCTTTGGCGATCTGTCTCCCCATTTCATAAATCAGCTGCTCGTTCTGTATGGCTCCAAGCGTCATCTGATATGGATAGGAAACGGTAGAATCGGCCAACCGCATACCCAGCCCCCACTCTCCATCGAACGTAATCAATAGGGGAACCTTACTTAACCGTTGATAACGGTTAAACATCTGCGCATGGCGTACCGGCCCTCCCTGGAAAACCACCAAACCGCCTAACTGCTCCTTCTGGATAACCTGGGCAACGGAGTCAATATACTTTTGTCCCAGATTGGTATGCGCCCGGACAAGAAACAGCTGCGCAATACGCTCCTTGGGAGAAAGGGCATTAAAGACCGAGTCGACCCACCGGTTTTTACTATTGATAAATGTGACAAAATCCGGTTTCCTTTGGGCGTAGGCCGATAGAAAAAACACAGAGAAGAAAAAAAGAAAAAGCAGCTTCCTTATCATATTCAGATCTTTAATGTGCCGAAGTACGTGAAAAAAATTGTCACATCAAAATTTTAGCCCGATTTACGACAGAACATGCACAAAATTGCATCACGCTAAATCATATTTCTTCTCCAAAAGCATGGCGAGGTCAATGCCATTCGTTAGCTCTTCGCTGGCCTCTTTTTTCCAGAGCATATCGATGATAAGCAATAAAAATTGTGTCTCCAGCTCCGGATTACTGTACCCCAATTCAGTGAAAGCTTTAACTAAAATCGGCTGTACCGGCTTCATAAACTGTTCGTGCTGCTGCTTAGAAAAGCTGTTATGGGAAAGGCGTTCCTGCAGCTTCCAAAACATTGGCTCTTCAGTAACAAGCTTGCTCGGAAGCAGAATCATGTTCCGGAGAAAATCCTTGGGATTCTTGTACGTCATCATTCCGCGGTGATGCGACAGAACACGCCGGTATCCCGATTTAATAATGTGGGCCAGTAGGGAGTCCTTATTCCCAAAATGCTTAAAAATCAATGCCTCCGAAACGCCGGCTTCCAACGAAATCTCTTTGGTAGACGTGTCCACATACCCTTTCGTCGCAAATAACGATAGCGCCACCTTCATGATCTTCTCTTTACGGCTTAACGTCGTGTCTTTCATCTGAACCAATTTTTAACAAAGATAATCTAGTACATGACAAAATTAAAACAATAAAATGCGTCCTTGCGGGGGAGCGCTGTTGGGGAAGCACTCTTTCGTCTTGCAAGGACGGAAAACTATGCTTTATCATGTACGTACCCAAAGATACTATTTATATCGTCTAACCTCTTGCGATTTTTCTCCATCGACGCCGATCTCCAGCAGGAACCCGTGCACATCCAGAAAACAATGCCAGTCCGCACAACTCCCGCGATCAGTATAGCTGCCCGCCCCGCTGTAGGAACGCCTGCTTTTTACTTTCGAACTGCCGAGGGTCTATTGCTTTCGTGGCGTCTAGCAGTATACCGGTTTGGAAGCCCTCCGACAGACTGTCCATTGCTGTAAAGAACACGCAGTAGTCGGCAGCAAGGCCACAGACGTGAACCTCGTCAACGCCCATATCCTTCAGGAATCCGGAAAGCCCTGTCTTCTTCAACCGTCCGTTATCGTAAAATCCCGAGTAGCTGTCTATACGTTTATCCATACCCTTACGGAATATCGCGCCGATCTTATCTGTCCGCAATTTATCGGCAAACGAAGCACCATCTGTCTCCTGTACACAATGATCCGGCCACAGCACCTGTGGCAATCCATTTAACACGATAGTCTCAAAAGGGGAGTGGCCGGGATGCTGCGAAGCAAAGCTGCCGTGGTCGCCCGGATGCCAGTCCTGCGTAGCGACGACAATGTCATACCTTGACTGTAGCTCATTGATATAAGGAATAATGGTATCCCCATCAGCGACAGCCAGACGGCCTCCAGGCAGAAAATCTTTTTGTACGTCAACAATAATTAATGCGTTCATGTCGTCTAGTCGATTGTGAGCATATAGCCTATACCTCGTATATTGATAATTTTAATTTGCTCGTCCTTAGCCAGATATTTACGTATCCTACTTATAAATACATCGAGGCTCCGCCCTGTAAAGTAAGTATCTTCATTCCAATATGCGCGGATGATCTCCTCCCGGGGAACCACTTTGTCCTTATGTTCAAAAAGGCGCCGCAACAGCTCCATCTCCCGAAAAGAAAGATGTTCCCGGTCGTCGCCGATCGTCAATGTTGACTTTGCGGCGTCCAAGGTGTACTTTCCAATCCGATATTGTTTCGCTGACAGCTGAGCCGGCGCTCGCTTCCGCGTTAACGCCTCAATCCGGACGATCAACTCTTCTATTTTAAAAGGTTTACGCACATAGTCGTTCGCCCCCAGATGAAACCCTTTAACTACGTCCTCTGTATGTGTAAGCGCTGTTAAGAACAAAATAGGCGTATCGCTATCCATCTTTCTGATTTCCTGGGCGACCGTAAATCCATCCATAAGCGGCATCATTACGTCCAGTATGACAACATCCGGCCGCTGGTATTTAAATGCGACCAATGCGTCTCTACCGTTTTCCCTATGTATCACGCGGAAACCATGCGCTTCAAGGCTGTCTGCCACAATCAAAGCCAGGCTCTTCTCATCTTCAATATATAATACATCTATCATATCAGCCGTTCTTAGGAATTGTTAATACAAATGTACTCCCCCCTTTCAATTCACTTTTTACATGAATAGTTCCTCCGTGCTGCTCCACGACCTGCTTGACATAAGCCAACCCAAGACCGAACCCTTTTACCTCATGCAAGTTACCCTCCGGAACCCGATAAAACATATTGTAAATGTAGCCTATATGTTCCGGTGCAATACCCTTTCCCCGGTCGGCAACATGTAGCTGCATATGCGATGGCCCGTCGATTAGCTGAACGGTGATATAGACCGGGTCTCCGGAATACTTTATCGCATTATCCAACAGATTGCTCACGATATTCTTTATATGCGCTTCGTCTACGTGTATAAGATAGACGTCGAAGGGCGGCTCGAATGTAATAAACACCTCCTTTATTGTACTGATACGCGCTGTCTCAAGACAGTTCTGCACGAGAGAAACCATGTCCACCGGCCGCTTCTCCAGCCGGATGCCCTGCAGCTCGTCAACGTCCAGCTGCAGTACGCGCTCAATCATCGTATTCAGGTGTTCCAACTCGTTTTTGGATAGCTCCAGATAGGTATGCATGCGCTCCTTGTCATCTTTCGCAACGAACCGCTGAATAGCCTCGACAGCAGCCATCACTGTCGCTACCGGCGTCTTCAGCTCGTGCGTCATATTATTGACAAACGACTTTTGCAATAAGGCAAGCTGATTCTGTTTCCGAATGGTTTTTAGAAGATACAGAAAAGTACCGACCAAAGCTGTCAACAGCAAAAGGGACAATACAAACTGCAGCCCGAGCTGCCGAAGCAGATACGCCCACGGGTTTTGAAATTGTGCAATGAGAAACTGCTCGTGCTCCGGATTAATAAGAATAGGTCTCGTAATGAGATCCCCCCGCTTGTTCCGTTGGGCAATATACGCTTCAAACTGCTTTCTCGGAATTTCGTCGGTTGTCAGCTGAAAAGAGGTCCTAATGCCCCGCCGTGCAAGTGCGGCAGCCAGTCTAGGCTCCAGCGTATCCAACAGTTGCTCGTTAAAGTCTATCTTTTCCAAAAGGTAAAGAGGCAGCAACTGGTTGGGAGAATCTATATTCCTATCCTTGTCTCTGGAACGTCTCGTACGCCAACGGTGGTAATCCAACGTGTCCAACGTATATTTCAACGGATAAAGATCCAGGTCAGGATAAACCCGACGCATTAACGAAAGCAAACCTTTATGCCGTGTTTCCTGCAGGGAAGTATCATTTTTACGGGCAGGCGGAGCAAGTTCTTGCTGGTAGTAGTTTTGCAAAACGTTAAACAACGACCGCTCAGCCGTTCCTATAAAAATGTCCCGCTCGCTTTTGTAGCTTCCATAAAGCCATACCCCCAATACCAATGCTATCCCGGCAGCCGTTAAGACAGCAATGGCAAGCAGGATTTTATACTTTTTTAACATTATTAATACAAATTTAAATTAGTAGATTTGCAACGCACAAAAAATCGGACAGTTTTAACAAAATATAACACTGATTAACAATTCAATGCACCTTACAGAAGCCGAAATGGAACACAAGAACGTTGTACGTCTTTTTCTGCGACGTTTCCGCATCCGAGTTTTAACAAAATATAACACTGATTAACTGTCCTATTTGATTACTTTTGCTAGTCAAACATTAAGTATGAATCCATTTTTAAAGAGAAGTATTAACTATCCTGTAATAGCCCTTCTTTTATTAGTCATCACCGCTGCGTGTGACAAAGATATGAGTGTGATGTTAGATAATTCCACCACAGGAGATGTTGGGGTATCTTTTGTCGACTCTTTTACCGTGAACACATCGACCGTACAGTTAAGGGACATGCCTACTGCCGCGACGGGATCTATTCTGGTCGGAAAGGCAGCTCTCCCCAACAGCGGGTCCGTATCCTCTACTTCATACTTTCAGATAGGCTTTTCAAACTTTACAAACGATATCCCCCAAGACGCGGTATTCGATTCATTAAATCTTGTTCTTAAACCGCACTCCAGCCGATATTATTTCGGGGATACCACAAAGATACAGGAGATAAACGTACACCAGCTCTCGGAAACGCTGGAAACGAAGACCATAACGGGAGGTATCCAAAACCAAGCCATCCCCGTCTATGTAACAGGCGCGTCATTATTCTCAGATCAGCAATTCGCCTACACGCCTGATGCACTGGGAACATTACAATTCAACCCTCGCATCCGTTCCATAGATACGCTCGACATCAGACTAAATCAGACATTGGGGCAAAACTTGTTCGACTTGATTAAAGCAAACGACCTCCGCGTCAGTTCCAATGAAAATTTCAGGGAATATTTTAAAGGACTTGCACTGGTACCCGGCGATGACAACACTGTAGCCATAGCCTTCAACGATACTATACAAGTCAAAATTAACTATAGTTACGTAGGTACCGATGGATTTAAGAGGACAGGCGCCAAATCCTTAAGCATTGTTGACAGGAATTTCCAATACAACAATATCGAATACGATCGGACGGGAACGGCGTTCGAAACCTTATCTCCTGCCGGCGGCGGGCTTGCCGCATCGGCAACCGGAGGCCTAACCTACGTACAATCGGGCACAGGTGTTGTAGCGAAATTACAATTTCCATCGTTAAAAGAGTTCTTACAGGATGATAATATATCGGTTAATAGGGCGGAGCTAGTGGTTGAAACGTCGTCGCCTACTAATACGATGTACGGCATTCCGGAAAATTTAATGCTTTTCGTTGCCGATCATGACGGCGTGCCGACATCGTTTCTGTCAACGCCTTATGGTACAGGCATTCAGCAGGCGTCCTATATTCCCGGAAACCAAATGGGCGGAAATGGCTCTTATAGATTTAATATGATTGTCTATCTAAAAAATCTAAAATCATCTACGATATACGACAATACATCATTATACTTGAGCACCGGCACGCCAGCACTATTTAGCACATTGAATACTGCTTTTATTGCAACAGAAAACGAAAAACCGAAGATTAAATTGAATATATTGTACACTAAATTTAGATAATTTATGAATAAGAAAAATTGGCTATTGTTAGTCTTAGCCTGCGCTATTGCTTTTACATCATTCAACTCGTGTAGCAAAGATGATGAGGAGGATACTGATAGTGGGCCAACAGAGTGGGTAAGATCAATTGTATTTAAGAACGATCCTAGAAATGGCGCCGCCTCATTTACAATTAATAACGTTGCCTATGTTGTAGGTGGATTTGTTAGAAACGAAGGTGTCGTAAACGATGGTGCGGGTTTCAATGGATCGACCTGGAGCGACATAGCCGATTTTCCCGGTACAGCTCGCCAGATGGCGGTAGGGTTTGCCATAGACGGAAAAGGATATGTTGGAACAGGATCAACAGGTTCTGACGACCTAAACGACTTCTACAGGTTCGACCCTGCGACGAACACGTGGACTAAAATTGCTGATTTTCCCGGTAGAGCCCGGTATGGTGCTGTAGCGTTTACCTTGGGGAACTATGCCTATGTAGGTCTAGGTTCGACGAGAACGGACGCTAAGTTTAGCGATTTCTACCGGTATGACCCTGCAACAGATTCATGGACGGAAATCGATGTGCCATTTAAATACAAAAAAGCATTCGCCTTCGCTTTTGTTATAGGAAATAGAGCGTATGTCGGCGGTGGGTACGCGAACAGCGCATCGCTTCCAGAAGATTTCTATGCTTTCGACGGAACCAACTGGACACCATTAAACGATCTAAACCGTGCTGACGATAGCTATACGTATGACGCTAGAAAATATAATGCAGGATCGTTCGTTATCGGCAACTACGGTTATGTAGTAAGCGGAAGAACAGGTACGAGTGTTACAAGCTCTGTATGGAAATATGAACCGGCTACAGACTCATGGACGGACAAACACCAAGCGCTACCAGCTGACGCCCGTGAAAAAGGAGTTGCCTTTTCGCTAGACGGAAAAGGATATATCACGACAGGCGTTAACGGATCTTTTATCTTCGACAATACATGGGAGTTTACACCTGTACGTTAATACGCCCCTCTAAAATATAATGCGGAAGCCGCCTTCACATTGAGGCGGCTTCCTTTTTTATTACCCCATTGCATTTTATAGCGCCTACTTATGTCCGAAAGCCTGAAGCTTCGACAGAGCCTGTACTGAACCTGACAAAGCACTCAGCCTGACAATATCGAAGGGTGTTTCAACAACGATGGCGTTGTGAGCCCCGTCGAAGGATAGACATATCGCTCTTCGTCAGAGCCCAACATTGCCTCACAAGAAACAATTAACTGGTCGCCACGTTAAGAATCCGAAAGGGAATTTTAAAGCCGTTGATTTGTGAAGGTGTAAAAGAGTTGATCTTGGGAAGGGTCATACAACCATAGAAATACAGCATCCATATACGAATCCTTCATAGTCGAATCGTTCTTCCTCTCATAGGCTGTAGCCATGTAATCCCTCCGGGATTATTCGTCATGAATAGCAACGATTGATTTGATACGTTAAGCACTCTCCCTACGCGGGCTATCGCGGCGGCCTATATAGCGTACAACCGCAAAAATAAACCCGGCACCTTGTTATGCGCCGGGTTTATTTTTGAGTATCCTAAACGATTAGATCAACCCCTTCTTGTTTAATAGCTCGGCTATTTGGACGGCATTGGTTGCCGCCCCTTTTCTCAAGTTGTCTGCTACAATCCAGAGATTTAATGTTTTGTCCTGCGACTCGTCACGGCGTATACGCCCCACGAGCACTTCATCTTTACCGTGTGCATCTTTAGGCATCGGATACTTCAGGTTAGCAGGGTCATCAACCACAATGACGCCTTCCTGTGCTTCTAATAGCTGGCGCACCTCCTGAAGATCGAAGTCGTTTTCAAACTCAATATTCACGGACTCCGAGTGTCCGCCCATTACCGGTATACGAACGGTAGTTGCCGTAACCCGGATACTGTCATCGCCCATAATCTTGTTCGTTTCCTTGATCATCTTCATTTCTTCCTTCGTGTATCCATTTTCCTGAAACACATCAATGTGAGGAATGACATTCAAATCGATCTGGTAGGGATATGCTTTCTCGCCCTCTTTACCAGCACGCTCATCCATAAGCTGGTTTACCGCCTTCACTCCTGTTCCCGTCACAGACTGGTAGGTCGAAACGACCACGCGTTTAATTTTATATTTCTCGTGCAGCGGCTTGAGCACAACCACCATTTGAATCGTTGAGCAGTTCGGATTTGCAATAATCTTATCTTCCGCAGTTAAAACATCGCCATTAACTTCCGGAACGACCAACTTTTTTGTAGGATCCATGCGCCATGCAGAAGAATTGTCGACCACCGTGATCCCCGCCTCCGCATATTGCGGAGCAAACTCCGTTGACGTACCTCCTCCCGCGGAAAACAGCGCAACATCGGGTTGAAGAGCAATAGCTTCAGCTGGCGTCACGACCTTATACTTCTTCCCCTTAAACTCGATCTCCTTACCCTTACTCTTTTCTGATGCGACAGGAATCAATGCTGTTACCGGGAAATTACGTTCTGCTAAAACGGTCAAAATTTCTGACCCAACAAGGCCCGTTGCGCCTACTACTGCAACTTTCATAGTTTAATTAAATTTGTTTTGTTTGTCTATTAATGATTAAATTTTAAGATTTTACTCTAAGGTATCAAACATACAAAAAATACACGATTCCTTTTATAATTATTTTGTAAATTGCAATCAGACCGTGCTTTCTTTTTCAGACATTTAGCAGAATGCTTATTTTTCTAATAATCGAACAACAATTACCGTTATTTTTTTAGACGATTTCAATTGGGAGCGCTGTCCATCTGAGAAAGATCACGCATTACTTCAATTCCAAACCATTGGTTTTTTCTGGAACCGAAACTTAACAAAAGCTTCTTCCAGCAGATTAAATGAGAAACATAGGGCCTACCATACGCACCGCGGCCTTGTACACTTTGCACCTTGAAGGATAGGAGAGCGCACATCCACAACCCTCCACTGTATTCACTCTTGACAAAAAATCAACTATCTTTGTCCCAATGAAAGAGCGTATAATTATCATCGGGGCAAACGGCCAGATCGGATCCGAATTAGCCGTTGCCCTGCGCCAAAAATTTGGCACCGGAAACGTAATCACATCCGACATCCGGCACCCCGAAACACTAAAGGAAGGGGAGATTTTCGAGACGATTAATGTCTTAGATAAAGAAGCGTTGAAAAGCCTTCTGACCAAGCATCAACCCACACAGATATATCTCCTCGCCGCCATGCTATCCGCCACCGGCGAACAATACCCGCAAAAGGCGTGGGACCTGAATATGAACGGCCTATTAAACGTGTTGGATTTAGCACTGGAACTTGGCATAAAAAAGATATTCTGGCCAAGTTCGATCGCCGTGTTCGGACCACATTCTCCTAAGCAAAACACCGAACAGTATTGCATAATGGATCCGAACAGTATTTATGGCATCAGCAAACTGGCCGGCGAGCGTCTCTGCGAATACTATCACCACAAGTATGGACTAGATATCCGAAGCATACGTTATCCCGGCATTATCTCCTGGAAAACCGCTCCCGGAGGTGGAACAACCGACTACGCGGTACACATCTTCTTTGAAGCGTTGAAACACGGAAAATACAGTTGCTTCCTCTCTGCCGGCACTGAGTTGCCGATGCTTTATATGGAAGATGCTGTGCGTGGCACCATAGAGCTTATGGAAGCGCCGTCGGAAAACATCCGTATCCGCTCCAGCTATAATCTGGCAGGAATCTCTTTCACCCCCGCCCAAATTGCCGAAGAAATTAAAAAAATTCTTCCTAATTTTGAGATGTCTTACGTCGAGAACGATCCCCGTCAAGCTATTGCAGACTCCTGGCCTGCCAGCATCGATGATTCTTATGCTCAGCTGGACTGGGGATGGAAGCCAACATTTGACTTGGAAACCATGACAAAAGACATGATCAGAAACCTCAAAACAAACTAATACAAAATGGGTAGAGCCTTTGAATTCAGAAAAGAAAGAAAATTTAAGCGCTGGGCCAAAATGGCAGTACAGTTTACGCGTTTAGGAAAAGAAATTGCTATTGCTGTAAAAGAGGGCGGCCCCCACCCCGAAAATAACTCCCGTCTACGTACCGCTATCCAAAATGCGAAGGCGGTCAACATGCCAAAAGACCGCGTAGAAGCTGCAATTAAAAGGGCCTCTGAAAAAGACGCGAAGGGCTACGAAGAATATGTTTACGAGGGGTATGGCCCTCATGGGGTCCCTGTGCTTATCGAAACGGCAACAGATAATACCAACCGTACGGTGGGCAACATCCGTAGCTATTTTACAAAAGCGGGAGGATCATTGGGAAAAACGGGGTCGTTGGACTTTATTTTTCAACGTAAATCTATTTTCCGCTTCAATGCTACAGAAGACCTGGATGTGGAAGAACTGGAACTCGAGCTCATTGACGGCGGTTTAGAAGAACTTTACATAGAAGCGGACGAGGAAGGAAATGATGTTATTGTCGTCCAAACCTCGTTCGAAGATTTCGGAAATATGCAAAGTCTACTGGAAGAAAAGGGTATCGAAGTTAAGTCGGCAAAACTGGAAAGAATCGCATTATCCCATACAACGTTAACAGAAGAACAGGCTGCGGACGTACTCAAAATGATCGACAAGATCGAGGAAGACGATGACGTCCAAGCTGTATACCATAATATGGAGTAAGCTTTATACCGGCGATATAGGCTGTACGACGAAATTCCGCTCCGGAAAAAAGTTATATTTTATCCCGAGGTCGCGACAGCGTCTGTACTGTCCCTTCGGCAAGCTCAGCATGACATCGTCAGGCTGAGTCTGCCGAAGCCTCACGTGCCTAGTCCTACTGTTCCTTTTTGATAAAAATGCTTCATAGTGATACGCATTGCAACTCCGCATCGGCTGAAGGTTAACATGTAATTTCGTAGCAAGTTTATTAAATTTTTCTTAAATTTATCGTTTGAGATGGTAACGTTCGAGGAGTTTTTCACCAAAAAGAAAATAGACGTATCGCTTTTACAAGCTGATAACCGGCCCCTTTATGATGATTTCCGGCTTCATTATGCTTTAATGGGCGAAAAGAGCTTCGACCATACCAAGAAATTCTGGTTTAATAAACTCCGTCGGCAGTATCCGCTGCCAAAAGCAGCACCCGAACAAGCTGAGCGGGCCGATACGCAGGGGCAAGCCGACAGACAACGCACCAACACTGTTGCCGCCCCCCTGCAGAAGGAGGAGACATCCGAACACACGTCGGGCGGACCTACTTCAGCCACAAGGCAAAACGTCCTTTCCGATAGCCAGAACAAACCTGCCGGATTCAAGCCCCGGTTCAAAGCCGGCGTAACAAAAACCGCCGAACCCCAGCCCGCTGCCGAACAGAAATCCGACGCAGCGGCGCAGCAGGACAACCCGGTCAGCAAACCTGCCGGATTCAAGCCCCGGTTCAAGCCCGGCGTAACAAAAACCGCCGAACCCCAGCCCGATGCGGACCAGAAATCCGACGCAGACACGCAGCAGGACAGTCCGCCGGCCAGCAAACCTACCGGATTCAAGCCCCGGTTCAAAGCCGGCGTAACAAAAACCGCCGAACCCCAGCCCGATGCCGAACAGAAATCCGACGCAGCGACGCAGCAGGACAATCCGCCGGTCAGCAAACCTGCCGGATTCAAGCCCCGGTTCAAAGCCGGCGTAACAAAAACCGCCGAACCCCAGCCCGCTGCCGAACAGAAATCCGACGCAGCGGCGCAGCAGGACAATCCGCCGGTCAGCAAACCTGCCGGATTCAAGCCCCGGTTCAAGCCCGGCGTAACAAAAACCGCCGAACCCCAGCCCGATGCGGACCAGAAATCCGACGCAGACACGCAGCAGGACAGTCCGCCGGCCAGCAAACCTACCGGATTCAAGCCCCGGTTCAAGCCCGGCATGAAAGAAAATAAACCGACAGGTGACAATCCGTCCCAATAACAAAACTAATTACTATCGCAACTAATTGATTAACATATGTTAAAGGAAGAAAGACAAGCCTATATTATACACCAGATTAACCTACACAACAAGGTGTTATCGTCTGATTTAAGCGTACAGCTGAATGTTTCGGAAGATACCATTAGACGGGATCTTAACGAGCTGGCAGAAAACGGCCAAGTGCTCAAAGTATATGGAGGGGCACTATCCAAATCTTTTCAATTCCCTTTTCAGGAAGGAAACGTATACGCGAAGGAATCGAAAAAAGAAATCGCCAAAAAGGCAATCTCGCTCATTCAGAACGGAATGACCGTCCTGGTCGGCGGCGGCACCACGATGATCGAGTTAGCCCGCCTCGTGCCGAACGACATCCATTGTACCTTCTTCACGATCAGTCCGCTCGTCGCTCTAGAGCTCGCTGAAAAGGAAAACATCGAAGTTATTCTGATTGGCGGAAAACTATCCCGGAACACGAATATTGTCACCGGCTCCCAGGTGATCAATGAGCTTTCCGATCTACGCGTTGATCTCTGCCTGTTAGGAACCAACAGCTTGTCGCTTGACGAAGGTATTACTGACTCCGACTGGGAAGTAGTGCAGATCAAAAGAGCCATGATCAAGTGCTCTAAAAGTGTGGCAATCCTTAGTATCACGGAGAAACTCAATTCCAATCAGAAAATGCGTGTTGCTCCGTTGCGGGATGTATCCTATCTGGTCACCGACCTCGACCCGGGACACCCAAAGCTAAAGGAATTCTCAAAGTCATTGACCGTGCTATAACTAAAAAAGCTACTGATTCGCAGAAATTGATTAGGTTTGCAGGAAAAAGCAGCTATGCCCTCTACCGAGCGTGAAGAAAGTTTAAAAGCGAAAACAGCGAAGGGATTTTTGTGGGGAGGTCTTTCAAACGGGCTTCAACAGATTTTTGCCCTGGCATTCGGCATCGTCCTGGGACGTATACTCATGCCCGAAGACATGGGAATCGTCGGTATACTGACAATCTTCTCCGCCATAGCTGCTGCGCTGACGGAATCTGGATTTGTCAGTGCTTTAAGCATTAAGAGAGATATTACGCATAAAGATTATAACGCTGTGTTCTGGTGCTCCATTACCGTAGGCGCAGCGTTGTATGCCACCCTTTTCCTTCTCAGTCCGCTTATCAGCCGCTTCTTTGAGATTCCTGCACTCACCACACTCGCGCGGGTCGCATTTTTAAACTTTCTTATCAGCAGTTTCGGTGTATCGCACAGCGCCTACCTTAACCGGAATCTACTCATCCGCGAGCGGGGCATCGCGACGATGCTTGCTGTCGTCATTGGCGGCGTCTCAGGGGTTCTTGCCGCACTCTTTGGGCTTGGATATTGGTCGCTCATCGTCCAAAATCTCACATATTGCCTTATTGTCAACGCCAGCTTCGCCTATTTCTCTGCCTTTCGTCCCACCTTTCGCATCGACCTCCGGCCGATAAAACCACTCCTGCAATACAGCAGTAAGTTATTGATTACCAATGTTTTTATTAACATAAACAACAACTTTCTGACTACAATCCTTGGTAAGTTTTTCCCGACCGCCACTGTGGGACACTACAATCAAGCCAATAAATGGAACCTCATGGGGCAAACCTTGATATTAAGCATATCGAACAACCTAATACAGCCGCTAATGACTGAGGTTGCCCAGGGAGACGACGCCAGACGCATCCGTGTATTCCGAAAGGTGTTATCACTTATCTCGTTCATCACATTTCCGATGATGTTTGGACTGGCCTTAATTTCCCACGACTTTATCGTACTAACCATTGGCGCGAAATGGGCTACCAGTGCAGCATATCTCAAGGTGGTCGCTTTCGGGGGAGCCTTCGCCGTCGTTAGCAATGCTTTTTCGAATTATACGCTCAGCAGAGGAAACTCGACGGTGTACATGTGGAACATCATTAGTTTCGGACTACTGCAGGTGGCCCTGTTCTTTATGCTGAAGGATGTCAAGCTGCTTTATCTTCTCGGGGCCTATACCGTTCTTAACATGATATGGCTTAACACATGGTATATCATTTGCAAAGACAGCTTAAATTACAGCTTTTCCTTTCTGTTCAAAGATGTCTATCTATACGCGGCCACAGCGCTCATTAGCTTTATAGGCACTGCCTTATGGATAGACAGCCTCGCGGAACCATACATCCGTCTCTTTATGAGCTTGCTATCAATGGGAGGCATTTATCTGGCTCTATGTTTTTTCCATTCGCGATCAATGTTTCTCGAAATTAAAGATTTCTTTTTAAAAAAAATGTGATGAGGGTATTGAGTATTATTGTCTCCTATAACTTTGAACCATGGCTGGACAAATGCCTGTCGAGTCTGCTGAATTCGACATACCCAACAGATGTTATCGTAATCGACAATGCCTCGCGAGACAATACCGCCGTACAGATCCGTCAAAAGTACCCGGAGGTCCTATTAATCGAAAACAATGAAAACCTAGGCTTCGGCAGGGCGAATAACCTGGGCATCCAATATGCGCTCAAAAACAACTATGATTTTGTGTTCTTGGTAAATCAGGATGCCTGGGTACATCCAGATTGCCTCAACAACCTACTAAACACTTCGTATCCCGAACATGTAGGCGTCATCTCTCCGTTACATTACGACGGTACCACGCAAGCTCTAGATAAAGGGTTTAATCACTATATCCAGTCGCTCGATCTACGTCTCGAAAATACGACAGCCCCATTTATAAATGCAGCATTTTGGCTCATCCCCTCGACGACCCTCACGCGCATCGGTGCGTTTTCGCCGCTGTTCTATCATTATGGAGAAGACAAAGACTTCGCAAACCGCCTCCGCTATCATGGGCTCACGATCGCTGTAAACCAGCAGGCCATTGCTTACCATGATAGGCAATCCCGGCCGGAAAAGCTCCCGGAGACAGCCATTTATAAAAGCGAGTTTGTATATTTTCTGACCGAATACGCCAACATCAACTATACTTTTATAAAAGCATTCGGTTATTCCGTAATAGCGGCGCTAAAAAAAGCGGTTACTAAAAGTACTGCGCTTTCTTTCACTGCCTACATCCGAATATCCGTAGCCCTGATAGGACGGACGCGCGCTGTTGTCCGGACAAGAAAAGAAAATAAGGAATCCGGCAATGGACACAGGAAGTACATATAGCCGGCCATAGAGGGCATGTTTAATTTTTCGTCCATAATAGACCGCTTTTTTCTACTTTTGGCATATTTTTTCTTCTTTTGTTTTACATGCGAGATCTTGCCCCCATCATACTGTTTGTCTACAACCGGCCGAAACACACCCGGCGCACACTAACGGCGCTTGAAAAGAACCTTTTGGCAAAAGACTCACTGCTGTATATTGTTTCTGATGCACCCAAGAACGCAGACTCCGTGGAAGCTGTTAATGAAGTTCGCGCGGTTATTAGAGAACCATGGGAGTTTCAGCACATCACGATTATCGAACGTACCCGCAATTGGGGACTGGCCGAAAATGTGATCGACGGAGTGACAAGGATCATTAACGAACACGGAAAAGCCATCATACTGGAAGACGATCTGGAAACATCTCCTTATGCGCTTACCTACTTTAACGATGCACTGCTCCGTTATGCAGATGAAGAACGCGTCATGGAGATCAGCGGTTACATGTATCCGGTGCAGCACCCGAAGCGTCTGCCAAAGTCGTTTTTCTTCCGGGTAGCGAATAGCTGGGGGTGGGCTACTTGGAAGCGAGCATGGGATAAATTTAACCCCGACATCCACGAACTGACAAAAGACCTTAGCCGACAGGATATCCGCGACTTCACCATAGACGGCACCGAAAATTTCTGGAAACAGGTTAAAGAGTTCAAAGCCGGAAAAAATAATTCCTGGGCTATCCGCTGGTACCTTTCAATGTTTAAACACCGTGGGCTCGCTCTCTATCCCCGGACATCGATGATCCAAAATATCGGTACGGACGGCTCCGGTACCCATTCGGATATAGACAACGTATACCGGGTGGAGCTCGCTCAAAGTAAATTGAAATATTTTCCGACAGAAATAACGGAGAACCCGAAAGCCTATGCCGCGATTAAATATTTTTATAAGCACCGAAAGGGAAATCTGATCGAGCGGATAATCCGCTACATATTAAAAAAAACACGAAATATATAACCGTGACAAAACCAAAAATTTCCATTATCACCGTCGTTTTTAATAACGTCCGCGATATCGGGTACACACTCCGGTCGGTGGCGGATCAGACCTACACATCGGTTGAATACATCGTTATTGACGGTCTATCCACAGACGGCACCCTCGATGTCATCGAACAATACAGATCTCATATAGACATTCTTATCTCTGAAAAAGATAACGGAATCTACGACGCCATGAACAAAGGCCTCCGGCTTGCAACCGGAGATTACGTCCTGTTTTTGAACTCCGGTGATGAGCTCTATGAAAGCACGACCCTGGAAAAAATATTTAGCGGCAACGACCACGCCGACATCTATTACGGAGAAACAAAACTGGTAGACGAGCAGCGGAATGTTCTCGGCGACCGGAGGCATAAAACACCCGAGGTGTTTACGTGGAAGTCCTTTAAATACGGCATGAATGTCTGCCACCAAGCCATCTACGTGAGGCGCGAACTTGCAGAACCCTACGATACACAATACCAACTTAGCGCTGACATCGACTGGGTTATCCGCGCCGCAAAGAAGGCAAGGCACATTGTTAATGCTCATTGTTACGTCGCTAAGTATCTTGTCGGAGGGATGTCCCAACAACGTCACCGGCAAAGCCTGCAGGAGCGGTATCGTATATTTTCTAAATATTACGGCGCCATTCCCAATTTAATCAATCATGGAGTCATCGCTATCCGTCTACTCCTATACCGTTTAAAACATGGAAACACCAAAGAATAACCTGTTCGACCCGAATATTCTGGTCCAACTTGCAAATACGAAAATGCCTTTTGGGAAATACCAGGGATGGTTATTATGTAACCTCCCGGAACCCTACCTCGTATGGTTCCAACGGAAAGGCTTCCCACCCGGAAAGCTTGGTATGCAGTTGGCTACTCTCTATGAAATAAAAATTAACGGCCTCGAGCATCTGTTGAAGCCCCTGATCAAAAAGTGACTTCCCTCAGCCCACGGTCGTTTTTTTTTTCGTATCTTTGCGCTAACATTTTTTTAATCATTAAACGCCGTTTGCAGCGGTATCAATGCATATGAGTAAGTATCAAACACTGCTGTACTATTGTTACAGCCCCATCGAAAACGCCGAAGAGTTTGCGGCAACACATTTAGAATTCTGTAAATCTTTAAATCTTGTCGGACGCATTATTGTAGCTGACGAAGGGTTGAATGGAACGGTGTCCGGAACTGCGGAGGCCTGCCAGCGCTATATGGAAGCTGTGCACGCAGATCCCCGCTTCGCCAAGACTGATTTTAAAATTGACGATGTTGAGGAGCCTTCGTTTATCAAGATGCATTGCCGTTATAAGCCGGAAATAGTGCACTCCGGCTTACGGAATCCCGAAATCATCAATCCGAACAAACAGACGGGGAAACATCTGGAGCCGAAGGAATTTATGGAGATGAAAGATCGGGATGATGTCGTGATCCTTGATGTTCGCTCAAATTACGAGCACAGTGTTGGCCGGTTTAAAAACGCCGTAACGCTGGACATCGAAAATTTCCGTGAGTTTCCGGAAAAAGTAAAGGAACTCGAGCAATACAAGGGCAAAAAGATACTAACGTATTGCACTGGCGGTATCAAATGCGAGAAAGCATCCGCGCTGCTATTAAAAGAAGGTTTTCAGGACGTATATCAACTGCACGGAGGAATTATTAAATACGGAAAGGAAGCCGGAGGCAAAGATTTCGAAGGAAAATGTTATGTTTTTGATAATCGTGTCACCGTTGATGTCAACTCGGTTAATCCGACAATCGTATCGACCTGCAAAAACTGCGGAAAAGTTACCCCTAAAATGATCAACTGCGCCAATCCGGAATGCAACGAACATTTCACACAATGTGATGAATGTGGCTGGGAGATGAAGGGCTGCTGTTCGACGACCTGCATGGAGCATCCCCGCAGAAGGGAATACGACGGAACTGGTTACTATGTTAAGATACCGCAGCCTGTCAATGCCGAGAAAGTAAGCAAGAGAAAACACAAGAAGTTCTCTCCTCAGGAGCCGGCCTAGCCGTGCAAAAATATAAGGCTGATGGAGGTTCAGCCACCCTTATACAGAAGGAAGACGAAGCTATCTACGGCTTATACCGATAGATAGCTTCGTTTTTTTAGTGCCGCTCCCTTAACATAACAATGTCGTCCCGGTTGGCTGCACGCCCTTTTATAAAGTGGCAGATGAGGTCTGTACCGACCGGTCGACTTTTTTGACCAACCCTTGTAGTACGTTGCCCGGCCCGACCTCCACAAATGTATCTGCGCCGTCGGCCAACATGTGCTCTACAGTCTGCGTCCACCGTACCGCTCCGGTAAGCTGAGCTATTAGGTTGGCTTTGATCTGTGCGGGATCCGTGTATGCCTTGGCATCAACGTTTTGATAGATAGGACAAATCGGCGTGCTAAACTCTGTTGCTTCGATTGCCCTTTGCAGTTCTAGCTTTGCGGGCTCCATCAACGGCGAATGGAATGCTCCTCCCACATTCAACTTTAGCGCCCTTTTTGCGCCTGCTTCCGTCAATAAAGCGCAGGCTTTATCAATTCCTTCGACCGTACCCGAAATAACCAGTTGTCCAGGACAATTGTAGTTCGCCGGCACGACAATGTCTTCCACCTGTGCACAGATCTTTTCAACGGTTTCGTCATCAAGCCCAAGAATCGCGGCCATCGTCGATGGCTCTGCCTCGCAGGCCTTTTGCATGGCGTTCGCCCGTTGTGAAACCAGTTTAAGGCCGTCTTCGAATGATAGTGCTCCTGCAGCAACTAGCGCCGAGAACTCGCCCAAGGAGTGACCCGCGACCATCGCCGGCTGAAACCGTTCTCCCAGCGCTTTCGCAAGGATAACCGAATGTAGAAAAATGGCCGGCTGCGTTACCTTGGTCTGCTTTAAATCTTCGTCTGTACCAGAAAACATGGTGTCTGTGATACGAAAACCCAGAATGTCATTTGCTTTTTCAAACAATGCTTTGGAGTCCTCGCTCAGGTTATAGAGCTCCTGCCCCATTCCTACGAATTGGGCCCCCTGTCCCGGAAATATATAAGCTGTCTTCATTAAAAAACTAAAAAGTAAAAAATAACTTGTTAAAGATGGTATACTTCTCTATGCCTCTGAAATCACGGTCGCCGTGCATAACTGGGGATAAAAATAAAGATTATAGTTCATATGTAATAACACGGGGCCCGACAAAATCCGATTAGGCTCGTCATCGACCGCTTACAGACCTGCGGATATAGTGTAAAGCGGATTTGGTGATTAGAAGTGAGATATTAGATATTAGAAGTGAGAAATCAGGGGTTAGGGGTTAGGAGATAGATCGTGATTCGTGATTAGAAGTCAGAAACCGGTGTTAGCTTTACGAATCAGCAACCTTATCAACCTTATTAACCCTATCAACTTATCTAGCTTTACATCTTCACCAATCAACGACTTTACGGTTAATAGCCATTAGCCTCGCACTTCACAAATCAACGACTTTACAGCTTATAGCCATCTGCTATCTGCCATAAGCTTCCCTTAACCACTTTACTAATTATCAACTTTACGGCTTCACGCCTTTTTCGACGCCGGTCGCGACCAAAACCACAGCACAATCATCTCTCCGGGACAAAAGCCAGCGAACTCAGGTTCCGCTCATCAAAAACATCCTGCGCTATGTCTAGCAGATCCCCAGCGGACACGGCATCAATCTTGTCAAAGACTTCGCTCAATGAGATAACCCTGTCATAGTCCATAATATTTTTAGCAACGGCAATAATCATGCTCATCCTGTTTTCCTCAGCCAAGGCGATCTGACCTTTAAACTTATTTTTAGCTTTCAGCAATTGACCGTCCGAGATCGCTTTTGTGGTTAGCCTGTCAAGCTCCCTAAAAACAAGCTTTTTTGCCCGTTGTACCTTTTCCTCGTCCGTGCCGAGGTAAATCGTAAACAAACCCGTGTCCGAAAAAAGCGTGTAATTAGATTCTATGGTGTAGGCTATGCCATATCTTTCGCGGACGGACAAATTCAGAATCGAACTCATCCCAAACCCGCCCAGCATATTGTTCAACAACAATAAACCCGTCTTACGCTCGTCGTGTAAACCATATGCCCCTCCGCCCAACATATAGTGTACCTGATTAATTGGTTTCGCTATCTCCACATGCTCTTTGACAGTCAGACGTACCTCCCCCCGCTTCCGCGTAGGCTTATTTTCCTTGACCGGTTCGAAATAACGTCTTAACATCTTCTCCACCGTCTCCAATTTGTAGTCGCCCGTGATTCCGATGACTACTTCATGCGTGTGATAGTTTTGCTGTATAAATCGCTGTATACTTCCTTTATCAAACGTATGCAAGTCTTTTTCTAGCCCTAAAATGTTGTGTCCAAGGCCCGAGCCCCGGTAAATAAGATCTTCATAGTCATCAATAATAGATTCTTCCGGGCTATCCAGATAAGAAGCCATCTCATCCGCTATCACCCCCTTTTCCTTTTCCATCTCCTCTTCAGGGAAGGTCGAATGGAACATAATATCCTCGAAAAGATCGAGCGCCTTCCCGAGGTGGGGCTGGAGGATCGACGCATGTACACACGTATACTCCTTAGTCGTATAGGCGTTCAGATCGCCGCCAACCGCTTCCAAATGATTGAGGATCTGCTTCATGGAACGTCGTTCCGTCTGCTTAAAAAGAAGATGTTCAATAAAATGAGCTATCCCAAACATCCCTTCTTCCTCATCCCGGGAACCAGCATTGACGACGAGACATACGTGGGTAATAGGCGATGTTTGCCGATGAAACACCGCTCTAATTCCATTATCCAAACGGATAACTTCATATTCCATATTTTTCAAAATAAAATAAACAAGCCTAAACCCCTTGCCTCTGCGGGCGGTAGCCGCTGGCTTGATTAAAATCCAAGAGGCAAAGGTACGCAATAAATAGTTAACGGCTATAACCTCTTCCGATTACAGCCGTTAATGTACCGCACATATGTGATTATTTTTACATTCTAGGAGGACGCATGCCGCCAGGGAAACGATTTTCCTGTTGAGGCGCCATGCCCGAAAACTTCTGTAGCCTGAACGTAAATGTCAACATAAAATAACGTCCGAGCCTATTTGTCCGGCTATCCGTGATGAAGTAGTCGGATACCGTCCTCGAAATATTGGTCTGCTCATTGAGCAGGTCGAACGCCTGGAGACGAATTGTCCCACGTTGTCCTTTTAACAGACGCTGTTCGAGATATGTATTGATAATGAAGGGATTCTGATTAAAATTGCCATAACCGTTATTAAACGTTTTCGACAAGTCCACGCCAAAGATAGTCGTCGGCGTCAGGTTGACCGATCCAATCAGGTTCGGCGTCCATGACGACACGGCCCTATTGCCCGCGCTGGAAGACGTATTATCGGTTACATTATAAGAATAGCGTACTCCCGGATTGATTTCTAGGTTTTCAGACGGATTGTAACGGAACATCAGCCCCTGCATAAACACCCAGTTGTTCGCTATATTTTTTTCTCCTTCGACCGCGTCGGGATCGCTCGAGATATAGGAGATATTCTTATTAAAATTCACCGACCCCATTAACATGATATTATACGTCTTCTCCTTTAACGATTTCCCATAGTGGTAAAACGAGTTTACACCGTAAACGTTATCATCCGACGCATTTAAATATCGTATCTCCTGAAACGAACCTACCGTAGGGTCTGCATAAATTTTGTTAAACCCGACGATCTTGTTATTCGTTAAGTTGGCATTTAGCATGGCGAAAAACGTGTTCCCCTTCTGGAAGTCGCCACTACGGTACCGGACACGCATCTGATGTTGAAACTCCGGATCGAGGTTTGGATTACCAATAACCGTATTGGTTCTGTTGGTACTAACTTCAAACGGAAGTATCTGCGATACCCCCGGCTCCGTAGCGGACCCGGAATAATTGATGCTTATATTTTTTTGTCGCGAAAATTTATATTCAAAGCGCACGATCGGAATAACGTTAAAATTCCGCCTGTCAATAATCGCCGATTCCGACGTACTGAAGGCATTTCCGCTTAATATCGTTGGCATAACAGCCGCACCGATCGAATACACCATTTTCTCGCCGCTATGGATAAAACTAGCTCCTACGCGGTGTGTAGAAAACGAATAATCGTAGTTATAGTCGTAATTAAGCCGGGGATCATTGATGATGCCGCCGAGACGATCATAGCCGTTTTGTCTATTATTATTATCGTAATCATTAACATTAAGATCGTAGGTGAACTCTAACCGCCCCGTTTCGCTTAAGGGTTCGGTATACG
Source organism: Sphingobacterium allocomposti (assembly GCF_008124885.1). Classification (GTDB taxonomy): domain Bacteria; phylum Bacteroidota; class Bacteroidia; order Sphingobacteriales; family Sphingobacteriaceae; genus Sphingobacterium; species Sphingobacterium allocomposti. The sequence continues at coordinate 54,082 of NZ_VNHX01000021.1, forward strand.
ACAACGTTCCGCCTGCATTCCAGCTCTTGTTCATCACCTCCTGAACAGTGAGTTCATAGATAGAATCAAGAGAGGCATCCGGATCCGTCTGGCTGGCAACGAGATTATCCAGCACGCGATTGAAGTCGCTTTCTGTCGACGCATTATCATAATTAAAATTGAGGAATAAATTCCGGCCTTTGTCATTGAGCTTCCGGTTGTATAAACCGCTAATACTATAACGCGGCGAATAGGTCTCTGTCATGGTCTGCTGACGCTGTATATTGTTCAGTACGTCACCAAAAAAGATCGTCCTGTTATCAAAGGCCCGGCCGTCGTTATTGTCTATGCCAAACTGGGGAGTTAGTTTTATATAATCTTTATCCGAAATATTCCATTCTAAATTAGCTTCGAAACGGTGGTTCGCCCGGATGCTGTTGTTATCAGAGTTCGCCTCGTCACGCTGGTCCAAACCAAAATTATAGGTGCTCGTGGTCGACAACGTTGTATTATCATCACGCCCAAAAGAGTAGCTTCCGTAAACTTTCAGCTTGTCGCTAAAGTCATGCCGGATATTAACACCGATAGAGCCTGTATTCGTCAATCCTTGCGCATTGTTCCAGCCCCCGCCCCCGGGGCGTCCTCCTCCGCCTTGTCTACGGCGGGCCCCACCCCCCATTGTATTGAAGTCGAAGAGCTGCGCATTCATATTGTTCAAGTTGGCCAGGACAGATACTTGGGACTTATCCGTCAGGCCCATCCACATTCCCGTTGCCTGATAGCGGTCTTCTGTACCATACCCGGCTCGTAAGGTAGTCATATACCCCTTGTTGTATTGCGGGTCAATCTGGATATTTAACACCTTCTCAGAGCTTCCCGTTCGGTTGCCTGTCAAATTAGCCATGTCTCCATAGTCGTCCACGACCTGGATCTTTTGAATAATATTAGCCGGTAAGTTTTGGGTTGCCGTTTTTACGTCTCCGCCGAAGAAGTCCTTGCCGTTAATCCGAATACGGGTGACAGACTCGCCCTGGGCTGTAACATTACCGTCTTTATCAACTTCCACTCCCTGCAGCTTTCTCAGCGCATCTTCGGCAACAGATCCTTCCCGCAGTTTCAGATCCTTGGTAGAATACTCCACTGTATCGCCCTTAACCTGTACAGTCAGAACGCCATCTACGACCACTTCTTCCAACATATTCGCTATCCCTTGCAGTTCGAAAGAGGAAAGAACCATCTTCTCCTGACCTGCCGGGAACGTAAATTCCCTCTCAAACGGTTCAAAGCCGATGCTACGCACTCTAATGGTAAACCGATCGGATTTCACGTTTTCGAACGTAAAGATTCCGGCGGGAGAGGAACTCGTGCCTAACGTATCCTTCCCGTCGACCAGCTGTACTGAGGCACCCGCGACCACCCGCGATTCTTTGTCCCGCAACATTCCCTGTACCGTCCTGCCTCGCTGGGCATATGCCCCTGTGACGGAAAGGGTAAGAAAAAAAAACAAAACTACCGTTACAATTCTCATATTATTCATCTTCTCATCTTTAGTTAATTGTGGTTTCGAGCCACACCTCCATCGTAGGTCGGTCCTTTCCTGAATTTCCGCGCTTTACGGCGTACGGACTACGTTGCATGGCCGCCCGCGTGCTGGCTGCCTTGGGAAGCTGCAGTAGTGAAAAACCGTCGTAAATACCTATCTTCAATTGTATCAGCTGGCCACTATCCCGCTGCAACAGCGCTTTGGGCAACACAGCTTCGTAATATAATACATCGTCCTCGATCTTGGCAACGGCTTTTACACCATAATGGTTCTGCAGCGATAGTATGCCATCCGGAACCGCACGAAAGCCCCGTGCAAAATAGCCTCGGGAACGGCTTATTAGTTCACTCTTTACATCCGTGGGAGACCCGAAATCCTGACTTTGTATAGCCCGCTTCACCTCTCTATCCGGATGGGGAAATAGTAACACCGCATCCTGCTGATTTTTTCTTTCAGCCAACATGCTAAATAAAATGCCATTTCTGACGGCCGCTAGCTGCAGCGCCGGATCTGCCACCCGGACAGCCACATAAAGATTTAAATCATCCTGACCAAGCTGATACGACCAAGGGCCTTCAGGGGCCGCGTCGACCAATGTAGGCCATTCCGACAGATCTCCATCGATAGCTGAAGGGAGAAATTGTCCGATCTGAAACGGTTGCTTTTTTTGAGCGGACGCCGAAAGAAAACCGAATAAGCATAGTAAACCGACAAAAATCTTTCTCATATTCGCTTTCTTGTTTAATTGAGCTGTCTTTTATTTTAATTACAAAGGAAATAAGAAGAAGTGTAAATTAGTGTAAATAGGGTGCAATAACAGATAAGTTACATCGATTTTGCCCCTTACGGGCACTAATCGGCAACAAACCGGGCATTAATTGATATTTTTTGTAATTTCGTACCATGTTACTTTCTACGTTCCAACATGAGTTTATCGAAGCTGGCTGTGACGAAGCAGGAAGAGGATGTCTGGCGGGACCGGTATTTGCCGCCGCTGTTATCTTTCCTCCAGACTACCGCAACGCGCTGCTGAATGATTCTAAACAACTGTCGGAAAAAAAGCGTACCGAGCTCCGCCCGATTATCGAGCGCGAGGCACTGGACTTCGCCGTAGCAAGTGTGTCTGCTGAAGAGATCGATAAGATAAATATTCTGAACGCCTCTTATTTGGCCATGCATCGGGCGCTTGATAGCTTAAAAACAAAAGCGGCTTACATCATTGTCGATGGAAATCGCTTCAAGCCGTATCAAAATATCCCGCACCAATGCGTCATAAAGGGCGATGGCAAATACCTCTCGATCGCCGCAGCATCCATATTGGCCAAAACCTATCGCGACGAATATATGGATGGTCTGTCAAAAGATTTTCCTCACTACGACTGGTTGTCCAACAAGGGATACCCAACGGTAAAACATCGGAACGCCGTCCTTGAGTTCGGCATCTCTCCACATCATCGAAAAACTTTCAGGGTTACAGACCCTCAATTGAAACTATTCTAGTTAATTGGAAGTGAGAATTTAGATTTGAGTAGTGAGACGCAAGATCTTGCGTCTCCACAGCTATCTGCCCTTAGCCATTAGCTTCCCTCAACGACTTTACAAAGTAACAACTTCACGCCTTATAGCTATCTGCCGTAAGCTATCTGCCCTTATTAACTTCACGACTTTACAAATCAACGACTTCACGCCTTATAGCCATCTGCTATCTGCCATTAGCTATCTGCCCTTATTAACTTCACGACTTTACAAAATCAACGACTTCACAGTTCATAGCCATCTGCTATCTGCCGTAAGCTATCTGCCCTTATTAACTTCACGCCTTTACAAATCAACGACTTCACAGTTCATAGCCATCTGCTATCTGCCATAAGCTATCTGCCTTATTAACTTCCCTTCACACGGCTACCCCTTCTTGGCTTTTCGTTTTAAAGTAAGCCAGACCGCAACCACCAGACCTCCGATTAGTACGATAGAAGCAATCAACGAAACGATATTGCTGATACGAACCGAGGACGGAGCAAATATAAACTCTATGGTGTGGTTGCCCCCCGGAATCTGAAGCGCCCTAAGCAGATAGTCCGCGCGGATAATCGGCACTTCCTGACCATCAATGTACGCTTTCCACCCCTTGTCATAATATACTTCCGAAAAAACCGCAAAAGCATCGTTTGGCGACGTCGACTCATATCTTAATGTGTCGGGATGATAAGAAGTTAGCTTAATTTCCGCATTTGCTGGGGCTCCGAGTCGGGAGGCGTTCAACTGGTTTTTAAATTCTTCGTGCACAAAGGCCTCCTTACGCGGATCGAAGCTACTGATCGCCTGCATTTCCTGGGCGTTATCCTTCACAAAAGTCACCTTATTTACGAACCACGCATTGCCGGCAGCCGTGCTCCTACGTTGGATTTGTTCTGCACCATTCTGCGGATTACGCGTAATTAAGTACCTAACATTCAACATATCCAGCACATCTTCGTTTATCGCTCCGTTAAACTGGTGTTCCAGCACCTCTTGGAAGCGCATTAATTTGGCCGCATGATAACCGCCTATACTTTTGTGAAAATACGATGCCCGTGCGTCGGAGAAAGGATTGGTTGTCAGGTCCATGACCCGATAGCTTGGATCCTTATCGAGACGTATCAACTGGTCGACCTCACGCTCAACGACATGCGTCTTGGCGCGCTCTTCCACAAACGAGTCATTGTTTAGATAGCGTTTGTCTACTGCCCAAAGATCTGCAAGGGTGACAATGCCCAATATAGCGACAAACACCGGTACACTTAGTTTGTTCTTCAGATAGAACCAAACAAGGAGAAATGTGATTGCCACGATGAAGAACGAACGATACGCATCGCCTGTTGCAATCGATGTCCTATCTTTAATTAGCGCTTTGGCAAATTCGTTGCCCGCACCTTGATCGCCGAGCTGCTGACTGATCGACGCGATATAGTCCTGATGTCCGGAATTTTTGAAATCTAAAAACAAGCTTGGCATTAACGCAACCAGCAAACAGAATCCGCCGACGCCCGCAAAGGTATATAGCACAGTCTTGTGGATGTTCGGAATCTCTTTTCCCCGTAAAAACAGCTCGTTGACCGCCAGTACCGCGAGGAGCGGCATCAGCAGAGCCGGAATGACCAAAATAGATTCCACCGCTCTGAACTTGTTATACATCGGAAAATAGTCGAAAAACAGGTCAGATACCAATGGGAAGTGGCGTCCGAAAGCTAAGAAGATACAGAGCGTCGTGGCGCCTACGATCCACCACTTGATACGCCCCTTAACAATGATCAGCCCCAGAACGAACAGGAAACATACGCCGGCTCCGAAGTACCACGGTCCCGACGTAAACATCTTTTCACCCCAATACGTCGGAATTTGTTGCGCAATCTGCTTCGCCTGTCCCTCTGGAAGACCCATTTTTTTAAAAAACTTGGCAACCTCCGAGTCTTCTCCCAATACGCCCCCAGATCGTCCACCATAGGCATTAGGGATTAAGAAAGTGATATTCTCGCCGACTCCCTGGCTCCACTCATATGCGTATTGCCTATCCAACCCGCTGGAGCTGCCTCCGCCTTCCTCTACCTTCTGGATATTAGCCTTTCCCCGCGTTGTCAGTTTGCTGTATTCGTAGGTCGGAAACAGCACGGATGCATTCACAAGAACGGCTATAATTACTGCACCAAGCTGAAGAGCCGCCGCCTTTGCAAAATTGCCTAGTTCCTTATTGCGGATAGCATGATAAAGTTCGATAAATACGTATACCAAGATAGCTATAAACAGGTAGTATGTAATCTGCACGTGGTTCGTGCGGATTTCCATCGCGAGGAAAAAAGCAAGCAGTGCCGGTCCCCACAAACGGCTGCCCCGGAAACACAGCAACATTGCCCCGATGATAGGAGCCATATAGGCGATAGCATAGGCTTTGTTCACGTGCCCCGCTTCGATATAAATAAAGTTATACGATGTAAAGGCTAAGGCTACCGCTCCAACCGCAGCAAGCCAAGGCCTAACCCGCAATACAGAAAGCAGAAAGTAGCCTCCCAGCAGGTACAGCAATACGATATCCGTCGGCACCGGAAAGATCGCCCGTATCCCACGGTTTATATAACTGGTGACGTTGCTTGCGTGTTCATACCATATCTGATAGGTGGGCATCCCGCCAAACATCGAGTTTGTCCACAGTGGAGCATGTCCATCTTTCGCCCGGTAGTCGAAGAGTTCCTTTTGACTTCCTTCCGCCTGAATGACGTCGGACTGAACAAGCGTCTTACCTCCGAAGATCGGCGAAAAATAAAAAAACACCAACACAATAAAGATGGCGATAACTATTAAATGCGTCGAGTTTTCCTTAAACCACTGTTTCATATGTAAATCAATTGTTTATTCTTTAGTATCTATTTCAATATATTCTATCGCGCTTTTTCTCAATGGCATTCATGAGCTCGTTTCATGCTGCTTTGGACGGTTTTAATGGCCATATGGAGTGTCCAAATTAATTTGTCCGTAACTTGTTTGCTTCTTCTGGCGCTCATGCGACTTCTTGGTCGTTTGTGTATATTGACTTTGTCTATTTTCAGTTGCTTCAATGAGCTCACCCCGTTAGGTCTGGCAATCATCGACCTTTCATATCTGTTGTTAACTTAAATATCTGCCTATATATGTTAGCCTCCTTATGCGGCTCCGTTATAGAGAATACAAACACGCTGTAAGCTGTAAAATCAAGCAACGATTAGTTATATTAAGTGCCAAAAATATAGAAATGATTTGAGATTATCAGCAAAAATGTGTTAATGTAGAGGGGAATAGGTTGCCGTTAGCGCCGGTAGCCGGCGGGCAATGACACAGCTCCTGTCCGATGCAAGGCTTGCCGTTCTACGGAGCCTCGTAACTCTCCAGCACGCCTTTCAGGAGTTCACTCCGAAATGGCACGGAGCGCGTCTTTTTAATTAGCTTTCTGAATAAGCTTTTTGATATCTCCCAATTCGCCGAACACGACCAGCAGGTCGTCTGCCTGTAACAGCGTATCAGAGCTGGCAATTCCCGACGCCTCCTTATGTAGCACGGTTTTTCCGTTTACGTTTCTTTCCGTAGACTTAACAGTGGTCAATATGATCACCCTGTATCTATTGGTTAAATTTGCCTCTTTCAACGACATACCGACATATTTAGCTGGCACGCGCGTTTCCACTATACTATAACGGTCAGATACCTTAAATGAGTCGATGATGTCGATATTGTCCAGACGCATCGCCAAGCGCTCTGCCGCTTCCTCCTCGGGCATGATGTACTCGTCAATCTGCATAGCCTGTAGCACGGTCTTCTGCAGGTCAGAGACAACGCGGCCAATGATACGTTTCACCTGCAACTGTTTAAGCAGCGCTGTGGTCAGCAGCGATGCGCCTTCATCTTCTCCGATGGCGACGATCACCGCATCACTGTCCTTCAACGGAAGCGACATCATAGCCTCGCGGTCGGTGGTATCCATACACACCGTATGCGTGATGCGATCTTTTAGCTGTTCTACGATATTGAGGTCTTTGTCGGCCGCGATCACCTCATGCCCCAGCTCAGTCAGGTGGACAGCAAGTGATTTTCCAAAATGCCCGAGTCCCAAAACGATATACTTCATCTTTAAAACAAAATCTTCTCTGTGGGATAAATATAGCTTTTATTCCTCGTGTTCTTAATAAAAGCAACAAGTAAAGTCAATGTTCCTACCCGACCGACAAACATCGTACAGGCGATGATCATCTTTCCGGTAGAAGACAGCGAGGGCGTCACGCCGAGGCTCAGGCCGCAGGTGGTATACGCCGAGACCGTCTCAAACAGGAGATCTTTCATCTGTTTGTCGGGGTCTGCAAAGTTCAGCAATACAAAGCTGAATGTTATGGTAATCACCGACAACAAAATAATGGCAAACGCCTTGTTGACCGATTCGGCGGCGATACGTCTTCGAAAAATCTCTATAGACTCCTTTCCGCGGGCCAGCGCGAAAATATTCAGTATCGCGAGCGCCACGGTAGTCACTTTTACCCCTCCGCCCGTTGAGCCCGGCGACGCACCAATCCACATCAGCGTGACGACCATAATTAAAGTAGGGCTCGCCAAAAACCCCATGTCGACACTATTGAAGCCTGCTGAACGGGATGAGTTCGCCATAAAAAAGGATGTCACCCATTCGCCAAAGATCGACGAATCTTTAGTCAATGTGTGCCGCTGTTCCAGCAAAAAATACGATCCCGTAGCCAGTATAATGACTACCGCATTACATAATAATATAAAACGGGTATTAAAGGTAAACGATCGCGGATGATGAACATATCTTCGACGGAGGATAAACTCGTACACGATCCATTTCGCCTTCTGTTTCAGAAAAGTATAGAAATTATATACCGTACCGAAGCCTAGTCCCCCTAAAACGAAGATTCCTGCTACACACAGCTGAAAGGCGTAGTTAAAGCGATACGCTTCATGCTGTATTCCATCCTGCAGGATAGAAAAACCAGAATTACAGAACGACGATATCGCGTGAAAAGCCGCGAAGAAAGCCCTGTCGGCAACGGAGTCGAAATGGGCAGCTTCTAACGAAAGGAAAATAAAAACGCCGCCGATCATTTCAAAAAACAGCGTGATAAAAATGACCGTGAGCAAGGTGGAAATTACTGAGTTAAGCTTGTTCTCGCCTAAAATTTCGCCGAACATCAACTGGTTTTTGTAGGAAAACCCGCCTGAAAAAAAATAGCCAAAAAAACCGGTAAATGTCATGATCCCGAGCCCTCCCAGCTGTACGAGAATCATGATGACAGCCTGCCCAAAAACAGAAAAGTTCGTCGATATATCCGTAACGGTCAATCCGGTGATGCATACCGCGCTCGTCGCCATAAACAGAGCATCCACAAAGCTCAGAGGAGCTACCAAGGTCGTGCGCGGCAACATCAGTAAAAGCGTCCCCAATAAAATCAGTGCGATAAAACTGATGACGAACAGGATCGTCGGATTGAAATAAAAATTATCAAAGAATAGACTGTTTCTGGAAAGTTCCGAGAAGAACACAATAGCTATCCCCAGATAAATCCATTCCGCTTTCGAAAAGTAAGCATCCGCACTTAAACGCGACAAGCCGATGACGACAAAATATCCTATAAGCACCAAGCCCGAAATATGGGCCACGTTGACTTTCCGTTGAGTAAGGATGCCAGCAACCGTCCGGAGCCCTTCTATCACGAAGAGCAGATAAAACGCCCCGATAACAATCCGTTCCGAAATCTCTGCTACTTCTTTATCCGTAATATAACCGATATGCACGACTACCGCCAATGCGCAGATCATGCTCAGATAGAACATGATCTGGTCTACCAACTTCGTTCTATACTTAAATAAAATTCTAAAAAAACTGATAACCGCTTCCATGCTCTACAAACTTAAGGATAATTTTAGAAGCGGTCCGTAATACAGCGTTTATCATCACTTTTCTACGCCACTCTCCTCCTCATCCTTCTTAAAGAGCTTTTTAATGAAGCTTTTTGTCTTTTTAACGGTGTTCTCCGTTTCTTCCAGGGTATTCTTGGCCTTCGCTGCAGTCCCCATCAGTTGTGCTTCCCTTTCCTTACTGATGCCGGCAGTCTGCTTGATTCCGTCCAGCAGGCTTTCCCATAGGTTTTTAAAAAACGTATGTTCCGGTACACGTCGGTGATTAACTTTACCAACATGATACTTCTCGTTCGCATCGGGATTGCTGTCATTAATAATTAGCTGGTTAACCAAAAAGGACAACGCACGCTTAGATTTCTTCTGCCCCTGATCGTCAAGCAAGTCTATCTTGAGGTTATTGTAGTCGAAACGGAAATCGCCCCAGCTTCGGTGATCCGTACCCTCAATATGAAAACGGACACCGCGGATGTTGCCAGAAGCCACCTGCACATTTAAAAGCGGGTATAAGACCTTGTTAAAGGCAGGAGCCCCCATAGGCCCTACGCTGCCACTATACGAGTGCGCACCGTTTTTACTCAGCATGTCGAAAGCAAATTTCGCGTGCAGATTGCCACGATTCATTATCTTTGCCCGAAGATCGGCCCGAAGATACTTGTCGGTTTTTAGGGCGGACGAATCGTTCGTCACGTTGGTCAGGCGTCCTGACGCTTGGTCGAAAGTGATCGTGCCCTCCCGGTGGAATTTACCGCTCATTTCCCCATAAACAACATCTATATTTTCGACTATCACCGTGTCTAAACGCACCAGACTTTTAACACGCATAAGCTTCTGGTGCGGCGCTTGGCCAATCTGATTAACGGGAGTCTTGGGAAAACGCTTATCTCCGAACAGATGGACAGAACCATCTTTTATCTGCACCTTCTCGGCAATCACCTGCTGGTTTTCGACAAGCTTCTGAAAATCCAGCTTTTCCGCACGTAATGTATCGAAGTGCAGCGTGGTCATCGTCACATTTTTACCTCTCTTCTTAAAATATGCTGTTCGGTCCATGACCGGCTTGTAGTGTACGTTAGTCAAAAGGATATTCTGATCGCGCGTGTTAATCTTTAATTCGTCGAATTTCGCCATGTAGAAACCGTCGGAAAACTCGTATGTAAAGCCAGGGACGGCCACCTCAACCAGCTTTGTATAATAAAAACGTGTGGTATCGGCCAACGACGTCTCATCGATCAGCACGTCGTGCACCCGGATCTGGATATTTTTCAGGGACACATCCGACGACTTCCCTTGGTCGATTTTGGTATATTTAAAGGAAACGTCATCCACTTGTATATCTTGGACGTTCACGGAAGTGAGCACATCCTTGAAACTTTCGTACAACGTCTTTCGAGGGGGCCGCGCCAGCGTATCATTGTAACTATGGTATTTATGTATAACGTGGATATCGGGAGAGTCGAAGCTAATAGATCTTATATTGAGCTTTCTACTTCTCAATACGTCTAATATACCGAATCGTTTGATCTTTAGCGATTTCAGGCGTATGTCATACCGATTATCGGGAGCCTTTTGGGCTGTCTCCATCTGCTGGTAGATCACGGAATCGGGGACAAGCTTAACATTTGTCAGCGTGACATTGCCCAACGCCAGATTCAAATCCATGTCATCATAAGTTAGCCGGTACAGGCTATCAGAGGAGTTCTTCACGACCGCTGCTAACTTATCTTCTACAAGCGGTCTCCAGTTCCGGGAAAAATACCATAAAATACCCCCAAGGGCAACGACGATCGATAGAAAAATACCGATGACCCATTTCCAAATTGGCTTCATATATTGGCTGTCTATGTGGCGCGATTAGCTTACTAACTCCTTAACTATAAATATGCTTGTCCGTCAACTACAGATGATCCACCCCCACTCCCCCGGTGGCCCAAGCGGATATCCATTGCATGAAAGATAAACGTTAAAATAAACACTTTCTGAAAAAAGAGAACCGGACACTCCCGTCCGCCCGTTCCTTTTCTCTAAACAAACATCGAGCGATTCTGTTTTTTGGTGTTAAAGAGTTTAGCTTCGGGTATCCTGATTGTGATAGATGCTCAGGTAGCTTTCATAACGCGACGCCTCGATCTCGCCGTCTTCAACAGCCTGGATAATTACGCAGCCCGGCTCATTGATGTGGCGGCAATTGTGAAACCGGCATTGGTTCATCCGTAGACGCATCTCCGGAAAAAAATGAGACAGCTCGCCTTTCTCAATATCAACGACACCTAACTCCCGAATTCCGGGTGTATCGATTAGCTTCCCGCCAAACGAGAGGTTGATCATCTCAGCGAACGTGGTCGTATGCTTGCCCTTATCAGACCAATCGGATATTTCTCCCGTCTTTAAAGCTGCCGAGGGCTCTAACATATTGATCAAGGTAGACTTCCCTACTCCGGAGTGCCCGGAAACAAGAGTCGTTTTGCCCTGGAGAAGGTCTTTTACCAGATCGACATTCGTGCCCTGTTGCGCCGACACAGCATAACAAGGGTATCCGATCTTCTCGTACAATTGGGTGTATTCCGCCAGGATATCCAGTCCTTCCTCGGAAAAGAGATCCAGTTTGTTAAATACTAAAATTGCCGGAATGTCGTATGCCTCCGCCGTCACCAGAAACCTATCGATAAATCCCAACGATGTAGGCGGAGAAGCCAACGTGACCACAAGTATTGCCTGATCGAGGTTTGCGCCGATGATCTGTGTCTGTTTGGATAAGTTAACCGATTTTCGAATGATGTAGTTCCTTCTGGGTTCCAGCGCCGTAATAATACCGCTCGTCTGATCGGGCTCTAACTCAAACACGACCCAGTCGCCGACAGCTACAGGATTCGTGGTCTTTATACCTTTGGTCCGGAACTTTCCTTTAATACGGCATTCTACACGCTTGCCGTCCTCTCCTTCTACAAGGTACCAGCTTCCAGTGGATTTAGTTACAAGCCCGCGCATATCAAAATCGATGGTTTTCCAGAAATATCGAACATCTCATTCCACAAAAATCGCAAATTAAATCAGATATTATCAATAATAAGCGCTTTTTTTGGAGGCGGCGGGCTCCGTCGAAGGATACGCGATCAAACAATTCCGGCTAATGGACAGCGCCAGCCTGACAGGGGCGTATTGCATGTTAGCCGTCGGTCTCCGCGGCCAACAATTTCGACATTTGGCCCTCCTGCGTACATCTTTTGCTTCTTATTTTGCCTACCTTTGTAGAGAACGATTAAACATGACATCGGTGAAAAAATTATTTCTTCTAGACGGTATGGCACTGATTTACAGAGCCTACTTCGCCCTCAGTAAAGTGCCTCGTTTAACCTCCTATGGCCTCAATACAGGTGCCATCATGGGGTTTACCAACACCTTGTTGGAAATCTTGAAAAATCAGCAGCCCACACATATCGCCGTCGTATTTGACACGGATGCTCCAACGAACCGTCATATCGAATTCGAAGCCTATAAAGCACATCGCGAAAAGATGCCTGAAGATCTGGCGAAGTCGATACCATTCATCCACCGGTTAATAGAAGGCTTTAATATTCCGATCATAACCAAAGATGGATACGAAGCTGACGACATTATCGGTACGCTCGCAAAAAGAGCCGAACAACAAGGTTTCACGGTCTATTGTATGACTCCCGATAAAGATTTCGGACAACTGGTCTCCGAGCGCATCTTTATTTATAAGCCCGCCCGTATGGGGAACGGCGCAGAAACGCTTGGCGTGTCCGAAATTTTAGAAAAGTGGGAAATCACAGATGTGTCACAGGTTATCGATATTCTCGGCCTCTGGGGGGATGCTGTCGACAATATTCCGGGTATCCCCGGAATTGGCGAAAAAACGGCGAAAAAACTTATACAGGAATTTGGTTCTGTAGAGGGAATCATCGAAAACAGCTACCAACTGAAAGGAAAGCTAAGGGAAAACGTGGAGAACTATGCTGCGCAGGGCCTTATCTCGAAGAAGTTAGCTACCATTCAATTGGATGTACCTATTGATCTGAATGAAAAGGCCCTTGAAGTGGAAGAACCGAACCGCGAATTACTGGAACCCCTTTTTGCCGAGCTCGAATTTAGGACACTTGGAAGACGGGTGTTTGGCGACGATTTTAACACGGTAGAGGTAGCCAGTAGAGGTGGGGGCGGACAGATGGACCTATTCGCGGCTAATATGGTGGAAAATACAGCGCCGGCGGTAGAAAAAGAAGAGCCCGTGGTGCCCAGCCGGAATATACATAATACGCCACACACGTACCACTTGGTAGACACACCCGACGCCCAGCAGGAGCTGGCCGCCAGATTAGGCAAATTAACAAGTTTCTGCTTCGACACCGAAACGACATCTTTGGACGCGCTGTCGGCGGAGCTTGTCGGAATATCTTTTGCATACGAAAAAGGGGTGGCGTACTACATCCCTGCTCCCGCTGATGCTATGGAAGCACAGGCTATTGTCAACATTTTTAAGCCCGTGTTCGAAAACCCGAACATCGAAAAGGTCGGCCAGAACCTGAAATACGATATTCTTTTGCTTTCAAAATATGGCACCCGTGTACAGGGCCCGCTGTTTGATACCATGATTGCCCATTACCTGATTGATCCGGACACGAGGCATAACATGGATATTTTAGCTGAGAACTACCTCGGATATACGCCTGTATCGATCACGGAACTGATCGGTCCCAAAGGTAAAAACCAATCCAATATGCGTGATGTTGCGGTCGAACTTGTCAAAGAATATGCCGCCGAAGACGCAGATATTACCTGGCAGCTACACGAAATTTTTAAGCCGCTGCTAATAGATACACACACCCTCGAACTCGCTCAGCAAGTTGAATTTCCGTTGATTTACGTCTTGGCGGAAATCGAGAAAAACGGCGTCAAAATAGATGTCGACACATTAAAAGCATTTTCCCTGTCGCTGGAAGAAGATATAAAAAGGCTCGAAGCTACAATTTACGAAAAAGCGGGCGTGCAGTTTAACATTGCCTCGCCGAAGCAGCTGGGAGAAGTGCTTTTCGACAAACTGCAACTGGATCCAAAAGCAAAAAAAACGAAGACCGGACAGTATAAGACCGGAGAAGACGTGCTTCTCGCTTTAGCCAACAAGTCGGATATTGTACAGGATATCCTTGACTTTAGGCAGCTGCAGAAGCTCAAGTCGACGTATGTCGACGCGCTTCCGGGACTGATCAGCAACACAACCGGATTGATCCACACCTCATATAACCAAGCCGTGGCGGCCACGGGCCGGCTGAGTTCGACAAATCCCAACTTGCAAAACATTCCGATCCGCACGGAAAAAGGGCGTGAAGTCCGGAAGGCTTTTATTCCACGGAATCCCGACCATGTCCTTTTATCGGCAGACTATTCCCAGATCGAACTGCGTTTAATTGCAGAGCTGAGCGAGGACAAGAATATGCTGGAGGCTTTTCAGGCCGGACACGATATCCACCGCGCAACGGCGGCACGCGTCTATGGTGTCACGCTGGAAGAGGTCAGTGCCGACCAGCGCCGCAATGCAAAGGCCGTCAACTTCGGCATAATCTATGGGCAGTCGGCCTTCGGGCTGTCCCAAAGCTTAGGCATTCCCCGTAAAGAAGCCGCCACGATCATTGAGCAATATTTTGCTCAGTACACCGGCATACGGCAATATATGACTAAAGCTGTCGAATTTGCCAAAGAACATGGCTATGTCGAAACGATCCTTAAACGTCGGCGTTATCTAAGAGATATTAATTCCGCAAACATGACAGTCCGTGGATTTGCGGAGCGGAACGCCATCAATGCTCCGATTCAGGGCTCAGCGGCCGACCTGATCAAAATAGCAATGATCAATATCCAAAAGGATATTGAAGTGAACAACTTGAAAGGAAAGATGATAATGCAGGTGCATGACGAGCTTGTCTTTGACGTGCCCAGACAGGAAGTCGAGGTGTTTTCAAAGATCATCATGGAGCGCATGAAAAACGCTATTGAACTGCGTGTTCCGATTGAGGTAGAGGTAGGTGAAGGTAAAAACTGGCTAGAAGCACACTAGGCATGAAAAAAACAGGGATACTTTTATTGAGTTTATTCATTAGCATATTCGCTGCTGCACAGGTGGATAGCCCGACGAGAGACACACTCTTCGAACAGGCTCCGCAAGGATTGGTACGTTTCTATTTTGACGACCACTACTTTCTCGTTGATAAAGATTGTGCGTTTAAATCGATCGAACGCGTATCACAGTTTGTAGTAGCCAAGAACGTGTTCCACGGCGAGTTCCGCGATTTTGACCGAAACGGAAAGGTGATCTTAACCGGAAGCTACAATCAAGGGGTAAAAGAAGGCCAGTTTAAAGCGTACCACCCCAACGGTACTTTAAAATGGGAGGCAGACTTCTCCAATAACACCCCGAGGGGGGAATGGAAATATTATTATCCCGATGGTAAGCCTATGCTGATTGTGACGTATGATACCACCGGGGGGAGGATCAGCTCATTTTGGGATCGGATCGGACGTCAGCGGGTAACCGACGGCGAAGGTAACTATATGTTTAAAATGCCATTTGAGTTCTACAATGAATACGGATATCCTTTTTTTGAACGTAAAGGTAAAATCAGAAATGGTGTTCCCGTAGGTTACTGGACCACGCATCTGGTTGACCAAAGGAACAAGAAGGTCCTTTTCACAGAAGAAGTGTACGATAAAAACGGGATGTTAACGGAGGGATACAATCTGTTTCTCGATGCCGGCTACAAGGTCCCGCTAACGATAATACCCTCCCAGGCATTTTTTACGGCGGAACGGCTAATGTCCAAGCCCTGTAGCTTCGATGATTACAGCGGATTCAACAGCTACCTGTCGGACAAACTGAATAGTGCGTTCGCTGCTAGTCCCTCCCACAAAAACATCGCCGACGAGTTTGCCTATAAGGTAGCCCTAGACAGTGAAGGCGTTCCGGAAATTATTACGCTTAGCAAAAGGTTACAGACGGAAGACATCAACAAATATCTGGAAATGGTTATAAAGGACATACCTTTTTACTTCCCCTCCCTCGACGAACAGGGACAACCTATTCCCGACACGCTGACCGTCTCCGGAAAGCTGAGCACCAACGAAGTGGGCGCGTTCACCTTTCACAGCATCCAGATCGAAAGAGAAAAACAGCGGTAGCAGGAAGTGACTTCATATAGGAGCCGTCTGACGGACCGGAGCCGGCAGAAGGAGCCGCCGGGCCAGGGGAGGCGGCCGGCGGTTGGCAACCAGCGATTATTAATTGTCTATAAAAGCAAATTTATCTAAGTTTGCAAAAGATTAAGTCGTGAAACATGCATGTTCGCCGCGTCGAGCCCGCAGATCATTTTAGTCCGATGAACACAATACAAGCTAAGTAATACACGTACATATGAAATTCCATAAAGAAGGATACACCAGTTTAGCCATCGTTATCCTATTCGTTTTCATCATCAACGCTTTGGCAGACTACTACGATGCTCCGGCCTCATTGAAGTGGTTTCTGTATATACTATCTGCCTTACTGGTCGTTACTATTCTCCAATTCTTCCGCAGTCCGATTAAACGGATCGTTCCCGACGAGGGCACCGTCCTTTGTCCGGCGGATGGCAAAATTGTCGTCATTGAAGAGACAGAAGAGACCGAATACTTTAAGGATAAGCGCCTGCAGATATCCATCTTTATGTCTCCGATCAATGTGCATGTCAACAGGAACCCTATAAGTGGCGTGGTTTCCTATTTCAAGTACCACCCCGGGAAGTTTTTGGTTGCGTGGCACCCGAAGTCGTCCACAGACAATGAACGCACGACCGTGGTGGTTAAAAATTCGGCAGGGACAGAGGTGCTTTTCAGACAGATAGCAGGGGCAATGGCTCGCCGTATAGTGTGGTATCTTAAGGAAAAAGATCAGGTAAAACAGGGCGAGGAATTTGGCTTCATAAAATTTGGATCCCGCGTCGACGTTTTCCTTCCCGTGGGAACCCAGGTACATGTCAATATCGGCGACAAAGTGGTAGGAGGAAAAACGGTAATCGCAAGTTTTTAATATGTTAACACGAAACCCGTACCTTAGATGCGCTGGTTTCGGAATAAGAGGGAAACGACACTCTTATCGGACAGGAGAAGCTCCGCGATGCACTTCAAAGCGAACGCACCCCCTGAAAGGGACGCCGGCGTGCCGTTGAAATAAAAAGCGGGCCATAAGACCTTACAACAACGAATTAAACAGATATGAACTTCCGAGTTTTTATTCTCCTCATTGCCGCGGCGACCGGTTTTTCCATCGCTTTAACCGACTATCTCCACCGCGGGAGCCTCGGCGTTGCCCTATTGATATTTGTCGCCACGGGCATCCTAAGTTTCGTCGTTTTACTAAACCTGTTTGAACGGTATATTTACAAAAGAATCCGAAATGTTTATAAATTGATCCACAATCTGAAGCTGGGAAAGGATCTAAAAGATGCCCTCGGCGAGCATATCGCCGACGATCCGGTGGCTGATGCGGAGCGGGAGGTACGCGACTGGGCAAAACAGAAGGCCTCAGAAATCAACACACTCAAGGAACAGGCGCAGTTCCGCAAAGAGTTTCTGTCCAATATCTCCCATGAGTTCAAAACGCCCTTATTCGCGACCCAAGGATATATCGAGACATTGCAGGACGGACTTATCGACGACGATCCGGAGATTGCAAAGAGCTTTCTGGAAAAAGCCTCGCGAAACCTCGACCGCCTCAGCTATCTGATTCAGGATCTGGACGAAATCTCTAAATTGGAAACAGGGATCATATCGCTGTCTATCGAAAAGTTTGACATCGTCGCCCTTATTAAGGAGTGTATAGAAGACCTCGAATCAAAAGCAGCTACCAACAACATCAAGCTAAGGTATAAAGGTAAGTCCCAGCATGCTGTTTTCGTTAAGGGCGATAGAAAACGTATCCAACAAGTACTGATCAACCTCATAGACAATTCCATAAAATACGGAAAAAAAGGTGGACTGACAACCATCTCCATCTTCCCGCTCTTCGACCAGATATTAGTAGAAGTAACGGACGACGGGCTGGGCATTGAGGAAAAAAATCTTCCCCGCGTGTTTGAACGGTTTTACCGGGCGGATAAAAGCAGATCCCGCGAGATCGGCGGGTCCGGCCTTGGCCTGGCTATCGTTAAGCACATTATCGAAGCGCATGAACAGAACGTTAACGTACGTAGTACGGAAGGCATCGGAACAACCTTTGGATTCACGCTCGAGCAAGCAAAGGGTCATTAAAATGAGATTCACGTTACATCACTACCGATAAACTTAACATTAACTTAACATTTCATTCATAATTTTGCACAAATTCAATCACTATGTCTTTAAATAGCATTTTTCAGTATTTCGTTCCGAAGGACAAGAAGTTCTTTCCTTTGTTTGAACAGGCAGGCGCTAACCTTATCGAGATGGCTAAGCTGCTACAGGAAACAGTTTATTCCACCGATTTAACGAAACGCGCAGAGCTGAACAAAAAACTAGAAGATCTGGAGCATAAAGGAGACAACATAACCCACCAAATCCATTTAGAGCTTGGAAAAAACTTTATCACCCCATTCGACAGGGAAGATATCCACGCGTTAGCAAGCTCCTTAGACGACGTTGCCGACTTCATTCATGGCGCATCTAACCGTATGGAACTGTACAAGGTACATACGCCAAGCCAGCCCATGAAAGAAATTACCGACCTAATTGTCGAGGCAACGGAACATGTGGCAAAAGCAATCAACGAACTGAAAGATCTCAAAAATATACGCAACATCACCGATTCCTGTGTGCGCATAAACAGCGTGGAAAACAAAGCCGACTACATCTTTGACAAAGCCGTCGCAGAACTCTTCGAATACGAAAAAGATGCCATCACATTAATCAAAAATAAAGAAGTGCTTTCGGCCATGGAAGACGCTACCGATAAATGTGAAGACGTGGCTAACGTATTAGAAAGTATTTTAGTAAAGAATGCTTAAAGATAATAGCATTAAGAAAGCATAACATTATGATGATTTCCACGTTACTCATTGTCGTTATCGTTCTTGCGATTGCTTTTGACTACATCAATGGTTTCCATGATGCGGCCAATTCGATTGCAACGATCGTTTCAACGAAAGTCTTAACCCCCTTTATGGCTGTAGTCTGGGCTGCGCTGTTTAACTTCGCCGCCTATTTTTATTTTACGGACCATAAAGTGGCCAATACCATCGCCAAGACGGTATTGGAAGAATATATTACATTAGAGGTTATTTTTGCAGGATTAGTTGCTGCAATATCCTGGAACTTATTTACCTGGTATTACGGTATCCCTTCCAGCTCTTCCCACACCCTGATCGGCGGGTTCGCAGGTTCAGGAATGGCCTTTGCCTGGATAAGTGGTGTCAATCCGTTCTTAGCGGTAAACCAGAGCGCTATTTTAAAGACCGTTTCTTTCATCGTGTTGGCTCCCATCCTGGGAATGCTTATATCGGTGATCATCACTCTAATTATTATGAACCTCGCAAAGCGGTCCCGTCCTGCGGTAGCTGAAAAATGGTTCAAGATATGTCAGCTGATATCGTCGGCCGCACTAAGCTTCGCACACGGAGGAAACGACGCACAGAAGGTGATGGGTATTATTGCCACAGCGCTGATCGCTGAGCAGGTGATCCCCAACTTTGAAGCGATGCCAGCCTGGGTACCGCTGTCCTGTTATATTGCTATCGCCGCCGGTACCATGAGTGGTGGATGGAAAATTGTCAAAACTATGGGAACGAAGATTACGAAGGTTACTCCCCTTGAGGGCGTTGCGGCCGAAACTGCCGGAGCGGTTACATTGGGTGTGACGGAACATTTCGGAATTCCCGCCTCGACAACGCATACCATTACGGGATCTATTATCGGAGTCGGCGTCGTGAAACGCGTGTCGGCCGTACGTTGGGGGGTAACCATCAGCCTGCTTTGGGCATGGATTCTGACCATCCCCGTCAGCGCCGTATTAGGAGGCATCACCCTAGCGATAATCCATTTTATTCTATAATGTAGTATTTAAACTACATCCATCTGATTTTTATCGAATTTCGACCAAAAAAAATCAAAAAATTTGGCGTTTCTAAATAATATATATACTTTTACGCGACCATTTTTGTTGGCATACAGCAAAAATGGTCGTTAATAAAGCTTTTTCAAGAACCTGTTATTTTTGGCATCGTTATTGTTAAGTTATGTTAAAATAGAAAATTGAAAACAATTAAAAATTTTTAATAACCTTAAAAACAAGAGTATGAACTATTCTACAATTAAAAAAACAGCTGTTGCAGCGTCTTTAGTAGCCGCTTTAGGTTTCGCTGAAAGCGCTCAAGCACAAACTCCAACTGTATTTGGTGGAAGATCACAATACAGAACTTGGTCTATCGGTGTACAAGGTGGTATTACTACACCTAACGTACTTGTTGGTGGATCCAACGCTTTTGGACAAAAAGTTGGTTATTTCCAAAACAAAGTGGGTGAGTACTATGGCTTGACTATCCGTAAGCAATTCTCTCACCTATTCGGTTTAGAATTAGAAGGTAACCGTGGCCGTATCAAAACATACAACCATGATGTATCTGGTCCAGCTGTAGAGCGTACTTACGCTAACGGTGGTCAAGCTCGTTCTGCTGAAGTAGATGTAAACTGGGCAGCTAGCTTAAATGGTGTTTTCCAACTGGGTACTATCGATTTCTTAAGAAGAGAGAACGCTGTTAACTTCTACGCTAAAGTAGGTTTGGGTGTTATGGCCAGCAACCCTGTACAATTCTCAAACAACGACTTCACAGGAACAGAAGTATTTAACAGAAAAGGACAATGGGGTGAAGAAATCTTCGGTGACCGTGAAGCAGTTGGCGACAGAGACTATAAATTAGGTGCTTTCGTTCCAGTTGGTGTAGGTGTTAAATTCAAATTGTCTGAAGTGGTTGCCTTGAACTTGGGTTACACAATGAACTTCACAGACGACAACTTGTTGTACGGTCCTGCTAGAACTGACTACAAAGGTAAATTCTCTAACGTTTATGGTGGTCTAGAGTTCACTCTTGGTTCACGTGACAAGGAGAACTTAACATTCACTAACCCAGTTGCTACATTGTACGACGAATTGAAAGATCCTTCACTACGTAATGAAGTAGAAGCTTTGAAACAACGCGTATCTACACTAGAAGGTACTGTTGATCAATTGAGCAAAGATTCTGATGGTGACGGTGTATCTGATAAATTTGACAAATGTCCAGGAACTCCTGCAGGTACTGCAGTAGATGGTTCAGGATGTCCAATCAAATTCCCAGAGCCAGTTGCTCAAAATAACGCAACTACTGGTGCTTACTACGCGCCAATCCAATTCGAGTTCGATAGCTCAGTATTGAAAACTGAATCTTACTCTACATTAGACAGATTAGCTAAAGAGTTGCGTGACAACAACGCTACTGTAACTTTAGATGGTTATGCTTCTGCAGAAGGTACTGAAGCTTACAACTTGAACTTATCTAAAGACCGTGCTAATGCAGTAAAACAATACCTAGTTAACGCTGGTGTTCCTGCTTCTAACATCACTGCTAACGGTTATGGTGAGGCTAACCCAGTTGCTTCTAACGCTACTGAAGAGGGTCGTATCCAAAACCGTCGTGTAGAAATCAAAAAATAATTCTGTAACAGAATTAAAATAAAAGAAAGCCGATCCGTATTAGGGTCGGCTTTTCTGTTTATTATCAATATTTTATGTTACCTTTGTACCTCCCGATGTGAAAATGTGGAAAACAAAATCACCGGAAGTCGCATTTTCTTTATAAATTTCTTCTGTAGTAGGGATTGCAAGCGTTCTATAATTAAAAGAAAGGAGTGATATGGAAGAAGATTTCGAATTTGGTTCGCCCGAAGAACAAAAGCTATCAGTAGATCGATACGAAGAAATGATCCGAAACCAAGATCAATACTTCTTTGACGCCAAAGCTTTTGAAAGCATAATAGAATATTACAGTGAAAAAAACGATCCCGTAAAGGCTTTGCAAGTAGCGGATTATGCCACCAGCCAACATCCCTACGAAACGTCCTTTCTTTTGAAAAAGGCGCAGCTATTTGCAAGAACCCATCAACTCGAAAAAGCCCTCCAAGAGCTCGACAAAGCCACAATCCTTGAGCCCAGCAGCGGCGAAATGTGTCTTCTCAAAGGAAATATCTTTCTCCTACAGGGCGACCTCGAGCAAGCAGAACATCTTTTCCTCCAAGCGCTGGAGCTCGGGGAAGACACCGTAGAAGCATATCTACAGATCTCTGAACTTTACCAGCTAAAGGGTGACTACGAAACGGCTATCCAATATCTTAAAAAGTCGCTGGAAGCTAACATGGAAAACGATGAGGCTCTACATGCCCTGGCTTTTTGCTACGACGTACTGGAAAGACCGGAGGAAAGCATACCATTCTATAAAGGGTATATTGACAACGATCCGTATTCTTACGCTGCCTGGTTCAACCTCGGTATTGTATACGAAAAGCTCGAGCGCTTCGAAGAGGCTATCGACGCCTACGATTATGCAATGCTCATCAACGAATCCTTTGTGCCGGCGTACTTCAACAAAGGGAATGTGCTGGTGAACCTTCAAAAATATACTGAAGCTATTGACGTGTACAAGCAAACCTTCGAACACGAGAAACCTACAGCGGACGTATACTGTGCCATAGGCGAATGTTACGAAAAATTGGAACATATGGAGGAGGCCCGGGAAAACTACCGGAAAGCGGTAAAACTGGACGCGAAGCTTGCCGACGCATGGTTTGGAATCGGCGTTACGTTGGATTTCGACGATCGCTATTTCGAGTCGCTCCATTTTTATAAAAAAGCCCTGGAACTTGACGACACAAACCCCGATTATTGGTTTGCTATCGCCGATGCAAGGTATAAACTCAACCAGTTCGAAGAATCGGAGTTCGCATACAACAAAGTCGTTGAACTTAACCCTACTGACATCGAGGCCTGGCTGGATTATTCTTCGATTTATTTTGAACAGGGGAAGTACATAGAAGCAATCGATGTCATGGCAGATGCCATTAAACAAAACCCCGAAGCCTCCGAATTGTATTACCGCGTGGTGGCCTATCTTTTCGCCAATGGGCAGTACAATGAGGCTCTCAATTTTTTGGAACTAGGTCTCGCGACCAACCCGGAGAAGTTTTACATCCTCTTTGATTATTTGCCCCAATTGCAAGGAAATAAAATTATTGTCGACATCATCCGGAAATATACGAACGATAACAACACATGAAGAAGCTAGGCTTGATCGGCTACCCACTAGGACACTCGTTCTCTAAGAAATATTATTTGGCCAAGTTTGCAGACGAAAGCATAAAAGATATCGACTACGATTTATATCCTCTCGAACATATCAGCGAATTTCCAAAGCTCTATGAAAACGACCCCGATTTCTATGGCTTCAATGTAACTATCCCCTATAAGCGGGAGGTCATTGTTTATATGGACGAATTGTCTCCCGAAGCCGAGCAAATGCAAGCGGTAAATTGTATACAGGTGCGAAGAGATCAGGGTAAACCCTATCTCAAGGGCTTTAATACAGACGCCTTCGGCTTCGAACATTCGCTCCGACCGCTCCTAAAATCCGAACACAGACAGGCCCTCGTCCTGGGCAACGGAGGGGCTGCCCAAGCCGTCTATTATGCGCTCGACCAACTGAAGATTCCATTTAAGATCGTGAGCCGCAGTAAAGACAAAGGCGATCTCACATATACAGAGCTGACAAAAGAAACTGTTGCCGCTTTTCCGATTCTAATCAATTGCTCTCCCGTAGGAACATTTCCGCGGGTTGAGGAGTCGCCGGAAATTCCGTACGATGGGATTACCAGCCAACACCTGTTATATGACCTCATCTACAATCCCGAAGAGACCCTTTTTCTGAAAGAAGGAAAAGCACGTGGAGCAACTACAAAAAACGGGTACGAAATGCTGACACTGCAAGCTGAGAAAAACTGGGAGATCTGGAACGAGCCAAACGGTACGTTTTAATATCGCTTCGACTTTACCGGCATACCTAAAGCAGGAGTGCTCGGTATTAAAAGGAATAATTTCTATTTTTGATGTATGGTTAATATACACACGTTCACCTTTAATCCTTTTCAGGAAAATACCTACATCGTCTACAACGAAAAAGGAGATTGCGCAATATTTGACCCAGGGATGTCGAATCCGCAAGAAGAGCGTATTTTCACATCCTATATCGAAGAAAAAGGGCTAACACCCGTCGGATTATACAATACGCACTGCCACGTCGACCATGTTCTAGGCAACCGCTTCGTCTATGACCAATATGGACTTATTCCCCAAATGCACGAAGGAGAAGTTCCTGTGCTGGTATCAGCCGAAAGCCGTGCGCCGATGTTCGGCATCCGGTACGACAGCTCGCCCATACCGGAAACCTTTTTACAGGAGGGAGAGACTATCCAAATTGGAGCAGATACTTTACAGATCTTGCTCGTTCCGGGGCACTCACCGGCCCACCTTTGTTTCTATGGGGCGCAACAGAACATCCTTATCGGCGGAGACGTGCTCTTTAGAAATAGCATCGGAAGGACAGACCTCCCGGGAGGAAATCACCAGCAACTTTTAGACAACATAGCGAGCAAAATATATACACTGCCAGACAACACAACCGTTTACCCAGGCCACGGCCCCACAACGACCATAGGATTCGAAAAAAACACTAATCCGTTTATCCGGGGCTAACTTATGAGACTACCCTTATACTTTGCTAAGCGCTATCTGTTTTCGAAAAAGTCGCTAAACGCGATCAATATCATTTCGGTCATAAGTGTCGTCGGGGTACTCGTAAGCAGCGCAGCGCTCGTGATTGTTCTGTCCTTTTACAATGGGATGGAAAACCTGATCCTGTCGTTATACAGTGCCTTCGCGCCCGAGCTACGTATCGAACCTGCGACTGGAAAAGTCTTCGATCCGAAGCAGCAGGTGTTTGAAGACCTCCGGCACAACCCGCATATTCAAAGCTATACCGAAGTTCTGGAAGACAAGGTGCTGATACAGCATGAGCAACAACAGTTTATAGCGCAAATAAAAGGCGTAGAGCCGGCTAGCCTCCTCCAGGTTGACCATCGGAGCATGTTATATGCCGGAGACTTCGACATCCTACGCGACAGCGTCCCCCGCGCACTGATAGGAGCTCAGGTGCAGGCGAACCTTCGTGTGCCCCTCGAGGGGCCCGACAATGCTATCCGTCTCTTTTCTCCACGCAAAGGAAGCTCCGGAATGAGTCCTAATCCGCTAGACGACATCAATGTACGGCAACTTTCACCTGGCGGCGTCCTACACTATCAGCCGGGCTTCGACAACCTTGTTATCACACCGCTGGACTTTGCGAAGGACTTACTAAATGAATACAATAACATCTCCGCTATTGAGATATATACCAAGGATTCGGCGCAGGCCAGCCACCTCCAGGAGGAAATCCAACATAATCTGGGAGACAGCTTTATCGTCAAAAACCGGGAGCAGCAAAATCCCCTCCTTTATAAAACCATCCGATCAGAAAAATGGATTGTTTTCTTTATCCTTACGCTGATCGGCATGATTGCCATCTTTAATATTATTGGCTCCTTAACCATGTTAGTCATTGACAAAAAACAGGATATGGCAGTATTAAAAAGCTTAGGAGCAAACAAATGGCTAATTCAACGGATTTTCTTCTACGAGGGCGTGATGATTGCGTTTATCGGAGGTATCGTTGGCATAAGTATGGGTTTCGCCTTCTGTTTATTACAGCAAGAATATGGTATTATACGGACCGGAGAGGGAGCGAACGCCATAATGGACGTGTACCCGGTAGATATCCGCGCGTTGGACTTTCTTTTCGTATTTATTACGGTAATGGTTGTCGCGATGATCGTTTCTTACGTTGCATCCCTGCTAAGTGTCCGCGAAATAAAGGATGGTTCCGTGCGGTACACCGATTAAATTAGTATTGAAGCCGTTTTCTGCTGTAATCGCCCTTCACGATAGAATTAATAAACGATCCCCACGCAAAGGGACTAAGCAGGGGGTTGGCAAAGCGTTGGTTAACGTTTCTATTTGTCATGTTGATATGCCGCTGCATGGAGTTGAACGTCTGAATCTCTTCAGCACTACGGGGAACCACGCGGGATAAGGCAGCCAGAGCCTCCGGAGACAAGTTTCTCCGAATGCGGGAAGCGTCATCGTCGCTTACATCCAAGGCCAAAAAGGCCATATTAAACTCTTCGATACTGGCCCACGGAAAGGGCATAACGGCGGGCAATTCAATCACGAGACTTTTCATGTTTATCTTGGCCGTCAGTTTATCGGATGCAGTATGCGGGATGACGTAGTCTACCGGTTCAAAACCTACGGATGTAAACCGGATGGTGTCTCCAACGTGGGCGACAAAAGAAAAAAATCCTTCGTTGTCAGCCGCATACGCCGTATTATTATAACTCTTGTTCGTTACCGTTACGAAAGGCACAGGAAGCTCGCCGCCAACAGACGTGATAAGCCCGCTGAACTGGATAATTTTTCTTTCCTGTCCATAAAGCGTAACTCCGTAAAAAACGAAGATTAAAATAAATAAATAAGAAACTCTACCCATCACCCAAATTTATGCAATCCTCAGCTAAAATGCTGTTAAATTGTGTTAACCCTACAGCTGTGCCGGGGTAATAGCGTTGGGATCATTCATGTCCGTTAAGTTGATAGCCTCAACAGCTGTGATTTCTGGTACAGCTTTACGGATCGCCTGCTCTAAACCTGCTTTGAATGTCATAATGCTCATAGAGCAACTGGCGCATGTTCCCAGCAACTTCAGTTTAACTACATTATCTGGAGTAATCTCTTCCACGCTGACGTTCCCGCCATCCGTCTCCAAATAAGGACGAATGGTATCTAATGCTTGTTCTACTCGCTCTTGTAATGTCATTTCTTTTCCTAACGTATTTATTGATGTAAAGATAGACAATTTATGAAAAATATTCGGATAGATAAAAACAATAACCTATAATTCAACATAACACTGACATCACTCCTATTCTGCGGGTTAAAGAATGTTAAAACCCTCCTTATAAGTAGGTTTACGTTGGAAAATCGCCTATCTTGCAACACTAAAATTTAATTGAATCTTATCTGATTTTCACGTATCTTTGTAAAATGTTTTTAAATAGACGCTTAGTTTCATTGTTGGTCGGCGCATTGGTGTTCTTGATGGCAACGGGTTGTAAGAGCAGGTTTGAAAAACTCCGCGCCAGCAACAATATTGCCATGAAATACCAGGAAGCGGTTAAGTATTACGAAAAGAAAAAATATTCCAAGGCGCTGGTCCTTTTTGATGACCTGATGACCAAATACCGGGGACAAGCAGAAGCGGAGGACCTGTATTATTATACAGCTTATACCAATTACCGTCTCCGCGACTACACGTCCGCCCGTTATCATTTTAAAAATTTTGCAACAACTTACCCGAATAGCCCGCGCGCAGAGGAGTGTCGTTTTATGTCGGCGTATTGCTTCTATGTGGATTCCCCCCGGCCTTCTCTGGATCAGGAAAACACCAGAAAAGCTATTGACGAGCTTCAGCTGTTTATCAACCTATATCCAGACGGAGAAAAAGCAAAAGAAGCCGGAGAGCTTATTCAAAAACTGCGCGACAAGCTTGAACAAAAGGCCTATGCCAACGCCAAATTATACTTTGACATGGGACAGCCCGACGATTATCGTGCAGCAGTCATTGCGTTTGAAAGCATGCTTCGGGAATACCCAGACACTAGATACGCGGAAGAGATCGAATTTTTGATACTTAAATCCCAGTACTTATTTGCGCAAAACAGCATGCCTTACAGGCAGGAGGCGCGCTACAATGAGGCTATAGATTATTATCAGTCATTCGTAGAGCATTATCCCAACAGCAAGTTCAAAAGAGAGGCCGACGACCTGCGGGCGAGCGCCGAAAAGGAAATAGCTTATGTTGTAAAACGTATGAATGAGATTAATAAAATGCGGGAAGAACAACAGCGTGAACTAGGCATAAGCAAAGAGGAAGCAGCAGCAACTGAAGCTGCTTCAAAAAAATAAATTAAAAATCTATATAACATTTAACGATGAGTCAAAATAAAAACACTTCTGTCCCCAGTTCAACAGTAACTAGAGATTTAAGACAATTAGATAAGGGAACCGGCAACATTTACGAGTCTATCGTGATTATCGCTAAACGTGCCAACCAAATAGCCGTAGATGTTAAAGAGGAGCTCAACGGAAAGCTGGCCGAGTTTGCCAGTAACAACGACAACCTGGAAGAGGTTTTCGAAAACCGTGAGCAGATTGAAATTTCAAAACACTATGAGCGTCTTCCTAAAGCAACACTTATCGCTGTCGACGAGTATCTAAACGACAAAGTGTATTTCAGAAATCCTGCCAAAGAACAGGAGTAAAGATAGCGCATGTCTCTCGAGGGCAAAAATATAGTGATTGGTATATGCGGCAGCATTGCCGCATATAAAATCGCGTCCCTTGTCCGTCTTCTGGTCAAAGCAGGCTGCCGCGTTCAGATTATCATGACGCCTGACGCGAAGGAGTTTGTCACACCCCTAACGCTCGCCACGCTGTCGAAAAATCCTGTCCTTGCAGACTACTTCGACAAAGATACGGGAGACTGGAATAATCACGTCGAGTTAGGCTTACACGCAGATCTCTTGCTTATAGCGCCGGCCACAGCGAATACCTTGAGTAAGATGGCTCATGGAAACTGCGACAACCTCCT
Source organism: Sphingobacterium allocomposti (assembly GCF_008124885.1). GTDB lineage: Bacteria > Bacteroidota > Bacteroidia > Sphingobacteriales > Sphingobacteriaceae > Sphingobacterium > Sphingobacterium allocomposti. The sequence goes on from NZ_VNHX01000021.1 coordinate 82,879, forward strand.
ATTAGCAACCTATCTTTCTGCCCGATGCCCGGTTATGTTTGCTCCCGCGATGGATCTCGACATGTGGAAACATCCGGCAACCCAAGAAAACGTAAATCGATTAATTTCTTTTGGCAATCTCTTGATCCAACCTGCCCATGGCGAACTGGCCAGCGGATTGGTCGGAGAAGGACGACTTGCCGAAGTAGAAGATATCTTCTTATATATTCAACGTTTCTTCGAAAAGCCGGCCCTCCCCTTACAGGGAAAAAAGGCCCTCGTATCAGCAGGCCCTACCTATGAAGCTATCGATCCGGTACGTTTTATAGGGAACCATTCCAGTGGAAAGATGGGCTTCGCCATTGCGGCCGCACTGCACCGCTTAGGCGCCGCTGTGACGTTGGTTAGCGGCCCTACCTCGCTTGCAACGCCTCCAGGTGTCACACGCATTGACATCATGTCTGCCGCCGAGATGCTGAGGGCATGCCAGACCAATTTTCCCTCTTCCGACATTATCGTGATGAGCGCCGCAGTAGCAGACTATACTCCCGTAGAAACGGCTCAACAGAAAATCAAAAAGAAAACGGCAACCTTCGAGGTTAAGCTGAAGAAAACCACCGATATACTAGCTACGCTAGGTAACGAGAAGGCTAAACATCAAACGCTTATTGGATTTGCTCTAGAGACGGACAACGAACTAGAGCATGCCTTAGATAAATTGAGACGTAAAAACCTCGATTATATTGTATTAAACTCAATGCGTGACACCGGGGCAGGGTTCGGAGTCGACACCAACAAAGTGTCCATAATCGATCGGGCCGGTAATATCACGTCCTTGGCGCTGAAAAGCAAAAAGGCTGTTGCGGACGATATCTGTCAGATAATTATCGACCACCAGAAAGACATTACAAATTCATGATACGCACTTCTTTCGGATAGTAGTTGTTTATCCGATTAGGAAGCACTTTTACCCAGCCAATATTCACCGCCTTGTACCTTACTAAACACCAGCCTCGACCTTGGAAGTCCTGCGGATCTAATGCTTCCTTTCTTAAGTATTGCAGGGCAACCTCTAGGTTAACATCCTGCGCGGCTATATGCTGATGCACATGTATGCTGCAGGCCAGCTCATGAGAAGGAAGGAACTCCCGCCCGGTCCACTTTCCGATATTAGTCCCCGCGCGTTTGATGTAGAGCACCTGTTTCAACCACTGCAGATCGTCCAGATAAGTTTTAGGGAACATATAGAGCTCATCGGCGTGCATGAAGTAAGAAAAAGATGTATGTTCTTCAATCCAGTTCTCCAACTCTTTTACAGGTACTGTAGCCTTTTCAGGCCGAAGCCGCTTTCTTGAGAACGTAGGCTGATCAGTCCGTTTCCGCAGCACCGCTATAAAGAAGCCCTCACCGCGCAGCTGATGGGGATAAAAGCGGTAGCCGACAGCGCCATGGATGCGCGATGTGGTCCTTTCTATGCCCCACGCCGCTTCAATAGGGATCTCAATAGACTCGAAATCATACTGTGATAACAACCAGTCCAATATATCTTCGTTCTCTTCCTCAGAATATGAACAGGTTGAATACACAAGATAGCCGTCAGTAATTAATGTTTCCAAAGATTCTGCTAAAATGCGCTTCTGCCGGTCGCTGCAGAGCTTGACGTTCGCCAACGACCACTCATCTATAGCCTGTTTATCTTTCCGGAACATCCCAGACCCCGAACATGGAGCATCTACTACCAGCAGGTCAAAATATCCCGGCAGCCTTTTAAAAGACGATGGATCGTTGTTGGTTACAACAACGTTGGCAGATCCCCAACGCCCCAAGTTGTCCAGAAGTATATTGGCCCTTGATTTTATCACCTCGTTTGATACAAGCAGGCTACCCTCTCCTAGATAGCTGTTTAACAACGTAGATTTTCCTCCTGGAGCTGCACACAAATCGAGAGCCCTCGCTCCAGCGTCCTTTAGGCCTACGGTCTCGAGAACATGCGCAATAAACATAGAAGACGCCTCCTGCACATAATAGCAGCCGGCATGATACAGCGGATCCAACGTAAAACTCGGCCGACCGGGCAGATAATATCCCAGATCACACCAAGGAACAGCATCCGCGCCGGAGAAAGGAACCTCCTTTTGTTTAAACGGGTTGAGGCGGATCGACGTAACTTTGTCACCCTGCTCGTGAACAGCAGCGAAGGCTTCAGAATCAAAGCCCTCCCTTTCATTCAGTCGTTGCACTAAATCATTTGGAAGAAAATTACCCATTATTTATCGTTTATTTCTCTGTAAATTTACCACAATAAGCACGAAACACAAATGCTGACAAAATGAAAGATTTCAAAAAATACTATATTGTCCCTGCCGATCCAGAAGACGTATATAAAGCACTAACAACAGAGACTACTATCCGCCTATGGACAGGAGACCTCGTAAAGATCGATCCCAGAGAGGGGGGCGAATTCTCCATGTGGGACGACGCTATCCAAGGTCGTTTTGTAACGCTGGAACCGTATAACAAAATCGTGCAACAGTGGTATTTTGGTGACCAAGAGAATCCTTCACTGGTAACAATTAAGCTCCATGAACATAAAAAAGGGACGTCCTTCGAGCTCCACCATAGCAACATCCCCGATGAAGCCTTTGATGACATTGTAGAGGGATGGAATAACACCTACATGGCGTCGCTAATTGAGTTTTACGAAGAAGAATAGTAATAAGTAGCTAGTATCACGTAGTGGGATTGGAATATCAGACAGGGGTCCCACATCTGATGTCTCCTATCTCACATCTCTTAACATAAAAAAGCCCCTTGCAGTTTCCTGAAGGGGCTTTCCTGTAAAATTAGGCACCGACCTACTCTCCCACCTGTTACGG
>NZ_VNHX01000022.1 GCF_008124885.1 Sphingobacterium allocomposti
AATTACTATCTTTTCTGTTTTCCCCGATTCCGTTCGGGAATGCAAAGGTAAAAGGTTTTTCCGTTTCCGCAAAATTTATTTTAAAATAATTTCCTGCTTCCCCTTCCTGCCGGCGGAACCCCTTACGGTATCCCCCTTCCGGCCCCCTTTTTCTGCCTTTCAGTGCTGTCCCTCCCTCGCGGAGTGGTGCAAAGATAGAACTTTATACACCGCCGTGCAAGTCCTGCGCCCCTTTTTCCGGACCAAAAACCGCAAACCCCTGTAAACCTGAACGATATTTTTAAACCGGCTGATGGCAGATAGCAGATAGCTGATGGCTAATGGCTAATGGCTAATGGCAGATAGCGGATGGCTGATGGCAGATGGCAGATGGCAGATGGCAGATGGCAGATGGCAGATGGCAGATGGCAGATAGCAGATAGCTGATGGCTAATGGCTAATGGCTAATGGCAGATAGCAGATAGCTGATGGCTAATGGCAGATAGCTGATGGCTAATGGCTAATGGCAGATAGCGGATGGCTAATGGCTAATGGCAGATAGCTGATGGCTAATGGCTAATGGCAGATAGCGGATGGCTAATGGCTAATGGCATAAATCATATAAGCTATAAGCTTCGCACATAGGACGCCCCTGCGGCGCCTTTCCTGCTGTCCTGCCATAGTCTTCCTTAAGGGAAAACAGAGGGTATATAGAGTTTTACCTCTATAAACCCTCTATCAACCCTCTGTCAACCCTCATTTAAACCTCTATTATTCTTACCGCTGACCGGCTTCTGCCCCGCACATAGACCGGCCATGTACCGAAGGCTGATCTCCACCGGTCACGGCTTTACGGATTAACGACTTTACAACTTTACAACGGCTCTGCGAATCAACGACGCTTCACCATTTTACTGCTTAACAACCCGTCGATCACCTTTTACATTCGGTAAGAAGCCCGTCACAATACCAATGAGCGGCAAATAGGCACATACATTAAAAACGTACTCAATACTCGTATGGTCGGCCAACCACCCTAAAAGTGCCGAACCAATCCCTCCCATGCCGAACGCAAAACCGAAGAACAGTCCTGCAATGGTTCCAACTTTGCCTGGCACCAGATCGGTAGCATACACCAAAATAGCCGAAAAGGCGGATGAGATGATCACTCCGATAACAATAGCCAGCACAGCCGTCATTAACAATCCCACATGCGGCAAAAGCAGCGTAAAGGGCGCAGCTCCCAAAATAGAAACCCAGATCACCAGTTTTCGGCCATACCGATCTCCTATCGGACCTCCCAAAATAGTCCCAACCGCAACCGCAGCCAGAAACGCGAACAAATAAAATTGGGACTCCTGTACGCTGACACCGAACTTATCCATTAGATAGAACGTTAGGTAATTGGTCATGGAGGCCATATAAAAGTATTTCGAAAAAATAAGTATCAACAGTATCGCTATCGACAACGCGACCTTCGTTTTCCCCAACGGCTGCACTTCCCCGGCTCTTTTCCCCCCGTCCACGCGCGTCTTTCGTTCTCCCATGTTCCGTCTATACCATTTACCTACAGCGGAGAGAAGAACAATCCCGAGAATAGCGAAACAGGCGAACCATCGGATATAAGCCTGACCATGCGGAATAACGATAAGCGCCGCCATCAGCGGGCCAATAGCACTTCCGGCGTTCCCCCCTACCTGAAATATCGACTGCGCCAGCCCCTTTTTTCCTCCCGACGCTAACTGAGCCACGCGGGACGCCTCAGGGTGGAAAACGGAAGACCCCACACCTACCAAACAAACGCTGAGTAAGATAAAAGCAAAATTTGACGCCATTGATAAAGACGTCAACCCAATCAGGGTAAACCCCATGCCTATAGCCAACGACATCGGATTAGGTCTTCTGTCCGTATAATGCCCAACGAAAGGCTGCAGAATAGACGCTGAAAGCTGGAACGCCAGTGTGATAAGTCCAACCTGAGCGAAACTAAGCTTAAAGTTGTCCTTTAGCATGGGATAAACAGAAGGGATTACCGACTGAAGAAGATCATTTAGCAAATGTCCGAAGCTGATAGCAAATAAGACGCTATACACCGTTCCTTTTACCGCCGGACCTGCTGGTGGATTTATAGTTGTTTTCATAAAATGGAAATGGAGACTCTCTAAAAAATATTTTGATCAGGCAAATAGGCTATACCGCCTCGATAATGGCGTTTAACACCTTCCGTGTCTGGCCCACATTCTGTTTTTCGATAGCCAGATATAATTGTTCATGTGCATCCTGCGTCTCCGCAAAGACTTTGGTTGACGTATACATTTGACAAAAGGCTTCGTAAACGTACTTCGAAGACGCTCCGTACAGTTCGACCAAGATGCTATTTCCACACCCTTCCGCAACAGCATGATGGAACGCAATATCGGCCTCTATACAAGCCTTCAAGTTATCTTCCTCCACATACTTTTTCCGCAACGATAATGCGTCACGCATCTTACGCAAATCTACAGATCTTCTATTTAAGGCCGCCTTCTCGGCAATACGGGTCTCCAAAAGCAGACGCACTTCCAATAAGTCCGAAAATTGGCCGCGCTCGAAGGCCCTATCCAACGGTTCGTTTCCGTCAACGCTTATGACGAATGTGCCCACTCCTTGCTGAACGCGCAAATACCCACAGTTTACAAGGATACGGATGGCTTCGCGAACACTCGACCGCCCTACTCCGAAAGCTTTCATCAATTCAGGCTCGGTTGGCAATTTAGACTGAATTACGTACTCACTGGATCTAATTTTTCCGCGGATCAGCTCCGCTACTTCTTCCGCCAGGGACATTCTTTTGATTACCTTCATAATTCATCTGATGATATGATGATGCAAAGGTAGCTATTTTATAGACACAGACAAGTGCCAACCAGCAACAACACAAAAATCATTAACAAACCATTAACATTCCGTTAGGAAGTTATTAACAGCTTAACACTAAAATACTCTATAATTTCACTCTCAACTTAGCCTCTGCTAAAAATAACTATCCAGCTCAAACAAGCAACTATTAGAATTATGAAGAACAAACCATTATTTTACAAAATCGCAGTAGTTGTATGTTGCTTTCTCACCTGTTATGTAGCCGTCGCTCAGAAGTCGGCACTTACAATAACCGGAAAGGTAACAAACAACTTAAACCAATCCCTGACGGGCGTATCAGTTACGAATCTCGCCACCGGACAAACAATTTCAACGGACGAATCCGGCAAGTATTCAGTTCAGGCTTCACAAGGCGACACATTGCAGTATCGTTATGTAGGTTATAAATCCGTCGTCCAACTAGTCTCTAATGTTATCGAGATTAATGTAGTTATGGAGGGGGAAGATAACTCCCTGAACGAAGTGGTGGTCGTTGGATATGGCCAACAACGAAAGATCAACATGGTAGGGGCGCAATCCACCGTTAAAGTTGAAGATTTAAAACAGCCCGTGGCCAACTTAAGCGCAACATTAGCAGGGCGAATAGCCGGACTCGTAGGGGTGCAGCGCACCGGACTTCCTGGAAGCAACTCCGCCGATGTATGGATACGCGGTATATCAACGTTCAACTCACAGAACAGCGCCTCCCCGTTAATAGTGGTCGACGGTGTACAGGGACGCGATCTCAACGCTTTTGATCCCGAGGATATAGCCAGCTTAACCATCTTGAAAGACGCCTCTGCAACAGCCGTATATGGTGCTCAAGGTGCAAACGGTGTAATCTTAATAACCACAAAGAAAGGTCGCACCGGAAAGCCCACGTTAATGTTCAATTACAATCAGGGCATCGTCAATTTCACGAAAACCCCAGCGTTGACAAATGCAGAACAATACATGCGCCTACGAAATGAAGCTATGGTCGCGTCTGGCCTAAGTCCTGAATACAGCGAAGAGTATATACAAAACACTCTGGCTGGGACCGATCCCTATCTCTATCCCAACGTAAACTGGATGGACGTCATTTTTAAAAATGCATCCTACAACCGTCGCGCCAACTTTAGCGCGCGAGGAGGGTCTGAGAGCACCCAGTTCTATGCTTCAGCCGCCTATTATGATGAGTCCAGCCTATTAAACATGGATGCTTTGCAAGCATACAAAGCGGATTCACGCTACCGAAGGTATAATTTTACCTCGAACGTGGACATGAACTGGACAAAAACAACCAAATTTTCTCTAGGCGTACAAGGTTATATCTCAAATACAAACTATCCGAATGCCCAGACCGATATCACAGCTTCCAGCAACAACAATCCGGCGGCGGGCGTACAGTCGATCTTCAACCGGGTGATGCAAACAACACCCGTACTCTACCCCGTCATGTATCCTGGAAATCTGATACCCTCGGTCAACCAATCTACCGACGCGCAACCCAACCCGTACGCTTTGGCTACCCAAACCGGATACATTAACGATGTGCGTAGCCAGATTTATTCAAATGCAAAAATTACACAGCAATTGGATTTTCTGACTGAAGGACTAGCGGCTTACGGAATGTTTTCGTTCGACACCTTCAACTCCCACAGCATTTCCCGATACCGGATGCCTAGTACTTATGCCATAGATCAAGGAAATCCTTACAATGAAGATGGGACACTAAACCTTGTTGTCATGTCCAACGGCTCCCAAGATCTTGGATACCGGCGGGCAAATTCCGGCGATCGTCAGTTTTATTTTGAGGGTGGCGTTAATTACAACAGACAATTCGGGAAACATAGCGTAACAGGCCTACTTTTGTACACGCAAACTGACGAGGTTAGCGCGTTTGCGACTAATTTAACCAGTTCCTTACCTTTTCGTACGCAACGCATCGTTGGTCGCGGGAACTACCTTTTCGACGACCGATATGCGGCGGAAATCAACTTTGCATACGACGGATCGGAGAACTTTGTACCGAGTCGCAGATATGGCTTCTTCCCTTCTTTTGGTGTGGGATGGATATTGTCAAACGAAAAGTTCTTTGAACCGGCGAAAGAGACCTTTCAAATGATCAAGCTCCGCTACTCCAATGGAATTACCGGTTCTGGAGGAGGGGGGAGGAGATTCGGCTATTTGACGATCGTAACAACCGGTGCTACCGGTTACTCCTTTTATACCGGCTCTGGAAACAGATCATATGGCGGCGTCGCTATCTCTGATTATGGATACGACGTTACTTGGGCCGAATCACATAAGCATGACATCGGTCTCGAATTTACAACACTTAAGGGAAAGCTAAACGTTGTAGTCGATTGGTTCAAGGAGAATAGAACCGGTATTTTTTTACAAAGGGCGAGCCTGCCAAATTATCTGGGACTACAAAATCAACCTTATGGAAACCTCGGCATAATCAAAAACCAGGGCTTCGACGGCACCGTGTCTCTGGAAGGAGCGCAACTTGGCGAGACAACCTGGTCTTTTAACGGAACTTTCTCCTATAATAAAGATCAAGTTATTGACAATGACAACCCCAGACAACTGTTTCCTTATTTAGAAAGAAGGGGACGCAATTTTCTAGCAACATATGGATATGTTGCCGACGGGCTCTTCCAAAGTCAAGCCGAAATTGACAATCACGCTGATCAATCTGCCTTAGGGACTCAACGTATAGGCGATATACGTTATAAAGACCTAAACGGCGATGGAGTGATCAACACATATGACCAAACGAAAATTGGCAACGGCGATGTCCCTAACTGGGTATACGGAGCAGGGTTTAATGTTAGTTATAAAGGCTTTTATCTCGGGGCCTTTTTTCAAGGTGTGAACGGTGCGGAAAGACTCATATCAGGAGACGGCATCCTTCCCTTTAACAATAGCACAGGTGCCGAGCGCAGCAACCTATTCGCCATTGCAGAATCCAGGTGGACAACAGACAATCCCTCCAATGACGTCTTTTATCCCCGCTTAGGCTACGGCAACTCCATCAACCGGAACAACTCGGTTGCCTCCACATGGTGGGTAAAAGACATCGACTTTATTAGGCTGAAGACGGTAGACTTGGGATACAACTTTAAAGGTGACAAGCTTAAAAATCTAGGAGTAACAACTGCACGTATATATTTCCAGGGATTAAACCTCCTGTATTGGAGCAAATTTAAGCTTTGGGACCCAGAACTTAACACCGGTAACGGTTCAAGTTACCCTAACACGCGCACATACTCCATCGGTATTCAAGCTAACTTTTAACGACCATTAACAAACAAGTGACGATGAAAAACGTAAAATTTAAATCGAATATATTTCTTGCAATCTCCCTAGGAGGCTTGCTTCTTTCGAGTTCTTGCTCAGGCTTTCTGGATCAAGTGCCCGACAATGTCTTGACCGTTGACGATATCTTTAAATCGAGGACCTATGTAGATAACTACCTCACGCAGATTTACGCAAATATACCCAATGAACTCGCTCAACGATTTGTCGGTACGCAATATTCGGGAGCATGGACTGCCGGTTCGGACGAGGCAAAATATACTTGGGACTTTAACTACGCCAACAACTTAAACAAAAGTACGTGGGCGACAACAGACGGGACGGTTGCGACCTTTTGGGATAACTACTATAAGTCTATTCGAAACGCAACTGATTTTATCGATAAGATTGATTCCGCTAACCCGGCTGAAGTTACCGACGCGATGAAAACGAGGTACAAGGCGGAAGCAAGAGCACTGCGTGCTATGTATTACTTCTGGCTGGTACGCCTGTACGGCCCAGTCCCGTTAGTCAACGAAGTCCTGCCGGTAGATGCTCCGCTAAACGACGTCCTCTTGCCGCGAAATAGCTTCGATGAATGTATAACCTTCATTACAACCGAGCTTGATATTGCCTACACAGACCTTCCTGTCACCCCTGTCGACGACGAATACGGCAGAATCACCAAAGGTATGGCAAAAGCATTCAAACAGCAGGCCCTCCACTTAGCTGCCAGCCCACTGTTCAATGGAAACAGGGACCTATCGGGATTGATTAACACAGATGGCACCCACCTTATTAACCAAACGTACGACATCAATAAATGGCGGGCATCTGCTGAAGCTGCTAAGGATTTTATTGACGAGTTTGTTCCAACGACATACGACCTTTACGTACAACCGAACGCTGACCCCTTTTTGCAAGCCTACAACTCGACACGATACGTTATGTCTATTGAGTGGAATAAGGAATGGATCTTCGCAAGACCTGCTTCGGACAACTATACGCAATACGATCGGACACCTAAACATGTCGGTTTTACCACGGACGTACAGGGAGGTGGCGCACTCGGAGCCACGCAAAAAATGGTCGACGCATACTTTATGGCTAACGGAAAGTCGATTGCTGACCCCAGTTCCGGATACCAGCCGTCCGGCTTTCCGGAATATAAAGCGCCGTTCGACACGAAAGCGCGCAGTACCTTTGCGCCTTGGACCAATAGAGAGCCTCGATTTTACGTGGGGATCACCTATAACAGAAGCTATTGGCTAAACCAAGGGTCGAACACAAACGAGGTCATCACCGTCATGGAACTATCGGGGAACTCCGGAAGAAAACAAAGTACCTCTGATGTTTCTCCCACCGGATACATAGTAAGAAAAAACGTCGTTGCGAACGGTAGCGGGAGAGGATCTGTTCAGCTACGCTTAGCTCAAATATATCTAGACTATGCTGAGGCTCTCAACGAATATGATCCAGGTAACAGTGATATATTAAAGTATGTAAATCTTATCCGGACACGGGCTGGAATACCGACGTATGGCAGCGGAACAGATCAAATACCAGCTCCTTCTTCACAACAGGCCATGAGAACAGCGATCCGCAAGGAACGTCAAGTTGAGCTAGCTTTCGAAAACGCTCGCTATTTCGACTGCAGGCGGTGGAAAACTGCTGACACCGAATTCAGCGGAGAAGTATTCGGAATGAATATGTACGAAGATGGCAACGCATTCTACGAAAGAACGCTAATCGAAAGCAGGACGTTTCGTCAACGGGATTATCTATGGCCAGTTCCCGACAACGAAATCTTAAAAAATGAGCTTTTGGTACAAAATCCCGGATGGTAGTTTAAAATAAATTGATCACAAGTCACTACACAATGGAGTACCAATCCAAGATGGACAATGATTTAACGCCACAACAGGGGACCCGAGGGTTCCCGTCAAGGAGCCTCATTAATACCATTAAAATAGGTACTCCCCAATATATAATTAAATGAAAAATCCTATTTATCTTACATACAATAACATGCAGCAAGCTATACTATCACTGAGCTTGCTAGTATTTGCCTTAACTTCTTGCACAAAGGACGTCGTCTATGAAGTAGAGAACGAAGGACATATTTATATGGCCCAGGCGTATGAAAACCGTGCGGCGTTAACGCTATATGCTATTGATACATTGCAGGACATCCACTTTGGAGCTTCCTATGGGGGCATCAACTACCCCCAGTCCAACATCACGGTGGAGTTTGAAGCTGATCCGAGTTTAATATCAGCATACAACCAAGCACACGGGACAAATTTCATCGCTTTCCCGGAAAACTCCTATACGATATCAGGATTGCAATCCGTTATCCGTGCTGGCGTCGTAGACTCGGACCCCCTGAAGGTAATCGTTTCCGCCTCCGCGCTCGAACTGGGGACAAGCTATATGCTTCCTATCAAACTAGTCAGTGCCGCCACAAATCCTGTTAACGACCAGCTATCTATAGCGTATTTTCGCATCGATTCGCTGATCCGGCGCGAACGAGATGTTACCGGACTCGCTACCCTCGCTGTTAGCCATGAGAACAACGGCGGCGCCGGGGCTGGAGAAGGATCTCCAAAGCTAGTTGATGGCGATGTAGGCACTAAATATCTAACGCAAAACTATACCTCTGGAATGTGGTTTCAACTGACCTTTCCAAGTGCAAAGATTTTGGGAGCTTATACCTTCACCTCCGGAAACGATGCCGAGGGAAGAGATCCAAGAACGTGGCGACTGGAGGGATCGAACGACGGGACGAACTGGACGGTCCTTGATACCCGGACAGATGAGGTGTTCACTGCCCGTACACAGACGCGGCGCTTCGAGTTTGAAAATAATACGGCTTTCTCCCGTTATCGCATTGTCATCGTTGCGAATAACGGCGCATCATTATTCCAACAAAGCGAATGGAGAGTGATCGAATATTATTAAACAGATACGATATTTACAATTAGTTCCATCCGTGAATGGCCGACGCGTTCGCTCGGCCATTTTTTATTAACTCCTGTTTTCGAAGTTAGACGCTCTGGTCCGATACCACCATGTAGGGCGGCGTGACAAGAAAATATAAACGTCGCTGGAACGGGTATCACAGCAATTGATGTGACTCTTTCATCGTATTCATCACAAAAATACTCTTCGTTTGACCAATGCCCTCAATCTCTGATAGACGATTCACAAAGAAGTCATGAAAATCGTCCATGCTCGACGACACGATTTTAAGCATAAAATCAAAATCGCCGCTGATATTATAAAACTCAATCACCTCGGGAAGCTTGATTACCTCATTGATAAAATTTCCGGCAGACTTCTTATTATGTACGCTTAATGCCACCATACACAACACCATAATTCCCTTGTTTACCTTTCGGCGGTCGACGATTGCTACGTATTCACGTATAACCCCCTGCTGCTCCAATCGTTTAATCCGCTCGTGCGTCGGCGTTGGGCTCAGATGTATACGTTTGGCAATTTCACGTACACTGAGCTTAGCATCCTGCTGCACTAAGCGCAAAATTTCGAGGTCCTTCCTATCGACAAGAAAATCGGGCGTTTCGTGTTGTTCTTTTTTCGGCATGTTCAAAGATACACAAAAGAACAAGTGACACATAAAAACGCATAAAATAAAACAAATGTTCCAATTTTAAATAATTATACCAGACGTTTATGCACAAAAACTAGCTTTGGCAAAAAATTTAGCAGGAAGGAATGACCAGAAAAGAAAATACTATTTTGATTTTAGCTTCTATAGGTACGTTTGTGGAAGCCTTGGATATTGCCATCATCAACCTTACCATCCCAGCTATACAGCAGCAGTTTCAGGTTGATAAGGAAACGGTGCAATGGTTACAGACATTATATGTACTATTTTTTGGAGGCTTTCTTATTATAGGCGGAAAACTCACCGACCACATAGGGAAGAAGAAAATCTTTATGTGGGGAACCGTGTTGTTTTTTCTCTCCTCTCTTGGTGCCGGATTGTCATCAAATTTCATATTGTTAGCCGTTTTCCGTGCCATCCAAGGCTTCGGAGCCGCTCTGCTCATGCCGGCCTCCCTTGCTATCGTCACCCATACCTTCCGACAGCCGAAGGAAAGGAGCCGTGCACTCGGGATTTTTAGTTCGTTTGCCGCTATAGGTTCCGGAAGCGGGCTGTCGGTTGGGGGTCTCATTAGCACCTATATAAGTTGGAACTGGGTTTTCTTAATCAATGTTCCCATCTTATTATTTACTTTTTTCGCCGCTTTATACCACTTTCCTAAAGATCCCGTCGCGGAAAAGAAAAATAACGTCGATGTCGTTGCATCTATGCTACTGGTATCGGGGTTACTACTGTTGACTTTTGGGGTTCACGATCTTCCATATATTGAAGAGCGTCCCTTTTCCATTATAGGTTTACTGCTTTTATCCTTCCTCCTGCTCGCGACATTCGTTTCCCGTCTTCTCACGCAGAAACATCCACTAATCGATCCCGCGCTTTTCAGCAATCAGTCATTGGTGGTTTCCAATCTTTCTTTTTTCTTGCTTGGCGCATTTTTTATTGGCTTCCTATTTCTGATTTCGCTTATGCTGCAGCAGGATATGGAGTACTCCGCAGCGGGGGCGGGTCTTTTACTTGTTCCGTTTAGTATGCTATCGGCGCTGATAGCCAAATTTGCTATCCCTAAAATCAGCGATAGGCTATCGACCGTCACCATCGGCATTTTAGGAATGTTTTTTATGTTCTCCGGAGCCATAGCGCTGCTTGCGGCCTTGTATCTAGGGCATCCGCTGCCGCTGGTTTTATTCGGTGCCGCCTGTATATCCGGAATAGGTATGACCCTCTGTTTTACCAGCCTGTCTGTATTGGGCGTACGGAATGTGCCAGCGACACATTACGGAGTGGCGTCGAGTCTGACAAGCACCACCTACTTTCTGGGCGCAGGGATCGGACTGTCTGTATTGAGTTTCGCAGGCCAGTTTGTTCCAGGTTCTACTTCGGTTGGTCCGCTAGCCCTTTGTATACTTGCGGGATATGCGGCGGTCGCCGGTGGCCTACTAGTATATCTTGGGATCGCCGACAAGCGAAAGCACGCCATCGTGGCGACAGTATGAGTGAAGATTACTAAAAAATGACGGCAACGACAGCATACATTTACTTATTTTTACCTCGTCAACAACAAATAACAACGTAACATGATCGAATTAAAAGGTAAGACAGCAATAATAACAGGCGGCAGCCGAGGTTTGGGAAAAGCTACAGCTATCGCGCTGGCTAAAGAAGGAGTACATGTCGCGATAAGCGGGCGGGATGAGCAACGGTTACAAGAAGCCGTAAAAGAATTGGAAGCTTACGGAGTAAAAGTGACTTATGCTGTTTTCGACGTGGGCAACCAAGCTGAAGTCCAAGCAGGTATCGAAAAAATAAAGAATACATTCCATCAGATAGACATTTTGATTAACAATGCCGGAATTGCTGCGTTTGGAACGGTTGAAGAGATGCCCACAGCGCAGTGGGAAAGAATTATTCAGGTTAATGTGCTCGGCGCGTATTATGTGGCGAAGGCCATTATCCCGTTTATGAAGGCACAAGGCAGTGGGGACATTATCAATATTGCGTCCACAGCTGGTTTAAAAGGCAGTGCAAACTCATCGGCATATAGCGCCTCTAAGTCGGCTGTAATCGGCTTTTCCGAGTCATTAATGTATGAGATGAGAAAGGAGAATATCCGCGTAACAACCTTAACCCCGAGCACTATCGCTACTGATATGACGATGTCTGATCTAAAGATCACGGACGGGAATCCGGAGAAAGTGTTGCAGCCGGAAGATTTCGCGGAACTGATTACCGACATCTTGAAATTCAATAAAAGGGCTTTAATTGCAAATGCATCTATTTTCTCTACAAACCCATAAATTTTTAGAAAATCGGGAAGCAAAATAATTTTTGGCATAGTGTTTGGACATGCATTAACTCATAATTTAGGTTAATAATTGGTTTGGAAGCCCTAAAGTCGCCCGACTTTGGGCTTCCGTTTTTTAGAGCTGTTAAGATTCGTTGTTTATTCTCGTGACTAGCAGCCGACAAGCTAGGGGCGCTAATGACAGCTATTTCACTGCTCGCTCTTTTACCATCCTAACACCTTCCTCCTCCGATTCCTCATTATGTACAGAAAAATATACATCTCAGTTGAAGCTATTATTTCTCCGGATAGGTGTAAACGTTATAGGGATAAAGCGCTTTTGAGAGCATATAGGAGATCAGCGCGGCGATCGCCAAAGGTATAAAAAGCCGTTCCCCGTGAGGAGCAACGGCGCTTATTAGAAATACGGAAGTAACCGGACCGTGGATGGCGGCCGACAGCGTGGCCGCAGCGCCGACCAGGGCAAAATTGATGATCGACAGGTCTGCGCCGAAATGGCTATTGCCCCAATAAGCCACCAATATGCCGAGGAACGCACCCGATACTATACTCGGCGCAAATACGCCCCCATCTCCACCTGCGCCCAGTGTTAACGAGGCCGCCAAGGGCTTCAAAAATACCAGCGCCGCCAGCGTTCCCACTAAAAGGGAGGATGTGTTGCCCGCGGAGAAACGTTCCAGCATAGACGCCAGCCCGTGATAGCTGTCGCCATAGAGAAATGGAAAAAAAAAGATCAGCCCTCCGACGATCAGTGCGCCGAGGTTGACGCGCACAAAGTTACTTTTAATCTTGCCGAACCATGTCTTGCACCGGATGACAGCATGGGTGAAGTACGTCGCCAACAGGCCTCCCAGGCAGCCCAGTGCCAGGATAAAAGGAAGCGTCGCAGAACGCCATTCCGTCGCAGGCATCGCTACCAGGAATCCCCTATCAAAATGTTGAACGAAAGCGTATGCAACCACTGTAGCTACAGTACAGCTTAGCAACACGGTTTTATGTAGCTTTTTGGCAATGACTTCTACTGCAAACAACCATCCACCCAGCGCACTGCCGAATAATACGGTGACGCCCGCCGCGACACCTGCGCAAATTAATTCCCTCTTAAATGCCAGCGGTATAAAACGCTGTTTATACACCTGGTTTCCAACAGTCGCCGTAGCAACGACCGTCGATACTTCTACGCCCGTCGATCCTCCGAATACCACCGTCAAGAAACCGTTTATGTAATGGGAAGGTATTTTAAAGAACGGGAGGTGATCCTTTCGCGTTTCCAATGTCGTATAGATTTCTTTGATACCTTTGTTCTTCCGATTTTTGAATAGATATTTCCGCAGAAAATAAATCGCTGTAATCCCCACCGAGGGTAACACAACCAAAAGCAAAGCATTGATATTGCTCGTTCCCGTAAACAAAAGGTGCTGCGCACGCTCCGTCAAATGTTTCAACGAAAACGCAAGCAGACAGCATACAACCGCTATAATCGTTGATGCTGCTATCAGTTTTAGGTAACTATAAAAAAGAATTTTTCGCCGCATTATGATCCCAGATTGCCTGCAAAGGTAACAACTAAATCAGTACAAGGTTGCGGAAACGGCCACAAAACACGGATATGTTACGTCCTCTCCCCGTACAGCACTTCTTTCACACGGGTCTGCAGTACCGGCAATACTTCTTCTTTAAACCACGGATTCTTAGCTTTCCAGATGAAGTTCCTGGGCGATGGATGTGGCAAGGGAAGGACGTCGGGCAGGTATTTTTCGAAATTTCGTACATTCCCGGTCAGGCTTTCGTTCGTTGCAGCCGACAGGTAATGCTGTTGTGCGTATTTTCCGATCAGCAACGTAAGTTTAATATTTTTCAGCAGAGGAAGAACGGCACCGTGCCATAACGCAGCACATTCCGGCCGTGGGGGCAGATCGCCATTTTTTCCCTTCCCCGGATAACAGAATCCCATCGGCAAGATGGCGAAATTGTCTACATTGTAAAATTCTGCTTCCGAAACGCCCAGCCAGCTTCTAAGTTCGCGGCCGCTCTGATCGTTCCACGGAATTCCTGACTGATGCACTTTCAGGCCCGGCGCCTGGCCGATAATAAGAATTTTAGCATTAGCACCCAATGTTAGCACCGGATTTGCTCCACAGGGAAGCTGAGCCTCGCAATGCCTGCATTCGAGTATATTACTATATATTGAATCTACATTCTGTTCTTCCATCTTCAGCATCGCTGTCCCATGTGCCACTGCGCTAAGTTAGCGTTTTCCCGACTAACCCGACTGAAATCCGCTATTCTTGACTTGCCGTTGACCTTGAGAGCGCACCGTTTTACGCCGCCTCCGCTAGCGATTAGTCAAAATTTCTGCTCTTGCCTGCGAAGTAGATCTATCCCCGAAGAAATAAGCGAAAGTTATTTTTATTTATTAGCCGCCGTTGTTTCTATTTCAATATTTATTATATTTATATAGTGATTTAAACTATGAAAGAAAACTAACAACTGACCACCTAAATTTATAATTATGCTGACTGAGTTTTTTACTGGTTACGGGTTCTGGATTGTGCTCGTAGCTTCCGGATTGCTTATTGTATACCGTTTTATTGATCATTTTCTGAACCGCTACTTAGAAGTTAAACGGGAACAAAACAGCATCCTGCGGGACATCGCCCGGTTGTTGGACGAACGTGGAGGATTTTAATAATCGCCACTCATAGCGACGTATAGAAGGATCCGAGAAGCGAGGCTGCTCCCCGGAGATCCTATCATTCAACTAATCTATAACTACATTATACAACTTGTCGTGAATGCTTTTCAACGTTGCTTCAGGTATCTTAATCACTTTACGATCGTAGGTCATCAGACCGTTGGTTTCTACTTCTACATCGGTAGTCTGTGTATATACACCGGCAGATAATCCCAGAGGAATGAGACTTTGTAAGTTATGTACAACTTCCTCATAGCGGCGCTGAAGTTCCTCTTTGTTTTTAAACGACTGGTAGCCCCAGTTGTCCTTTTGCTGCCACGTATGTCCCTCCACAGGTAATCCCAGCCCGCCAAACTCGCCTAAAGCCAGAACGAATTTATCTCCAAAAATCTTGGGATCAGGCATTGCCGCGTCCGGGTAGTTGTGAATATCCAGAATATGCCCTGTATAAGCGAAGTTTCCGCCGCTCGCGCTATTCACCAACCGCGACGGGTCGTACTTCATCGTCCATTCGGTAATTTCCTTGGTTTTAAACTGCCCCCAAGCTTCGTTAAACGGAACCCACACCACTATACTTGGGAAGTTATGCAAAGCGTCCATGATGTTCTTCCACTCTTTTCTGTATATGGCTTCTGACTCCGGGCTTCGTTGCTTGTCGTGCACGCCATTCGATATTTTGCCGGGCTGCATATCCCAGATGTTTCCTCCCAGGTCGCCGCTCGGCATATCCTGCCAGACTAAGATTCCAATACTGTCGCAGTGCCTATACCAGCGGGCAGGCTCCACTTTGATGTGTTTACGGATCATATTGAACCCCATCTCCTTTGTTTTCAGCACATCAAACTTTAACGCCTCATCAGACGGGGCGGTATGTAGACCGTCAGGCCACCAGCCTTGGTCCAATGGACCATAGTGAAAGACAAACTTATCATTCAGGTACATCCGCTGAACACCTTTCCCGTCTTTTTTTACCGTTATTTTCCGCATTGCAAAATAACTCTGCGTCTGGTCGATGACTTTCCCTTTGCGTAACACCTTAACCGTCAAATCGTACAATTTGGGGCTATCCGGACTCCACAATTGGGGATTCGCTACATTCAGACTTGCATCGGACCCTACCGCTGCAGACGCCTCTGCTATCTTTCTTGCGCCATCAAAGGCCTCGACCAACAGCTGGTCTCCAGCTTGTGCTCCATCTACCTTTGCGGACACCGTCAAAGAAGAAGCGTCGACATCTGGCGTCTGTTTGGTAGCGACAATGTACGTCTGCGGCACAGATTCTAACCATACGGTTTGCCAGATACCCGTAACAGGCGTATACCATATCCCGTGAGGGTTGTTTATCTGTTTACCCCGGGGTTGGGGGCCTTCACTCGTCGGATCCCAGACACGGATGGTTACCAGCTGCTTAGCTCCTTTCTTTAGAGCTGCAGTAATATCCATGTAAAATGGATCGAAACCGCCTTCATGTTGTCCCACATGCTGGCCATTGACATACACGTCACACTGCCAGTCCACGGCTCCAAAATGTAACAGCAGCTTTCCTTTCTGTAACTTTTTGTCGACACTTATTTCGTTGTGGTACCACAATGCCTGGTCCTTCCCTACGCTTTTTCCGACACCTGACAGGGCCGATTCTACGGCGAACGGAACGAGAATATCGCCGTCCCACGATGTCGGTGCTTGTCCCTGCTCTTTCGATGTGATTTTATACTTCCACAATCCATTCAGGTTTTGCCAGTTTCCGTCCCGCTTTAGGTGCGGCCTCGGATATTCCGGATGAGGGTTCGCCGGATCCAGCTGTTCTCCCCAGCCTGTAAGAATTTTGTCTCCAGCGGGCTTCCACTGCTGAGCGTAGCCCAGGGATAAGGAGGTTGCCACCATACAAAACAGGGCCATTGTTTTTTTCATCATTGTTTTCGGTTTTTGCTTCATTATTTGTATTTGATTTTACTTTCCGGTCGGAACGGCGCTGCCGTTGGCTCACTATCCAGCAGGGCTTTCAAGCGCAAAAAAATCGGGCTATCTGCAGACCAGATGTTCTCTTTTTCGACGAGCCCGCCTTTATAATCATATAACTCGTATTGCTCGTCTTCCCGTCCATGGAGGGGCTTCCATGCTATTAGCCGGTAGCGGGCATCGCGGATCGCTCGGCCTAGCCTCCCCTCCCGCGGAAAACAGTGATAGATATATTGCCGTGGCTCCGCACCCCTGTGCGCAAGAAAATCGGCAAAGCTTTTCCCGTCCATGGGCTGGTCGCCATTCGGCCGCGGAAGACCGCATAGCGCGGTTAGCGTTGGATATATATCTACCGTTTCTATCAGCGCCTCTGTGTCTACGCGCCCTTCTGTACCCGGGAGGCGGATAATAAGCGGAATCCGGTTGGCCAGCTCGTGGTTTACGTGTTTTGTCCACATGCCCATTTCGCCCAAGAGGTAGCCATGATCTCCCCATAGGACGACGATCGTATTTTTGTCGAGACCAGTCTCCCGCAATTTTGCCAGCACCTTCCCAATCTGGGCGTCTACATAGCTGACACCTGCGTAATACCCGTGGATAAGCCTCCGCGTCAAGCTATCCGGAAAAGGATCGGACTCAGCTGCCGACGGTATTTCGAGATACTGCACTATTTCGCCATCGCGTTTATTTGCATAAGGTAGCGATCCTTTCGGATTCTTTTGATCCTGCGGCATCGGGATCTCGTCGGGATTATACAAGTCCCAATACTTCTTGGGCACGGAAAACGGAAGATGCGGCCTGGCAAAACCCACGGCAAGGAAGAAGGGCTGATTTTGCGCTTTTAAGGTCGTTAAACGTTCCATCGCCTTCTGGGCCACGCGGCCATCCGCGTAAGTTTCATCGCTTACGTCCAAGCACTCCCATGCCTTACCTTTCATCAGCTGGTTTGCCTGGTTCCACGGAACGTTGGCGAACAATGCCTCTTCCCGTGTCGCACCTACGTTGGATTTATCCGCATACTCGACCACCAGATCATATTCATGAGGCACTGACCAGGATTGTTCGTCATTGTAGGTGTTGTGCCCCACGTGGAACACCTTCCCTATTGCCGCTGTATAATACCCCTGTCTCTTGAAGTGCTCCGGCATGGTCACCGCGCCCGGATAGAAGTCGCGAAAAGCGCGGCCAAAATCGTACAATCCGGTTGATGTCGATCGGGAGCCGAGCAGCAGGTTATAGCGTGATGCAACACATACAGCCTGATTGGTATAAGCTCTATGAAAGACATGTGCTGTCTGCGCCAGGCGGTCTATTTGGGGGGCATGGGCAAACTTATCGCCAAAGGCGCCAATAGACGGACGAAGGTCGTCAACCAGCAAAAACAGCACGTTATACGGCTGCTGGGCAGACAGTCTCCCCGCTACTAGCCACACTATTGATATTAATACAGTTTTATGGTATTTCATCATTCATTATAACGTCATCCGTCTAACACGTCAAAACAATCGCTTTAATTTACTTTATTTTTTCCACATGGCTATCATATATAGCCTCTGTTATTCCGTTAATTTTGACGCCCACCCTCGCGAAAACACTGTTTGAGCTCGCTAGTTGACTACCTACATTTAACCGGATAGTAATAGTACCTTCATCTATACCGGTGAGGGTTTCCCGTGCGGTAAAGTGGCCGAGATCGACAAAGTATGTGTCGTTGACTAATAAACTGACGTCATCGATAGTTCTGATCTCGCTTATTCTTTCGAGATCGAAGGTCGCCACGAGCTCTTGCCCTTCCAGTTTATAATCGACTTCCGATAGCGAGAAGAACGGCCTGACGGAAAAATCGATATGTGTATCGCCTCTGACCTCCACCTGTAGTGTATCGGCCGTGTGTTCCCACGGCCCGTTCCCCGGCACCGTCACCAGTTTGTACGTTCCGTCAAAAAGCTGCGCGGAAAACGAGCCGTCTTGCGAAACAAATACATCTATCGGAGTCTTTACCGGAAAACCGTCTTGCCACAGTTGCAGCCGGACGGAGGCATTCGACCCACGAACACCAACGGGCTTCCCGTTGTAGGTTACCACCCCCGTCAACATCGACGAAGGTGCTTCGTAATTGTCCTTTCCACATGCTATAATCAGCACACTGAAGAGGAATAAAAGAACCGGTTTAACAAAAAATGTCTTCATTAATCTCTATATTTTTAAGATGCTGCTTTTAATATTAATCTATCGCTTTTCCCCTTCTGTTATCTTATTGATATGGATTCCGGACAAGCTTCGGGTTAGCATTAATCCAGTCTTGGTTGATAAAATTGTAATAATTCTGATATCTAAAATAGCGGGGATACATCGTATGGCTGGCTTTGCGCTTCTCAAACACCCATTTGTCGTGATATTCTGTCCCGGGCGCGTATACCTTATATGGAAAAAGCACGTAATGCGTTGCTGTAGGCGTATCCTGACCATTCCACACTTCGTGGGCAATACGCCAGCGTTTCAAATCCCAATAGCGATGGTTTTCAAAAGCAAACTCGACCCGCCGCTCGCGGACGATATCCTGTAAGGTAACCTGTTCTAAAGGCTGGATGCCCGCCCTTGCTCGAATCTCGTTAATATATCCGGCAACTTCGTCCTGAGGCCTGTTCAGTTCCAACGCAGCTTCAGCTGCGATCATGAGAAATTCGGCAAAACGAAAGCGTACAAACCACATGTCACTGCCGCGCCCGCGGGTCGAAGCATCGCGATTCTCTTCGACGAACTTACGTATATTAAAGCCTGTTTTATTGATAAACTGGTCGTTAGATGTCGTCGGACCGTCTTGACTTGTTACGAGACCATAAGTATTGTCTATAGCCCCCGGGGTGCCGGTTCTTACCTTCCATTCTCCATTTTCAAGATAACGCACTCCCGCCTGATAGGTTATTGCCGTTCCACCAAAATCTGCCCCGGAGTAGATGACCGTTCCATAAAGTCTTGGATCCTTGTTCGCAAAGACATCCTGCGGATTGGTATAGTAAATGAAGTCACCACTTTCGTCTCTTAGTTTCAATGCTCCATTACGGCGATCTATATACTCAAAGTCCTCGACAAGATTGAGTATAGGCGTTACGATATTGGCATCGATATCACCTCTTACAGAGGAGGCTACCACGTTGTTCGTAAAGGGGTGAGTTTGCCCTGGATATTTATAATCTCTCGCCCAGATAACTTCTTCACTTCCCTTGCTGCTCGTCGCCTCGTAGAAATTTCTACCTTTGTCGGCATTTTTTTGATAAAGCACATATGGACTGTCCTGTATGATCGTCAGCGCCGTTTCATATGCGATCTGGTAAAAGCGTGTAGCTTCCGATGCCGGAATCCCCACTTCCCCTCCTGCTGTTTTTACATCTGGCGTCCGCGCGCCGTATTTCGCTATTGAGGCTGCATACAAAGCAGCTCTTGCTTTTAGTGCAAGTGCGACCCATTTGTTTGCCCGGGCTGAATTGGCATTCTTATCAGTCGTTAGTATATCGGCAGCGGCTGTACATTCGTCGATAATATATTCGTAGGACGCTTGCTCCGTTGCACGCGCGATCTGGAGCTCTTCGGGATTCATACCCGGTTGATAACCATAGATCTTGTCGCCTACCAATGGTACACCGCCTAGCCTCTTCACCATATTAAAATAGACCCATGCCCGGATAAACCGTGCTTCGCCCTCATAATTACGTTTCGTCTCTTCTTCCAATGTCGATCCTTTGACACCTTGGATAAACTCGTTCAGGTTGCGTATGAGGGTGTAATCATACATCCGCCAGATATCGTCAGCATAATTCTGCATATTGTTAGGCCCGCCGGAAGAAAAAGCCGCCTCGTCGAGCAGTGCGAAGGAACCTGGGTCGCCTAGATGCTGTCCCCAATCCATTCGCCCATAATAGTTTGCCAGAACTGCCAGAATCATCTTTTCGTCGGAATACACCTGATCCTCGGGCAAGATCGACTGAGATTCCCGCTCCAAAAACTTCGAACAGCTGCTGATCAGCACCATAGTACCGACCATATATATATAAATAAAAAATCTATTCATGATTAAAAAGTTATGTTGAGTCCCACGTTAATCACCTTATTTGTTGGATATTGAATTCCCGAGTCGGCTGTCAGTTCGGGATCTATCTTCATCTTCCCCAAGTTGTCAATACTGAATAGGTTCTGCATCATCGAATATATGCGAAGGTTTTTAAGCCCCCATCGTTGCGTCAATGATGAAGGAAGCGAATAGCCTATCTGCAAGTTTCTTAGCTTTAAATACGTAACATTCATCAGCCAGAAATCGCTGTGCCAATAGTTACTATGGTTTTGACGTCCAAGAATAAGCGTTGGAAACTCGCCGGGAATCAATTCACTATTAGGATCGGTGATATCGCTTAGCATCCACTGATTTTCCATATAGTATGCCGCGTTGTTACCTCCGTCGTGGAACGGTAACATACCTTCCCAGTTTGCCCGGTATGATGCAAAAGAAGCTCCTGTCAAATCCATGGCAATATCAAAACCTCTGTATTGTACTCCAAGATTGAGCGCAAAGTTCAGGTACGGCAACCCGCCTTGACGGTAGCCTATCGGCCGTTCGTCCAAGTGGTTAATAACCTTGTCACCATTGACATCTTCATACTTGATATCCCCCGGACGGAGCGTTGTATTTCCTTCCCTATCGTTGTCAATCGTATAATTTTCAATCTCTTCCCAGCTCTGGAACTGTCCTATGGCATGCAGCCCCCAATTTAAGAACGCGTATCGATCGGTGATGGAGTTCCGATATTCGTCCCAGGCGTTACCGAATCGTGGTTTGTACTGTCTGCCGTCCAACTGACGCGCATAGGTAAAGTTTCCGCCAACGAAGTAGTTGACATTTCCCGCGTTACTCCTCCACATAATACTTCCGTCAACACCGCGGTGAATGTCCGAATTTAGGTTTTCGTATGGCAGACTGAACCCCATTTCCCAGGG
This sequence comes from Sphingobacterium allocomposti, assembly GCF_008124885.1. Taxonomy (GTDB): domain Bacteria; phylum Bacteroidota; class Bacteroidia; order Sphingobacteriales; family Sphingobacteriaceae; genus Sphingobacterium; species Sphingobacterium allocomposti. Next base: position 21,739 of record NZ_VNHX01000022.1, read on the forward strand.
GATTAAAATATCATCCCTGGATGCGGGAAGCCCGGTGCGTTTACGATTAAAATAGTCCAGTGCTCCCGATAGTTTCCCGCCGAGCAGAGCAAAGTCAATCCCCACATCAAATGTGTTCGCACGGATCCAGGAAAGCGATGTAACGGGAAGACCGCGCGGCTGGGCTCCAACCACGTAATTACCCCCGATAGTAGATCCTCCCTGGTTATAGAGATAGCCGGGTAAAAAGCCGAAAGCATAATATTGCCAATCATCTAGGTTATCATCGCCTAACGCACCATACGACGCACGAAGTTTCAGATCCTGAAAGGCGTTCCCAATAAATGAATCTTTAAGGAAGCTTTCCTGCGCTATACGCCAACCAGCAGATACCGATGGGAAGAATCCCCAGCGGCTTCCCGGGGGGAACTTCCATGAGCCGTCGTAGCGCCCTGCAATCTCCAAAAGATACCTACCGTCGTAGTCGTAATTAAAACGTCCGGCGAAGCCTGCCCGTGCCTGCGTGTCAATCCCCGTGTCGTCAAATTGGTCCATTGTCTGAAAGTAGATTAGGGATAAACTGTTTGATGCCGGCCGGTCGTGCAACCAGAATCCCGGTTCGTCGCGTTGTATCGCTTCGGCCGCTAAGACGGCGTTCAGATTGTTCTTGCCGATACTTTTTGTATAGTTCAACGTGGCTTGATAACTAAGCTCTTCGACTTGGCGGATATCCCGTTCACGCCATGGATTACCCATTGTAAATACGACAGGATAGGTATCAGTGGCCTCGTCGTAATCGTAAAGCTTATAGGTAAACTCTTGATTATCCATCCATTTATTCGCCAAATAATAGCCTACCAATCCCCGGATTTTTAAGTTGTCTGTTAGCTTATACTCTGCATTAAAATTCAGCTGCATAACCCGCCAAGCCTCTTGATATTCTCCGGAAAGATCATAGTTTAACATGCCGAAATTTGTTTCCGTATTGGCGGCCGTCCGGGCAGGATATAGCGGATTGTCATTGGCAAAAGGGCGAGCTGTCGGAAGATTTCTATAAATAGCAAATAGGGCCTGCCACGTATCATCGGCGCCCGGTACACCCGGTTGGCGGCGCTTTTCAATCCGCCCGTTTAGGTTTCCACCCACTTTCAACCTACTGGAAATATCGGCATCTAAATTGAACTGAACATTTGTTCTATTAAAGCCTCCATAGTTTCGTATGATAGACTTCTGATTGAGGTGACCTGCGCTAAGATAGTAGTTTATCTTGTCCGAACCGCCGCTCGCTGCTCCGGAAATATATGTTTGCGGACTCGTTTCCAGTATATAATCATACCAATCAAAGGGCCTGTAGCCCTTCTCTGTACCTTCCTCCCATTTAGCCAGATCTTCCATCGTATACCGAGGTTCAGGCGTTCCCAAAATAGCGTCAGACTGGATATAACTTTTGATATACGTCGACGCACTGGCCGGCCGGGGGAAGCGAAACATACTTTGCCACCCGTAATAGCTATTTATACTGAATTGATTTTGATCCCCCCTCTTACCTTTTTTTGTCGTCACGACAACAACACCGTTAGCCGCCCGTACCCCGTAAATGGCTGCTGATGCATCCTTTAGAACGGATATAGACTCGATGTCGTTGAAGTCTAGGTTATTAAATTGTCCGGCATCCTTCTGTACGCCGTCAATCACGTAAAGGGGGTTGCCCATATTACGGATATTTATATTGGTCGCAGCGCCGGGCCTGCCGTCGGGCATCCTACTATTTACGCCCGCGAGCTTCCCCACCAGTGCGCCTGACGTTGTCGTCGCCACCGAACGGGCCAGATCCTCCGATTGTACAGAAGATATAGCACCCGTAACAGATTCCTTCTTTTGTGTTCCGTATCCAACCACGACAACCTCTTCGATGTTGGCGTCGTCCGTCTGCAGTGTTATTTCCATCGCTCCGGCTTGTGCCTGGACTTCCAGCGTCGTGTAACCTACGGAGCGAAAAACGATCGTTTTATCGACTGCAGATATGGTAAAGTTAAATCTACCGTCCTGGTCTGTTGTGGTTCCCTCTGCCGGATTGTGCTTTGACTGTACCGTCACGCCTTGTAGCGGGTTTCCTTGGGCGTCTTTAACCGTTCCTTGCACCGTTTGTTGTTGCGACTCCCATACGAAAGGGATGCTATGTGCTGCCGCTCCTCCCTCCGGAACAGCCCCGACAAGCAGTCCGGTGAGCACAATGCACTGCAATGATATGCATGTAATCCTTTTGACAATCATAGGTAAGTTTAGTTATGTTTATAATCGATAACCAAAGTTAGTTGCCCCTGACTGTAATAGGTTTCCAAATCATCTCATTTTATTGCCAAATCGTCTCAATCCGCGGTCCGACAGTGTTCCCGCCGCCCCCTGATTTCGCTTACATGGCAGCATTCGAGCGAGGAGACATGGCCACAGTAGTACGAAGCGCAGCGCCGGGCGACGAATAGACGCCGATACAACCCGCCTTAGCCCCCTAGACTGTCCTCACATAAAAGACCACGCTACGGATAGCTACAAATAGGATACAATGAATTCGCTGTAGTCGGCTGTAAAACTAAAACCTTCTTTTTCCGGTAGTCGGGCCATCGACCACGAGGGTTCCGTCAGGCAGGATTTTCATTTCGTCAATGAACACAAATCGCTGATCCCCGCCGGTAGTGGTTCGCCCGTGATAAACGCACCACCATCTGCCGTCCTTCCCCCGTAAAAGGCTGTTGTGCCCCGTTCCCGACACCACACCTCCATTTTGTGTATTCTTCTGTAAGACCGGATTATTGGCCGATTTGCGGAACGGTCCCAGCGGACCCGTAGCTGTGGCATACCCTACTGCATAGTTTTCTCCTGCAAAATGATTCGCGGAATACATCATGTAATAGGTGTCACCTTGCTTAAAAAGAAATGACCCCTCTGTCCACCTCCGGTTGATTTCTCCCGAAGTAACCGACCTGCTTTCCCATTCCGACTGCGGGTCATTCATCTTCAAAGGTGGGCGCAACAATAGTACGGGCTCTCCGATCACTCCAGAGAAATCCGGAGATAGCTCAACGCCGTATACCCAGCTCTCTTCAATCTCCGGAAACAACCCTTTAGCCTTCGCCCAGTCGGCGATTTCCGACGATACGGGATGCTTATAACAACACCTCGAATAATACAGGTATAACTTACCATCATCCGCGAAAAAAACGTTCGCATCGATAATCGGGTAGCCCGGATCGAAAAGCGGTTTGCCTGTCAAATCCTTAAATGGCCCCGTCGGACTGTCCGCAACAGCAACGCCTATCCGGTAGTTTTCCAGTTCATTATGGGGATTATCTTTCCAATGCGCGCTGTAAAACAGGTAGTATTTATTATTAAAGAAATATACTTCAGGGGCCCAAAAGTCTTTAACTCCCCAGGCTTCAGGCTGGGACGACTCATAAACAACCCCTTCGTTGGTCCAGTCGTTGAGATCGGCAGACGAATAAACGACAAACCTGTTAGGAGTGCCTCCGGTGCCGTAAAGGTAATACTTGTCTGCTTTTTCATCGTAGATGATGTACGGATCGCCCAAAGGTACGTTCAATGGGTTTGATGGCATACCTTTCTGCGCTAAAGCCGCGGCCACCTGGACCAATAGACAGCAAAGGACTAAAAATCTGTAGTTCATTGTTTCCTCCTTTCAAAAAATCTTGGGCCTACACGTTCAGTATGGCTGGGGTTTTGAGTTTCCATCCGGGGCCATCCATTTTCCCATATGAGTTTGTCCAACATCAACGTCCGGCGGCTTGCCCCGCTGCGCACCTTCGGATTGTCTTTCCAGATAGCATGGTAGAGAAACCAGTCCTGACCGTCATCGTCCCGAATTAATCGGGTGTGATGCCCCGGCCCGGCGATCAGATCATTGCCTTCCAAAAGCAATGCACCCCTCCCGCGCTGGGTAACCTGCTCGCCTTCTTTATCAACATAAGGCCCCTCTAAAGCAGAAGATCTCGCAACCCACACTTTGTACTGGCTGTCCGCACCCTCGCAACAGCTACCTTTTGAACCAAAAAGGTAGTAATAGCCTCCCTTTTTGTGAATCATCGGAGCTTCCCAATCACCGGCCGCCAGCTGGATTTTTCTATTGACGTCGACGACCCTTCTGCCATCGGCCGACAACTCTATGAGATGGATGCCCTGATTAGGACCTTCGCCAAAGCTGCCCCATACCAGGTATTTTTTGCTTCCCTCCTGAAAAAAGGCGGGGTCAATGGAGTTTGGTACGCCGGTGTTTTCGGAGTCAAACAACATGCCCTGATCCTCAAAAGGCCCTTCCGGTCCACCTGCGATAGCGAGTCCTATACCGGGATTACTGTCACCCCACTTGGAGTATGCGTAGTATAGGTAGTACCTGCCTTCCACGATATTTGCATCGGGTGCCCACAGTCCTCCGCCGTCCTTCCATGTAGGTTTATCCTGAAACACCTCTCCGACATATTCCCAGTCCATCAGATTTTTGGATTTTATGATGGGCATTAGCCGCTGCCCCTGCCCGTCACCCCAATCGTCCTGTGTACCGTAAGCATAAAAATAACCGGTGTGGGGATCCCTGATCAACGTTGGATCCGCTAATATCGGCTCGAAAACAGGATTAACATAGCTGTCTGCCGAGTGGACACCCAGTTGACGTCCTCCGCGGCAGCACACGCAGAAAAACAGTAGGCAAAGGAATGTCCAAAAAATATATCTCCTTTTTATATGATACATATCGTTTCTTGAAGTCTCTTAGTCATTTTGTTACGCTGGATTTTAATTCGCCGCTTACACTGCAGCTTCGTTTTTTACGGTTTGTTTACGTTCACGGTCTTCGATCTGTATTGGAAACGTTGAGTTATCCTCCGACGATTTTCCGTGTTCCCTCAGCCGGCCCAGTTAGACGCATTTTCAAATATGCGTATTCTCTTTCACAAACAGTTGCCAAATTTTCTCAATAAATTACTATTTTGTCTCATTCATGAGCATTTATCCGCAGCGATGTATGAAACCAGCACGAAGCCTACTACCGACCATTCCAAAAGAAACGATTAACCTCACCCTCAAACTGTTAGTCAGCACTTTTCTATGCCTTTTGTCTGGGTCGGTATCGGGGCAACCCTATTTTAACCATTATGGTGTCGACGAGGGTGTTTCCAATAACGCTATTCTATGCAGCGTCCAAGATAAAGATGGCTTCCTCTGGTTTGGTACAAAGGATGGGCTTAATCGGTTTGACGGTTATACTTTTAAGCAGTACTATAGCGATACGGACAGCAATAATGGTTTGGGGAGCAACTTTATTCACAGTTTATTGGTAGATAGGGAAAAAAATATCTGGGCAGGAACCGATCAGGGGATCTATATTTTTAATCCGTTTTTAGAGCGATTCACTCCTTTTTCCCATGAGAAAGAAGCTGAGATACTGCAGATCGAGGAAGATGGGGATGGTAACATCTGGTTTATATCAAACAACCGCCTTTTCTGCTTTCTGCCCAAGACCAAGGAACTGGTTCAGCGAAGTAGTATACATGAGCATGTCGTATCCGCGTTCGGCTTCGATCAGGCCGGGCGGGTATGGATGGGAAGCGGCGATTTTATCACCTGCTTAAATACAAACGTATCCTATCGCCTACCAAAGTTGAATACGGCGCCCCAGTGGATCGAAAAGATATATACAGATAGCCAGGGATTGTTATGGATAGGCACCTCTAAACACGGCGTTTATACGTTAGAGCCGAAAACAGGACAAATAAAGCAGGTCCTGCCTTCGATCGGAAATAACCCGTTGTTTGTGCGGGACATTTACCAGCCAGATCCAAACCATCTTTGGATTGGCACAGAAAGCGGAGTCGTTATTTACAACCGTCATAACGGAAAGTACCGGGTCTTGAGACATCAGGGAGATGACCCCTGGAGCCTTTCCGACAATGCCGTTTATACGATTTGTGGCGACCATCAGGGGGGCCTTTGGGTGGGGACATTCTTCGGCGGTGTCAATTATCATCATCCCCAACATGATCTTTTTCAAAAATTTTTCCCCCGGTTCTCACGAAGCTCTATCCAAGGGCATGCCGTCCGCGAAATTGTGGAAGATTCATATCAGCAACTTTGGGTGGGAACAGAAGATAACGGTCTATGTGTATGGAACCGAAGCAATGGCATTTTCAGCACGCTTACCCTCCTTTCCGGCCTGTCTCATACCAACATTCATGGTCTCGCGCTGGTCGGCGACAGTTTGCTCGTGGGCACCTTCGACCGGGGATTGGACATCGTCGACGTTCGTACCCGTAAAATTATACGACATCTCAACACAGACAACACACACGGGGGGCTTAGCAACAATTTCGTATTTCATATCTATCGCACGCGACAAGGACGCGTGCTACTGGCTACGGCGCGGGGACTTTGCGAATTTTTTCCCGGCACGGACCGGGTCGTCCTGTTGAAAGAAGCTCCCGATTATATTTTTTACACATCAATTTTTGAAGATAAGGACGGCGTGCTCTGGCTGGCGACGTGGCGCGACGGGCTTTATCGTATTGATCCGAAAGACGGGCGTATACAAATATTCCGGCACGATCGAAACAATCCGAAAAGCTTAAACAGCAATCGTGTAAACCGCGTATACCAGGACAGTAATAACTTTATATGGATCGCGACGGAGAACGGGCTGGCCCAGTGGTCCGCTAATGGGACGCCTGTTAGGCGCATCACGAAGAAAGACGGACTGCCAAGCAATCTTATTTTGGCAATGGAAGAAGATAACGAAGGCAATCTATGGATATCGACCACGCGGGGGCTCGTACGGCTACGTCTGCAAGACCAACAGATCAGGATTTTCGACAAAGAGTCCGGACTCCTGGACTTGCAGTTCAATTATAATTCGGTACATAAAGACAGCAAAGGACATTTCTATTTTGGATCGTCAACCGGACTAATACGGTTTCACCCGGATTCGATAAGGAGTTTGTCCTCTCCGCAACCGCCGGTACCTATATATATAACGCGGATTCAGATACTACAGAGAGATCTGAGGGTCGGGCATGGAAGTCTGGCTGTTGATACGGCAGTCACGTACATCAACAAGATCAAACTCAAGCACGATGAATCCACGATTTCTTTGGATTTCGCCGCCTTAAATTTTGTAACTTCCAAATCGACATCGTACATGTATCTGCTGGAAGGGTTCGACAAAGAGTGGACGTTGTTACGTCAATCCCATACGGCCCATTTTACAAAGCTGCCGCCGGGTTCGTACCGGTTCCGCGTGAAGGCGGTCGACGTGAGCGGACAGGCGATATCCAACGAATTATCGTTGGATATCGAAGTTGATCCTCCTATCTGGGCGAGTACCGCAGCATTCATCTTGTATTTCATTGCGGCATCGATTCTCATCTACTTATTGGTAACCACATACGACCGCCGGATCAAAGAAAAAAACAGACGGCGCTTAGAAGCTATTAAGACACATAGGGAACGGGAACTATTCAGAGTTAAAATGGATTTTTTAGCCCGTGTGGCGCACGATATCAAAACACCGCTCACACTTATTAAAGCGCCCTTGGAACGGCTACGTCATCAGCCTCAATCTGATCCGCGCACCGTCCGGCTTCTGGATACCATGCATAATAACACGGAAAAGCTCGTCGGCCTGACCAATCAGCTACTTGACTTTCGGAAAATTGAAAGCAGCGAACATAATTTAAAGCTCGAACGGCTCAGCGTTAACCAGTTGGTTTCTGACCGCCTCCTCGAATTCCAGCCGGCGTTCAACCAACGCCACCTGTCTTTTAGCTACCGGTGCGACCAGGTGATAGACGCCTATATCGACGCGGAAATCGTCTGCAAGATCATCGATAACCTGTTGACCAATGCTGTCAAGTATGCCGACAAAATCGTGGCCGTCGAACTCAAGGCCGATAGCAACGGGCGGTTTTTCTCCTTTGTCGTTAAAAACGACGGACGCCAGCTATCTGAGCAGGACATCAACGCGGTTTTTAAGCCTTTTTACCGCACCTCTAGGCATCTGCAGATTGAAGGTTCGGGACTGGGACTTGCCCTGGCACATTCCTTCGCCGAACTCCACCGCGGCTCTTTAATTTTTTTAAATAACTCGGAGAATTTAAATATATTCGTATTGCAGATACCAATAGAAGGGACCTATGACTAATGCAGCAACACGTAAATCGACTGTTTTGGTGGCGGACGACCATCAGGAGATACTTGACTTCATTGCGGATGACCTGTGTGACAGCTACCATGTCTTAAAGGCTAAAGACGGCGTCGGCGCGTTGACTCTCTTAACGGAACAACCGGTGGACGTTATTATAAGCGATATTATGATGCCAAACATGGATGGATATGCCCTCTGTACGCGCCTGAAAGAAGACATACGGTTTTGCCACATCCCTTTTATCATGCTGACAGCTAAGAACAGCCTGCAATCTAAAATTGAGGGCCTGGAATACGGGGCCGATGCCTATATTGAAAAGCCTTTCTCGCCCACTTTTCTGCAAGCTCAAATCTCCAGTTTACTGCGAAACAGACAGAATGTACGTGCTCACTACAACCACTCCCCCACGAGCCCGCTGCAAAGCATAGCTTTAAATCAAGCGGATCAAGCATTCTTAAATCAATTGAACCAATTGATTTTGGAGAATATTACCGAGGCCTCCTTGTGCGTTGACCTTTTGGCCGACAGAATGCATATGAGCAGACCTACCTTATATCGGAAGATAAAGGCCCTTTCTGATCTCTCGCCAAATGAGCTCATCAATATCACGCGATTAAAAAAGGCTGCTCAGCTGCTCGAAGAGGGACATTACCGGATTTACGAAATATCCTCTTTGGTAGGATTTAGCTCTTCTTCCCACTTTATACGCAATTTTCAAAAACAGTTTGGTATTAGTCCCAAGGAATGGGCAGATCAGCATCGGACGAGCGCTTAACCGAGCCGGTTCGTGGTTAGGAGTTAGAAGGGAGAAGCTGGAAGTCAGAAGTAAGAAGGTTAGATTGCTTCGTCGTCGTACCTCCTCCTCGCAAAGACGCGTCTTTACGACTTTTAGCTATTGGCTGTTGGCTAATAGCCATCTGCCATTAGCTTCACTTCACGACTTTATACCGAAACTCTATGCAAAGGCGGCCTTGCGCGGAAGAAAGGACCGGCATTGGTTCGACTGCGTCAGCATTTCTACTGATTGGTAGTTGGGAGTTAGGGATTAGGTCGTGATTAGAGACTTCACAAATTATTTCCAACTTCCTTTTTAATTTTTACATTTTAATTTTTACTTTTTCCGACCTTCCAAGTAAAACCCCTGCCCCGGGTTGAGGGGCAATATAGATGTGAGATGTTAGATATTAGATGTGAGATTTGAGATTTGAGTAGTGAGAATAGTTAGATGGAGTTAGAGTAGTTAGTATCGTAGGCTTATGGCTGTCATTTGCCATCTGCCATTAGCTTCACTTCACGACTTTATACCGAGACTCTATGCAAAGGCGGCCTTGCGCGGAGGAAAGGACCGGCATTGGTTCGACTGCGTCAGCATTTCTACTGATTGGTAGTTGGGAGTTAGGGATTAGGTCGTGATTAGAGACTTCACAAATTATTTCCAACTTCCTTTTTAATTTTTACATTTTAATTTTTACTTTTTCCGACCTTCCAAGTAAAACCCCTGCCCCGGGTTGAGGGGCTATAAAGATGTGAGATGTTAGATATTAGAAGTGAGATTTGAGATTTGAGATTTGAGTAGTGAGAATAGTTAGATGGAGTTAGAGTAGTTAGTATCGTAGGCTTATGGCTGTCATTTGCCATCTGCTATTCGCCATCTGCCATTAGCTTCACTTCACGACTTTACACCGAAACTCTATGCAAAGACGGCCTTGCGCGGAAGAAATGACCGGCATTGGTTCGACTGCGTCAGCATTTCTACTGATTGGTAGTTGGGAGTTAGGGATTAGGTCGTGATTAGAGACTTCACAAATTATTTCCAACTTCCTTTTTAATTTTTACATTTTAATTTTTACTTTTTCCGACCTTCCAAGTAAAACCCCTGCCCCGGGGTTGAGGGGCTATAAAGATGTGAGATGTTAGATATTAGAAGTGAGATTTGAGATTTGAGTAGTGAGAATAGTTAGATGGAGTTAGAGTAGTTAGTATCGTAGGCTTATGGCTGTCATCTGCCATCAGCTATCTGCCATTAGCTTCAATTCACGACTTTACGGTTCTCCCCCAATCGCGAAGATATTCGACCCCGTCAGGGTCGTGTCATTGGGTGCACGTTTTTCTATTGAAATATGACCTCTACGAGGTCAATTGTTGCTTTTACGGCCATTAGCCAACAGCCATCTGCTATCTGCCATTAGCTTCACTTCACAAGCAACAAATCACCCCAGCACAACATCCAGGGTCATCATCACAATAAAGCCGATAATAAAACCTAATGTAGCAAGATCGGAGTTCTTGTTTTGCTGAGCTTCAGGAATAACCTCTTCCACAACAACAAATATCATGGCGCCTGCAGCAAACGAAAGTGCATAGGGCAACATGGGTGCAAATATCCCAACGGCTACGGCACCGAGAACGGCCGAAGCCGGCTCTACAATGGCAGAAAGCTGACCGTAAAAAAAACTCTTGCGACGCGATATCCCCATACGCCTCAACGGCATGGCTACGGCGATCCCTTCCGGAAAATTCTGAAGTCCGATACCCAATGCCAAGGCCACCGCGCCACCGATACTTGCGTCGGGAATGCCCACGGCAACCGCTCCGAACAATACGCCGACGGCCAAACCTTCAGGGATATTATGCAGGGTAATGGCCAGAATCAACAATGTAGTCTTTTGCCAAGGCGACTTAACCCCTTCCACCTGTTTAAAGTTCACGTGAAAATGCGGAAGCGATTTATCCAAAGCGAAGAGAAATCCCGCGCCTAATAAAAACCCCACTATAGCCGGAACCACCTGCATAAAGCCTTCGCCCTCGCTCATGTCGATTGCAGGTATCAGTAAGCTCCAAATGCTAGCTGCAACCATCACCCCTCCTGTAAATCCTAGACTTGCATCTAAAAAATTGCGGTTCATCGTTTTTATAAAAAAAACTAAAGATGCACCGAGCGCAGTAACGGCCCAGGTAAACATCGCCGCATAGAATGCTGCCAGAATTGGATTGATGCCTGATAAATAATCTATGATCTCTTCCATGGTTGTTATATGTTACGAAGTTAATAAAAGTTCGAAACACAGTTAAAAGATCGCGAATATTAAATGCGAGTCCTCAAGGTAGAAAAAAAATCCTGAAGCGGGGAACTTCAGGATTTGCTACTAACCAATTATTAATTAACCAAATTTATGAAAAAAAATTACTCTATTGTTGTCTTTAAAACGCAGCAGCGTTCGAAATAGTGTTTCTTCTTTTCCGGTTTAACAAATTTTAACGACTATTGGCTATTAGCTTACGGCTGTTGGCTTATAGCTAATAGCCATTTGCCATTTAGAAGTGAGAAGTCAGAAATTAGGGGTTAGGGGTTAACTTTACGAATCAGCAACTCAACAACTTTACGGCTTATAGCCATCTGCTATCTGCCATGAGATTGCTACGTCATCGTACCTCCTCCTCGCAAATACGGGCTTTTTATTCGACCCCGTCAGGGTCGTGTAATTGGGCACACGGTTTTCTATTGAAATATGACCTCTACGAGGTCAATTGTTGCTTTTACGGCCATTAGCCATCTACCATTAGCCTCTCACTTCACGACTTCACAAATCAACAACTTTACAGCTTAGAGCCATCTGCCATCCGCTAATAAAAAAAGGTTTTCAAACGGGGAGAATGAAAACCTTTAGCTAACCAATTATAAACCTAAATTATGATGCTGCAAATGTCGTAGTTTACGGCGAAATAAACAATATCAAATAAAAAATATGTAGCCATAAGACTACAAGCCCTTAGGGAAAGAACATGCGTTCTCCAGAACAGCCAACAATTGCAGCGGACTGTGAATAATATAATCCGCGCCGTTTTCACGCAATTCAGCTTCCGTCCGAAATCCCCATGTCACCCCGACAGCAGTCACTCCGGCGCGGGTCGCTGTCTGCATATCAACAGACGAATCGCCTACATAAATACACTCCTGCTTATCAACAGCAAATGTGCTTAGCGTTTCTAAGACGATATCCGGATCGGGCTTCGCAGGACGGCCTTCCCGATGTCCGAGGACCAGATCGAAGGTTGCCGGACGAAAATAGTGCGCCACCAGCGCCATAGTAGCCTCGTGATATTTATTCGATGCTACGCCAAGAAGAAAATTCTGTACCTTTAGCTGTTGTAGCAGTTCTTCGATACCCGCATAAGGCTTTGTATTATCCTGTGCATGTAGCTGATAATAACTTATAAAAGTCTGTTTTACCGCGTCTATCGTGGCTTCTGTCCTATGGTCAGCTGGAAGGGCGCGCTCAACCAACTTCCGAACACCGTTGCCAACAAAAAGCTTATAAGAGTTGACAGGATGAACCGGATAGCCATACTGTGCTAAGACATGGTTACAGCTTACGGCCAGATCCTGTAGTGTATCTATAAGTGTACCATCTAAATCGAAAATGACTGCTTTCATACATTACAAAACTAACTCATTTCCCTTAATTTGGCTAGCTTTAAGAGCAGTGGCTTTGATTTATTTTGCCTCGATAATAACAAAACACTAAAAAACTTAAAATATTTTTAATAAATGACGCAAAATTTTTGCTATTCAAAAATTAATAGTATCTTTATAGACATTGTAGCGGATTAGCTACATTATGAACCTGCTGTTATATAGCATTAATTATACCGTGAGAAGACTTGAACAAGTGTTCAGTAACATTTCTCGCTTATTTCCCAGGAAAGTAGGGGCCGTAGTTAGTCGGTCTACTTTTTTCATATATGTTGTTTAGTTATAGAAAGTATGCTCGGGGCTCTTTGGCGTTTGCCAGGGAGCTGCTGGGCAGACTGCGTCGTGGCTAAAACAGGGCCGCGACAGGCAAAAAAAATACGGATAATGGTATCCGTATTTACTATAAATGAATGCTTAGGCTAAACCCTATAATATTGTTCCCACCCTTTAGCAGGAGGCGGGCCCACCAGCAAAGACTGGGCGAACCGATCCCCCACAACCTCCTTTTTGACTGGATCAAAATCAATTTTCGAGTTGAGCCTTTGTGTAATAACACCCAAGCAAAATACCTGACTCAGCGGACCTGCGATCTCAAATGACGAGCGGGTCTTCTCTTCCCCTTTACATGCCTTCAGAAAGTTCGCGAAATGATTCGACGGACTCTCAGGTACGTCCGGTAATCTTCCAGCTATTTCTGCGGCTTTTCCTTCTGGAATAATGTGCAAGATACTGCCATGGGAACCGCCTTTAAATGTTAAATCTTTACCGTAAATGATCTTACCGGGGTTGAGCTTTACCGGCTCAATTTTTCCTGTACTTGGCGGCGGAATATTGGGGTCCAGCCCTGAAACGCCATATCCCTCTGGGATAGGAGGAAGGTTATCCAGACCATCATACCAGTTTATATCAACGGCAGGCATATTCTTCCGCTTTGGAAAATGAAATCTCAGGGTAGACGACATCGGAAAGAAAAAAGAATTGTGTCCTTCCAGCGACTTAGCTTCTACAACTGTGGGCAGTCCCAAGTCCAAAAATTCATGCGCCGTATCCAGGATATGTGCTCCCCAGTCTCCGAGGGCTCCCATTCCGAAATCGAACCAGCAGCGCCATTGCCCGTTGATATAGTCTTTATTGTAGTCGTGGCCTAGGGTTTGCATCTGCCACAGCTCCCAATCCAGCGTGTCTGGAATTCTTTCCGGATAAGGGAATCCCTTTATGTTAGGATCCCAGCCGTGCCACCTTCTGGGCATATTCATATGGGCATCAATGCGCGTCACGTCCTTGATGATGCCTGCTTCCTTCCAGGTCTTAAACTGGAAATAGTTTGCCTCCGAATGTCCCTGGTTTCCCATCTGCGTTACTACTTTCGGAAATTTTCTAGCCTTTTGCATCATCAGTTCCACTTCCCAGAACGTCCGTGCCATCGGCTTCTCCACGTACACGTGCTTTCCGAGGTCGATCGCCATCATCGTCTGCGCGAAATGGGCAAAATCGGGCGTCCCTATAGAAACCGCATCGATCTGATTTCCTATCTCATCGAACATCTTCCTGAAGTCCTGGTATCTCGGAACATTCGGAAACATCTTGAGTATGTCCAGCGTCTGTTTGGCTCCCATATCCACGTCGCATAAAGCAACTATGTTACAGAGTCCCGTTTTATAGAGGTCTTTTATGATATCTGCTCCACGGTTTCCGATCCCGATACAGGCCAGGTTTACCCGTTCGTTCGGATTAGCCAGCTTTACATTGGCAAATACGCTATTTGAAAGCAGCACCGCTCCCCCTGCCGCAGCGGCTTTGGTAATAAAGCTTCTTCGTGATAAATAATGGTTCATCTTCCTTATGGTTTTTTGTCGGTTACTTTTTTGCCTTAATCTTGATGCTCCGGAACGATACGTTATCTCCATGGTCCTGCAGCAATATATGGCCGGACGATGCTTCTCCAAAATTCTCCCAGTCTTTATACTTACTTATTGCTACAAGATCCTTAAAGGCTTGGGAGCCCCTTTCGTAGGTTAACATCTTGATCCCGTTGAGGTAATGGGTCACTTTGTTATCCGCAGTTACAACGATACGGCCCCTATTCCATTCACCGATAGGCCGTCTCGCCCGTCCATCTTTATTTGATGTCATCAAATCGTACAGGGAGGCCAATGTCCTGTTACCGTCCCTCCCCAATTTTGCGTCAGGGTGCTTCTCGTCATCCAATACCTGATATTCCAGACCAATTGCCGACCCTGCTGTCTTCTCTTTCAGGGTTACGAAGTATTTGACTCCACTATTCGCGCCGGGCGTTAATTTAAATTCGAAGGAAAGATCAAATACCGCGTACTTGTCCTTCGTAATAATGTCGCCTCCATTGGTAGACTCGCCACCGTCAGCGCGCAAAACCGTGATCTCTCCGTCCTGTATCTGCCAACCCTTCGCTGGAAACGCAGGTCCTTTTACGCTTCTCCACCCGTCTGCGTTCTGACCATTAAAGAGTAGTTTGACGCCGGCATTCTTTTCCGCACTGCTGAGGTTGTTCGGCTTTAGATTGACGATATAAATATCTTTTGGAAACGTCTGGGGCTTCAGGTTTTCCGTTTGAATACGGATGTTTTTAAAATAAACCTTCTTGCCATCAAGGGCGTCAGGGATACTATGCACCTGTAAGCCGATAAACCCTTTCGCATCGACCGTGTCAACGACATAGGCCACGGGCACACCATTTATCCAGGTCTTCAGTTCGTCGCCGATCGCTTCAATGCGGACCCGATTGAAGGCCTCGGGCTTGTAGGCAGTCTTTGCCTGTTCATTCAAGTCAAGCGGATACAGCCATCCCCGTCGTGCCTCATCGTATATCCCCCCTGTCCAAGCCCTCGCACTAGGATCGACTTCTACCTGACGTCCATATACCCTTCCCCGCCCGCGGTTTGCATTCGGATCCAGATGGCTTCGTGTCTGTATCCCGGAATTTGTTTGATCGCCTTCCAGCTTAATATCCAGTTCCAAAATAAAATCACCATATTCTTCTTCCGTAATAAGGAATGAGTTGGGTGTCCCCTTTGTCATCCTACCTACGATTGCGCCATCTTCGATGGTATAAGGAGCTTCCCCTCCTACTGCTTTCCAGCCCTGAAGCGACTTCCCGTCAAAAAGATCTTTCCAACCTTGCTTATTTTGTTGGCCGGCAAGCTTCCCCGGCAAGGCGAATAGGAACATCATGCCATATACTGGCAACTGCTTTACAAACGTTTTCATATTTTTCATGGTGTCAAATACTATTTTTATCCGGTTTATGTGCGCATTATTAGTCTTCTTCGGAAAGACTAAGCTAACGAGCCCGTCGCATGACGTACACAACAATGTCTTTATATAGCGGTTTATAACGCGCGGCTAAATACAATAATATCAATAATTTCAGTTGGACGCCAGTAAAAAAGTCGTTATTTACGAAAACGTTTTAGAGAAGTGGAGATGTAAGGTGAAATAAAAGATTAGAAGTGAGATTTGAGTAGTTGGAAAAGTTAGATGGGTTAGAATGGTTAGAATGGTTAGATGACGCTCGTTGCTATCAAAAACCACTTCACGATTTATAGCCGTACGCCACTAGCTATCTGCCATCCGCCATCTGCTATCTGCCATTTGCCTCTCCCTTCACGACTTCACAAATCAGCGACTTTACGTCTTCACGGTAAGATATCAGATTGCTTCGTCGTCCGTTACCTCCTCCTCACAAAGACGTGCCTTCACGGCTTTTAGCTTATGGCTGTTGGTTATAGCTAATAGCCATCTGCTATCGGCCATTAGATTCATTTCACGACTTCACAAATGTACGACTTTACGACTTCCCCAATCGCGAATATATTCGACCCTGTCAGGGTCGTGTAATTGGGTACACGGTTTTCTATTGAAATATGACCTCTACGAGGTCAATCGTAGACTTAAGCTCCACGACTTATAGCCATCTGCTATCTGCCATTAGCTGTTAGCTTCTCACTTCACGACTTTACAGCTAACCGACTTCTCACTTCTATTCCCTAAGCGATTCAGGAACTTCAGCGGCTTGCCTGTCGAGCTGACTAAATACCGAATTTTGGGATACAAATTCAGGGACGATCTCCTTTAATTTACGGACCGCCTCCAGATCACTGTCTATACCTGTAAAATCGCCGTGTTCAACATGTGCGCACAGCGCTTCTATTAACAGACGTTTCTCCAGCAGATCTTCCGTACATACCTTTGCGATCATAATTTTGGGGTGATGCGTCTTCATTGTATTCTCGTTGTTTGCCAACAGCTCCTCATAGATCTTCTCTCCCGGACGCAGGCCGACGATTTGAATGTCAATATCCTGCGGATACCGGTATCCTTTAAGTTTGATCATGCGCTTGGCGAGATCGATAATCTTTACGGATTTCCCCATGTCGAATACAAATATTTCCCCGCCATTCCCCATGGTTCCGGCCTCCAGCACCAACTGGCAGGCCTCCGGAATTGTCATAAAATAGCGTGTTATATCGGGATGCGTCAGCGTCAACGGTCCGCCGCGCTCCATCTGTTTTTCAAACAGAGGGATGACCGACCCGTTCGATCCGAGCACATTGCCAAACCGGGTAATAATAAAATTGGTCTCGCTGCGGGCATTGCAGGAATTGATGTAGATTTCCGCGGCGCGCTTTGAGGCGCCCATCACGTTGGTTGGATTAACAGCCTTGTCCGTTGAAATCATTACAAATTTATACGCCTTAAATGCTGACGCCAAATCGGCCATGATCCGGCTTCCATATACGTTTGTCCAAATAGCCTCGTAGGGGTTGTCCTCCATTAAGGGCACGTGTTTGTAGGCTGCAGCGTGGAAGATAACGTCCGGCCGATATTTCTCAAACAGCCGGTGCATAAACGCCCTGTCCCGCACATCGCCAACGACGAAATAGGCTTCAGAAGGATTCGACAGATGTATAGTCTGTTGTACGTCATACAACGGAGACTCCGCCTGATCCAGCAGAACCAATTTTCCGTAAGGAAGGCTTGCGATCTGTCTCGCCAGCTCGCTGCCGATAGAACCTGCTGCTCCCGTTACAAGTATTGTCCGACCTTTCATCTCACTTTCGACGACCGGATTATCCAGTTTGATAGGCTTTCTTCCCAGTAAATCTTCAATACGTAGCTTGCGGATCTGCCGCTTGACCCCACCATTTAATAACGAACGGCCGGGCTGCATAATTTTCAGCTCCAGATTTAACTGCTGAAAATGGTCAGTAACCCTGGACAATCGTTCCGGGTCGTTGTTTTCAACAGCAATAACAACTTCTTCTATATCATGTTTGTGAACGAAGTTCTCGTCTATGTCTGCAATATGGATAATCCGTATTCCTCGGGAGTTTTTCCCTACCCTATTTGCCTTATCTTCAACAAAAGCGACCACTTTATTTTTTGCACGGATGTCGTCCTGAAGCATGGCATACGCGACCAATCCGGGACGTGAAGCTCCAAAGATGAGCACATGTTTGCTTTTACGTTTGGTAAAGAACAACATCTCGTAGATTTGCCGATATGCCACGCGTGCAGCCACCAGCATGACCATCGTGAAAAAGCCATGCGTAAAAATCAGCGCATAAGAAAGGCGAAGGTAATCACTCCATGCCGACTCCGTGGGAATATACGCACGGATCGCGAGTGTAATACCAAAGAGTACCATACACGCCAGCCATACGGTTTTAAAAATCCGGATAGCTTCGCTAAGCCCGGTATGGCGGACGATGTCCCGATATGTTTTCATCCATAAAAAGGCCGCAAGATAAACCCCCACGATCAAAAAGTTCTTTTTTATCATCAGCTCGACGTCGAACACGCCGCGAAAGCTGTTTACTATGAAATGTGAGGCCAAATAACAACCGAATACGATGATCAGGTCGATCATCAAGATCACCCAGCGGGGATTGTCTTTTCTTAATTTTCTTTTCAGTAAACTTAAATCCATTCTCGGACAACTTTTATAGCTTCAGAAGCTTCAAAACTTCTGCTGCGAATATATGCATTATCCACTGAGCAACTATCCTGCCACGCGTTGTTAGAATATATGGTCAGCGCGTGAACACGGGAATAATAATAGACAGCTTTCTCTTTGTACCCCGGCCGTTCGGCTGTAAATAACTGACTAAAAATGAATTCGAAGCACGAAGTCCTTCAGCGGCTCGAAGGACAGCATATTCTACAGAAACAAAATAGTTCGTTATATTCGACGGACGGAAAGATTGGTGGCTCCGTCGTCTTATTTAAAGAGGACAGAAATGTATCATTTTAGATACACATTGTCCTAAAAGACCTTCGTCAAACACGGATGTGTTTCACCGGCAACTTCAGGAGAACTGCTGAAGGGTATAGAGCTGTAACACCACGATGACTGCAAATAGGATTACCATCCAAAATGCGCGCTCCGCAAAAGGAGCGCGGAGATATTTGTCTCTAAGTCTATTCATTTTCCTCTTCCTCCGTAGTTCCAGTTTCTATTGAATATTAATTCATCGAATTCTGACTCGGTTACTCAATAAGCGTGCCGAATATTCTTTTTCTGTCAATAAAACATGAATTAAAAGCTAGGGATTCCAAAATGGAAATCACTTGATCGTTCGCTACTCTTTGTAAAAGGTTTGTCACAATACTAAAACGGTTTTGCAAATCGGAGAACAGTGTTTATATTTGTGGTATCATAATTTAGGTTTATAATTGGTTAGCTAAAGGTTTTCATTCTCCCCGTTTGAAAACCTTTTTTTATTAGCGAATAGCAGATGGCTACAAGCTAATGTCGTAAAGTCGTTGATTTGTAAAGTCGTTAAGTGGGCTAATGGCGGATGTCCATAAGTTATCAGCCAACAGCTATTAGCTAAAAGACGTAAATTCGTAAAGGTCTGAACTCCTACGATGAACCGCAAAAAAACGTCGTTGCGAGGAGGAGGGACGACAATGAAGCAATCTAATCCCTAATTTCTGACTTGTCATCTAACTTCCAACTTCTCGCCCTCCGTTTTCCGGCTCCCAATCTGTGAAATATTTGCGCGAAAAAGCCATTTTTAGAAATAATAGTTTACCTTTATAATTACAACTAGGATTTCATGGAAAACACGGCGGAAACGCTTCTTACGATTTTGTCCCATTCCTCCGAAGCAACGGCCGTTTACGATTCGCCGGAACTTCATATTGCCTTCGTTAACCAAGCCATGCTGGATATTTGGGGGCGCAAGATGGATATTATCGGCAGAACTTTTGGCGACGTGTTTCCCGATTTTACCGCGCAGGGCTTCACGGATCTGCTGCTCGATGTGTGGCAGACGGGAAAAACCTATCGTGCCACGGAACACCCAGCCGATATCACGATCGATGGCATCACGGAGACCCGCTATTTCGATTTCGAATACAAAGGTATACTGGATGAGGACGGAAAGACAATCGCCATTCTCCATACTGCCTCCGATGTATCCAGCCGGATGTCTGCCTGGCATATTATCGAAGAACAAGATGCGCTCATTTCGTTCAACAACGAACTGGAAGTCCTCACACAAACGTTGTCGCACGATTTAAAAAATCCGCTGTCGATCGTCAAGATGGCCGCCCAATTTATGCGCGCAAAAGAACATCAGGAGCAAAACGATAAAAATAATTGGTGCGACACAATCCTGAACGCAGCTTCCAATATGGAAAATATCATCGAGCATACCGTTCAGTTAAACCGCGCCCGGCTTTACGGATTCAGTTCTACGCCGACACCTATGGAGCAGATCCTCCGGTCGGTTTGCAAAGAGAGTCAAAAGTTACACGGAAGTGCATCCTGCATTTTTGAGCTGGACACAGTTCTGCCCCTGCCAGGAGAGAAAAGCATATTGTACCAAATCTTCCTGAACGTTATCAGCAATGCGGTCAAATTTTCTTCACAGGCTCCGCAACCACGTGTCATCATATCGAGCACTTCCATCGACGATCAGATCGTTTATACAGTTAAAGACAACGGCATAGGTATTCCTTCGGGCGATCTGCCGAACATATTTACGATGTTCAGCCGCGGGTCGAACGCGACGGGGTATACAGGCGCCGGTGTCGGCCTCTGTTTGGTTAAAAGGATTATCAATCGGTTAGCGGGGGATATAACGGTAGAAAGCACAGTAGGCTCAGGCACCACGGTCCTGTTATCCTTTCCGGCGAAGAAGGACGGAAAGCCCTCCAACTCCTGACCACCACGCTGTAACGGCGTGAGAACGCGTAAAGTCGTTACGTGAAGCTAATGGCGGATAGCAGATGGCTGTTGGCTAATGGCCGTAAAAGCAACAATTGACCTCGTAGAGGTCATATTTCAATAGAAAACCGTGTACCCAATTACACGACCCTGACAGGGTCGAATATATTCGTGACTGGGGGAGTCGTAAAGTCGTACATTTGTAAAGTCGTTACGTGAAGCTAATGGCGGATAGCAGATGGCTGTTGGCTAACGGCCGTAAAAGCAACAATTGACCTCATAGAGGTCATATTTCAATAGAAAACCGTGTACCCAATTACACGACCCTGACCAGCCATTTTAAAAAAATAAAAGAAGACAAGCGTAAGCCCATAGATCGTCTTTAAGCAGGCTAATCCGGTGATTTTAATTGATGACATTTATATGTCACTTGAAAACATAAAAACTCGCAACTTTGCCTAACATTGTTAAATGATTTTATAGAATTAGATCGTGGGCAGTAAGGAACGCATTCAACGGCTTAAAGAGGAGAATAGAATTAACATTCTCGAAGCTTCCCTTCAGATAGTGAAAGAAGAGGGGTGGCAGGCATTGAGTATGCGTAAAATTGCAGATATCATCGAATACACCGCACCAATGATCTATGAATATTTCGCCAACAAGGAGGCTATTCTCAATGAGTTGGCCAAACAGGGGCATACGCTACTTGCCAGACGCGTGCAGGAGGCAAAGTCCATGGAAAGTACGCCGGAGAAGCAGCTCGAAGCTATGTGGTTTAGCTATTGGCGGTTTGCGTTTGAAGAGCGGGAACTTTATCAGCTGATGTTTGGCGTAGGAACGGCCTGTTGCGGCGGCGACAAATCCGAAAAGGGGAAACCCTCGTTCGGCGACATGATTGCAGATGTAATCCGCGAAGTCATGGCTCCCCAAAAGCCATCCGAAGACCTTATATGTAGAAAATACTTCACCTACTGGTCGGTAATCCATGGCCTGATATCGATCAATCTCGTCGATAAGGGAGTGGGAGACGTAACTAATCAGGAAGTACTTAGGGACGCCATTCAAGGAATCACCCGATCGTTAACAGACTAAATTTTTTTGGCCGATTTAATACACTGTAAGATTTTTTAACACCGTTAGATAATTCAAGAACAACATAAACAAACATCCACTACCAAAGTTAATATATCATATGAAAAAAATGCAATCCGGAGCAGGTCTTATTCGCCCGATACTTAACACTGTTAAATCATTTAATTACGTAAAAATTCTTTTTGTAGTCGGCTCCATATGGTGGTATGGTTGCACGACGGGAGCGGGAACGCCGGTCACCGCCGTCCCGCCGAGTCTTCCGGTCGTCACCGTGGAGAGCCGTGACGAGACCATCTACCAGGAATACCCCGCTTCCATCGAAGGCGTCGCGGATATCGAAATCCGCCCGCAGGTGGAAGGCCTTTTGGAACGTATCTATGTCGACGAGGGAGCCAAAGTGCAAAAGGGGCAGTTACTTTTTAAGATTAATGACCGCCCCTATCAGGAACAGCTCAATCAGGCGCGGGCAAATCTTCAGGCCGCTAAAGCCGCGCTGGAAAATGCCGAGCTCGAAGTGGAGAAAAAAACGCGGCTGGTACAAAATAAGGTACTGACGGACTTCCAATTAAAGGCCGCAATAAGCGCCAGGGATATGGCTAAGGCTAACGTGGAACAGGCTAAATCGGCCGTAGAGACAGCGAAAATTAATGTCGGCTATACCGAAATCCGGGCGACCACAGCCGGATATATCGGAAGACTGATAAAGAAGCAAGGCAGTCTGGTTGGCCCGATGGATACACAGGCGCTCACCCATCTCTCCGATACGCGCCAACTACACGTGTATTTCTCGCTGGGCGAAAAGGATTTTGTGGTGTTTAAGAACAGCGTTGACGGAGAAAATCTGGAACAGAAGCTGGCGCGTATACCGCCGGTATCCCTGATACTCTCCGACCAGAGCACCTTTGAGCACACTGGGCGGATCGATATGGTTGACGGGCAGTTTGATAAAAATACCGGCGCCATTACTATCCGGGCAACCTTTCCGAATCCCGCTGGCATACTTAGGAATGGTAACACAGGCAGAATCCGCCTAGAAAAAAAGTATAGCAACGCGTTGTTGGTTCCCCAGGCGGCAACCATGGAAATGCAGGACAAGATCTTTGTCTATACCGTGGCAAAAGACAACACTGTAACTCAGCAAGCTATCACTGTCATCGGAAAAAGTGGAGAGAACTACCTCGTAGAAAAAGGAGTCAATCCGGGCGACCGCATCGTTTACAAAGGGTTCGACCTTCTACAGGAGGGACAGACCATCAAGCCCCAGCCGGCCTCAGAAAAATAGTTACACTTCTACTTATTAATCAACATAACATATTACGCAAGACATGTTCAAGACATTTATAGAACGGCCCGTCCTGGCGACAGTTATCTCCATTCTGTTGGTGATTCTGGGCGTCATTGGTATACTGAAACTCCCCCTGCAGCAATTCCCCGATATAGCCCCCCCTGCTGTGCAGGTAACAGCTCTTTATCCGGGCGCTAACGCGGAGACGGTGCTCCGCGCCGTGGCACCTTCTTTGGAAGAGTCGATCAACGGTGTCGAAAATATGAGCTACATGAGCTCGACGGCCAGTAACGACGGTTCATTGATGATCACGGTCTACTTCAAATTGGGAACTGATCCGGATCAAGCCGCCGTCAACGTGCAGAACCGGGTAGCGCAGGCGACGAGCCAGCTCCCCGCAGAGGTCGTGCAGGCAGGCATCACGACAGCGAAACAACAGAACAGTTTGATCATGGTCGTTGATCTCTATACCGAGGATGAAGACAAATATGACCAAACCTTTATTACCAACTATGCGCAAATCAATATTATACCGGAGCTAAAACGCATTCCCGGCGTCGGTCAGGCCATGGCCTTCGGCGGGAGCAAAGACTATTCCATGCGCGTATGGCTCGACCCGAACCAGATGGCTACCTACAAGCTCACTCCTGCCGACGTCATGGCGGCCATTCAGGATAAAAACGTCGAAGCAGCACCCGGAAAATTCGGAGAGAACAGCCAGGAAGCGTTTGAGTTCGTGATTAAGTATAAAGGGAAGCTCAATCAGCCGACAGACTACGAAAATATCATTATTCGCTCCGATGCCGACGGTTCCGTCCTTCGGCTGAAAGATGTTGCCCGTGTCGAACTGGGCTCTTATACCTATGCCAGCCACACACGTATCAACGGCAAAGTGGGACTTAATATTGGGATCATGCAATTGGCAGGTTCCAACGCAAACGAAATTCAGATCGCCATTCAGGAATTTATGGATAAGGCTTCGTTGAGCTTTCCGAAAGGCGTCAAGTACCTTGTTCTCTATAACACAAAAGATGCCCTAGACCAATCGATCGATCAGGTTAAGCACACATTGGTCGAAGCCTTCGTACTCGTGTTCCTGGTGGTGTTTTTATTTCTTCAGGACTTCCGGTCAACCTTAATTCCGGCGATCGCAGTACCCGTGGCCATCATTGGTACCTTTTTCTTCATGCAGCTGTTTGGCTTTTCCATCAACTTGCTTACCTTGTTTGCGTTGGTGCTGGCCATCGGTATAGTCGTCGACGACGCTATCGTTGTGGTCGAGGCGGTACATAGCAAGATGGAACACGACCATCTCCCCCCAAAGCTGGCAACAACGTCGGCGATGGGCGAGATCACAGGCGCCATCATTTCCATTACGCTGGTCATGTCGGCCGTGTTTCTCCCCATTGGTTTTATGGAGGGCTCAACAGGGGTATTCTATCGGCAATTCGCGTTCACATTGGCCATAGCAATTGTAATTTCGGCCGTCAACGCGCTGACGCTCAGCCCGGCGCTCTGCGCTCTTTTTCTAAAACCCATGCACCATGGAAGCACACAGACGAAAAAGCTAAGCTTCAGGGAGAAGTTTTTTACTGGGTTCAACGTCAGCTTCGAGAAACTGACAAATAATTATCTTGGTAGCCTCCGCTTTTTAGTGCGCCGCAAATGGGTGGGGCTGTCGCTGCTTCTCCTGTTGGTAGCCGGCACGGTATTTATGGTCCGCAAAACGCCGACAGGCTTTATCCCTTCGGAAGATCAGGGGTTCATAGCGATCTCCCTATCCATGCCCGCAGGAGCGTCATTGGACAGAACTTCACTGGCACTGAAGGAAGCCGAAGAACAGCTTCAGCATGCCGATTTTACCCAGACGCTCAACGTGTTAGCGGGCTTTAATATTCTTACGCAATCGACGAGCCCCTCGGCCGGCGTCGCATTCATCCTTCTCAAGCCGCATGATCAACGTGGGGCGATTAAGGACATTAATGCCATTATGGAAGACGTAAATCAGCGGTTGTCCACGATAAAAGGCGCTAACTTCTTTGTTTTCACCTTCCCGACAGTCCCCGGCTTCAGCAATGTGGACGGTCTGGACATGGTGCTGCAGGACCGTACGGGCGGGCAGCTCAGCAAGTTCAGCACAGTTGGGCAGTCATTCATAGGAGAGTTGATGCAGCGCCCGGAAATTCTCATGGCTTTCACGACATTCAAAGCAGACTACCCTCAATATGAGCTTGAAGTGGACGACCTAAAAGCCGAGCAGCTCGGGGTGCGTACGCGGGACATCCTGCAGACGATACAGGCTTATTTTGGTAGCGCGCAGGCTTCCGACTTTAACCGGTTCGGTAAGTACTACCGGGTGATGGTCCAGGCTGATTTCACCAATCGGGCGGAGCCCTCGGCCATGGATGGGATCTATGTAAAGAACCGACAAGGAGACATGGTGCCAATCAATACGCTGGTTCAGCTGACCAGGGTCTACGGCCCTGAAACGGCCTCCCGATACAATCTATTTAACTCCATCGGCATCAACGCCATACCAAAGCCGGGATACAGCACCGGTGACGCCATACGGGCGGTAGAGGAAGTGGCCCGCCAACATCTGCCGACCGGATACACGTATGAATTCTCCGGGATGACCAAAGAAGAGCTTGTATCCGGAGGACAGTCGACCCTGATATTTATATTGTGCCTTGTCTTCGTTTACTTTTTATTAGCTGCGCAGTATGAAAGCTATATCATCCCCTTAGCGGTGATCTTATCCATCCCGACAGGTGTATTTGGTGTATTTGCAGCGATAGGACTTACAGGCATATCAAACAATATATATGTGCAGGTTGCACTCGTCATGCTGATCGGCCTATTGGCAAAAAATGCAATTCTGATTGTGGAGTTTGCCGCGCAGGGGCGGAAACGGGGGCAGTCGATTGTTAAAGCAGCCCTCGACGCTGCAAAACTTCGGCTACGGCCAATTATTATGACCTCCCTCGCGTTTATTGTTGGTCTGGTGCCGATGATGAGTGCTGTAGGGCCATCGGCTCAGGGAAATCACGCGATCAGTATCGCGGCGGCCGGCGGCATGCTCTCCGGTGTCCTGCTTGGTATCTTTATCATTCCCGTCCTGTTTGTTGTTTTCCAGTTTCTCCATGAACGTGTCAGCAGATCGGACAAACGGCTTATGCCTCCGGCCGGCAAGCGGCAGGAAACGTTGATCAAGACAAGCATCCCTTTAAATTAATTACATTTTATCCATGAAATTAAAAAGCAATTTTCTTTTCTCTTTAGCTATCTCTGCCTCTTTATGGGCCTGCCAGACCCAGAAGCTGAGCGGGGATCTAACGATGTCCCTCCCGCTCAGCTATCGCAGCGAACAGGCCGTGAATGTAGACAGCAGCATAGGTAGCATCCCCTGGCAGGATTTCTTCCAGGACACCCTACTACAACGCCTAATCGACACCGCATTACAACAAAACGTAGACATGCAGCTTGCCTTAAACAATATAGAATCGGCCAGTCTGCTTCTACGTCAGGCCAAAGCGGGCCAGCTCCCAGATGTGCAGCTGCAGGTTCAGGCAAACACAACCAATCCGTCGAACAATAGTTTAAACGGATTAAGTTTGGGACAATTTCTCGGACAGAACCATATTGAAGACTACAGTGCCGCTGTTGGCTTATCGTGGGAGGCCGATATCTGGGGGAAGATCAAAAGCCGCAAGGCGCAGGCGCTTGCCGCTTACCTGCAGACGGAAGAAGCCCGGAAAGCCATCCAGACACAGTTGGTTAGCCAGATCGCCAAGGGTTACTATCAGTTGTTAATGCTCTATGAACTCGAACAGATTGCCGAGCAGAATCTCCGGCTAAGCGACAGCACCCTGCAACTGGTCCGGCTGCAATACGAAGTAGGTGACATCAGCTCTTTGGCGGTGGAGCAGCTATCTGCCCAGCGTCTGGCAGCAGCTTCGTTAATTCCGGATTTCCAGCAGCAGATATTACTACAGGAGAATGCGTTACGTATGCTAACCGGCGAATTTCCCAAAGCGATACGCATTAAGGGCAAGCTGTCTGACATCGCGATTCCGGCCACGCTGGGTGCCGGCATTCCGGCTGAGCTGCTCAGCAAGCGTCCCGATGTCAAACGGGCAGAGTTGTCTGTCACCGCGGCCCAGGCTTACCGCCACGTAGCCAGGGCACAGATGTATCCTTCATTGACCATTAGTGCACAGGCCGGCGTCAATGCGTTCAAAGCGAGCAACTGGTTTAACATTCCAGCATCGGTATTTGGCGCCTTAACGGGAGGCATCACCCAGCCACTCCTCCAGAAGCGGGCGTTGAAGACACAGTACGAAATAGCAAAAATAGACTACGAGAACAGTGTTATCCAGTTCCGGCAGGCTGTAATTAACGCCGTGGGGGAAGTCTCGAACGCGTTGGTTTCCATACAGAAGTTGAAAGAACGGGAGAAGCTGGTTTTCGACAAGGCCAGCAGACTTAAAAACGCCGTTCAACAGGCCGCATTGCTCTACGAGACAGGAACCGCTTCCTATCTCGACGTTATCACCGCGCAGAGTAATGCCTTGCAAAGCGAACTCGAACTCGTACAGATACAGCAGGCTGAACTGGCTTCCGTGGTAGACTTATACCGGTCGCTGGGTGGCGGATGGAGTGCTGAGTAATATGTATTAAGAGCGCCGCCCATTGGGAGAAGTTAGATTTGAGTAGTTAGTATGGAGAAGTGAGAAACTAGGGATTAGATTGCGTCATCGTCGCCCCTCCTCCCCGCATTGACGCATCTTTACGGCTTTAGCTAATGGCTAATGGCCCATAGCTTATAGTTGCTATACGCCATCTGCCATTAGCCATCGCTATTAGCCTCTCACTTTACGACTTTACAAATTAACACCTTACAGCTATTATTAGGAGTTAGAGTAGTTAGATGGGTTAGAATGGTTAGATGACGCTCGTTGCTATCAAAAACCACTTCACGATTTATAGCCATCCGCCACTAGCCATCTGCTATCTGCCATTCGCCGTCTGCCATTAGCCATTAACCTCTCCCTTTACGACTTTACACCTAAACCCTATTCCACGGCAGCCCTGTGCGTCGGAAAGGACCGGCATCGGTTCGACTGCGTCAGCGGGCCGCCATAATAGCCGTGAAGAACCGTTCCTTGTCTGAACGAAGTGAGTTTGGAACGGTTTAGGCTAGGATAAGGCACGGTAGCATCAAGAACCTCGGCCGGAGGACCTTGTTTACTTGGGTCCCTCCAAGTAAAACCCCGCCCCGGGTTGAGGGGCTATAAAAAAGTGAGATATTAGATGCTAGATGTGAGATTTGAGATTTGAGATTTGAGAGTGTAGGTTTATGCTGTTAGCCTATAGGTTAGCTACCATCTGCCATTAGCCTCCCACTTCACGGCTTTACAAATAACGACTTTACGATTCTCCCCCTATCGCGGATATATTCGACCCCGTCAGGGTCGTCTGATGGATGTCACATTTTTCTATGGATATATGACCCCTACAGGGTCAATCTTTACGCTTAGACCCACGGCTTTATATCTTCACGGCTTCACAAATCAACAACTTTACGGCTTATAGCCATCAGCTATCTGCCATTCGCCATCTGCTATCAGCCTCTCACTTTACGACTTCACAAATCAACACCTTTACAGCTATTATTAGGAGTTAGAGTAGTTAGATGGGTTAGAATGGTTAGATGACGCTCGTTGCTATCAAAAACCACTTCACGATTTATAGCCATCCGCCACTAGCCATCTGCTATCTGCCATTAGCCATCTGCCATCAGCCATTAACCTCTCCCTTTACGACTTTACACCTAAACCCTATTCCACGGCAGCCCTGTGCGTCGGAAAGGACCGGCATCGGTTCGACTGCGTCAGCGGGCCGCCATAATAGCCGTGAAGAACCGTTCCTTGTCTGAACGAAGTGAGTTTGGAACGGTTTAGGCTAGCATAAGGCACGGTAGCATCAAGAACCTCGGCCGGAGGACCTTGTTTACTTGGGTCCTTCCAAGTAAAACCCCGCCCCGGGTTGAGGGGCTATAAAAAAGTGAGAGACTAGATGTGAGTAGTTAGTATTGAGATATGAGATATGAGTAATTTGGAGTTAAGAGTTAGAATAGTTAGATGACGGTCGTTGCTATCAAAAACAACTTCACGGCTTATCGCCGTCTGCTATCAGCCATCAGCTTCCCTCAACGACTTTACAAATTAACACCTTTACAGCTTATAGCCATTTGCCATCAGCTATCTGCCATTAGCCATTAGCCTCTCACTTTACGATTTTACAAATTAACACCTTACAGCTTATAGCCATTTGCTATCTGCCATTAGCCTCCCACTTCACGGCTTCAAAAATCAACGACTTTACGACTCTCCCCCTATCGCGAATATATTCGACCCCGTCAGGGTCGTCTGATGGATGTCACATTTTTCTATGGATATATGACCCCTACAGGGTCAATCTTTACGCTTAGACCCATGCCTTTATATCTTCACGACTTCACAAATCAACAACTTTACGGCTTATAGCCATTAGCTATTAGCCTCTCACTTCACGACTTCACAAATTAACAACTTTACATCTTTTACGGCTTTCCCAACCTCACCTGACTACCTCAGCACAGGCACTCCGGCAAGTTCAGTACAAGCGCCGTCAAAGCCCAGAATGACGTTTTGCCGACGTCGGTCCTTGACCGTCTCGTAGTTTTCTGTTACATTTGCTATAGACGCCTACTAACCTAACAACACATGAATGATTACCAAGAACTATATCAGGAATTGGATCGCGTGTATACCGAATTGCTGAAGTCCAATGTGCTTAATCTGGATGCCTGCCGGCAGCAGCCTTTTTTAAATATTATAAATCAATCGGATTATTATATCACGGTTCACGACGTGGAGTTTTTCCGCCCGATCTGTATAAACGAGCCTATGCGCAGGTTCTACGGCTTTGAACAGTCGATACTTACGGGGTGGGACCATTTTTACTACTTAAAGACGATACATACATCCACTTATCATACATTAATTGAATCGATGGCCTTCTTCCGGAAAAACCGGCCCGGACACCTTGATCTGAAATATAAACTCCGTCATGGGCAGGGCGAGTGGAAACACACGATTGGCTCCACCACAACTATCATACGAAACGGAAGCGGCCAACCTAAGGTTGCGCTCACGGTGATGAAGGAAGCTGCAGGAGAACTGCGCCCCTCAGCCTACGAAAATTTCTCGACATTGACCCACCGGGAGCGGGAGATCCTTACCCTCCTGGTAGGCGGCCTGAGTAAGAAGGAAATCGCCGGCAAGCTGTTTATCTCTCCCGGAACCGTAGTCACCCACACAAAAAACATCTATAAGAAGCTCCACGTCAGGAAAGTTTCAGAGCTGGCTCAACTAGTCGACCTTTTCGATGTAAACTGAGAGAAGTTTATATTTACCGCTTCTCTAGCGGAGAAATCATGCACCCCGGTGCGGTTGTCTCGGGGCCTCCCTGCCTCTTATTTTTCTTCGCCGTTACTCTCGCTAAGCAATCTAGCCTTGGACGCTTCTTTTTCTGCTACAATTTTCCGGAGTCCAGAGCTCGAAAAGCGGTGATCGCGGCTGTTGAAATACAGCTCAATACCTTTTTCTTCGCAATATTTTCGTCCGGTAAAGTCTTTGTTCGCGTATTCGTCTCCGACGATCCGCACATCCAGCTTGAAGGAACGGAGGATATCTTCTAAATCCTGTTCAGTCGAATAAGGAACAATTTCGTCCACGTACTGGCACCCCCGCAATTGGATGTACCGCTCTACTACGGTCTGAGTGGGTGCATTCTTTTCCGGCCGGTCTAGGGTGGGATCCATCTGAAGACCGCAGATGAGGTAGTCGCACTGCCGCTTCGCTTCAGCGAGCATCATAATGTGTCCGGCGTGCAATAGGTCGAATGTCGAAAAAGTGATGCCAACACGGGGCCCAGGGTTGTAGTCTTCTCTTTTTTTTGCTACTGTTTCTTTCATAATTATTGTTGTTGGTTCAATATTGCATGTAAACGGTGGAGGAGCTATGGATTACTCCCCAATCGCGTAATAGGCAAAACCTAATCTGTTTAGTTCCTTCCTATCCAACAATTTCCGTCCGTCAAATACGAAAGACGGCTTCTTCATGCCTTTCTTGATCTTCGCCCAGTCGTAGGTTTTGAACTCATCCCATTCTGTCAGTACAGCGGCAGCGTGTGCACCATCCAGCGCCCCATACGGGTTGTCCACCACTTTTACAAGACGGCGGTTCTCCTCCGGTGTACGCGTACCGAGGTAGTCCAAATCCTTGTATATCTGCTCAGCTGACACTTTGGGATCGTACACCACAATATTGGCTTCCTCGTCCAACAGGTGGTCTGCTACATAAATAGCCGCCGACTCGCGGGTATCGTTCGTATCCTTCTTAAACGCCCAGCCCAGAAACGCTATATGTTTTCCGTTAACCGTATTATACATGGTCTGGATGATCTTCTCCGCAAAGCGCGTCTTCTGGTGGTCATTCAGGATGATCACCTGTTCCCAATAATCCGCGACCGCAGTTAAATTGTAAGAGCGTGCGATATACACCAGGTTCAAAATATCCTTCTGGAAACACGACCCCCCAAAGCCCACTGATGCTTTCAAAAACTTCGGCCCGATGCGGGAATCCTGTCCGATCGCGCGGGCTACCTCGTCCACGTTGGCTCCCGTCATTTCACACAGCTCCGAGATAGCATTGATACTCGAAACACGCTGCGCTAAAAAAGCATTGGCCACCAGTTTGGAAAGTTCCGAAGACCATAGATTCGTCGTTAGGATACGTTCACGCGGCACCCATGCAGCGTAGATGTTCACCAGCGCTTCAATAGCCGTTTCGTCCTCGCCGCCAATCAATACGCGGTCTGGGTTATGTAAATCCGTAACGGCTGTTCCCTCCGCCAAAAACTCGGGGTTCGAGAGGATATGGAAGTTCACGCCATTACCGGTGTTATCCAATATGCTTTTCAACGCCTCGGCTGTACGTACCGGAAGTGTCGATTTCTCGACAACAATTTTATCGTCCTTGGCCACCGCAGCGATCTGACGGGCACACAGCTCAATAAACTTCAGATCGGCCGCTTGTCCCTTGCCTTTACCATAGGTTTTAGTGGGTGTATTGACCGAAATAAAGATCATGTCGGCCTCATCTATCGCCCGCTCCACATCGGTCGAGAAAAACAGGTTCCGGCCCCGCGCCTCGGCAATAACGGCATCCAGTCCGGGTTCATATACCGGCAGGTTGTTTAAATCGCTATCGTTCCACGCATCGATGCGTGCCTGATTTAAATCGACGACAGTCACCTGCACATCCGGATTCTTCTGCGCAATAACGGACATCGTAGGACCACCTACGTAACCTGCGCCGATACATGTAATTTTTTTTATTGTTTTCATTTGATATTCTTTGTCTTTTCTTAAAACCTAACTTTCTACGATTGTCACGTCCCAAGTCCTTTCCCAACATGTAAATGCGTGCAGACGCACAATTCCCTCCTTCTTCTCCAGTTCTCCGGTATGCGTTTCTGAATCGTTCACTCCGCACCAAGGCTCTAGGCATAAAAAAGGAGCTCCAACGGATGCCCAAAGCGCCAGATACGGAAAATCGACAAAACGAAGACGGATATAATAATCATCATGTTTATTTTTCAAATGTACTTCTGTGGAACATAGGTCTTTCAATACCCAAGCATCATTCATAAACATATCGCCCTTTAAATACAACCGTCCATTCTCTAGTGATACGCTTTGGGGCTGAACACGCAGCAATCCCTCATTAAGGGAATACTGGATTATCATTCTGTCTTCGGGGAATTCCAAATAATAGTCTGGCAAACCATTAGAAGCTGAAAAGTCGAGCTGAAAAGCAGGATGGCCTCCAATAGAAAACAGCATCTCCTGATTTCCTTCATTCCGAACTTCGTACGTACAAGAAAGCCGTGTGTGATGCAACTTGTAATGCAAATACAATTTAAACGCAAAGGGATAAACCGCTAACGTGAACTCATTGGAACACAACAAAAAAGAAATTTCATCTTCCGTATGATGCACTACTTCAAACTCACAATCCCGTGCAAAACCGTGCTTTGACATGTTGAAAATTCGATCTTCGTAATAGTAAGTCCCTTCTTTCAACACCCCAACAAAAGGGAACAATATAGGAGATGATCTTTCCCAAAAAGTAGTATCCCTTTGCCATATCAGCTCTCTGTCCTTATTTTTGTCATACATGCTGCGCAACTCAGCTCCTCTCGGATGAATCTCAATACGTAACCTACCGTTTTCTAGCGCGTACATCTTTTCTTGTTGATTTTTAACTTAATCAATCAATTTAGATTGGTGTTTATCTAACGTATTATAAACCTTCTTCACATCTTGCGATTTTTCCTTTTGCACAAATAACAGGGCATCATCCGTGTATACAACTATGGTATTCTTCAGTCCAACAAAAGCGGTATACATCTCTGATCCGATAATCATGTTCCCTTGCTCATCTACAGCGTAACCTGTTGATACTAAATAATCGTACAATGCCTCAAATGACCCTAGATCAGACCATTCGAATTCTGTCGCGACCACCCGAATTTTTTTGGAGCGTTCCATCACGGCGTAATCGATACTGATGGATGGGATTTTTTTGGAAAGTGCCTCGTCGAGTTTACCGTTTGATTGGTGCTTCCAGGCTGCTAAGGCCGTGGCGTAGACTTTTGGCTCAAACTGTTGTAATTCTTCCAAAAGCGTGTCAGCACGGAAACAGAACATGCCGGAGTTCCACAAAAAGTTACCGCGTTCAATAAAATCTTCTGCTGTATCTTGATTTGGCTTTTCGCGGAATGAAAGTACACGATCTTCTTCATATTCAATATAGCCATATCCTGTTTCTGGCCGTGTCGGCTGGATACCAAAAGTCACGATGTAGCCTTCCTTGGCTTTTTCAATCCCCTGCTCTATAGCCTGTGCGTAGGCTTCTTCTCCAACAATAACATGATCGGAGGGGGTTATAAGGAGAATATCATCGGGGTCAGCGGCGAAAGCGGCAAAAGCAATTGCCGCTGCTGTATTGCGCGGCGTAGCTTCCACAATATCCGTATAAGACACACCTTGGCTATCCAATACCTCTTTACTCAATTGATAGTTATCACAGTTTCCAACCACTGTCACCTTATCGCACAATGCTTTGTTGCGTAAGACTGTCATACCAAAAAGCGATCCTTCCTTAAATAAATTTAAATATTGCTTCGGGTTGCTTTTGCGGGATAAAGGCCATAACCGGCTTCCGACTCCTCCTGATAAAATAACGTGTGTAATGTTACTCATAATGTTAATTTTTGGCTTTTTTATATCTCGTGTATATTTAAATCTCTTTTGTTATCTCTACTTAATCACCTTGTTTCGTTCTTATTTAATTTGGTAATTGAAACCTATTCTGCCCCCCATATTATTATACAATTGGCCAAAGTCGCCCGCCAAACTTGCATTAAAAAGCCATCTGTTGTGTCGAAACGACAACCCAGCTAGAGAATAGCATTGAAAGAGGCCTTCTCCATCTCCATAGAGCTTTTCAGCGTGCCGGGCACCGAAGTTTACCACAGGTGTCATTTTTAGCTTCATCGATAAACGAGGGGTGAACCTAAGAGAAGCCGCAAGGTTTCCTCCAATCAACCTATTATTAATAATATTCGTGTTACCTTGAATCGGCTCTGTGCCCTTCCAATCATATGGCTGAATAGGAAGGTAATTGCTCGCCTCTTTCCGATTGGTGAACAACGGCACCCCGACTACATTTCCTTCGTACTCCCATCCGGTCTTATATGCTCCATTATCGTAATAGCTTTGGCTTTCTCGACCAAAACTTTCCATTTGCTTAGTATAGATAAACTCTAATAGAAGATTTTTTAATTTCCCATCATTTCGTTTATTTATCCAGTGCACGCCGAATAAACGATCTATATTTCGGATGTCCAAGCCCGTACCGCTTTCAAAAGGCGTTTGATGATAGATATGGAGCTTCCATTTCTCGTGTTCATAATGCAAACCGACCTCTGCCAATCCACGCTGATCCCCCGCTCGATTCGGTCTCTTTCCATCAGGTACACTACCGTCATTGGCTTCCTTTACAAAGAGAACATCCATAAATCCGCTAAAGGATCGATCTAGATAAATTCCCTCCGACGGCCTATTGCCGCCCCACTCTCCATAATGTTGTATGCCTCCATATGGCTTCCATTTGCCTAAATTTATCCGACCGTAAAATGATTTTTCATGTAGCCACGATTCCATAAATCGGTTATTTCCAAACCAACCGTGCCCTATCATTCCTTTAAACTGTAGCTTTCCATTTGTAAATGGAATATTAATATAATCATCGATACCGATCGTCACTTTCGGAATAGGCAAAGCGTTGCTGCTTATTCCGAACGATCCCACCGAAAGTTCAGGATCAATATCGTCCCACAGATCCCGGTGCCGTCCCCCACGAATAAACCATTCCTTATATTTCAGCTGCGCAAAACCCTCCTGAAGTACGGTTCGGCCATAGTGTTCGGCATTAAAAAGTCTTGCCCCGTAACTAAGTTTTAACAAAGACGCCGTATCACTTATAAGACGCAGCGAAGCAAGATGATGTGCATTCTTTGCTTCTATCCACGTGAGCTGATCGAACTGCTCATTACTGCCCATTCCAAAACGATTCGCTTTCATCCACAAAGGCTGAAACCGTTCGGACGCCCCTTGAAACTCTGAGCCGAGACTAATCTCGAGGGAGTCCGTGTACCGCGTTTGTGCCTTTGTGACAAACACTGTGGCGAAGAAGATAAAGAATAGAGATAAACGCATCATATTAAGTTATTTTATTCGATAAAAAGAGCGCTTCGACATCTTGCTCAAATTTTTGAAGTATATGCTCTTTTTCTAAATACCGCTTAGCATAGTCTCGGGCATGTTGTTTAAAAACGGTCGTATCTTCAAACAAACCCCGTCTTATTCCGCGTTCCAATTCATCGTCATGTTCAGGAGCCACTAGAATGCCCATTTGAAAATCGTGCATGACATCGTATAATGTTGTTCCTTGGTCCGCCGTAACCAACGCGCACCCCCCTGCTGCCAGGATACCGGTTAACTTACTCGGCATCACGAGATCGGCTGCAGAAGATTTTTGCAGAACCAAATGTAAGTCGGCCATGGCGAGTAATGCCGATAATTTTTCGTAGGGCTGCAATGGAAAAAAGAAAACATTCGATAATTGGTGCTGTTTCGCTAATTGTACGAGCTTGTCTTTACCTCCTCCTGAACCACAAATAACAAACTTGACCGTCTTGTCTGTTTTGAAACGACTTGCTACTTTTATAACCGCATCCAAGCCTTGCTTTTCACCTAAGTTCCCACTGTAAAGAACGATTTTATCTGCTGCCGAGAATCCCATCTCTAAGCGTAACGATTCCTCTTTAGGCAAGGGAAAAACGACCTCGCTGTCCACCCAATTCGGAAAGAATAGCATCTTCTCCACTGCCACCCCCTTTTTTAGAATTTTATCCTGCATCCCCATTGAAATCGTAGACACACGGTTTCCTCTTAAAAGGAAAAAGCGCTCAAGACCGAACATGGCTTTCAATAAAGTTTTATTCCGAATCATTCCTAAATCTTTCGCCGCATCCACTTGTAAGTCCTGCACATGATTAATCCATACGCTTCCTCTTAGGCTCTTGTATATCCAGGGAAAGAATGCGAGATGGAACGGTGGCGCAATGCAAAAAACCACATCAAATTTTTTCGAAAAAATCGCCTTTATCCAGAACGGTATGGTCGACAGCAGAAAGGAAAATTCATGTATAATACGACTCGCTGAGCTGACCTTCTTTGGCACATATAAGGGAACACGATGCACCTTGACATTATTCAAAGTCTCGGTATGCCATTTTTTTCCCTGGTAACCTTCATGAACCATCCATTCAGGGTAATATGGAAGTGCTGTCAACACGTGAACGTCATGTCCTTGCTGCGCCAGCCATTCCGCCATCTCGCCGGTATATTTACCTATTCCCGTCAGTTCCGGAGCATAATTAATGCCGTGTATCAGTATTCTCATATTCGTTGACCGCCTTCTTCGCTTCACAAGATTTTTTCAAAATAGGCGATTGTTTTTCCTAACCCTTCTTCCAATTGGACGGATGGCTCCCATTTAAGCTTTTCTTTTGCCAAGCAAATGTCGGGCTGTCGTTGTTTAGGGTCATCCTGCGGTAAAGGCTTGAACACGATCCTAGAAGACGAGTTCGTCAGTTCAATTACCTTTTCGGCTAGTTGCAACATCGTGAACTCATTAGGGTTGCCGATATTGATCGGACCTATAAAGTCTTTTTCTGTAGCCATCATACGGATTGCACCTTCTACCAAGTCATCTACATATTGGAAACTCCGGGTCTGTGTGCCATCCCCAAAAATAGTGACGTCTTGATTTTTCAGCGCCTGAATAATAAAATTGGATACCACCCGGCCGTCAGCAGGATGCATGTGCGGCCCATAAGTGTTGAAGATACGGACTATCTTGATGTCTACATTGTTCCGACGGTGATAATCCATAAAGAGTGTCTCGGCACAGCGTTTACCTTCGTCGTAACAAGACCGTATCCCAATAGTGTTTACATTGCCCCAATACGATTCCGGTTGCGGATGCACATCAGGGTCGCCATAGACCTCGCTCGTAGACGCTTGTAAAATACGTGCATTTACCCGTTTAGCCAACCCCAACATATTGATAGCCCCCATAACCGAGGTCTTTATGGTCTTAA
Organism: Sphingobacterium allocomposti; assembly: GCF_008124885.1. Lineage (GTDB taxonomy): Bacteria > Bacteroidota > Bacteroidia > Sphingobacteriales > Sphingobacteriaceae > Sphingobacterium > Sphingobacterium allocomposti. The sequence goes on from NZ_VNHX01000022.1 coordinate 59,825, forward strand.
TAGGATTGTATTGATAATGGATCGGGCTCGCCGGACAGGCTAAGTTATAAATTTCGTCTACCTCTGCATAATAGGGTTCAATGACATCATGCCGTACGATCTCAAAATATGGGTTATCTAAAAGATGGATGATATTTTGCTTATTCCCGGTGAAATAATTGTCGACGCTGATCACTTCGTGTCCATCGTTGAGCAATCGCTCGCATAGATGGGATCCAATAAAACCTGCCCCTCCTGTTACCAATATACGTTTACGATTCATAAAAAAATAGATAAGATTAAAGTTTGTTTTGTGTTAGTTCGTAAATTTTAGCCTTAATATTAAAGAAGTATTGCATCTTGTAAACACTAAATATATAACCGATCTTTCCGTCCAAGAACCCTGCGTATAGGAAGTAATTCGTTAGAAAATATAGAAAACCAAAACCCCAGGTATCCAGCAGGCTATATTTTATTTTCTGCTTCCAATTCAATTTGGCCCACGCCGCCTTGTCTTGTTTTAATTTTAAGTACCGGTTCGCCTCCCAAGAGGAGTAATCATTGTGTTTGCCGATATAATGCGCTAGGTTTTTAAAATCGAGGTGTGTCACCGGAGACTTAATTTCGCCTACCTGCCCGTCGATAATCGGATGTTCATGGACTTCCATATCTAGATGGGACCAAGCTTTTTCGTCTATAAACTCATATTCGCCCGTCCCTACGCGAAACAGCGGAAGCTTTTTGAACTTAATACCATGCTTCATACTCTTACCCATAAAATGGTTATTGTAGGCCAACCAATAACCATTATAACTGACATCTTGTATGCGTTCTCGAACCTCATTTTTGAAATCGTCGGTCACAAACTCATCCGCATCCAGAAACAACACCCATTCATTGCGTAAGGGAACATTGCGTAGTAGCCAGTTTCTCTTTTTAGGAAATTGGCCATTCCAATTGAAGTTTACTAACTGGTAACCGAATTCCGCTACAATTTGGGGTGTACGGTCTGTACTGTTGGAGTCGATTATGATGACTTCATCAAAATCTTCCAATAGCTCCAAGCACTTCGGGAGATTTTTTTCTTCGTTTTTAACCGGCACGACTACCGTTAAGGGAATCTTGTTGGATGTATTCATAGGTTAATGTTCCTTATTGCTCGTTTTTTGATAAGTTTTGCGGGATTGCCTCCGATCACCGTCCATGGTGTGACATCCTTAAATACTGCGGCCCTTGCACCAACTACTGCGCCCTCGCCAACCGTTACGCCAGACATAATAAATGTTTCGGCGGCTATCCAAGCAAAATCCTGAAGGTATATCGCCCCTATCACTAAAGGCGTATTGAGCGAATCTATTTGATGGGTTGCACTGCAAAGGTAGGTCCGCTGTGATACAAGCACTTTACGTCCGATCACCGTCTTTCCCAAATGTAGTTTTACTTCTGGACCTAGTGTAGACTGTTCCCCCATTTCCAAATTCCATGGCGATGGAATATAGACTGACGCGTAGACATTACAGGTCTTGTGGAGTTTGGCTCCGAAAAAACGTAAAACTGCGATCCGCCATGCCCGGAAGAACGGCAAGGAAAAAGGTTTGAAGAGCACGTACGACATTATTTGCCACACTAAACGTCTTAGCTTGTCCGATTTGGGGATGGTGTCAATGTACTTGGGAATTTCTTTCTGCCTCATAATAAAACTCATGTAATGATTTTAGTAAGCCTTGTTAATCGAAGAAAATATGCCAAGGTCAGACATATTATAATAATAATCGTTGTTGATAAAAATGGATAGACTATACTTGGGATTAGAGAACAATTTAAATCATTGTGCCTAATTATTTTATCCGACAATAGTATTGCTAACGGATTAGCAACAAAAATGGTCATTGTGTTTTTTCCTACTACTGCTATTACCTTTTGCAAGAATGTAGGGCGTATTTCAAAAGTGGCAGATTTTGTAAAATAAATACTTATTAATAAAGAAGATAACAACAATGAAAATAAAATATATGGCGACCCCGCGTAAGAACCTTTAATGTAGAATTCTATTGGCACCAAAAATAAGAGCAATACCCATATTACGTTTACGGGCTTTATGCTATCTCTAGCCAAACCAATACCGATAAAAGCATAGAGAATCCAAAAAACAAATGGTCGATCACCTAGTTTTGATAGAATAGGGAGGTCATAGTAAACAGCGTATAAAAGATAAAGAAATATCGATAACCCTAAAATAATTAGCCGGAAAACCTTATGAGTGTATAAATATCTGATCAATGGGTAAATAAACAATAATTGAAAAAGAATAACAAAAAAATATTGCCCAGCCCATCCATATCCTGAAAAGTGGGTAGTAACGATCTTTATTAATGTGAGATTACTAAAATCGGCTAATATTATGAAATATAATATTGACCAGATAAAATATACCCTAAAAAGATTGACAAACCTCTTTTTTAAATAGGAAAATTCATTTGTCTTATTCTTGTTAAGTAAACCTTTTTCGAGAAACATGGTCCATATTATTATAAAGCAGGGAACAGCAAATCGAAATAATTGCCTCATGATTTCTGTCATATCGAATTCACATCCCAAAAGATGCCCCCCATGAATAAAAACGACTCCGAAAATAGAAATGGATTTTAAAACGTCTATATTTAAATTCCTGTCCCTCATATTATTTTTCCAATATTTCAATCAGCTTATTAGCGGCTTCTTTTATCGTGAAGTGCTGGTGATAGACCTGATAGGCCTTAATGCCCATTTCCTTTTTCTCAGAACTGTGCATTGTACAGAAATCATCCAATAATTGATAAACCCCTTCTTCTGTGTCAGGTGTAACCAATCCTGCTTTGCCTGCTTCGATCTCCCGCCAAATATTCACCTGATCAGATATCAAGACAGGTTTGCCACAGGCCAACGCCTCTACGACAGCGATCCCAAAATTCTCTTGATGGCTTGGTAGTATAAAAGCTTCGCAGCCATAAAGTGCCCCCCACTTAGCATCGCCTTGCAGCATGCCTGTAAAATGAATTTTAGGTTTACTTTCTGCTAATTCTATCATCTGCCTTGCATAATCACTATCTTTTGGACCGGCTATGACCAAATCGGGCACACTACTGTATTGCAAGCATAGTTTTTTATAAGCATGAATAAGAAGGTCAACCCCTTTTTTGGGATGGATACGGCTAAGGAATAACCAATAAGGCTTATCCGTCAATGCAGGTGGCGTCGACTTCTCTGTATCGGCTGGCGGAGCTTGTATACCATAGCCCACATTGAGTTCTTGCTTCGGCTTATACCCCTTGAAAGTTTCTCTTGCCAGAAGCAATTCTTGTTGGCAGGTAAAGAGTAAGCCATCGGCCTGGTTGACCGTCTTCTTTTCAATCAACCGCCAATAGATTTCATTGCGCAATGCTTTTAATCTACGGGATTTATCTCGCTGAAACCAAGGGTCTAACATACCGTGTGGCATGATATATACCTTTGGGACAGCTAACCCTTGTCCTTTCCGTTGTTGCACCACTTTAGTAACCGCATGACTAGTGAAAGACCATAATCCGTGAATAATAAGGACATCGTACTGTACAATATGTTGCTTTAACCAAGGGATAAGTTGTGGATGATAATGCAAAGGTCCCCGTCCTGCACCAAGAGCATGTATAATGAAATTATCCTGCCCAAGAAAAGGCGCATCGGGACTGTCTAGACAGACTACTTCGTTTTCCCAACCCAAAGCTCTTAACGCCGGAATGGAATAACGAATCCCCTGACTAGGGCCGCCTCCTTGCGGATTCATACTGGATATGACGCGGAGGACGGTTACAGCGTTTCTATCCATTATTCATTACCTCCTTATAAATTTCAAGATACTGCTTTGCGATTTCCTTTACGCGGAATCGCTCTATATTTTTGAGTCCCATTCGAATTAGCCCCTCTCTATACGCCTCATCTTTAATAATCTTTTCGAACCCCATACGTATGGAATTTACATCGGTCGGATCTACATACTGTACCGCGTTTCCCGAGATTTCTGTAAGCGGCTTAATCCGCGAAGTCAGAACAACCCGACCCGTTGCTTGCCCTTCAATAATCGGCATACCAAAACCCTCATATAGAGACGGAAAGCTAACAATATCACAGTCGATATATTCCTGGCGCACTTCTTCATCACTCAAATTATATACATTAGAAAATTCTATTTTTGCCTTATGTAAGTAGGTCTTCATATCTTCGTCTATCTTTCCTAAAATACGTAGGTGACAAGGAGTGTCTTTCAGCGCCGTGATAGTGCGCTTTAAGTTTTTATTCCAGCCCGTACCCACATGTAGTATGACTGGCTTAGACAAACGAAAAGCTTTCTGAGCGTATTGATATCTTATGTTAAGGGGATTGTGGATTACAGTTATTTTGTCTGTTTTTATATGTCGGAGCACGTTCTCCTTCGTATGTGCGGATATACAGGTTACCTTATCTGCTATTTTAATAGGTAGATACAGCCAAAATAACCATTTATAGAGTCGTTTAACCGGATTTCGTACATTGTCTATAAACACCAAATCGTGAATCGTCAGTATCGTTTTTTGCTTTATTAAACCCAATAATATTTCATGTACATGCCCCGAAATATGATTAATTCCCTTTTTATTGCGATGCTTATAAGCATAGACGCTGTTTCGGACGACATCCCAAGGCATAGACCGAGAGGATGGCATATGAGTTTTATCCACCGTAGCGCGCTTTTCCATTTCCGTCATTAATGTTCCAAATACATGTTGTATAGAAAATCCGACGCTTTTATGCCGAAAGAAATATTTAATCTCCATACTGCAACTTCCTTTTTTTGTGTGATCGTAAACTTGCCAAAGCCAAGCCCGACAACAGCACCATAAAGCCTAAATTTGTAGGCATACCTATTTGTCCTTGGGGTAGCGTTAGAAGCACCCCCGCAGTTAGCATCCAGGGTAGCATATCTTTTTGTTGGCGCAACCGACGCAAGGTATTGAAGGCAATCCATCCAGATAAATATAGTCTCAAACCGATTAGCACCCATCCTAATAACAGACCCGATTCACTAGTCATCCGTACCCATTCTTCTTCTCCATTAAAAAAGGAAAAAAGACCATCCGATCCTCCCGCTAGATTAGCACCAACGTTAGTGCCTAAACCCAGCCCGTATCCAAAAAAAGGAGCGTCTGCATTAACCAATCCTCTAATGAAACTACCGAAATAACGGCTTCCAACTACACCTTCGATGCCACCTTCCGTTTCATTGGCCGATTCAAAACGTTCTTCGAAAGCTGTCAAGCTATCACCCGCAATCCCCATCCACATGATGACTCCTATTGAAAGTATAGCTATGGGCAGAGTTTTTAACAACCTTATGCGAACGTAACTCACAGGGTGCAAAAGAACGCCGACAAACATAAAGGCGATGACTACTATAGTTTGGAATAGGTGACTTCGCGATATAGAATAGGGAATAGTCAATGCATAGCAAGCCAGCATGGCATATAATAGCGATGGTCTTATCTGAGCTTCCTTTGGTAAAAAACGGTTGTTAACAAGATAATAAAACAGAAATACTGCTACTATAAGCTGGTACATAACGTAGCCTGCTGTAAAAGAAAAAGTCCCAGAGGGCCGCATATATCCCATCGCACCAGAAAAACCTGCACCTTCCATGTCGCCTCCTACGCCCCGATTTATCCATGCGGCCTGAGGCGAATAAAACTGTGCAATAATTAGTAGTGTCATCGGTATAGAAAGATATAGCATGAAACGCCCCATTTGGAGAATATCTCCGCGATTAAGTATCTTGGCAATGACAAATATAAAAGGAATATGCAGCAGGTAAATACGCCAACCGTATATAGCAGTTAAAAGATTTTGATGGCCAAGAGTAATACTAAGAACAAAAGAAAGCGTGGATACAATTATCAAGGTCAACACATACGGCACTTTTATCAATCCCTTATTGAAAGCGATGACTGTAATTACGATTACGATCGGCTCGCGGACCAAAAGTAACGGTGTTGCCAGCACTGGTATAAGCCACTTGCGCAAAGCGCCTTCGAACAGGAGAAGAATAAAATAGATCCAAATGGATTTCTTGTACCAGCCTAGTGTATCTTCCGTCTTTGCCATTTCTACTACATGTTTCTTTGTATCGAACTTATTAGTTCTATTCCGTACTGTAGCCACGACCGTAATGTTGCTGTGTGCAGGGCGTTCTCGCCTACACGCTTTATTTCTTGCGGTGACTCTAAGATATACATGATTTGCTCCCTAATTGCATTTGCAGTTCCGGCATCGATTAACCAGCCGTTTTCACCATGTTGGATGATATCCGGGCCACAAGTTCGGTCTGTCGTTATAACTGGAGTGCCTTGGGACATTGCTTCAGTAATCACCAGTCCAAATCCCTCAAATAAAGACGGAAACACCAAAACGTCGTGTGAAGCCATCAATTCTAATATCCGTTGGTGTGGTAATGCCGAAATATATCGATGTTGTAACAACGCTTTTTGTAGTGCTGGACATTTTTCAATATCGCCCCGTCCTACTACCGTCAGTTCTACATATGCTTCTAACCCTTTGATTGCGTCAAAGAGATAAGCAATACCTTTTCTCTGAGAAAGACCACCTACGTACAATAACCTTAATTTTCGATCGCTCGGAGATATATACTCCCTCCCGGTGTTTGCCATGGGAAATCCATAGGGAATTACCTCGACGGGTGCTAATAAGCCGGGATATTCAGTTAGTGTTTTTTTAGTAAACGAACTCGCGACGTAGATACGACTGGCTAAGGCTAATTCTTGGTCTTTGCGTTGCAGTTTTGCCTCGCTATCTTTAAACCCTCCCAAGGTCATCGCCCATTCGGGCTTTTCTTCCTTCTCCTTCTCTAAAAATCGACGCATGCTTCGCCAATAACCAATAGGAAGATCGTATAAGCAAATTTTTCCCATTTTCCCGGCCGCCTGGAATGAGGCCAAAGCCCCGTCCTCATAAGCATATATCCCTGCCATATCATTTTGTCGATCGATATAGTTCGCTACCTCTCGGTCAATGCTTTGATAGATTTCATCAACGGAAAATATTCCTTTTTCATGGATGATTGGCGAACGAAGCTTTAATTTACTACATAGCATACGTCCTAACTCTTTATAGGGATATTGTTTTGTAAATTGTTGATTATAAACCGGGTAGGATCTTTTTAAAAACTCCTTGCCACCCGGAAGCTTACTTAACAAACCAAAAATATTATTCGGATAGGTAGCTACCGAAGTATGGAAACTATGTAACATATTGGCTGAATGCAATCCGTCCAGAGCCGCTCGTACATTCGCATTGCCTGTGGGGTGTGAGAGAAGTACTTTATTCATATAAATCCGCTAAAAAAGATGAGCCTACTTGGCTTAAAGAGTTGGAGGCAATAGTGTTCCGCTCCTTGAACTCCAGATTTAATTTTCCCGGGATAAACTGACGTATAAAATTAGGTTGTTGTCTAGACAACATATATTTAGGCGTCCACTTTCTTGCAACCACGTAAATCGGAAGTTGATGATCTAACAAAGTCGCTACTGAGCCACTTTTCTCGATCTGATAAAGCGGAGTGGTTGTTATACCCCAATGACATTTTTGTAGGACCGATGAAATCTGATAATCTTTGCATTCCCCTAGTTGTTTGTAAAGGATATCACATTTTATAAGCTCTTTTATCCAGTCGGAAATGTATACGCCGTTTTTACCGATAAAAATAACCTGAAATTTCAAATTGTGCTGTAACTCGTACTTCTTTAGATCAAGTATAAATTCGGCAACCGAACTATTCGGCTGAATGGAACCAAACATTATTAGATTCACGAAACCAGGCTTAATCTCAAGACATTGGTCTCCCCTATACTTTGAAATATTACTAAACAAAGGCAGCTTCTTGCTAAGACGGGGAACAATATTATTAAGCAGGCTTACGTATATATCGGCGTGACTATGGCACCTCTTGGGACTCAAATGGGAAATGAGTTGTTCTAAAATTTTCTTCTGTATCTTCCCCAATATCTTGTGTTTTAAACTGGCTTCTTGGTCAATTCCCAGCCAAAGTTCATGAAACATAATATGCCACCGATACCCCTCCCCAATCTGTTTTAGCTGTCCTGCCAAAAAGAAAGGCAGACCTTTCGGGTGAAACGAGTAGATCACAAACTGCAAACTAATCCAATCAGGTTGAAAGTGTCGTACGTAACTGCGCGCCAGTCGTACTTTTTCTCTTGTCTTTAAAATAGAAGGAAGGCGTAAAACTGAGATTGTTGTACCTTCATCCTCTTGCTCGCTATTTATTTCGGAAACAATATGCCTATCGTTATAGGCTATAATCGTGGCATGATGGCCTTGGCGTATTAGTTCTCCTGCCAGGCGGCGTGTATAGTCGCCTACGCCGTCTTTGCCTTTTTCCAATGCACCGCAGATAAAGAGTACTTTCATTTTTCTTTCTCTATTTTCTTTGCAGATATACTTCCAATAATTCATATAAGAATACGGAGCTTCTTGATCGTTCCATACACGCTGAACTTAAATGACGTGCTAACGTTCTTTCCATATGTTGTTTTAAATATTTCTCAATACACAAAATTCAAGGTTTAATTTTTTGCTTACTCCCTTCGTTTATAAAATCTCGACAGAAACTTGCAAAGTCTCACAATTATTTTCTTTTTTATGATCTTACTCTTTGAAAAAGGATTTAATATATCTGAATTAACCAAGTCCCAAAATAGAACATCAGCATATCTTGGAGGGGTTCCGTTCAAAAAATCGATTAAAAAACCTCTTTTCCATGGTTTGGGTCCCAATGGGTGAACCATCAAAGGAAAGCCATAATGAAACCCCATAGCTTCGGGCCCTATAGTCGACAATGGAAGACTAGTAGCCATTGTAGCTAAGTTCAATGAATCCTGGTTTGTACTTAAAACGATAGATGTTCTATCATTTACCCTAAATTTTTTCATATCTCCACTGAACACTTCCAATATTTGAGAACACTTGTCCCAAAGATTCACGAACTCTTTAGTCTCTTTTCTCCATCCCAAAAAACCACTATTATAATATCTACTTAATTGATTTTCAACAGAAAAACCTTGTTGTAATAAAATACGGCCCCATTGCTTACGAATCGGATGATCGGCACTCATGTCATAATTAACATCTTCACATAAAGCCACCCCCTGTTTGACCCATTCTCCGAAGAAGCTCATCCTATTAATGACAATAATGTCGGAATCAAAGAAAAAGTATTCATCGGCGTCCGGCTCTAATTCTTCCGTTAGGTAGCGAAACCATTTTGGTTTCTCGTGGACCATATGGAGATCGCCTCGCACTTCTACTAGTTCTACTTCAAAACTGCTATTCAAGGTAAACGATAGTCCATTTTTACTTGTAGAAAGTACGGGCAACCACTTGGGCAGCTGACCCCTATAACCGATGATTATTTTGTCGCCATAAGTTCCGTTTTTCACTATCGAGTTTAATAATGCTGCTACTCCATAGAAATAATCATTTTCAGCTAATGTGGTAAAAACTATCATCTTTGATTTTATTGTAGGTAGGAAATAATAGTGAGTAATAAATGTTACTCTCATTAATCAAGTTACTTTCGAAAAAATACTTAATCGATTTTCTTAGTTGAATATCATTCTTGTTTTCATTTACGTTCGTACTCCATAAGTTAAAGGTTTGAGAATCGGGTATTTCATACATGTCTCGATAGTTCACTTTATTTTTTAACAGGCCAAAATGACAGTTATTACTTATTGCACTTAGCCAAAACCAGATGTCGTCTGCATGAGGTGCAAATTTTGTAAAAAGACGAGAGTTGAATGCAACCGGAGGTAAGCTGTTTTTTGGATAATAAACACCGCCCGTACCAGTTGGAAATAACATTGTGGTAATCTTAGAAGGGGTCGTTACATCAAAGTCCCAGGTTTTATAGCTTTCAAGCTGTCCGTTCTGATTAAGTTTAACATTGTGCCCCCTATGACAGACTATTTTTTTCAAATCTCTATTGCCCATTTGATAATCAGAAAATGATTTAAACCAATTTTTCGGGTACAAGACATCATCATCACAAATGACTATATTGTGATTTGGATATTTCTTCATTGAGTAAACAAGCTTCTTATAAGACTTTAAGTCGTCCACGATATTAACCTCTAAAAGTCCTCTTTCAACCAATACGTTTAAAAACCTGTTGTCTTTGAGTAGCGTTGAGGTTTTGATATCAACATTCATTAGGAAAACTTTAGGTAGATGTCTTCCGGCCAATATTGACCTCAGCATAAACTCTGTAGATGAAATCCTACTCGGAATAGTTGTAAAACTGATTATGATTTCTTCGTTGATATTTTGAGGACTAGTTAGATAATAGCCTTCAAAAGTTTTTAAGTAAAACATTTTGAGCCATGCCCTCCAATGCTTTTTTAATTTTAAATATAGAGTTCCCAAGGTCATGATCAATTGTTGATAAAAAATTTAAGATTTAGGAATAGATTCAGAACATTAATGATTAAAGAAGTAAAACCGATTAAGATAGAAAGAGACAAAATGCCCGCTAATTCGTTCAAGGAAAAAAAAAGTGCCCCTATGGTAATGGCCATTATATTGCCTGCTATTATATGCATAGAGTTAGTGGGCTTCCCCCGTGCAGTAGATATTCCAAACACAAGACCGCTCACCATTTTTAGCGCACCCGCAATTAACACTAAAACAAATTCCTGCTTTAGGGAAGAGTAGTTGTCCCCTAATATCCATAAAACGTATGGGGACAAAACAGAAAGTAAACTGACAGCAATTAGACAAACAAAAAAGGTTGATAGTATTGACATTCCAATAAAAAACAATTTCTTTTCGCTTTTCGGATTAAGCCTAGCTATTCTTGGCAATACTACTATTGATGTTATGGAACTTATTATTGAAAATACCAATGAAAAACGTCCCAATGCTCCTATTTGAGCTACCGCTGTGGTTGTTCCAAAAATAGACAATAACCAAACAGTAATCTCTGCTGAAAGGGCAAAATACATAGAACTAGGTAGAATGCGCTTTACCATGCGCATAATTTCGACTTGTACCGATGTATTTGCCCTTTGTGAACGATCTATATAAGGCTCAGCAATTTTCTTCAACTTCCCATTACCCCAAATCCGCGGTATTCCAGATGCAAAAACAGCCACAAAAGCCCAAGGGAAAGCAAATAGGGTAAGGCCGCTTAATAATAGACGTCCTATACCTACAGTCACCTGGTTCTGTTGAAGAGGAGTGATGTTTTGGTGCAGTTTGGGCACGATCTGCAGTATATTGTCGGATAAAGCTGCAAAAAAAGCTGGAATCAAAGAGGCTGTTATGAGTACGCAGGTAATCCAATCTGCACCTTGTTTCCAAAGTAAATAAGATAAAATCGGTATGGTAATAGACAAAGCTACCCAAGCAAAGCGTCTGCGGAGGTACAGTCCTGTATTGAGTACGGCACCAAGTTTTTTCTTATCCTGCCAGACCTTGCCTCCTTGCGCCATCACACCGGACGATATTCCGCTGTCAGATAATATAGTCATCGTCCCGAGCATGGTATTAGCGATAGTATAATAGGCATATTGTTCTACTGGTAGCAGACGTATTACTAAAATACCAGACAGAAAGCCAACGGCTTGCACAATAATCTGTGCGGCGCCCGTAATGGAAATTTGTTTCGCCCACCGTTTGGCTTTTGCTATTTGTACTGCTTGCATAGAATATTAAACTGCGGTTACGTGAATATCTGGACGTGTGAAACTCTTCATTTGACTTTTAAGATCACTTTCCATCATGTCCTTCACTAGCCCTTGCAAGTTATATTTTGGTTCCCAACCTAACTTCGTTTTAGACTTTGTCGGATCACCAATAAGGAGGTCTACTTCGGTTGGACGGTAATAGGTCGGATCCACTTTTACGACAGTTTTCCCAATTTCCAGCTGGTAGTCCGGGTTTGAACAAGATTTTACACGTGCAACTTCATTTTCTTGTTCTCCGTCGAATACTAATGCAACACCTATTTCTGCGAACGCCAAACGCACAAAGTCTCTTACCGAGGCCGTAACGCCGGTTGCAATCACATAATCTTCCGGCTCGTCTTGTTGTAAGATACGCCACATGGCCTCCACGTAGTCCTTAGCGTGTCCCCAGTCCCGAAGTGCATTCAGATTGCCCAAATAAAGACAATCCTGTTTACCCAAGGCAATGGCAGCAGCAGCCATCGTAATTTTACGTGTAACGAAGGTTTCTCCTCGTCTCGGTGATTCATGATTAAATAGAATGCCATTACAAGCATACATATTATAGGCTTCGCGATAATTTTTCGTAATCCAAAATCCATATATCTTGGCTACACCATAAGGTGAACGTGGATAGAAAGGTGAGTTTTCGTCGTAAAAACCTTTTTCATTCTTATTTTCTGCCAGTCCGCCATATAATTCGGAGGTCGATGCCTGATAGATACGGGTCTTTTGTTCTAGGCCGAGGATACGGACAGCCTCCAAAATACGTAAAGTGCCGAGCCCATCCACATTGCCTACATATTCGGGAGAATCAAAGGAAACCTTGACATGCGACATGGCACCGAGATTGTAAATCTCATCGGGCTGTGTCTCTTGAATGATGCGGATGAGATTGGTTGAGTCTGTTAGATCACCATAATGAAGCTTAAAGTTCACATGTTGCTCGTGCTGATCCACGTACAAATGGTCTATACGTTGTGTGTTAAAGGATGAAGCACGACGCTTTATCCCATGTACCATATAGCCTTTTTCCAATAGGAGTTCAGCAAGGTAGGATCCATCCTGTCCCGTCACTCCTGTTATTAATGCTGTTTTCATAGTCGTCTATGGTGTATTCTTATAGTTTTACCTCTTTATAACCATCCTGATTCTTAAGGAACCATGTATACGTTTTTTCTATTCCTTCTTTTAATAGCACGTTGTGTTTCCACCCTAAAGCATGCATCTTCGAAATATCCATCAACTTACGCGGGGTACCATCTGGCTTGCTACTGTCCCATACGATTTCGCCCTGATGCCCCACAACAGCTTGTATCGTCTCAGCAAGTTCCCTGATCGTCAAATCTTCACCTGTCCCCACATTGTAAAGGTGTTCTGGTAAAGTATTATCTAGAGCAAACGTGACCGCCTCCGCTAAGTCGTCCACGAATAAGAATTCCCGCATCGGTGTTCCCGATCCCCATAGTGTAACAGGAAGATCACCGTTTTCTTTCGCTTCGTGGAACTTCCGGATCATCGCAGGTAATACATGCGATGTTTGCAGATCGAAATTATCATGTGTACCGTATAAGTTGGTTGGCATTAAACTGACATAATCTTTACCAAATTGTTTCCGGATAGCCTGACAAGCCTTTACGCCCGTGATCTTGGCGATAGCATACCACTCGTTTGTCGGTTCCAAGCTATCCGTGAGTAGGTATTCTTCTTTTAGAGGTTGTGGCGCAAACTTGGGATAGATGCAGGACGAACCTAAGAAAATAAACTTGTCCACATCGTGCCGCAACGAAGCATCAATCAAGTTGTTTTGAATCTGCATATTTTCCATCAAAAACTGATAAGGAAAATCGTTGTTCGCTAAGATACCGCCAACGCGCGCGGCCGCGTCGATAACCACGTCAGGTCTTTCCGACGCAAAAAAATCATATACCAGCTCCTGATTACGTAAGTCTAGTTCTCCAGATGTCCTTACCAACAGGTTAGCATACCCGATCTTTTCAAGATGACGTTTAATTGCTCCACCGACCATTCCCCGGTGTCCTGCAATAAATATCTTGCGATGCTTATTCATATATTGACTGACTTATTATTTTCGTTTAAATATCTGCCACCACTTCCTTCTGGAGGCGAGTCCATACTCCCCATAACCGTAGCCATAGCCGTAGCCGTAACCATATCCATAACCGTAGTTACTGTAATACCCATTCCGCGCCTTCACATCATTAATGATCAGCTGTATGGGTTTGATCTTGTTCGTAGCCGCGAGGTCGTTCGGGATGCGGATCTGCTCTTTGTACGTATAGTCTTGTCGCACCAGATACAGGCAGCAATCGGCGTAACGGGACAGCAGTTGCGCATCTGTAACCATACCCACTGGCGGGGCATCCATCAGGATATAATCGTAACGCGCTGCTAAAGCTTCCATGAGTTCAGCCGCCCGCGGATGAACTAATAACTCCGCTGGATTGGGAGGGATTGCCCCTGCCTGTAACAAATCCACATTTTCATGTACTCCGGATGGCATCAAGATTTCTTCTACCTTCATCTCCGAACGAACTACATAGTGGGAAAATCCTTTACCTGCCGGTAGACCAAGCTTCGCTGTCACGGACGGCTTACGCAAATCCAGCTCCATCAAGAGCACCTTCTTGTCTAGCAAAGCCAGCGACACCGCTAGATTTAACGCAACATAGGATTTTCCTTCCCCAGACATGGAAGAGGTAAAGAGTATTCGCTTGCCTCCGTTTAAGGCAAATTCTAGATTCGTCCGCATCGCTCGGAACTGCTCAGCAATTGGCGAGCGGGACGTTTTAGAAACAACCACCTGCTCTTTTTCTGTAGAATGGGCTATCATGCCAAGGACGGGTAACTGGTTCAGCCTATCGATATCCTCCATTCCACGTACACGGACATTAAACAGTTCTTTAATGAACATTATAGCTAAAGGAACAAGCAGAGCCAGAAACAAACCGATACTGTACACCATATTCCGCTTGGGAAGAAACGGATAAGTTTGTGCTTTCGGCGAGTCGATCACTTTGGAATTGGACACATTTGCCGTACGGCCGATGGCAGTTTCTTCCCATTTCTCCTGTAAGAAGATATATTGAGCCTGTTTGATTTGTTGCAGGCGCGCTAGGTCGATATACCCGCGTTCAATAGTCGGTACCTGCGTAATTTGGGAGGTTACGTTATTGGCCAATCCTTGTTGACTTTGCTTAATGAGTTCCAATTGGCGACGCGTAGAGGATAGATTCGCGATCATGTCTTGCCGGGCGCCAGCGATCTGAGAAGTGATGTTTTGCACCAAGGGGTTGTCTTCCGTGTTCGCCAGTAACAGCCGCTCTCGTTGCAAAACCAATTCATTATAGCGTTGGATAAGAACATCGAAACCACCGTCCTGGAGCATCACGGCCGAAGGCACCACACGCGGATTGTTGGTATCTTGCAAATAAGCACTAATGACATCTAAAGCCGCCAATTGTGTCTCTACCTCAGCCAAGCTTTTCGTGAAACTAACGGAGCTCTCTATCAATACTTTTCCCTGCTGTGATATATCAGCCAACTGATTTCTACGCTTGTAACCGGAAATACGGTCTTCAACCCTAGCCAATTCATCTGTAATCTTACGTAATCGCACATTGATGAAAGCTAGCGTAGAATCAGCAATCACATTTTTATCATGCAAGTTCATTTCCACATACTTGTCAATGAATGTCGTCAACAGTTGTTCGCCATATTCTGGCGAGTTATGCTCGAAACCAAGGTCTATAGTCGACACGCTTTTATTGGTGGTGCTTACGGAAAGACGGGAGCTGAAAGAGGCTGTAATAGCCCGCACAGGTGATATACGAAAACCATAGTTCTCTTTGAATGTTTCCCCTTCCGTTTGTTGTATTGTTAATACACCGACACCGGGTAATGTAAAAGGTTGGCTTAATATTACTTGATAGGAGGTATCTGGAGCTAATAGCTGAACCTTATCTCGCTCCTTAAATTGCACTTCTAAAGTATAAGAACGGGCAATAGAGTCGGGATCGGTTAATAGATCGATGCGAAAGGGCGCTGTGGACACCGGTACATCATGCACTCTTCCTTTATTAAAATAGGAAATATACGCTTTTTCCGCTAGCACCATTTTCCGCATGAGATCGGTCGTTCGCAGTATCTCGACCTCGTTATCAACGGAACTCTTTCCGCCTACGAAACCCGAAAGGTCTCCCAGCGCTGAGGATGATAACGAGCCTCCACCTTTACTCTCATCCGAAATTAATAGTTTCGCATGGATTTTATAGACCGGAATACTATAGCGCAGATACAAGAAAGCACCGAAGAAGCCAAGAAAGCCGCAAATTACAAACCAGTACCAATTCCGCATGATACGTCCGATAAACCGAAGAAATTCGTTGCTCTCTGATTTCTTGTTTTCGAAACTGAACTCTTCCTCCCAATCCATATGATTGTTACTCATCACTATATACTATTATAATCTTGAAATTGCTAAAACCGCTACCGAAATCACAGAAGTAATGACACCTATAGCTTGCACGGTAGGTGCACTCCTGACGGTACCACGTGCCTTAGTTGGCTCGACATAGATGACGTCGTTTTGCCGTAGATAGAAGTAAGGGCTAGATAGGGTTTCTGCACGGTTCAGGTCTAATCGAACCAGTTCTCTGTGCTCCGAGCCATTTTCCCTTATCAGGAGAATATTATCTCGCTTTCCATATACGGTGAGATCACCGGCTAGACCCAACGCGTCTAGCACCGTTATTTTTTCATTTGGTACAGTATAACTCGCCGGGCGAGCAACCTCACCAAGTACGGTTACTTTAAAATTAGCGAAACGAACTTGTACCGTAGGGTCTTTGTAAAATTGTGCCGCCAAACCAGTAATCTTTTCCCGAGCCTGGTAGGTGGTTAGTCCTGAAAGTTTTACCTTGCCCAACAACGTCATGTTGACGAATCCCTCCTTATCCACCAAGAAACCGGAAATAACTTGGTTAGAACCCGCTCCTGTCGTTTGCATGTCTGCCGCTTGGTTGGCAAGGGATGCGGTAGAGGGATCTAGGGTCTGGATCGTAATATTCAAAATATCATCACATTGAATGACGGGTTCGGTAAATGCTGCTGCTTGCTTAAAAATACGGGTAGAATCGAGCGGAAGGTCGTTAAAATAAATGCTCTTCTTCACCGAGCAACTGCTAACTAGCAGCAATAGCACGAGTGGGAAGAATCCCATCCGCGAAAAGGTTTGTCTTTTCATTAATTTTTTCATGTTATTACACTTGTTAATTGTAGGTTGTATTGTATTTGTCTATCTTGCTTTTATTCTCCCGTTGTGTTGGCAAACAGCTCTTCATTTTGTATGGTACAATGCTTAAACAGTTTCCGCAAATCCTCCCGCTGCATCCCTGCCTCTAGGGCTTTGACGTGGCGCTCGTGATGTACGTCTGTTCCGACCAGATTCACCATTCCCTTTTCCAGCAGGTACGTGGCAACTTTCTTTTCCCTTGCCCCATAGTAACCTAAGACCGACAATAGATTAAGCTGCAGCAGACACCCGACGTCCTGAAACCGCTGTATTTTTTTTGGATCGTTATGATAGTAGACATAACGCTCCGGATGCGCCAAAACAGGGATATACCCCTCGATCTGAAGATCAAATAGCATGCGCTCGATTTGTCTATTCTCCTGCATGTACGACATCTCTACCAGTACATAACCGCCGGGCAGCACGAGCAACGTGTTCTTGTTCTGCGCGAACGTCCGTTCAAAGGATGCATCCACCATGTATTCCGCTGCATATCCGCCCAGCAGGCTATCTACCCCCTTTCCTTTCAGCTTCTGATAGGAGGCTGCAATAGTCTCTCTGGTGTTCGGATACATTTCCTGAAATACGTGTGGCGTAAAATGAAAATACCATAGACCAAGCAGGGCTAAACGTTCAATCAGCTGTACACTTTCCTCCACCGCAGCACATCCGTCGTCGATTCCGGGCAGTAGATGCGAATGCATATCCGCCTGTACCCAGCGCAGATCGTGATGTACGGGTTTTCGGTTAAAAATGGACAACATGGTTGCTTTTCATTTTTGCTTTTAGTTAATTCCGGTCAACTTGCTGCGTGAACCGTATGTGCGTTAACACATCCGTTCCGAAGGTGATGTAAATAAGAAATACCCGGCCGGCGCGCCCGGCCGGAGTATTCCCCTACAATCACAAGTTAACACTTGAGGTCTTCTATATCTTATCTCTTCCCGGAGCGGAGGAGCAACAGGCGATCCTCTGCCCAGTCACTCCTTTAGCTTCGGAAGAACTATCTACTCGTTATTCAACACTAGAGCTTACCACACTCCTCCGTTAGTATGGCCAGATTGGTTGCTCCTGCCTTCGTTCCGATGATATCGCCCGGTGCTATCCCCACCGTAGCGGTATTATCCTCCTGGACAGCATGCCCCCCTACAATCTTCACCCGTTCTCCCCAGATGGCTTTAAAGTCGTACTTCGTGCCGTCGGTTTTCAATAAGGTTGTTCTCAGGAATCCATTATCCACCGTACCCAAAAACTTAAACTCGGCTGTGCCGGATTCACGGTAGAACATCTGGAACGTAGGTAGCAAGGTAATCGGATCCGTTTTATCGGGACACCGTACGTACAGCTGTAGCGTAGAGGTTGTTCCGGTCGCGTCGCCTGGGTTCGGCAGCCTCACGGATGTCGTCTGACCACAGGCCGCCAACGGTGCCTGCTCGAGAATATGTCCGCTGCTGTTGCGTATTACAATCGACGCTCCGGTAGCCGGCACATCCGTCAGGCTGATGCTGGCATTGTTTTCGTTGATGGAATACTCGCCTGTAGCGATAACCCGTCCACCCCACAATGTTTCGACCACAATAGGATATGTCGAGCTGTTACTCATCCAGTCTCCGGAAAATGTAACCACCCTCGCCTCCGAACAGGCTACCCCAAACTCAGCGGCCATGTAAAAGGACAAGTGGCTGATCGGGAAGGCCACCCGGAACCCGCTGCCCGCCGATCCGGTCACGGTGCTGTTCTGCTCAAAGCGCCATATACCGTCCGTGCTGCTACTGAATATCTGGAACACTTTGCCTGCTGCAAGAGCTTGTCCGTCTATCGGACTTACATAGCTCGCCTTTACCGGCATGCTCACCGCAATCGGCTGGCTAAATTCCTTCACCGCGATGCCGTTGACCAGCATGTTGATGTCCGCAACAGCGGCTGGGCTAAACGTTCCTGCGACGGTCGATCCGTCGGCCAGCACCACCTGGTCGGCCCTTAGATCGCCACCCGGCAACAGCACCACCGCATCCCCGTTGTCGGCGTCGATGCTCATGACAGATATCTGTACAGTCGTACCGGTAATCACATTTCCGGAAGCATCTCTGAACTGCGTTCCTGCCGGAATGGTCAATGTCATGTCGCCCCCGCCTACTGCCGATGGCACTTCTATAGTGGCCACGGCTGCCGTCGAACCGTCGGTATTTAAGTCGACGTTTTCGATTACCTCTTCCGCGCCGTCAGGCACTTCTGTAGGCCGTGCGAGAACAATGGTCTGTATTCCGCTGGACACATCCGTAATAGCCACAGGCACTTCCTGCGTAATATAACCTGCTGCCGCAAATCGTACCCGGAAACGGATCGGCTGGCTCGCCGTCGGCGTGCGCTTCGGATCCACCCCGAACGTGATTAAATTGTCGGTCAGCTTAAAATCTTTGTATCCGCTCATGTTGTATATGTCCTGCGTATCGCCCGACACCAAGGTGACAGTAACGCCACTGATATTCTGGCCATTCGCGTCGACAACCTTCAACGTGGCATAATGCTGGATAACCTCCGTACTGATCTGTAGGTTGAAGTCCTTCAAAGGACTCTCACAAGAGACCGCGCTTCCCAAAAGGGCAACGGCCAACGTATATATTGCTAGTTTTCTGATCTTCATAACTGCTTCTTTTTTATTGATACGACCTACCAAAACCTATAACTGAAACCGAATTCAATACGCGGTAGATAGCGGTAATTTTTGATGTTACGTTCGATGATAGGTGCGTTATTCACGTTCTCCTCCAATAGCCCCGTCGCCTCCATGGACACCCGTGGCTTAGACAGGTAGTAGCAGCCGAGATCCACATGCATCGAAAACCGGCTGTCAATCACGATATTGCTCCAGCCAATTCCGGCGTAAGGGTTGACCGTCTTTTTCCAGTCTACCTTTGTCGTAATCGTCCCTACCTTTTCCGGATGGACATCTATCTCGCCATATTTGTACGGATCCCGCAACCTTGTTGTCAGCTCACCGTCCAGCTTGAAGAAATAAGCGCCGCCGGCCTGTACATTGAAGCTTCGGAAGAAGCCTCCATTCTTTGCAAACGGGGTCCAGCCAAAGGTTAGCGACGCGTTGCCCGACTTGGCGCGGATGTCGCTGCGTGTGGCATACCCACTGTAAGTTCCAACAATATCGGTTGCGAAAGGCATATAGCTCACACCGACCCGCAGCCCAAACTGCTGCCCCAGCGGTTGGTAAAGGTGTACGCCGACACCGGTCGTTCCCATGTGCACGCCTAACGCAAACGGATAGGGATAGCCGTGTGTATAGGCCGACTGGGGAATGCTGTCACGGCTGTCTCCATTGGCCGCTGCTGTAGTGGCGGCCCCGACGGTAAAGATGCCGAGCAACACCCAGACGATTTTGGTAAATCTATTCTTCATAATTTGTTCTATATAATTCATTAATATCTTAATAAGCGTTTTTCTCGCCCCGAACCATGTTCAGCGCAGTCATACATACAATCTTAAAATCCAACATGGCCGACCAATTGCTCATATACTCCAGGTCGTATTCCACCCGTTTTGCCATCAGCTCAGGATCTTTCGTTTCGCCGCGGTAACCGTTCACCTGCGCCCAGCCGGTAATCCCCGGCTTCACGAAATGCCGGACCATATAATGCTGGATCAATTTGCTATAATGCTCTGTATGGGATAGCATGTGAGGGCGCGGCCCGACTACACTCATCTGCCCCAGAAACACATTGATAAACTGGGGAAATTCGTCTAAATTGGTTTTCCGGAGGAACTTGCCGATAGGGGTAATGCGTTTATCGCCCTTTGTCGCCTGCGCCGCATCCGACTCCTTATTGACCACCATGCTTCTAAATTTGTAACAAGCAAAAGTCTGGTTATTCCTGCCGGAGCGGGGCTGCTTGAAAAATATGGGGCCCGGACTTTGGATTTTTATAATCAGTCCAATGATAGGCACCAGCCAGCTTAAAATAAAGACGATCACGACGCTCGATATAAACAAATCAACGATGCGCTTCTTGATACGGTTTTCCATTGTGGATAGCGACTCTTCGTGCGAACGCAGAACAGGAAGTTCCATCGCCACGGCCCCGTCTTTTGCAGCCCGGTAGGGAATAGCGGCCGACGCGGAGACAAAATTTAGCTGCACACATTCCTGGTCGGCTGCCATAATCAATTCCCTGCTGCAATCGGATATATCAGGAGAGCTCACCAGAAAAACGTCGTAAATGCCCAATTTCGACACCTTTTCAAAATAGCGCCTGAACTGCGCGACCTTCTCCTCTTTGCTGATTGCCTGCACTTCATCTTTGTAATGAATAGTATTCACGTGATAGAAAGCATGATCCTGTCCAAACGCGCCAGCTACGGTTTGCAAATAATCGTTATGACCGATCAGCGCCACCTGCTTACTCCAGCCAAACCGTCGGGGCAAAACTGTGTAGACATAGGTCAGGATGAAGCGGGAGATAGCGGCATACAGAGCTAAGGTAATCGCCAGAACCGCAAAAAAGTACCATACGCCGCTGAACCGGTGCCCAATAAGCAAGCAGAGCGCGAAAACAGCAAGGAGCGTGAATGCCGTCCGTAACGTCATCCGAAACACATTCTCCAACCGCTCAATCGTACTGTCCGCATACAGCCGGAGGTATAAGGCAGAGATCACGGACACCAAATTGAACATCGTCAGAAGCGAATAAAAATTCGTTGAAACCATTTTTTGCGAGTCTACCAGTCCGTAGGACGTCACCACCGAAAACGTAGCGAGAAACACGACGTTTAGACAGACAGCGTCCGTAAAGACGAGTAACATCTTTAAGCAAGCTAACACGCGATTTTGGACATATCTATGCATAACACAATGATTTTAGTTCAAACCCTGTAGCAGCAGAAACGAATGAATTATCCCTTAATAAGATTTGTAATCTTCAAACAAAAGACATAAAACTCTCAGTTTATCATTTTCGTTAAATGAAAACAACAAACCATATGAAACGCAGCAAGTTTATAGCCAGCATCTCGTTAGAGAAAAACTCTCAATTGAAGCTTGAAATACTTACTGAATCAGATCAGTCATTTGTTTTGTTTTTTTAAGTTAATACTCTGTTTCTTACCGCTAAGTAAACCGGTCTGGCTTTTCTCTGTTATTAGGTTAATACATTCCAGTTTACCTTTTGCGACCGAAGCCGCACCTCGCGTGTAGTATTGTAATTGTAGATTGTAGTGAAACAAATATAGACTATTTTTGTAAAATAAAAACTATATTCAGGCTAATTTTATATTAATTTATTCACATTTTGCATTTTTCTCATGAAATCCTACCGATTTTGGCAAGAACTACGCTGTTATGCGGCTGAAAATACTTGTTTGGCGTCATTTCGGTTGATTACGTTTTTCTATATTTTTATGCGTTTAATTCGCATTTTTCGCCACTAAGTTAAAGTCATTTGCGTTAAATAAAAATACCACAAATGAGGTATTTTTCAGAAAAATTGCCTTGGTTAGAAGTCAGAAGTGAGATGTGAGATATTAGGAGTTAGAATAGTTAGATGGGTTAGATGGGTTAGAATGGTTAGATGACAGTCGCTACTATCAAAAACAACTTCACGGCTTATAGCCATTAGCTATCAGCCACAAAAGCCCACAGCTCGTCAGATGATTTTTGCCGACTCATCGTAGAGCGCGTACGTCGGTTTGAAAAAGACGTCGAGATGTACGCACTGGTAGCTCACCATTGTATAGAGGAGCTCTTGATTGAAGGGTTCGAACAACTGGAGTCTCCG
Organism: Sphingobacterium allocomposti; assembly: GCF_008124885.1. GTDB lineage: Bacteria > Bacteroidota > Bacteroidia > Sphingobacteriales > Sphingobacteriaceae > Sphingobacterium > Sphingobacterium allocomposti. The sequence goes on from NZ_VNHX01000022.1 coordinate 82,705, forward strand.
ACCCAGATAGAACATATGCGCAAACTCTCGGATCTAGGTGTTGTCAATACATTTACCGTACTCGTAAACAAACATTACCGGAAAAACACTACCGTTGCCTATTATGCCAACCTGATGAATATGACGTACCAGAAACTGTCTGAAATCTGTTTTAATGTACTAGGAAAGAGTGCAAAAGACGTTATTTCCGATATCGTGATCAAAGAGGCCATCCGCTATATCCGCAACACAAACCTATCCATTTCCCAGATCTCCTACGAATTGGGGTTCACCGATGAAAGCAATTTCCGCCGGTTCTTTAAAAAACATACGGGAAAAACGGCTTTGACATTCCGCCAGCGATAAGCTCTATCTCCTAACTTTCCACGCATACTACTGCACCTTCCCAACAACACAAGCACCCAGCGTCCGTAGCTACAGACGACATGCCTCTACCTATTTGCCCGCCCAAACAAGTTGTAAATCAGCTCCCTCCTGATGTGTAACCCAAAAAATAAGATCCGCTATATAGCATTTTGACATGTTAAAGATATTTCTGTACACGCAATGTAAATGGAGAGATTTGCATCTTTGCAATGCCTTCCCAAAAAGGCAAAAATTTCATAGGTAGATGTTTATGGGACGGAGCCATCCGTCCCGTAATCATCAATTAATGATCATCTTCCGTTCTTAAATGATTAGAAATCAGAAGTTAGATGTTAGATATTAGAAGTCAGGGGTTAGGGGTTAGGAGTTAGAATAGTTAGATGGATTAGAATGGTTGGATGACGGTCGTTGCTATCAAAAACAACAGGCTTTTTATTCGACCCCGTCAGGGTCGTGTAATTGGATACACGGTTTTCTATTGAAATATGACCTCTACGAGGTCAATTGTTGTGCTTAGGCCCACGACTTTACATCTTCACAACTTCACGGCTTATAGCCATTCGCTATTAGCGACTTTGCAGATTTGCAACTTTGCGACTTCACAAATCAACGACTTTACGTCTAATAGCCATCAGCTATCTGCCAATAGCTATTAGCCTCTCACTTCACGACTTCACAAATCAACAACTTTACGGCTAATAGCCATCTGCCATCAGCTATTAGCTATCTATTAACTTCCTCTACGATCTTATGCTAGATACTTCTGCAAAGCACAGTCTGGCCGCCTCCTCATCGGGCAAACATTGCAATACACCTACCGGAACCCGTGTCAATATCTCCTCCAAAATCTGTAACATCGACGCAAACAACGTGGGGTTCCAGCGGATGGCCGAACCGCTGGGCAACAGCGCGACTAACGCCTCTTTTCCCTGCTTCCAATCCAGGCGGTTAAACGGCGCCTGCTCAAGGCGTATGATCGCCCCCAGCTGCACCTCCACCTGCCGGTAGCACGGCGTCTTTCCACTCCAAGGTGTTCCGTATATAGAAACCTGGCCGTCATCATACACCCGGATGGCCGGGTTATCATCATTGAGCAACTTTGTCCCGTCGATATGTTCGGTCCACAGCCGGCTGTGCGTGCTCTTTCCTGTCCCGCTTTTTCCCAGAAAGGCGTAGCCTTTACCAGCTCTCTCTACAACAGAAGCATGAATCAGCAGTGTATCACGTAGCAAGCCAGCCTGTCCGAAAGCAATCATGATCAGCCAGTTGCACTTGAACGTACTATACAATTCGTCTGCCTGTGCATAGATGACCGACTCCCGGAAATCTTTGGAACTGACCATTTTCCAAGGGCGGTCTCCCTCCTTTGCCTGTATCGTTGTTATATAACTGTCATCGGTCTCCTCAAAACAGAAACGCTCTTCCCAGATCACCGATATGTCGCTCAGCAATTTCGCCGATTCAATCTCCGGAGCCGGCTCAATGGTTAGCCGGACGGCAATCAAAGAGTCGTCCTCCTCGCCAGGTTGCGCTGCAAAAGGCTCGAAGGAGGGAAGACAGCGGGCTATATCAATGTCTGTCGCCCCGCGAATCTCCACCACATGACGCGCTATCCTATAAAAAAATGGCCGATATTCTCCAACATGTTGCTGATTATCCATTATACGTTATCTTATATAAATAGTTTGGCTACACGACTCTGCTAAAGCCAGATCGTGCGTTACAAAAACGAGTACTTTGTTTTTTCCCGCCTCAAGGAGATTCTGCGTCAACCGCGCTGCCGTCGCCGGATCGAGTGCCGACGTTACCTCGTCGAACAACCAGACGCTACAGTCCATTAGTAAGGCTCGGGCCACCGCTATACGCTGAGCCTGGCCCTCGGAAAGCCCATAACCCGACTCGCCCACCGGCGTGTCTAGCCCCTCCGGCAAATCGAACACGAAGGATGCACACGCCGTCTCTAATGCCCAACGTATACGATCGTCCGTGATAGGCGCAGCCGTTATCTGCAAGTTTTCGCGGATTGTACCGCTAAACAGCTTATCTCCCTGCGGCACGTAAGCAAAATTCACTCGGTGTTCCCTCCCTAGACAGACGGTTTTGCCGTCTGCATGGAGCTCTATCGTACCGTGGTTAGGCGAAAGAAGGCTTAGTAGCAGGCGGATGAGTGTGGTCTTGCCCTTGCCGCTGCCCCCCAAAATAGCGGTAGGCCTACCCCTTAAAAGTTCTCCTTCGAGGCCGTTCAGGACATCCTTATCTTCGTAGCGGAAGCTTATATGACGTAACACGATCTTTTCCACCCGGAGAAAACGTTCCGGCTGTACGTCCGTCTCGGCCTCCGTACCGAGAATATCCTGTAAGCGATCAAGGGACGCCCGAAAACGGACAAATAAGGGCACAAACCCCATTAAAACCAATACAGGACCTTGAATCCGGGATACGAGCTGCAAGAAAGCGGAGAGCGTTCCAAACGTAATTTCCCCCGCGTGTAATTTATAGTTTGTATGTTTGAAAGGGTATAGCTCCGGGAAGAAGTTTCACATAACTTTAAAGTCAACAAAGTGAAAACTAAAGACGGAGCTATGGAAACA
>NZ_VNHX01000023.1 GCF_008124885.1 Sphingobacterium allocomposti
ATGGTCGAAAAAACTCCTGAAACAACTTTCTCCGGACCAAACGACGAACCTAAATACAATAATCCGCTTATTTTATGACCAGTCATGGGAAATTACCCATATCAACCGCTGGCGGCCTAGGCTAATCTCCTAAAACCATTACAGACCACAAGCCCATAATAAAACTAAAGAAGGCGCCCTTTTTAGACGCCTTCTTTTCGTATATATCATTTGATGCTGTTTATTGTCTGTTGCTCCCGGAGCCTGTCTATATTGTTTTTAGCGGCGTAGTCGTCTGTCGTTTGCTGAAATGTATCCAGTACGTCACGGATTGCATCTGCATTGTCTGCCGTACGCTGGTAGATTTCGGGAAGTTCCTTTTCCAACGTGGAATTTCCGAGTTCGATGTTGTCCACTTCGATTTTTCCGATTTTCTCCAACACTGCTTGCTGACTGTTTTTTAAGTCTTCCAGTTCGCGGGCAATTTTAGCCATTAAATCAAATTTCTTCAACTTATCCATATCACTCCTTTTTTTTTTGTTTTACTTTAGGAGTATAACGACCAGTGGAAGATTTTGTTTTCTTTTTTAACGTACAACGCGAGGCCGGACGCCGTAGCATCCGGCTCTGGGCTATGCCTGTGTGCGCCCCGGGTACACAGAAAGGGCTTCCTCGAGGCAGCGTAATGCTCTCTTAAGGTCGTCGCGGTTGAGGACGTAAGCTAAGCGCACTTCATTGACCCCCGCTCCGGGTGTACTGTAGAAACCTGTCGCGGGTGCCATCATTACTGTTTCGTTCTCGTAGGAGAAGGATTCCAACATCCACTGGCAAAAGGCGTCCGCGTTGTCTATCGGCAGCTTCGCCACTACATAGAATGCCCCTCCGGGGTTGGGACAGAACACGCCTTCGATCTGGTTCAACCCGTTCACCAATGTGTCCCGTCTTGCCGTATATTCTTCTGTTACAGCGAGGAAGTAGCTGTCGGGTGTATCCACCGCCGCTTCGCTAGCTATTTGTCCTTCTAAGGAAGGGCTTAGCCGTGCCTGTGCAAATTTGAGTGCGGCTTGGTACAGTTCCTTATTTTTAGTGATCAGGCAACCGATACGTGCTCCACATGCTGAATAGCGTTTCGAGACAGTATCCAGAACGACAACGTGTTCTTCGAGGCCGGCAAGATGCATGGGGGATACAAACTCACGGCCATCATAACAAAACTCTCTGTAGGCTTCGTCCGAAAATAGATAAAGATCGTGTTTAAGACAGAGTTCTTTAAGCTGTTCGAGTTCTTCGCGTGCATACAGATATCCGGTAGGGTTGTTCGGATTGCATATGGCTATTGCCTTCGTCTTGTCGGTAATAAGCTTTTCAAACTCGCCGATAGGCGGCAAACTGAAGCCGCTATCGATATAGGACATAATCGGTTTTACGACAATATCGGCCGAACAGGCGAACCCATTGTAGTTGGCATAGAAAGGTTCAGGAATGATAATTTCTTCGCCTGGGTTCAAGCAGGCCTGCATGGCGATTGTAATAGCTTCTGATCCGCCGTTGGTTACCAGAATGTCGTTTACCGTGATATCATAGCCAAGCTTATTGTAGTACTGCATCAACTTGTTTCTATAAGACGCTGTGCCCTCAGACGGCGTATATGCCCACACCTTGAAATCGATGTTCTTCAGTGCATTCAGCATGATTTCAGGCGTTTCGATATCGGGCTGGCCAATGTTCAGATGATAAATTTTCTTTCCTTCTTTTTTGGCTTGGTCAGCGAAAGGAGTTAGTTTTCTGATAGGCGAAGCGGGCATACGGATGCCCTTTTCTGATAGTTGTGGCATTTCTTCTGAGTTGTTTAATTATGCGGTAAAATTAGCAAAAGAAAACAATTCGGGGCTGTTGATTTGAAAAGATGCAGAAAAATATTCTTTTTTCGCTATCGGCGACGGACGGGGAAGCGTCGTTTCTGTGGGACAGGCGGCGGAGCGTCGGGGCCCGGCAACAAAAAAAGGCCGTCATCAAACGGCCTTTTTTATCAAGTATCAGTAATTATTCGACATTGCCTTTTACCGTTAGTGTCTTCACGGGTGTTTTGGTGTTGGACTTAACCGTAAACTGTTTGGTGAATGGTCCTTTGGCGGCTGCATTGTACGTTACCGTTACGGTGCCGGATTCGCCCGGTTTCACAGGGGTTTTTGTAAATTCAGCTACCGAGCAGCCACATGAGGGTTTAACTTCCGAAATAATTATGGGTGCATCTCCTGCATTTGTGAACTTAAAGTCGAAAGTTGCTGGCTTGTTATGCGGGATATTTCCAAAATCATGTGTTTCCTTTTCGAATCTAAATTCTCCAATTGCCGAAATCATGGATGTAAATCCAATCAGGGTCGTCAATACTACTAAAAATCCTAGTGTCTTTTTCATCATCATATCTTTTAACGTCTCTACGTTGCGATCAAAATATACGCCAAAGTTACCAATTACAGGGCGATCTTGTCAAATAAAGTGCACAACAAACAAAAATATTACAGAACAACGGCTATATAATGCCTTCTTTCAGAAGATCTTGGATATGTATGATTCCCTGAAAGCTGTTGTCTTCAGTGACGAGGAGCTGGGATATGTTGTTTTGTCGCATCCGATGCAGCGCTTCGGCGGCCAGTTTATGTCTGTCGATTGTTTTGGGATGTAGAGCCATAATGTCTTTTGCCTGAATAGCGGTGAGATCTTCGTACTTCTCCAGCATCCGTCTGATGTCGCCATCCGTTATTATCCCCAATAGCTGGCCGTTGTCTATAACGGCAGTTGCTCCAAGGCGGTATTTGGTAATGGTGATGATGACTTCACGGATATTGGCATCCGGACCGACGGACGGTTTGCCATTATGATCAGAAAGGTCGCTTACTTTGAGGTACAGCTGTTTGCCTAAGGCGCCACCCGGGTGGTATTTTGCAAAATCGCGGTCGGAGAACTGCCGGCATGTCTGCAGGGATACGGCTAATGCATCGCCCATTGCCAGCTGTGCCGTTGTGCTTGTGGTCGGCGCGAGGTTGTTGGGGCAGGCCTCGCGGTCTACGGTTGTGTTCAGGATATAATCGGCTTGCTGGGCGAGAAAAGACTGGAGGTTTCCGACCATCGCTACGAGCGTGTTTCCTGTCTGCTTTAGAAAGGGTACGAGCACCTTGATTTCAGGTGTGTTCCCGCTCTTGGAGATGGCTATGATCAGATCGTCCTTCTGTATGATCCCCAAATCGCCGTGTATGGCATCTGCGGCATGCATAAAAATTGAAGGCGTTCCCGTGGAATTAAATGTCGCTACAATCTTTTGCGCGATGATGGCACTCTTACCTATCCCCGTCACGATAACACGTCCACGCAGCCCCAGAATATCGTTCACTACCTGTGTGAAATCGTCCGTAATGAATTCCTTCAGTTTTAGGATGGCAGCGGCTTCGAGTGTAAGTGCTTCAATGGCAGTCTTTTTAATATCGATGTTGTGTATCACGGAAAAAATATCTAATTTTATATTAAAGAAACTACAAAAGTAAGTTATTTGGCACTCAAAAGAGTCACAGGTCCATCTAATTTTTTGTCTACAGTTAATGGAAATAGAAAAATCACTATTTGACAATTTACAGGAATTTTTCGGCTTCGACACGTTCAAAGGGGACCAGGAAGCGATAATAACAAATATCCTGAACAAGAAGGACACGTTTGTTATTATGCCTACCGGTGGGGGGAAATCAATCTGTTATCAGCTACCTGCGCTTATGAGTGAAGGGACGGCTATCGTAATTTCGCCATTGATTGCCTTGATGAAAAATCAGGTGGATCAGCTGCGCGCATTCGGCGGCAACGACAGTATCGCACACTTCCTCAACTCTTCGCTGAATAAAGGCGAAATCACCAAGGTGAAACAGGACGTATCGGCGGGAAAGACGAAGTTGTTGTATGTGGCGCCCGAATCCTTAGCTAAGGAGGAGAATGCTCTGTTTCTGAAGCAGATTAAGGTTTCGTTTGTAGCGGTAGATGAGGCTCACTGTATCTCAGAATGGGGGCACGATTTCCGTCCGGAGTACCGGAAGATAAGGCAGGTTATTAACGGGATAGGCGAGAATATCCCGATTATTGCGTTGACAGCAACGGCTACGCCAAAGGTGCAATCGGACATCCGTAAGAACTTACAGATGAACCACGCGACGTTGTTCAAATCTTCCTTTAATCGGTCTAACCTATATTACGAGGTGCGGACAAAGAAGAATGTAGTTAAAGAGATTGTTAAGTTTATCCGGTTGAATGCCGGAAAGACAGGGATCATATATTGTTTAAGCCGGAAGAAGGTAGAGGAGATAGCGGAGGTCTTGAATATTAACGGGATAAAGGCGCTGCCGTACCACGCTGGGCTGGATGCAAAGACCCGAGCGGAAACACAGGACAAGTTCCTGATGGAAGACGTAGAGGTGATCGTGGCGACGATAGCGTTCGGTATGGGGATAGATAAGCCCGATGTCCGGTATGTGATTCATCACGATATACCGAAGTCAATGGAGGGATATTATCAGGAAACAGGAAGAGCGGGTCGCGACGGCGGAGAGGGGCATTGTCTGGCGTTTTATTCTGAAAAGGACGTCGAAAAGCTGACGAAATTTATGAAAGATAAGCCCGTTTCTGAGCGGGAAATCGGGACGCAGATCCTAAAGGAGGTCATCGATTACTCAGAATCGTCTGTCTGTCGGCGTAAGCAGATTTTACATTATTTCGGTGAACAGTTTGACGAAACCGGCTGTAACAACATGTGCGACAATTGCCGCGCGAAGAAAACCTACTTTGAGGCCGAGGAGTCGCTTTTGCAGGTATTGAACTTTATTAAAGAAGAGGGCGAACGGTTTGATGATCAACACCTGATCAATGTCCTTGTCGGGCAAAACAATCAACCCATATCGTCTTACAAACACGATCAGCACGTGTTGTTCGGAACGGGTAAGGACAAGGGTATAAATTACTGGAAATCACTTATACGTCAGGCAGAACTTAATGGTTTTATTAAGAAAGATATCGATCATTACGGCTTGCTGATGCTTACCGAAAGCGGAAAGAAATACATTGCCAACCCTTATGCTATCAAGTTTATTCTGAACCGACCAATGGAAAAGGCCGAGGATGAAGGCGGAGATGACGTCGCCCAGGGATCGACAGCGCTGGATACGGAGCTGCTGAAGATGCTCAAGGAGCTGCGCAAGAAAATTGCCAAGCAGAAATCTCTCCCGCCTTTCGTCATTTTTCAGGATCCGTCGCTGGACGAGATGTGTACGCACTATCCGGTGTCCCTGGACGAGCTGAAGCAGATTCAAGGTGTAGGGGCAGGAAAAGCGTTGAAGTTCGGACAGCCCTTTGTCGATCTCATTAAAAAGTATGTAGAGGATAATGATATCGATAGGCCACAGGATCTGGTTGTGAAGAGTACAGCAAATAGATCAGCCCTGAAGGTGTCCATTATACAGAATATCGACCGGAAAATCGGATTGGACGATATTGCTTCGTCTAAAGGTATTAGCTACGAGGACTTATTGAAGGAGGTGGAATCGATCGTTAACTCCGGCACGAAACTTAACATCGGCTATTTTGTGGATGAGATGATAGACCGTGACCGTCAGGACGAAGTCTATGAATACTTTCGCGCAGCGGAGGTTGATTCTATACAACGGGCGCTGGAAGAACTTGGCGAAGATGACTATACGTATGAAGATATTCAGCTTATGCGTATTAAATTTATATCTGAATTAGGAAATTAATTATCCATCCATATGATTCATCATTACTTACCGGCAATTAAGAATGCCGGTTCCCCGCAGTTCTTTTTGATGGCCGGACCCTGCGCGATTGAAGGAGAAGAAATTGCGCTGCGGATCGCCGAGCAGATTACAAAGATTACAGATAAGTACAATATTCCTTATATTTTTAAAGGCTCGTACCGTAAAGCGAACCGGTCCCGCGTCGATTCGTTTACAGGAATCGGCGACGAGAAAGCATTAAAGGTGCTCGAAAAGGTGGGCAAGACGTTTGGTGTCCCGACGGTTACCGATATCCATGAGAGCCATGAAGCGGCTATGGCTGCCGCCTACGTGGATGTACTGCAGATTCCTGCTTTCCTTTGCCGGCAAACAGAACTATTGGTTGCTGCAGCAAACACGGGTAAGGTCGTCAATATCAAGAAAGGACAGTTTCTGTCGGCAGAGTCAATGAAGTTTGCAGTAGACAAGGTAAAAGACTCGGGAAACGACAAGGTATTGTTGACGGATCGGGGAAACTCTTTTGGTTACCAGGATCTAATTGTCGACTTTCGGGGCATTCCTGTCATGCGTTCGTTCGGGGTGCCTACGATTATGGACTGCACGCATTCGCTACAGCAGCCGAACCAGACGTCGGGGGTTACGGGCGGCAAACCGGAACTGATAGAGACCATAGCGAAGGCTGCAATCGCTGTCGGCGCGGACGGCCTGTTCATCGAAACGCATCCCGATCCAGCTAATGCGAAGTCGGACGGAGCGAATATGCTTCATCTGGATCGCCTGGAAGAATTGCTCCATAAACTGGTCCGGCTACGTGAAGCCATTTTATAGCCATTGCAAGAGAAAAGCTTAGGTATCCACTACTTAAGCTTTTCTTTTATACCTTGAGGAGGCCCCTTCAAGTGATAATTACGGAATTTGCCATCTTGCAAAACGAAATACCGCTAAAAGCGTCTTTTCATTCAGACAGAAGTTGAACGCCGTGTCGGCATTTACAAAATTCATCAAAATGAAACTATCACCGAATATGTTAGGAGGATTAGCGGGTGCCATAGCACTTAATTTAGTCCATGAGTACGCGCGGAAGCGCTTTAAGGATGCACCAGCGGTAAATCGTATAGCGGAGGGCGGTATAGCGAAAGTCGCAAATACGTTCGGACAGCCTTCTCCGACGCCGGAAGTAAAATATGGTATGGCGATGACGGGTGATCTTGTGGCGAACACGTTTTATTACAGCACCATAGCTAAAGAAGAGGGGGGAAACATATGGCTGCGTGGACTGTGTATCGGTTTAATCGGCGGACTTGGAGCGCTTTTTCTACCGAAGCAGGTAGGATTGGATGACACGCCGGTTACCCGTACGCCATTGACAAAGGTGCTTACCGTTGCCTGGTACACGATAGGTGGGGTTGTAGCCGCGGCGACGGTGCAGGCCCTCCGACGTCAACAACAGCAAGGTTAAGTGTCCCACGACCGCTGCAGGCCGTGGGCGCCGCGACTACGGCCACGACGTTTCTGTCATCGGAAGAACCATAACTTCCGGTATCACCGTCTCGGCAGGCATTGAAATTACGTATCTTATTGTATCCGCAACATTTTTTGGATCCTGTAGAAGATTGGTGTCTATATCGGGAAAGCGATCCAGCAAAAACGGAGTTTTCATCCCACCTGCGATCACGGCAGTAACTTTAATGTTTTCCTTGCGTCCTTCCACGTGCAGTGCATGGCTGAACCCCAGCAGTCCCCACTTACTTGCATGATAGGGTGATGCGTTGGCCCATGCCCGCTTGCTGGCGGTCGAAACGATGTTCACGATGTGGCCGCCACCGTTTTCTTTCAGATAGGGGAACGCTGCTTTAGAAACGATGAAAGGGCCACGCAGGTTTACACGCATGACGGCGTCCCATTCAGATAGAGCAAGTTCTTCAACGGACTTGGTGTAGTCGATACCTGCATTGTTGATGATGACGTCTATCTTGCCAAACTCTTTTACAACCTGTGCGAGCGTCGCGGTTACACTATCTTCGTCGCCGACATCCATTCTGAAGCTCTTGGACTTGCAGCCGGCGGCAACACAACGCTCCTCTATCGCTTGAATTCCTTCCGTCCGGATGTCGGTAAGAATCAGCGTTGCCTGATCGCTAGCCAGGACTTCGCAGGTCGCGGCGCCAAGGCCTTGCCCAGCTCCGGTGATTAAGATTACTTTGTCTTTTAGTGTGTTCATATGTATCCAGTTATATCCTTCTTGGTGTGTCTTCAAAGTTGTCCGTATGATTGTCCCGGCGAATGTGCTCCGGCCTTCCGTGTCTGTGGCCCGTTGCGCTTCCGTCAGTCGTCCGAGCTGCATTGAAACCAAAGTTCTGCCTCTTCTATGATGGCGGCTTCCATCTTTTCCTTGGTTTCCGCTGGTTCGGGGTCTTTGTCGAAGTGTAAAACTTCGTTCAATGCATAGAGCGTGAAGCGGTATCTATGTGTCCCCTGAAAGTATTTAGGGCAGGGGCCTTCGTATCCCAGCGTATGATTATTGCAGAGTCCCTGTTTGGCTAGGGGTGGGATCTCCCCTTCTGGAACTCCGGCGCTGTCGGCAGGAATGTTGTAAAGATGCCAGTGCACCCATAATGGATCTGCGTCCATATCTTCGAGGAGTAGTACCAGGCTCTGTGTTCCGGCGGGCACCTCGTCGAAAAAAAGCGGGGGATTGATATTTTGTCCCCGGCACGTAAAAAGGACAGGAATCTCTTGGTGGCTTTCAAATAGGCTACGTATCCTCATATGTTATTTCATTGGTACGTCTAATGAACCGCATACATGGTGTTTGGTTTCAGGCGGTCCCCTTTTTTTAAGTGTCAGTCTCCGGCTAAGAGGTTGCGCTTTTATTAGTCTGCCGTTGTTTTATACGGATGAATATAGTTTTTATACGCGATGTTGATGTGGTAACTACAGAATTGCCAATCTATGGGAACAAACTTGCGACAACGGCGTTCAACTAGCAAACTAAAGAAGGAGTACTATTATGGCAAAGATGAAAGAAGGCAATATGCCGAACGCACACCTGCACGAATTATTTGTGGATGAATTAAAGGACATTTTAGGAGCGGAGCGTCAGCTGTTAAAAGGTTTGAAGAAGATGGCTGCTTCAGCGGGCAGCGAAAAGCTTAGAACTGCTTTCGAAACCCATTACCAACAGACCGAGGGACAGATCGAGCGCTTGCGGGCTGTATTCGAAAGCTTGGGAATGACGGCGAGAGGGAAGAAATGTAAAGCGATGGAAGGCTTGCTGGCGGAGGCCGATGAGCTCATCGAGGAGTTCCAGGACAGCCCAGAAGTGTTGGACGCAGCATTAATTGCGGCAGCGCAGAAAGTAGAACACTATGAGATTGCCAGCTATGGATGTGTCGTTACTTATGCCAGCCTAATGGAGCACACGGAGGCAAAAGAACTTTTAGGACAGACGTTGGCGGAAGAAAAAGAGACAGATGAGTTGTTGACGGAAATTGCCATGAGCGAGGCGAACGTCAGCGAAACCGCATAAATTAAGTTGCAGGGCGGCCGGCGTATGTATGCTGGCCGCTATGTTATCATTAATCCCAGAGCTAAGATTTGCTTATCATGAAGAACGAAAACCTAAAGAAGTATGCGTTGATAACGGGAGGCACCTCCGGTATAGGTAAGGAACTTGCGAGGTTATTTGCTCAAGACGGCTATCATCTGTTGCTTGTTGCCCGCGGCGAAGCTGGCCTTAATACGACAAAGCAGGAACTGGAATCGCAGTATGGGGTCGAAGTTATCACCATTGCCAAGGACCTTAGCGACGTTAACGCAGCCTTCGAGCTGTATGACGAGGTGAGCCGACAGCATATTTTTGTGGATGTCCTCGTAAACAATGCGGCGCAGGGGCAATATGGGCTATTCATCAAGTCGGATGTCCGCAGGCTGCTGGAAATTATACAGCTTAACGCGGCGACGTTGACGGCGCTCACGTATCTTTTCCTTAAAGATATGGTGGCCCAGAACAGAGGTAAAATACTACAGCTCGGATCTATCGCATCGGAAACGCCGGGTCCGTGGCAAGCGGTCTATCACGCCACGAAAGCCTTTGTACGGTCTCTGTCCGACAGCATTCGCTACGAGATAAAAGACACGGACATAACGGTGACGGTCCTTGAGCCCGGGGCGACGGACACCGACTTCTTCCGCAAAGCAGATATGCAGGACTCCAAGATTTTGGATTCGGGACTTAGCGACCCGGCTAAGGTGGCGGAAGATGGATATAAAGCGCTGCACAGCGGAAAAGATACCATTATTTCCGGCGTCAAGAACAAACTATTGGTGGCGACGAACAATATACTTCCCGAACAGATGGCTGCTGCTCAGATGGATAAGATGCAGGGGCCTAAAGATGGGTCGCCCAAGTCGCCCAGCAAATAGGGGGAACCATACACTTTTCGAACATTTTTAAGACTGGCTTATTATATGCAACGTGATGGTAGTAATAGAAGCATCTGGCAGGACCATGCCGGCCCAACATACCCCGCAGTCAGCGGAGGGCATTATGAGGTGCTGATCATAGGAGGCGGTATTACCGGCCTGACGGCTGCTCTCCGGCTGCAGGAGCGCGGCAAATCCTGTGTTGTGGTGGACGCCCACCAGATAGGCTTCGGAACCACGGGCGGTACATCAGCACATTTAAATACGGTTTTGGACACCCCGTACACCGAGATCATAAAACAGCACGGCAAGGATCGTGCGCGTGAAGTGCTTCAGTCTGCCCGCGATGCGATGGCACATATCGCAGATAATGTCAATCGATACGCGATAAGCTGCGATTATACGCCATGTTCCGGTTTTTTATATGCAACGGATGACGCGGAGCGCGATGAACTGATAAATATCGAAGGGGCTATACGGGAACTAGGTATAGCCTGCGAAAAGGTCGAAGAGATTCCCCTTCCAGCAGGCAACACCTATGCGATCAAATTTGCAGAACAGGCCCATTTCCATCCGACACGTTATCTGCTAGGACTGCTCGACGCGTACGTCAAGCTGGGAGGGCATGTTATAGAAGGTGCGCTTGTGCAGGAGGTAACAGATGAGGATCACCAGCTCCGCGTTAAAGTCGCGGGCGGCGAGACGCTGTCGGCAGGAGCCGTGATATATGCGACGCATACCACACCGGGCATACAGCTCATGAACTTTCGAGTCGCCCCTTATCGTAGTTATATTCAGGTTTGGGAACTGGCTGAGCACGAAAGCTACCCCCACGACCTCGTCTATGATATGAAAGAGCCTTTCCATTATTTCCGGACCGTACAGCAAGACGGGAAATTCTACCTAATGGTCGGCGGACAAGATCACAAAACGGCGCATCATGATAACGAACAACATAACTTCTTTGAGCTAGAGGCTTTTATCAAAGACATATATAGTGTCAAAGAAAAAAGATACCAGTGGTCGTCTCAGTTTTATGAGAGCCAGGACAAGCTACCGTTCATCGGCTATTATCCGGGTAAGAGCCACCAGCGCGAACTGATCGCTACAGGATTTGGCGGTAACGGCATGATATTCGGCACGCTTTCAGGACTTATGTTAACAGACCTCATTTTAACAGGCGACTGCAGGTATCGGGAGTTGTACCTTCCGACGCGGATCGGTCCGCTGTCGGGAGTTCGCGATCTCGTCGTAGAGAATGTGGATGTGGTGAAACGTTTTATTTCGGACAGATTTTCATTGCAGAAGGTAGAAGGTTTGGCCGAGCTGGGGCGTGGCGAAGGACGTATTTTAAAATACGACGGAAACCGTATTGGTGTTTTTAAGAGTGAGGAGGGCAAGATATATGCCGTAGATCCCGTTTGCCGTCATGCTGCCTGTATAGTGAAGTGGAATAATACAGAACGTAGCTGGGATTGCCCTTGCCATGGTGCCCGCTACGGAGTTGATGGTGTCTTGTTAAATGGCCCCTCTGTGGCTCCGCTGGAGAAGTGGGACCTTGAAACGAACGAGCGGCAGTCGCCAGAAGAGCGCACATCGGTGGAGAATACGGGTAAAGAATAGTTAATCGTTATATTATACAGAAATATTATGTTAGCAATGAATTATAGAGGCCCGTATAGGGTTCGAGTGGACCATAAACCTATGCCGGAAATACAGCACCCACGTGATGCTATTGTGCAGGTGACACGCGCCTGCATATGCGGATCGGACTTACACCTATACCATGGGATGGTTCCCGACACGCGTGTGGGAAGTACATTTGGGCATGAGTTTATCGGAATAGTACGGGAAGTAGGTACTGCAGTAGAAAACCTGAAGGTAGGCGATAAGGTATTGGTTCCTTTTAATATAGCGTGCGGACAGTGCGTGTTCTGTCGGCAAGGTCTATTTGCCAATTGTCACGAGTCAAATTCCATGTCCACCGCCGTCGGAGGAATATTCGGTTATTCCCATATCGCCGGTGGATTCGATGGCGGGCAGGCCGAGTACGTACGGGTGCCTTATGCGGATGTCGGTCCCACTGTTATACCCGAGGGGATGAATGACGAGGACGCTCTGCTGTTGACAGATGTCTTACCTACCGGCTATCAGGCAGCAGAAATGGGCGGCATAAAAACCGGAGATACCGTGGTGGTCTTCGGTGCGGGGCCTGTGGGAATTATGGCAGCCAGATGTGCCTGGCTTTTCGGTGCTGGAAGGGTAATTGTGATCGACCATTTGGAGTATAGGCTGGAGTTTGTGAAGAAATACGCGCCGTGCGAGGCCTACAACTTTAAATCTATGGACGATCCCGTTGTATTTATCAAGCGTATGACTGACTGGTTAGGTGCCGACGTGTGTATCGACGCGGTTGGATCGGATGCCTGCGGGAATGCGATGCAGACCATCACCGGCAAGAAGCTTCTGCTACAGGCGGGATCGGCAACGGCACTGCATTGGGCGATAAACTCGGTTAAGAAGGGCGGGATCGTATCGATCGTTGGGGTATACGGCCCCACGGATAATTTGGTTCCGATTGGTAACGTTGTCAACAAGGGAATCACCGTACGGGCAAATCAGACATCGGTTAAACGGCTGCTTCCGCGGTTGATAGAACATATCCAAAACGGTATTCTCAGCCCCAAAGATATAATTACACATCGGTTTGCACTGGAAGATATAGCCGAGGCTTATCATATCTTTTCATCTAAGCTGGACGCATGTATTAAACCGGTGTTGGTTCCAAACGCTAGTTCTTAAAGAATTGATTATGAAAAATTCAGTGGAAAACTATAAAGAGATTAAAGGATGGGGAATTGACGCCGATCCGCTTAACGAGCCTACATACCCTATGAAGAACAAGGAAGCGGAGGGAAATGCAGCGTTATGGGAGCGCCCCATTCAGCAGCAGCCCTCCGTGGAGATCCTGCATTCCAATGAACGGCCAAATCTCTCGGCCGTATTTGGCGAGACGATTCCCCCGCAAGGCCTTAGTGGAGCACTGCGGCGCTATGCTTTTAAATACAGCGAATCCCGATATCGTCATTGGCTGCCATTGCTACTGGCAGATCGGATCAATGAAATTGAAGGGATAGTCCAGGATATAAAGGACGGAAAATTTCCAAATCTGGTGGCAGAGCGGGGTTGGAAAGCACGTTGGCAATTTGGCAAGAAGAAAATACTTAAGGATGCAGCCATCGGCATTGGGATTGGTCTGGCCGCATATGTTTTATTGAAGTCGAAGGCTAACAAGTAGAAGCGCCACGTCATTACAGGAAAGAAGGGACAAGGCCTCGTCGGAGGGCTTCGTCAAGATTCATTCTCCCTGTAATGACGTTTTTGTATGTATATAGGTAGCCACTTATGCCGGTGTGAGGAGTATCTCCCCGGCAGGACATTCTTCACCTTTTTATGCTTCGCTGACGCCGTGCGGCCCCGTTACGGCTGCGTCAGTGGCTGATGGTCTGTTCCTTTTTTTGACCTATACAGCCTTGACAAGGATTAACTTTCATTCGATATAAATACCGCTACGTTAGGCGATTGCTATTGCCTTATAACGTTTTTCGCTGTTCCTTTGTTAGTAGGTCCGTCGATAAAAGAAAAGCCTTGATATTGTCCTTCAGCTGTAGGGGAGAAATCTCCTGGTAGTGTTTGATAATGAATGCGCAGTCTGCACGGATGTTGTCTTTGTAACGCAGCATCCTGGGCGCATGATATTGAATGGTGAGGCGTAAAAAGCGGATCTCCGGATTGTCTTTGTCCCGCCGGACGGCTTCTTCGAGATCTTTTTTCCCGCGCTTGAAACTATTGAGCTTAGTCAAAGGGGCGTCCGCATGCTTTGCCCATACGGCAAAATAAGCGCCGATATAAGCCTGTTGCAGCGGATCGGGTGTGCGGATGGCTTTAACTTTTGAAAGCTGTTGCTTACACACTGTAGCGTTTGTGGTCGCCGTGCGGTACTTCGCCCGTAAGTCGTCCAAGGTGGCCGCCTGCTTGGCGCCAATGCTGAAGAGCAGAAATCCGATTAGTAAATAAGGAGTCATAAGCCTTTTTTAGGGGAACGCGGATAGAGATGTAAGGTTTCCTGTGCCGGCAATTTTTTGGTAAGGCCTCTGCGGGGTATGCTCATACCGTTGCGTGTTCAAAAAAAGTGAAACAAATAGCAATGCCCGGCCGTTTATTTATAAATCTACATCAACTATGGAAATACGATCTGGGCAGGAAACAATGATGGCAACGGACGCATCCACGCTGCACAACAAGAAGGTGCCCCGTGTGATCCAACGCCAGATCCTAGCTGCACTATCTCACTATCCAGAACTTCATGCCACAAATATCCGATTCGTCTTCACGCAGACGCTCAGGAAATCTGTTATGGCCGCCAGACCAGTTGTACGCACGTTGCTGCGCGGAAAAAAACATAGAGTCTACGATATACTGATCAGTCCGGTCTTCAAGCTGCGCTACAGTATAGAGCCTATCCATCAGGTCGACGATTCGGTATTGATAGGGTGGATAGGTCATGAGCTGGGACATATCCTGGATTATGAAATGCGAAGTGTGTGGGGAATTGCCCGTTTTGGGCTGCTTTATCTATTATCCAAACGGTATATAAGACGCGCGGAGCGGACGGCAGACACCTTTGCTGTCCAGCGGGGCATGGGCGATTATATCCTTGCAACAAAACGGTTTATTCTGGACCACAGTGAACTTCCTCAGCGTTACAAAGACAGGATCGCGAACCTTTACTTATCGCCGGACGACATTGTGGAACTGGTATCATCTCTGGAGGGCGAAAACAGCCGGCGACAAGAGGAGATATTGGATACCGAAGTTAAGACTGCAGGGCATCCGTTCAGTCATTGACGTTCTTCCGCCCCTTGCAGTTGGAGTACCAGATCTTCAAGTTGTTGAAAACTTTCTTCATTCATTACCCTTGGTACCTTCGTCTGTCCTCCCATTTTTTTATAGGTGCGGCTCCATTGGTAGAAAAAGTCGACAGGAATTATTTCGACCTCAATGTGGTCTAGCGTCTGTCGTCTTGCGACCGCGTAATTTTTGTTGGCCCGTTGGAGCTCGGCATCCAGTAATTCGGTTACCGAAGTAGGTTCGAGCACCTTGTCGGCTCCCAAGTACCACTTATTGATATGTTTACCGTTCTTTATTATCGAAGCGACGGTAAATTCGGTTATCTTAAGATCAAACGTATCCTGGACCTTCCGGATCGCGGCATTCATTTGATGGACAGAAAGCTGTTCGCCCACTACATTCAGAAAGTGTTTTGTTCGCCCACTGATAACGATTTCGCCCCGCTCTTTATCCGTAAACATCACCGTGTCGCCGATCATGTAGCGCCAGGCGCCGGCTACAGTAGAAATAAGGAGTACATATTCGCGGCCTTCTTCGACGTCGGCCAAGGTCAGGACTTCCGCGTCTTGCTTCACGGTTCCATGCTCGTTCATATTAGCGGCGACGAATGGCACAAACTCGAAGAATACGCCGTTATCGACAAGAAGGGCCATGGCGTTCGTGTCGGGTCTTTTCTGGGTTGCCAGATACCCCTCTGATGCCAGATAGGTATCGATGTAAATCATCGGCCGGGCAAAGAGGGTTTCGAAGCTCTTGCGGTACGGCTCGAATGCAACCCCGCCTGTACTGTATACGCGCAGGTTCGGCCAGATGTCGTGTATGGTATCCACATTATGATACCGGATGATTTCTTTTAGGAGGATTTCCGACCAAGAGGGGATGCCCGTCATGCTTCCGATGTCCCACTTTCTGGCATTTTTGGCAATCTTGCTGACGCGTTCGTTCCAGTCTTTGGCAGCGGCGATCTTGTGTCCGGGCTTATAAAACCGCCGGAACCACAGCGGGAGGTTGGCTGCCGAGATTCCACTGATTTCTCCCATTAAAAATCCGTCTTTTTCCTGCAGTTGCGTACTGCTGCCCAGCATCATAATGTCTTTTTCGAAGAAATCGGGAGGCAGATCGAAGTTCTTTAAACTGAGGATCTGCTGGATACCCGCCTTTTTTATGGAGTCAAGCATGTCGTCTGTCACGGGGATGGCCTTGCTGTTGCTGGTCGTTCCGCTGCTCAGCGCGAAGAAGCGCTGGCCGCCGGGCCATGTAATGTTTTCGTGTCCGGCGTGTAAGTAATGCCACCATTCGTCGTGTAAGCTATCGTAGTCGTATATGGGCACGGTGCTTTGGAACGCCTTTATAGGCTCAGCGTCTGCGAGGATAGCGTCAAAGTTATACTTCCTTCCGAAAGCCGTGCTTTTTGCCCTTTCCAATAAGTCGCGTAAGACCGTTTGTTGGGCGTCGACCGGCGATGCAGTCTTTGCGATCATCCCGTTTACGTCTATTACCCTTTTTATTATTTCTCCTATTATTGCCATAGTTGATGATATGCTGTTTGACATAGCACGGGAAAAGGAGCGTTTTGTTTTATCGGCTGCTTCAAATCTGGAGCCGTCCGCGAGCAGCTGGTCAGGCTGCCGCTCTTCCGGCGACCGTATTTCTACGAAAGTGGTGTATAATACCCCTAAAAAGCGGAAGAAGGGAAACCATTTCCGAGCCAGTGGATTCTTTGTTAGAGGAGGTGATTATGAAAAAGAAAGACAATGCCGAAAACGAAAAATGGTCGGCAGAAGTTACCGAAAATAGCGATGCGCTGGATTTGGAACCACATATTTTTGAATCCAAAAATCCGAAGAAAATAGCGGCGTCGTTAAAGAGGTCGGCGGAAAACAGTGATCGACGGAAGTCGAGTCCTTTTCGGTCGGCAATGTCGATGTTGACATTTTACATTAACAGGGCGGGAGAAAATCTAGGTGAAAACCAGCGGAAAGTTTTGGAAAGCGCGAAAGACGAGCTACGTAAGGCGTTCGGCCGTAAGCCCAAAGCTGTTTGAGCATATGTAACAAATAACGGATTTAGTATGAGAAATCTTAGACTCAACGAGATTATGACCTTAGATCGTAAGCATCTAGGCAGCGGTATCGTGATCGGGCTATGGTGTCTTTTCCTCTTTGCCGTATCGTGCGGCCAATCAAGCACGGGGACAGGTGTGGTAGACGCCGACTCCGTCGCCAACGGCCATCACAATGTCGGTGTACCGCTCGATAATATTGAGAGAAGCAAGTCACCTGACACGCTAGGGCAGACTGGGTCGGACAATTCGGGAGTGGCAATGGACAATATCAACCGTGACACGGAACGTGACACGGCTAATCAGCCACGGTTCTCGCCCTAAGCTGTGCGATAAGGGGCGTAGCCGGACTATGGCTTAAAAAGGACTTATTGCTGCAAAGTATGTCCAAAGGATGAGGAGTATCTGAAAAGGGACACGGAACCACAGGTAGGAGAGACCCGGCCCGTCGGCCTTTCCTGTCTGGTAATTTATTCGATGGAGGCTTGCATAAATGTTGGCAGGAAGGGATACGACGAAGAAAAATATCAGCAACCACCCTGTGATGGCTGCCCATGCGGGGAAGAAGAGCGCGATAGCAGCCAACACCTCTGCAACGCCGCTTATAATTATCAGGGATTTCCGTGAAGGGACGTAATCGGGGATCATCTTCGCCATGCCCCCTGTAAAAAAGAAGTGGCCGGATGCTGTAAACAGTAGCATTATCGAGAGTGCTATTCTGCCGGCAAGGGGTAGATCGATAACGGGCTGCACCACTTTCGTATAAACCAGTGTGCAACCAAAAACACCAAGTAAAATCAATAAAGGCTTCATTTTCTTTTTTGGACAAATTTATCCGCGTTTTGGCAAGCAATCAATGAACAAATGTTAATAAATCTGTTTACGGATTCGGCTGAGCGATTGAGGGCGTATTCCAATATATGTTGCGAGGTGCTTGAGGGGAATATGTTGAAGCAAAAGTGGAGCTTCTTCCATTAAATCCAGATATCTTTTTTTTGCCGGATCGTTTAAGAGCGATATTTCCCGCTTCATCTTTTTCAGATATAGGTCCTCGGCGACCTTTCTGCCAATCCTTTCGCCAATGGCTGTTGTACCGTAAATCGAGTTTAGATCGTCGTACGCTAATCGCCAAAGTATACAGTCGGTCACTGCTTCGACATTATAGGTACAGGGGCGCTGGGTTAAAAATGAATCATACGCACTGAAAAATGAGTGTTCGAACGAAAAAGAGAAGGTAAGGCCGTCGTCGAGGTCGGGAACGTAAAATCTGACGATTCCTTTTTCAATAAAGGATAAAAAGTTTTCGGTTTTACCCTGCTTCAGGATCAGCGACTTTTTGGGAACGTCCATTCTTGTGAGTTTTGACGTAAAGAGAAGAAGTTCTTCATCGCTGATATCAACAAACTGGTTAAAATAGTTTTTTATATGTTCCATAAGGCGCCAAAGTAGCGTTGGTATGATCATCCGTGTAGCTATGCCGTGAGACCGTGGAGAGGATGGGCACGGTCTGGCGGAGGGCTATTCTACTGGAGTTTTCGGTAAAAACTTTCTATCATTGTCGGCCGAGTCGTTATAAGAAGCACGTACTGCTGCAAGTTTTTCGGTCATCTTTTTCCGGACTTCGGCATATGCCGGATTGTCGTAGACATTGTGCAGCTCCTGCGGATCTTCTTCGAGGTCGTATAACTCCCATTCGTCGATGTCGTAATAGAAATGAATAAGTTTGTAGCGATCAGTCCGGATGCCGTAATGCCGTTTTACCGCGTGTATACCAGGGTATTCGTAGTAAGTGTAATAGACGGCATCGCGCCAGTTCTTTTGTGTGCCGCCGGCGAGCTTGCGGAAGGATTCGCCCTGCATATCTTTAGGCGCCTCTATACCGGCATAATCTAATAGGGTCGGAGCGAAGTCGAGGTTCTGTACGAGCGCATCGGATCGGGTTCCCGCAGGAATCTCCTTAGGGTAACGGATGAGCAATGGTGTACGGAGCGACTCCTCGTACATAAAACGTTTGTCGAACCATCCGTGTTCACCAAGATAAAAACCCTGATCGGAGGTGTATATGACGATCGTGTTCTCGTCGAGCCCGTTCTGTTTTAGGAAGTCCAGGAGCTTGCCCACGCCGTCGTCAACGGCGGCTACTGTTCCGAGATAGTCCTGCATATATCGCTGGTAGCGCCAACGCATAAGGTCGGCTTCCGACATATGGGGATATGCAAGTCTGAAGTTCTCCATGATGGGGAGATAGACGGAATCCCAAACCGCCCGCTCCTCCGTGGTCATCCGGCCCAGATTGTTATTAAAGGCCGCTTTATCCCACGACATATACTCCTTGAGCCCCAGTTCGTCCATCAATGTTGGAGGGACTTTGTTGTCGCCTGCCCAATTCATATGCTTAAGGATATTCATCTCTGCGGTCTTTGCGGCGGTGCCTCGTCCGCGGAAGTCGTCAAACAAAGTTTCTGGCTCAGGAAATTTCATCGCTGTGTAATCAACTATGTGGCGCAGTGCCGGCAGCCATTCCCGGTGGGGAGCTTTTTGGTGGTAAAGGACGCAGAACGGCTTGCTGGGATCTCGCTGTGCTATCCACTGAAGAACCATGTCGGTAGTTAGATCGGATACGTAGCCCTCGACCTGTTGTTTATGTCCGTTGATGATAAAATTTGGATTATAATATTCCCCTTGGTCAATTAATACAGCTGAATGGTCGAAACCTGTGGGGATGCCATCCATATGTATTTTTCCGATCAGCGCTGTCTGATACCCATGTTTTTGGAGGATTTTCGCGAAGTTATCCTGGCTCCAGTCGAATTTTGCTTCGTTGTCTATTTTCCCGTTGACAAAACTGTGTTTTCCCGTTAGAAGTACCGCGCGGCTGGGGGCGCAAAGCGCATTGGTTACGGAAGCGCGGGTGAATAACAGTCCCTCTTCAGCGAGGCGGTCGATGTTTGGCGTCTTATTTAGCCTGGATCCGTAAGCACTGATGGCCTGGTAAGCATGGTCGTCACTCATGATATACACGATATTGGGACGTTTATCCTGCCCTTTCTGAGCGACGGCCGAACCTGGCAACAGAATCAAAAGACACTGAAGTATGGAAACAATATTTCGGGTTGTGGTAAACAGAGACATATTCTACGCGATTTGGGTTGCTGAAAAATATATTCAAAGGTACAAATTCCAGACGAAAGGTGGGGATAAATATCTAAGCGATTGTGACAACGAAGTCTATCCGGATCAATTCCGTAAACCCGGGGGTCCATCAGGACTGTTGAGCTACCGGGAGCGGTCCGCATCGCGGCGTAACTCCCGGTAGAACATGCGTTGATCAAGCAAAGTGGTACAGGAAAACTACATCGCCCACATACGCGGGTTTGACATTGTCTTTTATGTGGAGGGTAGCTTCAATAACTGCTTTAACTACTCCTCGGAGGTTGTTGATAGATTTCACCTTAGCCTGTAACTGAACTTCGCTGTTGACCAACACAGGCTGTCCGAATTTGAGATTTTCGATACCGTAGTTGATTTCCATTTTTACGTTCCGTATGTCAGCAATCTGTTTCCATAGGTGGGGAATCAGGGATAGGGTAAGGTAGCCATGTGCGATAGTGGCTTTAAATGGCCCTTCTTGCTCTGCCTTTTGCTGATCGACGTGAATCCATTGATGGTCTAGGGTGGCATCTGCAAATCTGTTGATCTGTTGCTGATCTATCGTGTGCCAATCTGAAACACCCAGTAGCTTCCCTTCATATGTTTTGTACTCTTCAAAATTGTTTATGGTTATCATAGTGTTAATTTATGTATATATTTTCCTGCCTGTATTTAATCTCTATTTCTGCATTTATTCCATATAGAAAGCATTTTTAAAAGTATTAAAAACCTGGCATAGAATAGTACTTTTTTCCAAAAAGACATGCTAAGAGGTAGAGCATGGTATGTCGTATAAGACAAAGTGACACGAAGAAAGGGAACTTCGACATATGGTATAGGATTTGATTATGTTACTAAAATTAAACGAAGCCACATGAGCGAAACCACTAACCTATCCAACCTGATTTATGGAATTACGACCAAAAAGGAACTTGACGACCTCGTAAACCTACGCTATTTCGGCGAACGCGTATTTATTGATCCACCCACCCAGACGGGGGAAGTCCAGAATTTAGTCCGGCTTGCAAACGATTTGCTCGCTAAAAGCGAGGCCGGGAGAGCGTTTAGCATTCTCGACGGAGAGGACTATAGCATAAACGGGCCGTTTTGTCATGTCATGTCTTATCTGGCGGGTCGGATAGAATTTCTGAAAAATGGAGCCGATCCCGGCGACTATAACAAAAGCGACCTGGAAAACTTCTGCGACGGTGCGGAGGAAAACTTCCATGTTCGCTTTGGCAATTTTACAATCGGCAAGCGGATTTCCTGAACCGATGTACGTTCCCCCGGAGGGCTCCGTTGTGGAGTGATAACGGTTAGGACGTCTCGACGGGCTGGTTATCCTGCTCTTTGTCAAGTTCCGGATTTTCGCGTTCCAGCGGATATACATCGGGCTGAGTAGGCGGTAGATTTTCGATTTCTCTATCGCTCTCTGGAATGATATCTGTGCCTTCCTCCGGCTCCTTATCAGGATCGGCCTGTAGTTTTGCTGCACCGTTTATGTGCGGCAGCAATGCAACAGCGTGCGCATGGGCGAAAACCAACGGTTGTGAATTCATGGTCATATTTACTTGTTTGACAATTATAGAACGCGACAGTCGGCTGATGGTTTTATTAATTTCGATCATCCGCCAACATATAAGGAAAAAAAGAAAAGTCGAAAAGATGTAACTTTTTACTGGTGTCGTCTACTAATTGGTAGTTTATAAATTAATCGAAATTATAGAAATATGAAGAGACAGTTTGTCTTCGTTGCACTGATGTTGCTATGTATTGGCGTCAAGGCTCAGAAGAAGATATCAGGGACGGTGTTCGATGTGGCAGATCAGAAGCAACTGGAAAACGCGATGTTGATGCTTATAACGGCCAGCGACTCCATTCTTGTTGATTTTACGTATTCGGATGGTTCGGGTGGTTTCTCACTCCCGCAACCGGCGGGGGGGGGACATTTGTTAATCGCCAGCTATCCGAAGTACGGCGATTTTTATACGGCAATTGAGCCGGATGGCGATTATCCGACCTTAAGCATTGGTTTAACCAGCGCAGCACAACTGTTGGAAGAAGTTGTCGTAACGGGGCGGATTCCAATCAAGATTAACGGCGACACCACGGAATATGACGCTGGCAGTTTCACTGTCGAAAAAAATGCAAAAGTCGAAGATTTGCTGAAGGTATTACCGGGAATTACGGTCGATGCGGCCGGAAATATCACCGCACAGGGTAAAACAGTTAAAAGAGTGCTTGTTGATGGCGAAGAGTTCTTTGGCGATGACCCCACGCTTGTAACGCGGAACATACGCTCCGATATGGTCGATAAGGTTCAGGTATATGAAAAGAAATCAGAACAAGCCGAACGCACAGGCGTAGATGACGGACAGCGGGAACAGACGATTAATGTGAAGCTTAAGGAGAACGCTAAAAACGGAATGTTCGGCAAGGCGCTGTTAGGAGGCGGAACCGACAACTACTATATGGGCCAGATTATGGCTAACAAGTTTAAAGGCAGTCAGAAGATATCCGCGTATGCATTGTTTGGGAATAACGCGACAACCAGTCTCGGAAGAGAAGAGGCGGAAAGATATGGAGGAGATAGCGGCGTGAGCTACGGGGACGATGGGAGTACCTGGTTTTCCGGCGTAGAAGATCCTTTCTCTGGCCGTGGTGTGGTCGGCGTACCGAATGCTATCAACTCGGGCGTCACGTATTCGGATAAATTTAACGAGAATAAGCATAATGTGAATCTGAGTTATAAGTACGGGCGCATTGCCAGCGACGGAGAGGATGAGACGATCACAACGGGAATCATCAACAACAGTACTTTAAAGACGGTGGACACGGAAAATCAGCAGCACCGTTTGAATTTGAAGTATGATGTTAATCTCGACTCATTGAACGTCTTGACGATCTCTGGACATGCAAACAGAAAGAAGCTGTGGTACGACAATAACATCGTTTCCGAACAATATAACGCCGAAATGGCACCGATCGTCAGCAATGATAGCAGGGAAGTGTCGGACGCGGACGTCAATTCCTACGCGCTGGACGCGTTGTATACCCGTAAGTTTATGAAAAAAGGGCGCTCTCTTACGTTAAATGCTCAGATAAAGAAGGATGAGAATATCGGCGGAGGTTCATTGTTGGCCCGGCTACACAATTATGCTTCTGCGCGTGATTCGGTTACGGATCAGATCAAGAACAGAAATCAGAAAAGCGATAGCCAACGGGCTTCACTGACATATACGGAGCCGTTGTCGGAGGTCTTAAACATCTCGGTCGGCGCAGGGATAGAACGCAGCGAGAGCTCGTCGTTAATCGAATCCTTCAATAAGTCGGCGGCGGGTGTTTACGATGAGTTGGATCTCCGGTTCAGTAACAATTACACCTTTGACCGCCTAAGCAGTAATTATAAGCTTGCATTGAACTATAGGACCGAAAAGCTGCGGTTAAACCTTAGCAATAGCTTAAACAACGATGTGCTTAATCAACATAACAATTACACGGACGGCGAGCTGTCGCGTAGCTTTTTTACGTATAACCCGTCGGTGAGCGGTGGATATTCGTTTACCAAGAGTAAACACTTATGGGTTAACTACAACGGCCGTAACAACCTGCCGTCGCTTAGTCAGATCCAGCCGATAGTAGATAACACCGACCCTATAAACCGTTACATAGGAAATGAAAGTCTGAAGCCTTCGTTCAGCAACTCATTTAATGCTGGATATAACACGTTTAAATTATTAAGTGGCAGCTATTTTTATATTGGAGGATCAGCCTCGATGCAAAAAGACCCGATCAGTCAGAATATTACGAGCCGCGACACTATCAACGAATACCGTTGGAGCAATATTGAAGGAAAAAGTAACAGTAGTGTTAACTTTTGGACAGGCCACTATTTTAAGCTTGACAAAGATCTCGGATTGGCAAACTCTCCTCAGTTGTCTATTTCCAGCAGTATAAATTACAACTTTTTCAATGGAGACCTCAACAAGGTTAACACCACGGGATACAATTTTACGTATAACATTTCGCGGGAAACAAAAACAGGGCTGAACTTTAACATTGATCTAAGTCCGCAGTATCGTGTTATGAACTCAAACCTTCAAAGCAATACCAACAGCAACGGTTTTGTTTTTGGGTCGAATGGTAATATCGCCTACTTTTTAAGTAAGACGCTCAAAATTTATACGAACTATAGTTATCTTTATGAAGCGCCTACACAGGCGTTTGACCAGAAGTTTGAACAATTCCTTGTTCATCCCGGAATTAGTAAGAAGTTTCTAAAAAACGAGTCTTTGGTACTGGATTTTATGATCAACGATGTACTTAACCAGAACCGTGGTTTTAGCCGGTCTTCGGTGGCCTCGGTGTTTACCCAGCGACGGTTTGAGACTATCCGTCGATATTACATGTTGAAAGTATCTTGGGATTTTACTAAAATGTTTATTTAATCAGATTTGTATATGAAAGTTATTCAGTATATCTACTTCTTTTTAGCATTATCCGCCGGGACCGCGGCGAACGCGCAGCATGCGCTCTTTTCGAGGTCCGGAATAATTACGTACGATAAAACCATGTATATGAAAAATATCGTGGCGAAGCAATTTATAGAGAAAGCAGATGACCGGTCGAGACCGCAGTTTGAAAGTATGCTGCCGCGGATTCCGCAACAGGTTGTATTGAAGAAGACGCTTAAGTTTAACGATACGGAAACGCTGTTTGAGCCCGTCAAGTCGGATCTAGATGTACAAACGCAGCAACTCATCATGATGTTTGCACTTGATTTAGACGCGGTGACGCTATCGAATCTACGTACGGGCGATTACAAAAGGTACAACGACCTGATAGGAGAGAAGATCATCATTCAAGATACCGTCAAAAAGGTCAAATGGCGTATAACAGACGAATATCGGGATATAGCAGGCTTTAACTGCAGGCGGGCGAATGGGCTGACGCCCGATTCGGTGTACGTAGTTGCTTACTTTACGCCTGAGCTGCCGGTTAGCGGAGGCCCCGAATCCATCAGCGGGTTGCCTGGGATGATTCTAGGCCTGGTTGTTCCGAGCCAGCACGTTTCCTACTTTGCGAATAAAGTAGAGCGTACCGGCTCCGTCGCGATGGACAGAAAAGTCTTCGAAAACAAGAAGACGAAGGTTATGAGCAGGCAACAGATGATTGATCAGTTCTCAGCAACGTTGTCAGACTGGTTAAACAAGGAAACTGTCAGCTACCTGATGAAACTGGGGACGTTATAATTTAACCCCCGTTATCGTTTGACGGCTGGGCCGCGGATACGATACCTTTATCGTCTTTTCAAAACCTGGCCGTCAAAGGATATCCCTTCCCAGCCT
Organism: Sphingobacterium allocomposti; assembly: GCF_008124885.1. GTDB lineage: Bacteria > Bacteroidota > Bacteroidia > Sphingobacteriales > Sphingobacteriaceae > Sphingobacterium > Sphingobacterium allocomposti. The sequence continues at coordinate 25,662 of NZ_VNHX01000023.1, forward strand.
GTCTTGCTGAACTGCCTGATGTTCTGATGACTGCTGCCTGCAGGATCTGCGCGCACGGCTTCATAGTGCTCGGCGAAAAGCGACAATGTATCTTCCGTTGATAAACCGTTTTGATGGGCCAACGAAAAAATTTTGGCACTTCCTTGGTTTTCGTGCGCGGCGTTCTCCAAACTACCGTTTTTAAATGCGGCAGGAGTGTACTCGTAGTAGCGCTCTATAAACAGGAGCACGTCGGAAAATTTAATTTTGTTTGCCGATAGATCGGCTAAAAGTCCGGTAATGTTTAATTCTTCCATATTTGTTGGTTATAGGCGCAAAGATAGTATTTCTCCGGATTTTCTGGGATTGGAAGATTTTTGGGTTCGATTAAGGGTGGTTGCATCAAAAAAACTTCTTTTTTGCTGTAATCCTAGACTTCGGCAATTTTACAACGATTGTCCAATGGGAAATTAACACATTGATAAATGAAATATTTGGAAAATAAGCTCTTTTTTGCTTGGCAGAACCTTCAAAAAAAAATGGCCGCGGTCATTTCTCCGACTGAAAGTTTGTTTTTGTAAAATGACCGTGGCCATTTTTTAAAACGAACGTTCCATTTTTTATTTGACCACGGCCATTTTGGGATATTTAGGCGTAAAAAAGCCGGCATCCCAAGGTGCCGGCCAAGCGGTTAAACCGCTCTTAGACGTAAGATCCGCTATCGCCCTCCAGATAGACGTCGTTCAGCGAACGGCCAAAACACTTCTTTAGCGCTGTCGGATGGGAATTGTCTATTTTCTGGATATATATATATTCATTTTTTTCTAAAGTTTTATAGTTAAATTTGTTTCTTGGCGTCATGTCACTGGCTCTCGGCGAGTTCCTGCACACCTGTCCAGTGCCCCGCGGGGACTACCGAACACGACAAACATACTAGGCCGATTCCAAAGGTCTGTCCAAAATGTCCGAAATTGGCACAAATGTCCTGAAATGTCCTAAAATGTCCAAAATGGTATAAAGGTCCGGCCGGCTGTTCTCAGTTTTTCTGGATCCGGTGAGAAAAGGCGCCTCTAATTCTTCTGGCCCCTATACTACCCACTACTCATTTCTTTACTGTTATCTGAATCGGCTGTCCATTTGCGATGCCGCTGACACGCTCGCTATTGTACTGTAGTATGTAGGTTCCGGCCGAGTCTATATGATAGGCTTTCTTTAGATCGAAACGGATACTGTCTTCGGCTCCGGGAGCGAGGCGGCGATAGGTGTCGGCGGGCGGGGGCATGATCCGTTTTGCCATAGGTCCTTTGTAATGGACTTCATTTCCCTGCGTGTCGGTCACCGTCAGGAAATTGCTAATGATGCCTTCGAATGGTGTATGGTATCTTGTATACTGTAGCGTGTCCGATGTGGGGTTTACTACTTTGAACAGTATGGAGATGCTATCTTTCACTCGGGCGTTTTGATCGGCACGTAGTACGGCAATAAGCGATGTGTCGGCAGGATGCCGTAACGCTTCGGCATGGTCTTGAACGGTGCTGTTTTGTTTACCTTGCTGGCAGCTCCCGAACGGCAGCATACATAAACCTGCAAAGACGAATATCAAGCTGTTTTTTTTCATTTCTATGTTGGTGTTGTTACTGACGGTCAGCTGCCCGCTTTGTCCTACTCGTTTTAGCCGGCGTTGCGGAGACCTTTTAAGTCGGTGTTGCCGGATGTTATGATGTTTGCAGGAGCCGCACTATCCAGGATGGTCGCCATATTGGACAATAGTTTCGCCCATATCGTGGTAGAAGAGCACTCTCCAATGTTCGTCTTCTGCCCGCTGTCGCCATGTCTGTCGGTCGTTTTTCGCTGATTCTCCATCGTAATCCGTCTTGTAAGCAATATTGAGATCAAAATATCCTTTCTGTGGTAAGTTGTCTGCCCCGTAAAAATAGGTTTTGTTTCCGTCTTTGATCCAAAAAACCTGATGGAAAGGAGAGTGTCCCCCCGTCACCTCGTACGAGATGTTATCTGAAATTGCTCCATGATCGTTACTCATCCAGACCACTTCTGATAAATTTTTAAGCGCTTCTAAGATCTCGCGGCTATAGGACGGGTTTTCGACTTGTTTCAGTGCATAGTAGAATTCGCGGGACTGCACATATATTTTTGCATTAGGAAAGTTCAGTTGAAAGACGCCGGTTTTCCAAAAACCCAACCCACTCACGTGGTCTTTATGTAGGTGCGAGAGCAGGATTGCGTCGATATCTTCTGCTGCAACTCCAGCCTGCTGAAGCCGTTGGTGGAGCAACAGGCCATTGTCATCCTGTGTCCCAAGTCCCGCGTCGAGCAGCACATGTCCGGTATCTGTCTTGATCAAAAATGGCTGGACGGCTACTTTTAAACCGTTAGGTGAATCCGGAACCAGTGGAATAAAGTCTTTCTCTTTGCTTACGTAGAAATTTCCTTCTTTTAATGCGATTGCTTCTATCATCGATGCGGCGTTTTCGTGTTTAAGAAAGCTGTGCGTCACAACAAAGATGCATAATAATCAGTTAAAAACGACCATAAAAAGCAGAATTTCTTGCCGTGAAGACGGTCCCGTACCCGTCTTGTTAGTGGTTAAGAAGGTCTTCGATCGCTTTCACGGTACCCGGAGCCATATAGTCCCTGCCGCCTTCCGCGCGCACTACGAGCTCGCCCGCTTTATCAAGGATGACTGTTGTCGGAATAGCGTTTCCTAAAAAGGAGGGAGGGATATCGCTGTCGGGCGTGTATACCGGAAGATCATAACGATTTTTGTCCATAAAAGCTTTCGACTTCCCGTAGTCGCCGTCGACATCGACCATCAAGAACACAATATCGTCACGGCTCTTAAAGGTCTGTTTCAAGCGGTTGATAGAAGGCATCTCGTCTATACAGGGCGGACACCAGGTTGCCCAGAAGTTTATAAACACGACCTTTCCCTTCAGTGATTGAAGTGTTATACTTTTACCATTTCCATCGAGAAAAGACACATCTGTTGAAGCGGCGTCTGCAGGAGCTTCTGGTTGTGGCGCGGAAGATCCGGTACTGTCTGCGCCGGCGTTTTGACTATTCCTGGCGGCATCGCAGGAAATCAGTACCACAAGTGCGGCTAGAGCCGGATATAATATACGTAGATTGATTTTCATGATAATAAATATGATGTCCTAAACCTACACAATTTCTTTTTCATGTGCAATACGGGCCTGCGGGGCGCTATGAAATGTTGTCAGACTGTATGTCTGGACCCGTTAAGTCTTTTAGTCGTATAGAGCAATGTTAAAATACCATGATATCCCTGAACTTCTTTGGACTATCTGTGTAATACTTTAGTGCGGCGTCGGAGTCTGCTACCATGTTTTATAGAATTTAGTTTATGTCACATTTATAGCATAATATCAATATTTAATAGGCGACATTTGTAGTTTATGGTATGTTTATAAAAAATAACAATTATGGAATGGTTATTAAACCCTTGGCCCTGGTACATTGGCGGTGCGCTTGTGGCGGCCATTATGCTTTCGCTTATCTGGCTGGGCAAAAGTTTCGGATTTTCCTCTAATTTTCGGACGATGTGCGCGGCTTTGGGCGCCGGTAAATCCTGCGAGTTTTTTCGTTTCGATTGGAAGTCGCAACGGTGGAACCTATTATTTTTATTAGGCGCAGTAATTGGTGGGCTGCTGTCGGCGCATTTCTTATCCAATGGAACTGCGCCCGCCGTTTCGTTGGAAACGGTAAGAAGTCTTCAGGATTATGGAATCAACAGCGCAGGGAAGAGTTATTATCCGACTGAACTGTTTGACGTCTGGTCTTTAAAGAATATCGTTTTATTTGTTGTGGGCGGTCTGCTGATAGGTTTCGGTACCCGGTACGCAGGTGGTTGTACGTCCGGACATGCTATTTCCGGGTTAAGCAATTTCCAGCTGCCATCGCTGGTTGCAGTTGCCGGCTTTTTTATAGGCGGCCTTTTGATGGTTCATGTCGTGTTTTCTCTCATTTTTAGCTGATTATGCGTAGTTTTATATATCTTACTTTGGGCGTTGTATTTGGTATGGCCATGTATAAAGGCGAAGCTGCTTCGTGGTTTCGCATATACGAGATGTTTCACTTTCAGTCGTTTCATATGTACGGCTTTATCGGTACGGCGCTCCTTATCGGCTCGGTTGGCACGCAGTTGCTGAAACGACGGAAAGATATCGACGGCCGTCCGGTGGTTATCCCTTCGAAGAAAAAGACGGTTGTCAGATATTTGGTGGGCGGCGTTATCTTCGGACTGGGGTGGGCGCTGGTCGGGGCTTGTCCCGGCCCCATATTTGTGCTGATCGGCGCGGGGATACTGCCGATGTTGCTGGTAGCAGCCAGCGCTGTGTTGGGAACGTACCTTTACGGTATGGTAAGGGACAGGTTGCCTCATTGATAGATGAACGTGCTCGATATTCAGATAATTTTCGGATTTTTGCTGGCTGTTGTCGTTGGTACGACATTAGGTCTGATGGGTAGCGGTGGTACTATACTGACAGTTCCTATTCTCGTATACGTAATGGGTGTTGATCCAGTGCTGGCTACCACGTATTCGCTGTTTGCTGTAGGTATCACGGCTGCCATTGGTGCCATCAGATCGGGGGCGCAGCGCAACGTCGATTTTGAAAAGGTGGTGGTGTTTGGGCTACCATCGCTTTTAACCGTGTTCCTCACCAGGACGTTTGTTCTCCCACTGGTTCCGGAGGTTTTCATTATAGGCACAAGAGAAATCCATCAGGCCGTGGTGCTGATGGTCATCTTTTCTGCTGTGATGTTTACTTCCGCCGTTTCGATGATTTATGGGGGAGATTTGTTTATTGGTACAGACAACCGCAGGATGAATGGTCGACGAGGGTACGCCGTTGTGCAGGGCGTGGCTGTAGGTTTTGTTACCGGTGTTGTCGGGGCAGGTGGAGGATTTCTGATTATCCCCGTTATGATCCAGTTTTTTCAGATGTCTATCCAGCGTGCTGTGGGCACCTCGTTAGTGATTATCGCAGTAAACGCTATATTTGGTGTCTTAGGGGACATCGAAAAATTGGGCGATATCGATTGGCCCCTGCTCGGGGGATATACCTTTTTTACGATTGCCGGCGTGCTGATAGGCTTCTTTCTATCGAACCGGATACCCGGCGGCGTATTAAAGAAGATGTTTGGATATTTAATATTAAGCGTTGGGCTTTACGTTCTTTTTAAAGAAGTTGTATCGCTTTATCGGTGAAATAAAAGCGATTTTAATTATTAAACGATAAAAATCTGTATTATGTTCTTTCAACAAATATATGACAAGACATTAGCTCAGGCCAGCTACTTCATCGGCTGTCAGGCAACAAGTGAGGCCATCGTTATCGACGCCAAAAGAGACGTAGATACTTATCTTGAAATCGCCAGACAGAATAATATGCGGATAACGCATGTGGTCGAAACCCATATCCACGCGGATTTTCTGGCAGGCACGCGGGAGCTGGCCGCCCTCACGGGAGCCTCCATGTATCTGTCGGACGAAGGCGGGCCCGATTGGCAATACGCTTTTGCCCATAAAGGGCTACGGGATGGCGACCGGCTTTTTGTCGGTAATCTCTCTTTAGAAGTGCTGCACACGCCCGGCCATACCCCCGAAAGTATAAGTCTTCTGTTGCGGGATCATCCGTCTTCGGACGCGCCGGTGATGGTGTTTACCGGAGATTTTGTATTCGTGGGGGATGTTGGCCGGCCCGATTTGCTGGAGGAGGTTGTTGGTGTCGCGGGTAGTAAGGAGGAGGGTGCAGCAGAGCTGTTTAGGTCATTACAGCGGTTTTCGCAGCTGCCAGACTACGTACAGCTGTGGCCCGGACATGGAGCAGGCTCGGCTTGCGGCAAGTCCTTGGGCGCCGTGCCAAGCAGTACGGTTGGCTATGAGAAAATCCGGAACTGGGCTCTTCAGCACCTTGACAATTTCGGGGCATTTAAAGATTATCTTCTACACGATCAGCCGGAGGTGCCAACCTACTTCAGCGCAATGAAGCGGTTAAACAAAGAAGAGCGTCCCTTGCTGTTAGAAGTACCAGAATATCCGGTATTGGATGTGACTGAGGTGATGGCAAAACCGGCTTATACTATCGTCGACTCACGTCACAAAAGTAAGTTTGCTGAAGGACATGTCGCCGGTGCCCTGAATATACAAAATAACAATGCATTGGCAACGTGGTGCGGATGGATGTTGTCCTACAGTGACCAGATCGTGATCGTTGCTCCGGACGAGGAGCGTGAAGATATCACGCGGAAATTGATGAGGATAGGCATGGATAATATCGCCGGCTTCGTGACCAACGTCGAGGGCGCTGACCTGGTTCCGGTCAAACTGTTGCAGGCAGAAGAGGTAAACAATCTAAGGAGCGAAGCGGTTTTGTTAGACGTGCGGAGCCAACGCGAATACAATGAGGGACATATTCCCGGCGCGAGGCATCGTTTTGTTGGCTTTTTGCCGCAGATGAACCTCGAAGATATGCGGCATAGCCCGCTGGTCGTGTATTGTCAGTCGGGGGATCGTGCAACTGTTGCCTATTCGTTTCTGGAAAGCAAAGGATTTGAACCGATTTTTCTTTATCCGGGGAGCTTTGCCGATTGGAAGGCTAAAGGGATGTCTATTGCATCATCCCGCGAGGGATAGCGTCGGCTAGGGGCGTTTATTGGCCGATAAGTTGAACCGGACTCCGTCGCTATACATGGGCACCCTTGGGAAGATCAGAGGGGGGCGGTTTATCACAGGCCATCTAAAAAACGCCGCATCGTCGTCGTTTCAAGAAGGGACGAAGAGCCCCAGAAGGGTTCGTTGCAGGTAAATCGAATAATGTGGATTTTTTGGAACGGCAGTAAGCTGCATCTTGGTCGTTAGATTTCTCCCTTCGATCGAAGCGGCGTTTCTGCGGTCTATAAAGACTCTTCCCTGCCATTGTGCACAAAAAAAACTGCTCTTTTCTGTAGCGCCCCTAGAAAGTTAGACACTTTCTGGGGGCAGTTTATTCGGACAGCCCCTTTTTCTACACATGCCTGTACGGTTTTTTGGAGGATGGAAGGCACCCGTCTATTTACAAAACGGGCGCATAGGGTTGAAACTTATCTTTCGGTTCAAAATAGTTCCATAGCGTATTGGCAATTTTTCGTGTAAGATTTTCGGCCTCGTTATCCCGTGTCCAGCTTTGATCCTTATTATTTTTTGTTAGCACAGAAAACACGAAATCGCCGGACGGGCCGTGTACAAGTACCACTTCGCCCCGTGCGTCATTAACGGAGCCCGTTTTTGAAGCGGTAGCAATGTGGGCCGGAAATTGAGACAGGGAGCGCTCATTATAGAACTGGTTTTTGAGGTATCGATACATCTTATCGGACAGACGGGGGGTAAAGACCTGTCCCTGCCGGATTAGAAGCATCAGCTGCGCGATTTCGCGCGGCGTGGTCTGTCCCCATCCATATTTTTTCCAGATATCCTCTCTTCCGGGAGTCCTCGAGTTTACTTTTGTATGCTTAAGCCCCAGCGAGTCCATGATTCTGTTAATCTCAGCTCCGCCTCCCGCAAGCTCCTGACACCAAATCGAAGCGACGTTGTCGCTATAAGTAAGCATCAACGAAACCATGGTTGAAAGATCTGTTTTCGCACTGTCCTTGTAAAATTGCATCAGTCCTGATCCCCCGTATACCCGGTTGGTATCGTATACAAAAGGGTCCGATAGCTGTAGCTGCTGTTGGTTAACTTTCTGAAACACGCCGACTAGGATAGGAACCTTTACGATACTGGCAGTTGGAAAAATGGTATCCCCGTTTAGACTTACGGTCGTATTTTTACCGAGGTGATGCACGTAGATGCCGATTTCTCCGCGAAAGCCATCTATCTCCTTTTGCAGGATTTTTTCCAATTTCATATCCCGTTTCTGGGCATACGTCGTAATGGTAAGTACACATAAGGCAAGGGCCATTGTTAAAACAGTTTTCATATGGTCAATTTGTTACTAAAATAACAAAAAGAAAACTGATTGTTGCTTTTTTGTGCGTAAATGTTTTAGATTATCTCAATATCCTGCAGTAAAACGTTTCTTAATAAACTGTCCGGATTCTATTTCATCTACGATAGCTACCGCGAGGTCTTCTACCGACAGGCGCGATTTACCGGCGCCGTCGAACACAGGGGTGTTCAGGGCGGTACGGTAGCTTCCGGTTCTTTTTCCGGATGTTTTCTGATTCATTTCGATTGCAGGGCTGACAAATGTCCAATCGAGCTCCTGTTCACGCTTTATCACCTCCAGGAAGTCCGCTGCTGCCAGCGCTCCCTCCTTTATTTCCTTCGGAAAATTGGGATCGTCCACGAGCCTCTTGCCATCAATCTCCAGGCTTCCGGCTCCTCCGACAATGATGATACGGCGTACCCCTGCCTCTTTTACCGCTTCCAGAATAGACCGGCATCCCCTGATAAAGTCTTCATATATGTTGGGGTTATCCCATCCGGCATTGAAGGTGGAGACCACAGCGTCGGTCCCTTTTATAGCCGCCGCCAGCGCTGTGACATCATTGACATCTGCCTGGACAGCCACGACGTGCTCGCTGTTTTTGAGGGCCTGCACATCTCTGGCAATAGCGGTTACGATATATCCCCGTTCTACCAGTTCCTTCAAAACCGGTTTTCCTACAAAACCGGTGGCACCTATTACTGCAATTTTTTTCATATTTTCTGTGTTTCGTTGCCGGGGTGTCTGTTTGATGTACGTCCCCGGACGGATGCTGACACTGTTGTTTGTTAGGGGACACCGGATTGTTGCTTCCGTCCCACGCTGTTAGTATATAATGCAAACGGCAGACATATTGTTTTCTGTTTGCGCGATAATGTAATCTTTTTGCGATAAGGGATCGCAAAGTGATGTCGTTATGGCTGGGTAGTCTATACTACAGGTACAATCGGATGGTGTCAAGGTGGATACACTATGGTCGGCAGGGGCACCAGCAACCAATAGCCGGAGGACTAAAAAAAGGCCGATACCGGAATGCGTATCGACCTTTCTTTTTTTATTTCAGCTTATCCCTTTCGTTGCGCGTTGCGGATTTTGCTGTGTTTCTTTCCGTAAAGAAAATAGATAACCAATCCGATCAGCAGCCAGATGCCGAGGCGTTCCCAGCTTTCGAATGGTAGAGACGCCATCAGCAATATGCAGACGATGATGCCTAAAATCGGGATTACAGGAACAAATGGTGTCTTAAACGGCCGTTCCAGCTCAGGGCTGGTTTTACGTAGCACAAGGATGCCTACGCAGACCAGCGTAAATGCAAATAGTGTACCTATACTTACCATGTGCCCCAGGTCGGAGACAGGAACGAATCCTGCGAAGACGGATACGAAGATCATGAAGATCAGGTTTGTTTTCCAAGGTGTCTGATTTTTTGACAAATCGGAAAACATCTTGGGAAGCAGGCCATCTTTACTCATCGAGTAGAAGACACGGCTTTGACCCAGTAGCATAACGAGAATGACCGAGGTGTATCCAGCAATGATCGTGACGATAAGCGCGGAGTTTAGGAAGGTGTATCCGGTTTTTGCAAACGCTGTGGCGACAGGTTTTGCGTCGCCTTTAAATGCCTGGTAGTTTTCGAGGCCGGTCATCACATAGGAAAACAGCACGTACAGCACCGTACATACGACCAGCGAACCGATAATACCGATAGGCATCCCTTTTTTTGGATTTTTTGCTTCCTGTGCGGCGGTGCTGACAGCATCAAAACCGACAAATGCAAAGAACAGTACGCCTGCGGCTCTTAAAATACCCGTTATTCCGAATTTGCCAAAATGGTCGCTTGTCAAAAACTCCCAGAAGCCAAGCTGCCCGCTCTTTACCATTTCTTCTCCTTCATTGGCCGGGATAAAAGGACTGTGGTTTGCGGCGTCTATAAAGCTCCAGCCGAGAACTATAAAAATCAATACGACGCTCACTTTTAAAATTACCAGCAAGTTGTTAACAGTAGAAGATTCTTTGGTGCCCCTCATCAATAATAGGGACAACAGACACACGATGATGATCGCCGGCAGGTTTATCACGCCGCCCTCCCAGGGCCCTTTTAGAAGTTGCTCCGGGATGCTTATGCCGAAGATCATGAGTAGCTGATTGAAGTATTGGGACCAGCTTACGGCTACGGTGGCGCTGGCGAGTGCGTACTCCAGAACGAGGTCCCATCCGATAATCCACGCCACAAATTCACCCATAGTGGCATACGAGTATGTGTAGGCGCTACCGGCCACCGGTATCATCGACGCAAATTCTGCATAACAGAGACCAGCGAAAGAACAGGCGAGGGCGGCGATCACGAACGATAGGATGACGGCCGGACCGGCGTTTTCAGCGGCCGCAATTCCCGTAAGGGAAAACAGACCGGCGCCGATAATAGCTCCGACGCCGAGCGCGATTAACCCCGTGCTGGACAGGGTGCGTTTAAGGGTGTGCTCGCCGCTCTCCCTAGACTCACTGATAATTTGAGGAATCGACTTTTTGTAAAGCATAATGTAGTGGTTAGTAGTAATTTTATTGTTGTGACTTAAATTTAGCGTATGCGTCGAGGATGTAAATTCTCAGATCCTCCGGAGATGCCGTTTCAATAAATTTCCATGTGGGGCGAAACTGCTCGCGGAACAGCGGAAGTTCCGTTTCGCTGAGTGGCACGACAGCGCGGATCGTCTGGTCGGTGAAGATACGGTCTATTTTTCGGTTTGTTTGCTCTTCGAGCAGCAACTCCAGGTTCTTCCTTGCAAGCTTACTTTGTCGGCCGAACAATCGGGAAGGAGAGAGACGAAGCCCTCCTCTATGTTGCGATGCCTCGGTGACCTGGCCTTCGTTTCGTGCTCGGGCAATTTCGGCAACAAGCCGGCTGTCGGTCAGCCGGCTGACCACCACCTCGTCAATGACGATGCTCTTGTTATCACGTACCAGATAAATTCGTTGCACCCCTTCCTCGTAAATAAATGCAGTATCTACTTCATATCCTGCTTGTGTAAACGTAAGCAGGTCGTTGATCTGCCCCGTGATGACGAAATTTCCGTCGACATCAGAATGGGCCTCCGCATTAGTACGGAGGTTTTTTATCACTACATCTTTTATCCGCTGGCTGCTTTCCAGTTCGTAAACTATCCCTTTAATAGATTTTTCCTGAGCGACCACCTGGCCTGCCAGGCAAACTGTTAAAAACAAAAGGAGTGTCTTCCAACAAGCACGATATACCGTCATCTCCATGGGTCTAATTTTTTGGCCAGACATTGTTTTCGGGATTTACATCAGGATAAACGTTATCAGGGTCGATCACGACTTTCGTCAGCTTCTCTGTGGTTTTTAGTTTAAAGCGCCATGATTTGTTCCGTTGCCATATTTCAACCGGCAGTTTTTTCCGGATTTTGGCACCTGACTCTGTGGTAGCCTCAATAACGACCGGCATTGGAAGTTTTTGCAGGTTATCTATTGTAATCAACGCGCCGTTTTTCGGATCCATATTGTCGTACGTGACCTCCCGTACAGCCTGGTCTAAAAGCCAATTGTGTTTAAACCAGCCGCGCCAGAACCAGGCAAGGTTTTCGCCGGTTTCATTTTCCATTGTACGGAAAAAGTCGTCGGGGGTTGGATGTTTATAAGCCCAGTATTCTATGTACTTACGGAATGCCCGGTCGAACCGCTCTGCACCAACTATCTCGTCGCGCAAGAGGCGTAGTCCGAAAGCGGGCTTGTAATAAGCAAGGATACCGATATTGCGCTCTTTCATATTTTGCGGCGTCGACATAATGGGCTCCAGGCCGGGTTGCGCAAAAGCCCTGGCCATGCTGTTTCTGTTTCCGAACCGTCTACGGTACTCTCCTTTGTTGAATTCTTCTGTTGATATTTCGTTGATAAAGGTGTTGAAGCCTTCATCCATCCAGGCGTGCAGACGCTCGTTACTGCCCACGATCATGGGAAACCAGTTGTGCCCGAATTCATGATCGGTTACGCCCCACAGGTTGCCGGCTTTGGCTTCATGGCCGCAGAACGAGATTGCAGGGTATTCCATACCTCCGACGTTGGACGCTACGTTTACCGCCACGGGATAAGGGTATTCCATCCATTTTTTGCTATAGTGTTCAATAGCTGCTTTTGTATATTCTGTCGAGCGTTCCCAGGCGTTGTTCCCATTGCTTTCAACAGGATATGCAGAAAGCGCAAGGGCAGGGCGTCCGCCGGGCCTGTTAATTTTCGCACCGTCAACGATAAAGGCTTTGGAGGAAGCCCAGGCAAAGTCATGGGCCTGATCGAGTTTAAACTTCCACGTGAGTGTCTTTTTGCTCGGGCGGGAGGAAGCTTTGGCGACCTCTTCGGCCGAGCGTATCAAAACCGTTCTGTCGCTTTGGAATGCCTGCTTGTACCGGGATAGCTGTTCGCTGGTCCATACTTCTTCAGGGTTCAGCAGTTCACCGCCTGCGACAACAATATGGTCTGCCGGCGCCGTAATATCAACAGTATATGATCCGAATTCAAGATAAAATTCTCCCGGTCCTGTGTAAGGTTCAGTGTTCCAGCCGATAATGTCGTCATATACACATACTCTTGGATACCACTGTGCGATGGTATATATTTTACCGTTCTTTGTGGTAAGGATGCCGGTACGGTCAGCCCCGTACTCGGGAACAGTGTATGAAAAATCCATTTTAAAGGTGATGGAGTTGCCGCCAGCCTGTAGGGGCTTTGGCAGTTCTAGTCTCATACGTGTATCGATGACCTCGTACTTGGCTTCCGTCCCGTCTTCAAACCGGATATTACCTAGGGAGAACCCTCCGCTAAACTCGGAATCTGAGGAGCCGTAGCGACTGTCTTCCAAGGGAAGAACCGCCTGTCCACGGGAATTTTCGTGAAAGAGATTCTGATCCAGTTGAAGCCATATATGGTTCAGTTGGTCGGGACTATTGTTTGTATAGTGTATGGATACTTGACCCGTTACGCGGTCGGAGAGGTCGTCTAGCGACGCTTTAATGGCGTAATCTGCACTGTTCTGCCAATAGGCATGTCCCGGTTTTCCGCTGGCGGAACGATAGGGAGTGCCGTTTTGGGTGTAAAAAATGGGGTGAAAAGCTTCCGTGTAATCGTAGACGCTCGTGTTCTGTGCGGGCGACTTTCCTATGGCCAGACAAGCCAGGAAGAAGAATGCATAAATGATTTTATTGGTCATGGGCTACTGTAATTTTGATTGATATTCCTGTTCGTCAAATCCCAAAATGATACCTTCCGAATATTCTATTAATGGTCTTTTAATCATACTGTTGTTTTTCAAAAGCACCTCGTTGGCGGTTTGGGCATCGTTGACTTTAGCTTGTTCGCCGGGGGTCAGTTTTTTCCAGGTTGTACCTTTCTTATTGACCAGTGCATCCCAGGAAACGATCTTTTGCCAGGTTTCCAGCTGCTTTAACGTAGCCGGTTCTTTTTTGTAGTCGTGAAATGTATACGCTATTTGTTTTTTTTCGAGCCAGTCGAGGGCTTTTTTTACTGTATTGCAGTTTTTGATTCCGTAAACTTGTATCATAAAATGTTCATTCCTTTTTTCAAACAGATAAAGATATTAATATATTCCTCTATAACAAAGAAGTTCCTGACGGCAGAAGAAGAGCTCGCTAAAACGCTTTATATACAGCGCGATTTTTTTGCATTTAAAAAGTACGTTACTTACGTGGTCCCGCTCTCTAATAAAAGTTTTTTGAACCTATAACGAAACAAGGTATGGGAGCGGACCGCTATAAATTTTAGATGGAGGCAAGATTTACCGCAAAAAAGAGGAAGAACCGCCGGGCCGGCTAGCTCCGGTTTTTCCGGAGTATATAGTGTGCTTTTTACACTAAGGCTTGTGTAAAATTGAAAAAAAATCACTACCTTTAGTGTCAATATTAAAAAATTACAAAAACATATGAGCCTAAAAGATTTTAAAGGTGTTTTGACAGGAGATCAAGTTCAGGAGCTTTTTGAGATTGCTAAAACACATAAATTTGCTTTGCCAGCGGTAAACGTTATTGGAACAAACTCCATTAATGCTGTTTTAGAAACGGCAAAAGCTGTCAATTCACCGGTGATTATTCAGTTATCTAACGGCGGTGCCCAGTTTTATGCGGGAAAATCGTTGAATAATGATGGTCTTAAAGCGTGTATCCTAGGAGCGGTTTCTGCCGCACAGCACGTACATTTGTTAGCTGAGCATTATGGGGTTGCTGTCATCTTACATACGGACCATGCGGCGAAGAAACTGTTGCCATGGATTGACGGCCTTCTCGATGCCGGCGAGAAATTTTTTGCACAACATGGTAAGCCGCTGTTCTCTTCTCATATGTTGGATTTGTCAGAAGAGCCGATCGAAGAGAATATCGAAATATCCAAGAAATATTTATCGCGCATGAAGCCGCTGGGGATGACTGTAGAAATCGAACTGGGCGTAACGGGTGGTGAAGAAGATGGTGTGGACAATTCGGATGTTGATAGTTCGAAATTATATACGCAGCCGGAAGAAGTTGCTTACGCATACGAAGAACTTTCAAAGGTTTCGGATAAGTTTACTGTCGCAGCGGCGTTTGGTAACGTTCACGGTGTGTACAAGCCAGGAAACGTCAAATTACAGCCGGTGATACTAGACAATTCCCAAAAATATATCCGCGAGAAATTTGGTCTTTCCGCAGAAAAGCCGGTGAACTTCGTATTTCATGGCGGTTCAGGCTCTACACCTGCGGAGATTGCGGAAGCAATTTCCTATGGCGCGATTAAGATGAACATCGATACCGATATGCAGTGGGCATTTTGGGATGGCGTACGTGCTTATGAAGCGAAAAATCACGACTATTTACAAGGCCAGATCGGAAATCCGGAGGGAGAAGATTCTCCTAATAAAAAATATTACGATCCGCGCGTGTGGTTACGCAAAGGCGAAGAAGCGTTTGTTGAACGTTTAAAGCAGGCCTTTAACGAACTGAACGCGGTGGACGTCAACAGTAAGCTGTAACCGTTTACAGAGGTGTCATAAGAGCCGGCGCACTACGCGCCGGCTTTTTTTGTATAAGATCCCGTAAAAATTTGTTTATCTCCTTCTTTTTGCTATTTTTATGGAAGATGAAGGAGGTCAGTGATGAACAAGGATAGATTTTTAGGCTTTTTAAAATTCGAGAAACGTTATTCGCCGCATACCATTACTGCCTACGCGCTCGAGATAGACACGTTTCTGAACTTTCTTGAGGAGGAAGGTATTACCTTTGAAGAAGTGGACCACCGGATCGTCCGTCACTATCTCGCAACAATGAAAGACGCGGGCAAAGAAGCGTCCAGTATTAATCGTTCGATCTCGTCTTTACGTTCTTTCTACAAGTTTTTAGTTAGAGAAGGCCTGGTGGCGACAAACCCTATGCTTCTTGTGAAGGCGCTAAAAACAGCCAAGAGGCTGCCGGTCGTTGTCGAGGAAGCCAAGATGATTCAATTATTGGAGGAGGGGTGTGTTGATCCGGATAACTTCGTGGAAATGCGGAACTTTGTTGTGCTGGAGCTACTATTTGGTACAGGCATCCGTTTGGCTGAACTGCTGGCGATCCGCGAAAAGGATATCGACACCTATAATAAGAAAGTTCTGATTTTCGGCAAGAGGGGCAAGGAGCGGTATGTTCCTATCCATCAGACACTGCTATCGAAAATTCAGGACTATTTAAAGCTCAAATATGCGCAGGATTTTCCAAACAAATCTTCTTACTTAATCGTTACTAAAGAAGGAAAGCAGGCCTATCCCAAGTTGGTCCGGGAAATTGTTCAGGCGTATTTAGGGCAGATCACCTCACAGAAGAAACGCAGTCCGCATGTGCTGCGGCACACGTTTGCTACGGCCCTGTTAAACAACGGAGCTGACCTGAATGCGATCAAAGAACTATTGGGACATGCTGGCCTGGCAGCCACACAAGTCTACACACACAACTCAGTCGAAAGACTGAAATCAATTTATAAACAAGCCCATCCAAAGGCTTAAAAAAAGGAGGAAAAATGAATATTACGGTGCAATCCATCAAATTTGATGCTGATCAAAAGTTGGTTGAATTTATCAAGAAGAAAACCGCTAAGTTGGAACAATTCTTAGATAATATCATCGAGGGGGTATGTTATTTACGGTTGGAAAATGTAGTTGATGAAGCCAATAAGATTGTGGAATTAAAAATGAATATTCCTGGAAATCAGCTATTCGCCAAGGCACAGGCGAAGAGTTTTGAAGAGGCGACAGACGTCGCTGTGGAATCGATTAGACGCCAGATTAATAAACATAAGACAAAAACCCGTACTAACGGAAGTAATCATAAAGAGTTATTAAGCAGTACAGGAGAAGAGTTTTAAGATCGTCCTTCGTATTTATAAAAAAAGCTGATTTCAAAAATCAGCTTTTTTATTTGGATTCAATCTGAATAACCTATATATTTGCTCAGCAAAACTGATATAGCACGAATGATCTGCCCACTAGCACACGTCGAAGAGATTTTTAGTTCCACACATGGAGCTGTTTATCAATGCAGCCGAAAAAACTGTTATTGGTTGGAATTTCAGCAAACAACTACCGCTTTTAGGATCTCAGATTTCTTCCTATTCAAAAAGCGTATCGATGCTATCGACGTTGCCTGCATGCTTGGCGACAGCTCCCGGTCGGCCGACTTCGAAATTCTGATGCCCTTCCGTACCGAACGCTGTTTTATTCTCTCGGTAGAGGACATTCTAAATCTGCGGGAAATTTTGGCCGGTGCGAAGTTTGTCATCGAGTTGAATAGTGAGATTAAACGAATACTCAGAAGCAACGCCGTGCTCGCAATTTGATCCTTTTAATTGTACTGATTCTAAACAAGTTAAGTTGCTTTACCTCTAATTTAGACTTAATTTGTATTGCACATTTTTTAATCATAACTCCTATTCTAGGTTTATCTTTGTATCGAACAATGTGGAGATTACATTGTTAATTAGTAAACAAAGCAAATACTAAGCGATATGAAAGATCTATTAAAATTAAAGTCTTCGTTATCTGAAGAAATCGAGAATATATTAAACGCGCAGGTTAAGGTAGAAGCACACTCATCTGCATTGTATCTGGCCATGTCGTCCTGGTGTGACGACCAGGGGCTGGATAACTCATCTAAGTTCTTTGCCAGACAGGCTGAGGAGGAACGTGAACATATGCTGAAATTGTTTAACTACATCAATAACCGCGGCGGGCGGGCGATATCTCCGGAGATCACAAATATTCCGGTTGATTTTGAGTCGTTCCGGGGCGTATTTGAGCAAACGTTGGAGCAAGAAATGTTTGTCACTGAGCAATTCAACAATATTGCGGATACATGTATGAAGTTGAAAGACTATGTAACGTTCAATTTCGTGCAGTGGTTTCTGGAAGAACAGGTAGAAGAAGAGTATGTAGCCAGAAGGATATTGGAACTGTTTGATGTTATCGGGGAAGAAGGTACAGGACGTTGGGAAATAGACAAACACCTGGTAAAGGTTACCTTCGACGGCGAATAACGCTTTTAAACGTTTTTGATGGCGGGTTGTTTCTAAAGAAATAACCCGTTTTTATTTATACAGAAAATCAATAACTCAACGTTCTTATAGAAACTTTTATTGAAAATCAATTTTTTCGTATATTGATCACTGTCGGGCGAAACGTTTGTTTTTGTGAAGTATTTTAGTCATTTTATATGGTTGGTTGTCTTGAGCGGTTCTCTCGCAATGGGTCTGATGGAGGCGCGTGGCCAGGCGGTGAGCAGACAGATACAGGGGTACGTATTGGACACCGCTCAGATGAAAGTCAAAGATGTGAGCGTGCGGCTGACCAGTTCTTTAGATACGTTAACTACAACCACGTCGGACAAGGGCTTTTACAGCTTTAAAGCGGTGAGGGGAACGGATATCCGGATTTCCTTCAGTATGTTAGGCTATCAGATTGTCACGAAGACAGTACCATCGTATGATCATTCGTCATTCGTGCTGATGCCGAATGTTATATTGACTCCTCAGAGTTCGCTAATAGAGGGCGTGTACGTGGTAAAGACCATTCCGGTAGTTTACGGGGAAGATACCATTCAGTACAATATGGATGCCTTTAAGTTCCGCAGCAATTCACTGCTCGAAGAGGCACTTAAACAATTGCCCGGTATACAGGTATCCCGTGACGGTACGGTTTACGCACAGGGGAAACCCGTATCGTCTGTCCAGGTCGACGGCAAGAAATTCTTTGGTGGCGACGTCTTAACAGCAACACGCAATCTGCCCGCAGATTTTATAAAAAATATACAGGTCATCGATTATTACGGCGATTATGTAACCGACAAGGGGCTAAAGAGTGAGGAATCCGAGAAAATTATCAATATCGTGTTAAAAGAAGACCGCAAGCGCATATCTTTTGGGCAGGTGACCGCGGGTGGCGGAACGAGCGGCCGATATATCGGAAGTGTGGGTATGAACCGGTTTGACGACGGTCAGGAATTTTCGTTGGTGGGATCGATAAACAATACGAATACGAGTTTATTTTCCTTTGGATCGCCCAGTGGCGTCGGCGACAGAGAAAGGTCGCTCTTCGATGCTACCGATTTCGTCGACCCTACCGATGGTGTCAATAATATAAAATCCGTCGGGTTTAATTTTGCTGATAATCTGGCTGAAAACACCTCCTTCAGCGCCAGCTACAGTTTCACGAGAAGAGATAATGTGACGACGGGGAACTCTATTTTACAGTCTAACTATGTCGCAAACCTTATATCTAATGAGGAGTCGTATCAGACGACAAATGATGATAATTTCCACCGTTTGACAGCCGAGTTTAAACATCAATTCAAGAATAAGGACGTACTGGAAATTAATCCGGTGTTTTCTTATAATAAAGTGTACTTTGGAAATAAAAGATGGCGACTGATCAACAATAACAAGGTTACAAACCACGGGGTCTATCAAGACACTTCGTATCAGAAGAATCCGAATCTGGACGTAAATATTCTATATGCGAAAGCTTTCTCAAAGCCTGGGCGTAAGCTGTTGGGAAACGTAGTGCTAAACTTTAACGAACAAAATAAGCTGGAGGATGCCTTGGACAGCTACGTGTCTATTGATTCCTCGACGTCTACACCAACACGGTCGACGTTCGAACAGCAATATTTTATCCAGCAGAGAAGCGGTACAGACGGCATGAAAGCTTCGGTATCGTTTGTGGAGCCGTTCTCGGATTATAGTATGCTGGAGCTGCGTTATGAATACGAGCTGACGGATATGACGGCGATGAGACGGGTAGAGGACAAGCTGAAGTCGCAGGAAACAGATGGATTCTATTTCGTGGATTCTTTGGGGGTAAATTATAACTATAGGTTTAACAGCAATAGGACAGGGTTGACCTACCAATATACGCCAAATAAGCTATTTCGGGCGAACGTTGGATTTGCGGTGCAGCCTATTACGCTAACGGGTTATCTGCCCCGGGAAGACATGCGATATCGGTATACGAATGTCAATGTGGTACCTACCGCCGGCTTTCGATGGCGGATAAACGAAGAACTTGACTGGGGAATAGACTATATGGGAAAAAATAACCAACCCAACTTTTTACATATTATACCCGTTCGCGATAACAGTAATTCCCAGAACATCATCGTCGGGAACCCCGAGTTAAAGGCCGAGTTTTCGAACCGTATAAATACGACACTGCGGAAATTTATTACCTCACGCAATCAGTACTTCGAAACTAACTTTGCCTATAACTATATAGCTAACAAAATTGTATCGGATAAGACGGCCGTTGCGGGGTCCACTATCCAGGAGACCACCTTCAAAAACACAGATGGATACTACGATCTAAAATGGTACTATCTTTTTAACACGCCGTTGTTCAACGAGAATCTGCAGCTGGATTTCAGCGGTACAGCGGATTATTACAACAACTTATCTTATGTAAACGACCGGCGGAACAAAACAAAGCAGTTTATATATTCGCAGTCCCTGCAGTTGCGATATACCTGGAGCGACTATTTTGAATCGATGTTTAATGGTAACTATGTACTTAACAATGCGAGCTATACCTGGCCGTATCAGACGGAAATAACGGCCCATAGTTTATTGCTTAGTGGGGCCACAAGGGGTTACCTGAGCGATTATGTAACGTTGGGTGCCGAGATGTCGCAGCGGTTCAATGCGGGATACGAAAGCAGTTTCATGAATAACAATCCTACTATCATTAATGCGTATCTGGAAGTAGCTTTTCTTGCGAATAAGCTGGCTTTACTGCGCTTTCAATGTTTTGACCTGTTAGATCAGAACAAGAATATGGGGACATATAGTGAATACATCGGTAACGACCTGTATGAAGCGAGGAACAACAGGCTTGGCCGGTATTTTATGGTGACATTAAACATGAGGTTGCAGAAATATCCTAAGAAGAAATAGTATGAAAGCTGTCGTCATTACATCATTCGGAGATGAAAAAGTTTTACAAGTGAAGGAAAGAAGTCTTCCCGATGTGCAGGAGACGGAGGTGCTTCTTGAAGTAAAGGCCGCGGGCGTTAACAGGCCTGATATTTTCCAACGTAAAGGTAATTATCCGGCGCCGGACGGTGTCGTTCAGGATATCCCGGGATTAGAAGTTGCCGGAATAATTAGCTCGGTTGGCAGAAAAGTGACGGAATGGAAAGAGGGAGATGCTGTGTGCTGCTTGGTCGCGGGAGGGGGATATGCCAGTCATATCGTTGTGGATCAGGACATGTGCCTTCCGGTACCGGAGGGACTTAATCTCGCAGAGGCGGCGGCCTTGCCGGAGACGGTATTTACTGTGTGGGACAACGTGTTTCGGCGAGGTGCACTGGCAGCGGGCGAGACATTGTTGGTGTATGGAGGTGCAGGCGGCATCGGCAGTACGGCTATTCAGCTGGCGAAGGCTTTTGGTGCGAACGTTTATACGACAGTTGGTTCGGATCAGAAAGAGGCTTTTTGCAAGGAACTGGGTGCCGACGCCGTTGCAAACTATAAGCGGGAAGATTTTTCGGAAGTATTTAGAAATAAAGAGATCAATGTCGTCCTGGACAGTATCGGCGGTGGATACTTCGAAAAAAATATTGAACTGCTTTCACCGGATGGCAGACTGATCTATATTAACGCGGTGGAGGGCGCGCATGTAAAACTGAACTTAATGAAGCTGATGCGGAAGCGTATAACGGTTACGGGAAGTACACTGCGAGCGAGAGATCTGGCGTTTAAAGTTCAGCTAGCACGTGAGATCCAGACCTATGTGTGGCCCCTTATCGGGACAAGATTCCGCCCCCGTATCTATAAAGAACTTCCCCTGGCCGACGCGCCGGAAGCGCACCGTTTAATGGAAGGAGGGGAAGTTATGGGCAAGATCGTGCTGATTCCTTAGTTGCTAAATACTTTTAGCTATCGGTTTTTCATATATTTTGTTTATTTTAGAAAAATTATATGATAAGCCTATTTAACGTATGAAGTTTAAATTTTTAGCAACAGTTTTACTGAGCGGAAGTATGGCGATGACCCAGGCGCAGACCATCGACAAGGTTGATAAACCGATTGACCTGGTTAGCACGCTTGTTGGTACACAATCCACGTATTTCTTATCGACAGGTAATACCTATCCGGCAATTGCTATGCCGTGGGGAATGAATTTCTGGAGCCCTCAGACCGGAAAAATGGGGGATGGCTGGATGTACATGTACACCGCCGAAAAACTTCGGGGGTTTAAGCAAACCCATCAACCGTCTCCTTGGATGAATGACTACGGTCAATTCTCCATTATGCCTATGGTCGGCGTGAAGACATTCGACCAAGATAAACGGGCCAGCTACTTTTCCCATAAGGCGGAAGTTGCTAAACCTCATTACTATTCCGTATATCTGGCGGATTATGATGTTACGACAGAGATTACTCCAACAGAAAGGGCTGCATATTTTCGCTTTACCTTTCCTAAAACGGACGAGGCATACGTATTGCTAGACGCTTTCGATAAGGGATCGTACGTGGAGGTTATACCGAACGAACAAAAGATTGTTGGGTACTCAACGAAGAATAGCGGCGGTGTTCCGGACAACTTCAAAAACTATTTTGTCCTTCAGTTTGACCGTCCGTTCGCAAATATTTCCACTTTTGCCGACTCTATGCTGGTGGACGGCCGTTACCTTGTGAAGGCCGACCATGTCGGCGCTCTTGTCGGGTTCCAGATAGCAAATCCGGGCGATCAGGTGCTATTGAAAGTGGCTTCTTCTTTTATTTCCCGTGAGCAAGCAGAACGTAATCTGCGGGAGTTAGAGGGGACAGATTTCGACCAACGGGTAGCTGTCGGAGAAAATGTGTGGAACACGGAACTGAAGAAGATAGAGATCGAAGGTGGCTCGATAGACGACATGCGTACGTTCTATTCCTGCCTATACCGCTCTTTGTTATTTCCTCGAATGTTCTATGAAATCGATGCCAACGGTAATGTCGTACATTATTCGCCATACAACGGCGAGGTTCTGCCGGGTTACATGTTTACAGATACGGGATTTTGGGATACGTTCCGCAGTCTATTCCCATTCCTGAATTTGATGTATCCGGAGATGAGCGAAAAGATGCAGGACGGTTTGGCTAACGCCTACCGCGAAAGTGGTTGGCTGCCGGAGTGGGCGAGCCCGGGCCTTAGAAACGTCATGGTCGGTAATAACTCCGCGTCGGTAGTAGCTGACGCCTGGATAAAGGGAATCCGCTCCAAGGACATCGAGACATTGTATGAAGCGCTAAAACACGGAGCCAACAACGCAGGGCCATTGACGGCGGTTGGACGTGCAGGGGCTTCCTACTATAACGACCTCGGATATGTTCCATACGACGTAGGTATTAATGAGAATGCGGCCAGAACATTGGAATATGCATACGACGACTTTGCTATATACCAGCTTGCCAAAGCACTAAATAAACCGACAGACGATATCTCGTTCTACAAAAAACGGTCATTTAATTACGAGAAGTTGTTTGACCCGTCCACAGGACTAATGCGTGGCAAGAACAAGGACGGCCGGTTTCAGGCTCCTTTTAACCCGTTTAAATGGGGCGACGCGTTTACAGAGGGAAACAGCTGGCATTATACATGGTCGGTCTTCCAGGATGTCGAAGGTCTGGCGAAGCTAATGGGCGGACACCGGGCGATGGAAATTAAATTAGATTCGGTATTTAGCTTACCGCCGATATTCGATGATTCCTATTATGGCTTTCCTATTCATGAGATCCGTGAGATGCAAGTGGCTAACATGGGGCAATATGCACACGGCAATCAGCCTATACAGCACATGATTTATCTTTACAACCACGTTGGCGCTCCGTGGAAAGCCCAGTACTGGGTGCGTGAAACGATGAAACGTATGTACTCGCCATTGCCGGACGGTTACTGCGGCGACGAGGACAACGGCCAGACTTCTGCCTGGTATGTTTTTTCAGCGCTTGGGTTTTACCCTGTAACGCCGGCGGTTGATGAATACGTCGTTGGAGCTCCGTTATTTAAAAAGGCAACGTTACATCTGTCCAACGGTAAGAAGATCGTCGTTGAGGCGCCTAAGAACTCAGATTCGAATCGTTATATCCATGCAATGAAATGGAATGGAAAGGGATACACCAAGAATTTCATTAAGCATAGCGAGTTGGTAAAGGGCGCGACATTGTCGTTTGATATGGCCCCGGAGCCAAATAAATCACGCGGCACCGCGAAAGGCGACCTGCCATTTTCCTTGAGCAAAGACGACCGATAAATATTGTGTGTCGTTTTTAGATGGCCCCAAAGTGTAATTCACTTTGGGGCCTTTTTGTTGCCTGCCGAAATTAGATTGATCCGTTCTCCGAGTGTCTGCGGCGACTACTGGCATGGAAGGATAGTGGACCGCCGGTTTCCATTTTCCCAACCCGCGAATGGCAGGGGGAATCAGTCTAGCCTGGCGCGGTTGAGTCTAAGTGAATTGACTATTACAGATACCGAACTCAAGCTCATTGCCGCAGCGGCAATCATGGGCGACATGAGTATGCCCAATCCCGGATATAGTATGCCGGCTGCCACAGGAATACCAATAACGTTGTATAAAAAGGCGAAAACAAGGTTCTGTTTAACATTCGTCATCATTCCGTGGCTGAGGGTAATCGACTTGTTCACAGCTTTTAAGTCGCCTTTAACCAGCGTAACCTCCGCACTGTGGATGGCAATATCGGTTCCCGTTCCCATGGCTATTCCGACGTCCGCCTGTGTTAGTGCCGGGGCGTCGTTGATCCCGTCTCCAGCCATTGCTACGATGTGCCCCTGCTGCTGGAGCTTCTTAATTTCATTTAGCTTGTCGGCAGGAAGCATGTTCGCTTTCCAATGTCGAATACCCGTTTTTTTGGCCACGGCCTTTGCTGTGTTCTCGTTGTCGCCGGTAAACATTAGCACGTCAATACCGCGTTTCTGTAAACGCTGTATTGCTTCTAGGCTCGTTTCTTTTATTTCGTCCACAATGGAGATTATTCCCGAATATACCCCATCAATCGCGAGCAAAGAAATACTGGGGCCGTCTTCTGCGATTTTACGGATGTCATCCTGCGACGCATCAGGAATGGTAATATTGTTTTCTTCCAACAGTCTTTTTGTCCCTAGCAACACCCGCATATGGAAGATGTTCGCAGCGACACCTTTTCCGGCAATATCTTCAAAGTTCGTGACATCGAGGAACTGTAATCCCCCGCGCTGGGCACAATCCACCATGGCTTGGGCCAATGGATGCGAACTGTGCCTGTTAATCGATGCGGCGATCTGAAGTATGTCATCTTCTTTAAACCGATGGCTATCTGTTGTCGACACGTGCGCGACTGTCGGACGACCTACGGTCAGCGTTCCCGTTTTATCGACAATCAATGTGCTTACTTTTCGCAATGTTTCCAATGCTTCGGCATTTTTTATGAGAATGCCGCTTTTAGCACCTTTGCCGATAGCGACCATAACCGACATGGGAGTGGCAAGTCCCAGGGCGCATGGGCATGCTACAATAAGCACAGCAAGAAGATTGGTGAACGCGAAGGCGAGGCTATTATCTATGCCGCTATAGTACCAGATAATGAATGTTGCTGCAGCTACAGCCATCACCACGGGGACAAATATTCTAGCTATTCGGTCGGTAACCCGTTGGATAGGCGCCTGGCTCCGACTGGCCTCGCTTACAAGCTGAATGATTTGGGCGAGAAGGGTGTCGGTGCCTATGCGGGTTGCTTGCATCAGGAATGCCCTGTTGCCGTTGATGGTACCGCCTATCACGGCGTCTCCTATATTTTTTTCCTGTGGAATGGGCTCGCCCGTTATCATAGACTCGTCTACACTGCTTGTCCCTTCGATGACGGTTCCGTCGATCGGCACCTTATCGCCGGGACGGACGCGCAGGACGTCCCCGACACCCACAGCCGATACGGCCACTTTCGTTTCATCGCCATCCTGAATCAATATCGCTTCTGCAGGAGACAATTTAATTAGCTCCTTTATCGCAATATTGGTTCTGGCATGAGCTTTAGCTTCCATTAGCTGCCCGAGAAGTACGAGTGTCAAGATCACGCAAACTGACTCAAAATAAAGGCCGACAGCACCATGATGGTCAGCAAACTCCTCTGGGAAAGCGTGCGGAAAGAATAGTGCGGCCAGACTGTATAGGAATCCTGCTCCGGCGCCGAGTCCGATGAGGCTGAACATATTTAAATTCCACGTCCTGAACGAAACCCATGCTCTGCTGAAGAACATCCAACACGTATAGAAGACCACGGGAAGCGTAAGCGCCAGCTGTATATATCCGTTTACGGAAGGGGAAATATAGGTGCTTACGGGTTTTCCCGGCAGCATATCACCCATAGCGAGCAAAAATACAGGAACGGTCAGTGCTACACTTATCCAGAATTTCTTTTTTAAAGCGCGGTACGCCGTATTGTCCTCTTCGGCCTGTATTGCCACCAGATCCATCCCGCAGATCGGGCATGTTCCGGGCTCTTGCTGCACGACTTCAGGATGCATCGGGCAGGTGTAGGTCGTCTGTACTGTTAAGGATGGTATTTTTTCTAAGTTCATGCCGCAGACGGGGCATGAACCAAAGGTGTTATATACTTTATCCCCTTCGCACATCATGGGGCAATAATACTTGCCCGCATTTGATGGGTTGGCCATTTTGGTGTGATGGACGGGTGTTTGCAATGAGGCGGAATCCAGCGATTCGACCGGAACAAGATGCATGTTGCACACCGGACAGCGTTTTTTTTCGTGGTAGATCCTGTCGTGCCCTTCGCAGTACATCGGACAGATATATTGTCCACTTGGGGAGTCTTGCAGATCCGGACGGAGTATGCTGTAGGTGTCGTGCAGCTCCACGATGTCGTAATGGCCCAGGGGCGCAATCCAGTCCCGCAGCTCCTGTAGACTATAGTGCCGCGTGCTTTCAATGTCAGCTGTTCCTTTTTCCAGATTGACGGATGCATCGATGCCCTCCATTTCGTTCAACTTTCGCTGTACCATAGCCTGACATCCGCTGCATGTCATCCCTAAGACTTTATATGTTTTTTTCATAGCTGTTGAATCGGTTTTCTATAATTTATGTTATCTATCGTGTATTGTGCTATACTGTTTTTGTCCACAGGACGGTTACAAACTCCCTGTCCACCAGTTGGCCGTTTTTGCTCTTAATGCGTTCGACGGCCCTTAACGTCTGCGTATGTTTTAATTGCGGTATGTCAGCAAGTGCCAGAACATCTTTGACATCGTATAGCCTAAATCCATGTTTCGTAAAAGGCAATTGGCGCATGAAATCTTTAGTAGCAAAGGTAATGGCCAACCCGCCGTTCGGCTTTAGCAACTTAGCGATAGCAGTAATGAAGAAGGCGGGGCGCTTCCAGAAATAAATACAGTTGACGGTGAGGATATGATCAAACGAACCGAGAGCATTGGGAAAGTTCTCCCCATCATAGTGTAGAAAGTTGACCCTATCGGTACTTATGTCCTTGTTTAAAATCTGTGCCTGCTGCATCATAAGGAGGGATGTCTCCAGTCCCGTGTAGAAGACGCCAAGGTGCTTCGCAAGCAGGTCAGCTACGTGATATGCATTTCCATGGCCTATTTCTAAAAGATGTTCGCCCGGCTGTATATTGAGCGCATCAAGCGCGTGGCTGATCATATTGGCGTTTGTCTCCATCATCATGGTTGCGATTTCGAGGCCTTTTGTTCCCGATGGATGTGCCAGCTGCTCTGCTATATGTTTTAGTTCGTCGTTCGTAGCCATTTTCTTTTTCGTTTTGTACAAATATGGGTAAAACACACGGCCGGAATGTTATACTATTTCGATAAAGTTTTATAAGATTTAGCGGCCAAGTTGTAAAGTTGTGAAGTCGTGAAGTTGTGAAATTGTAAAGTTGTGAGGTTGTGAAGTTGTGAGGTTGCGAAGTCGTGGACTTGGAATGTCGTGAAGTTGTGGGGCTTTTAATTTGAATCACGAAACACGATGTTTTCTTTATGTCCGATAAAATATGTATCTTGTTCTACACTAATCAGCAAAACCGTTTGTTTAATGACTGTATCTAATATTTCAAGAGGGATCAGGGTAGGCGTTATAGGGATAAAAGGGATGGGATGGAGCAATCTCCAGTCTATATTGAAGATTTCGGATGTGACATGTACCGCAATCTGTGATATTGACGACGAAGTGCTGCGTCAGCGCCTGCACGAATTGAAACAACGAAATATACATCCTCAACCTTATAAAGATTATAAACAGCTGCTGGCCGCTTCTGATGTTGACGCCGTTATCATCGCTACACCCGACCATTGGCATTGCCTGCAGGCTACGGACGCCATGAGAGCTGGAAAAAGTGTTTACGTAGAGAAACCTTTGGCTAACTCTATTCAGGAGTGTGACGCTCTTATTGCCGTGAAGAATAAGTACAAAAGTATTGTGCAGGTTGGACAATGGCAGCGGAGTCAGCAACATTTTCGTGACGCCATCTCGTTTGTACATAGCGGGAAATTAGGGAAAATCAGAACCGTAAAAGCATGGGCCTATCTGGGGTGGAAGAAGCGTGTTCCGAAAATGCCTGATACGCATGTGCCCGATGGCGTCGACTATTTAGCCTGGCAGGGTCCGGCCAAGCGGGGACCGTTCAATCCAAATCGCTTTCATTACAACTTCCGCTGGTTTTGGGACTATGCTGGCGGATTAATGACGGATTGGGGCGTGCACTTGCTCGACTATGCTCTTCTGGGAATGCGCGTTTGGGCGCCTAAGTCGATTATGGCGACGGGTGGGAAGTTTGCGTACCCCGAAGATGCCGGAGAAACGCCCGACACGATGACGGCTGTTTATGCGTTCGATGGCTTTAACATTATCTGGGAACACGCCACGGGTATCGGCCGAGGGCCGTACGAAAGGGAGCATGGAATCGCGTTCATTGGTAACAACGGCACTTTGGTGTTAGACCGCAATGGCTGGGAGGTGCTAGCCGAAAACGGGCGGATGGAGCCGGTAAGTATTCAGAAGAAGGCGGATATAGGTCTAGATCTCCATATGGCGAACTTCGTTGAAGCAGTGAGAAGCGGGCGGGAGGAGCTATTGAACGCCCCGATCGAGGCTGCAGCACATATAGCAAAGCTTTCGCATATGGGAAATATCGCTTACCGTACAGGAGGGCGTCTGACGTGGGACCGTAACGATGAGCAGTTTATCGAAACCGACGCAAACAAATATCTGGTTGCAAAGTATCATAACGGATACGTGTTACCAAAGGTATAGTGAACGGGAGAAACCGGCGGCGTTGCTGCGCCCGCGTAAACTAAGCAAGGATGATAGTGCGTTCATATATGTTGTAATCGATAAGTGTCTATGACAACTTATACCGAGCGAAGTACATAATTATATACCAATGAAAAGAAAAGATTTTATCCGGAGTGTCGCTACACTCGCCGCAACGGGACTGCTTTATGATGCCAAGGCCCTCCCTCTGTCGAACTCAAAATTGAAGATCGGGCTGATAGGTGTAAACGGTATGGGCTGGTCGAATTTGAACTCGATACTGAAACTGCCTCATGTCGAGTGTACGGCGCTATGCGATGTGGATGAGCGGGTACTCGATAAACGTATAGCAGAGCTGCGTGACCGGAATATTACCGTCAAACGTTATATAGACTATAAGGAACTGCTGGCAGGCAACACCGTTGATGCTGTCATTATAGCCACCCCAGATCATTGGCATTGTCTGCAAATGGTGGATGCTGTGAAAGCCGGAAAACATGTGTATGTAGAAAAGCCGATCGGTAACTCTATCCGGGAGTGTGAAGTTATGGTTGCAGCGGCCAAAAAATATAAGAAGGTTGTGCAGGTAGGGCAGTGGCAACGTAGCCAGCAACATTTTCGGGATGCTGTCGGGTTTGTGCACACCGGAAAGCTTGGAAAAATCAGACTTGTAAAGGCGTGGGCCTACCAAGGGTGGATGAAAAGCATTCCGGTCAAGCCGGATGAACCCGTCCCGACGGGCGTCCATTACGAACGCTGGCTTGGGCCCGCGGCTAAGCGGCCATTCAATCCGAACCGGTTTCATTTCGAGTTCCGCTGGTTTTGGGACTATGCCGGAGGTCTAATGACGGATTGGGGGGTCCATATGTTGGATTACGCTCTGCTGGGCATGAAGGTTTCGGATCCGAAGTCGGTTATGGCTGCGGGAGGTAAGTTTGCGTATCCTGACGATGCTGCAGAGACGCCCGATACACTGACATCTGTTTTTGAATTTGACGGGTTTAATATACAATGGGAACATGCGAACGGAATAGACTTGGGCCCTTATAATCGTAACCATGGGGTCGCATTTATCGGCAACAATGGTACTCTTGTCGTAAATAGGGAAGGCTGGGAGGTAATTCCTGAGAACGGCAGAATGGACGCGGTTTCATTCCAAAAATCGCAGGACAACGGTTTGGACAAACATATGGTCAATTTTGTAGATGCCATACAGCGTAACAGCCCGACATTACTAAATGCTCCCATCGAAGCCGGAGCTCATATCGCCATCTTTTCACAGATGGGAAATATCGCATACCGGACGGGCAAAAAGCTTTATTGGGATGCTGCCGCCAGGGCGTTCACCGATCCTGAGGCGAATAGGTTATTGACAGCGACCTATCACAATGGGTACCGGTTGCCTGCTGTATAAGATACCGTACTCTTGGGTGCTGGACAAAAACAGCCATGGTAAGTTGAACTGAATAGGCGTTTGGTATGCCCGTGTTTTGAAAATCGATGCCGAAGTGCTATATTTGGAAAGCTGGGGTGTGTTCTGCCTCCTGAGCCGGAACCTACCGGGTCAGGACTTCCTTCAGGGCATCCTAACATCATCATTAATGTAATTGTTTAATATTTCGTAATAGGAGGCGGGCAACATAGCATCGCCTTTTTTAATCTACACTTGAGACGTCAAAGAAACTCGGTGGGGCCACAGGAGAGAGAGCTGCAACAGCACCGTTCTGGTCGGACCGCACGCCGGTTTCACCCCCTTGGCTGTTCTGGTATCGACGATTTCTGGATCGGAAACGGCGGAATAAGTTTCGCCATAATGCTAGGGCAGTTTATATGCCTGCCGCGCCAGGAGTTTCCACTGATTGTTCAATTTGGTCCACGTCAGTACAATACCGAGTTTTATTTCCGACGGACCTTTTCCGGGGTCGTTTGTCTTTGCGTGTAAAGTATGACGCACGATGGCAGTATAGTCCGTTACGTCGATCTGTTCGTCCGACCGCTGTATCGTTTCAAAGACAGAAGCTCCCGACACCAGCGTGTGTATAAACTCTTCCTGATCCTCTATTTTTCCACTGGAGTGCCCATACGAAAGCTTGTCACACGTTAAACGGGCCAGTGCTTCCCGATTGGGTTTTAGCATGGCTTGGATCAGCGCGTCGGTCGCGGCTTTGACGGAGTTCTCTTGTTTGGTCTGTGCATAAGCAACCGACATAGCGATTGTGATCAGCATGGTAAGCGCAACTTTTTTGTATAGGTGTAACATGAGTGGATTATAATTTGTCAGGAGTGAATTTAATAAGTCCGGGACATTCTTCCAAGTATTTCTGATGTTATTTTACGAAATCGATCCCACCACATGTCAAATGCAGGAGCGCGATGGGCGAGACGTTCGTCGGAGGCAGTGGCTAAGTACGGTAAAATGTCGGAAAAACACCTGAATTTCGCGCATCTAATTTGCGGTTTTTACGGGGCTTTATTTTCCACCGGACGTAAACATCGGGAGGCTGAGCAGGGATAGTGCACCCAAGACGAGGAATGGAAAAAGGTGATTCTTCTTAACTATGAACGGGTTGGAATCAGGAGTCGATGTTTTTGCGTATAACGGACTAACCCATTTACAGGGGGCCTGCGTATCTTATCTTAAAATCGGATGGGCGGGGCCGATAATTTGCGGCCGGATAGGCTCTGCTGTTTTTTATTATATTTGAAGGACTTTTCACCAGGACCTACGTTATAGATCGGAATGATATGTCCTTATTAGACTAGTCAAAATTGTTTTATGCGAATGTTTGGGATCAGATGGCGCGCTGTCATACACCCGAACTTTTTTTTACATAAAATACTCTCTTTAAACTATGATTCTAATTGTCGACGACAAACCTGAGAATATCTATTCGCTGAAGAAGTTGTTGGAGCTGAAGGATTTTGCCGTAGATACAGCACTTTCGGGCGAGGAAGCTCTAAAGAAGGTGTTGCGGAACGACTATGCGCTTATTATTCTGGACGTTCAAATGCCGGGCATAGATGGATTTGAAGTTGCGGAGACGTTGTCAGGTTTCAGTAAGACGAAAGATATTCCTATTATATTTCTCTCGGCGGTAAATACGGACAAGAAGTTCATTACGAGGGGGTATGCTTCGGGTGGTATTGATTATGTAACGAAGCCCGTAGATCCGGATATTTTGTTATTGAAAGTCAAGACATTTTATCGTCTATATGAACAGACGCTGGCATTGAGCGAGACACAGCGCGCGCTGCGATCGGAAATCGAGGTACGGAAGCGGGCACAGGCAGAACTAAAGGAGCGGGTCGATCAACTGCACCTTATTTTGGAGTCTTTACCTCAGATTGCCTTTACGGCAGACAAAGATGGCCGGATTGACTTCGTGAACAACAAGTGGTTCCGATATAGTGATTCAGCAAGCGATTTCCCCGTGACACATCCTGATGACCAATCGATATGGGAGGCGTGGTCGGTTTCCATGCTCAATAATCGCCCGTTGGAATTGGAAGTTCGCATCAAAGAACTCTATGCGGACATCTTTCGTTTTTACCTGTTACGCGTCATCCCCATCATAGAAGGGGAGGAAGTCAATAAATGGGTCGGCACTTTTACCGATATTGACGACCGTAAACAAATGGAAAAGAAAAAAGACGAGTTTTTAAGTATAGCGAGCCATGAACTGAAAACGCCATTAACCAGTATCAAAGCTTATGTGCAACTATTGGAACGGGCGATCAAGGACGATCCGAACGACCTGGTTCATAAATATACCAGCAGGGTACAGGCACAGGTGGGCAAACTTAATAATCTGGTGACGGATCTTTTGGATATCTCGAAGTTGGATAACGGCAAGCTTAAAATGAATAAAAAAGCTTTCGACTTTGAGAATCTATTAAGCAACGCGATCGATACTATCCGTCATACACACGACCATGTACAAATCCGGATTGAGCGGGAAGGCGATGTGATTACCCGTGAGGTCGTCGGCGATGAAGTCCGTATCGAGCAGGTATTGATCAATTATCTTACAAATGCGATTAAATATGCACCCCACACCGATCGTGTTATAGTCCGCACAGCTACAGACGACCGGTTCCTCCGTGTGGAAGTGACCGACTTCGGCATAGGTATTCCGGAGCACAAACAAAAGGATATCTTCGAAAAATTCTACCGTGTGGAAGAATCATCATTGAAATTTCAAGGTTTGGGCATCGGTCTCTATATATGTTCTGAGATTATAAGACAGCATGGCGGGCAATATGGGTTGAAAAGCCAGGTTGGAAAAGGATCGACATTTTATTTCACAATACCATTAGACTAACTTTTTATGTCCAGTAAGTTTTTGAGAAATCTACAGTTTGGTTTCGGGGTCTCGTTGCTCATTTTGCTAGCGAGCTCCACTGCTTCCTATATCAGTATAAAGCAGCAGGTCGGGAATAGGGAGAAAGTAGATCACACAAGGAGAGTAATAGCCTCTGCTAACCGGATACTGATTGATCTGCAGAATGCAGAGACAGGGCAGCGGGGCTTTCATCTGACGGGGAAACAGAGTTTCCTGGAACCCTACGAATTAAGCTTGGAAAGCCTTCCCCGTTCGTTAAAGCAAGCCCGTGAACTGTCGGCCGAGAATCCCGGACAGGTAGCTATAGTCGATAGTTTGGAACGGGTCGTAAAAGCTAGGACTGACATTTTAACCCAGCTGGTGGAGGCAAAAAGAAGTGGGGAAGCTGTTTCTATTAGCCAATTGGAAGAAGGTAAACGCTATATGGACGCCTGCCGTTCCCTGATAGCACGGTTTATCGAACGTGAGGAGCTTATATTGTCGCGTCGTTCCGAGGAACTGAATAGATCGTCCAATTACACCTCTATTTTTATTGTTGCTGCGGCGATAACGTCTTTGCTAATTACATGTATTTTCTATTTCCGTATCCAAAGTGATTTCCGGGAACGGGAACGCCTGCAGAATTCGCTCAAGCAAAAGGATGAGGAAATATCGCGGCGGCTGCGGGTTATCCAGAAAGTCGCTAGTCAGATAGCACATGGAGATTATACGATTCGGGTAGACGATTCTGAGAAGGATGATCTGGGTAGCCTGGCAGGATCTCTAAACGAGATGAGCGACGCACTTAAGAAGTCTTTCAATGAGCTAAACATCAACGAGTGGAAGCAAACGGGACTGGCGTCGTTGAACGAGGCGCTGATGGGAAATAAAAATGAAGAAACATTGGCACGTGACGCGTTGACATTTTTGGTGCACCATACCGACTGCCTCAATGGCGCATTTTACCTTTTTAGCAATGGTGCGCTGGAACTGCAATATGCCTATGGCCTGGAAGATTATATGCGGAAGCGCATTGCCCCGGGAGAGGGTATGGTAGGACAGGTATTTTTGGACGGGCAGGAAAAGCTAATAGAAGGTGTCGGAGAGGATTCATATGTGGTAAGCTTTGCTAATGGTCAACTCGCCATACATAGCCTGCTATTGTTCCCTATTCTTGTTGAGCGCACATGTATTGGCGTGGTAGAGATCGGGGCCTGCGATGCTTTCAGAAAGGAAGAACTCGACTTTTTCAAGGAGGCATCGCGCACGATCGGCGTTGCGGTAGCTTCCGCCCGAAGCCGGCGGCAGGTGCAGACGTTACTCGAAGAGACACAGGCACAGGCAGAGGAACTTCAGAGCCAGCACGCAGAGTTAGAGAATCTGAATACGGAACTAGAAGCGCAGACCCAGCGTCTTCAGGCATCTGAAGAAGAACTGAAGGTACAGC
Organism: Sphingobacterium allocomposti; assembly: GCF_008124885.1. GTDB lineage: Bacteria > Bacteroidota > Bacteroidia > Sphingobacteriales > Sphingobacteriaceae > Sphingobacterium > Sphingobacterium allocomposti. The sequence continues at coordinate 60,247 of NZ_VNHX01000023.1, forward strand.
AGGAAGAACTTCTGCAATCGAACCAGGAACTGGAAGAGCGATCTAAGCTATTGGAAGAAAAAAACCAACTTATCGCCGAACGAAATAGAGAGATTCAGGAAAAGGCAGAAGAGCTCGCGTTAAGCACGAAGTACAAATCGGAGTTTCTGGCGAACATGTCGCATGAGCTGCGAACCCCGCTAAACTCGATCCTTCTGCTTTCCCGTCTAATGGCGGAAAACACTGAAGCTAACCTCAATGAGGAGCAGGTTGAGTCGGCAAGAGTAATTCAGAGCTCCGGAACCAGTCTGCTGAGCTTGATAGACGAGATACTTGATTTGTCCAAGATTGAAGCAGGAAAGATGGACCTTGAATATCAGAACGTGACTATATCCGCTGTCGTCCGGGATCTCAGACAGATGTTTGAACCGGTTGTAAATGAGAAATCGTTGTCGCTGGACATACATGTACAAGAAGGGATCGAGGATACTTTGGAGACGGATAGACTGCGCCTGGATCAAGTCTTGCGAAACCTGCTCTCAAACGCGATAAAGTTTACCTCCAAAGGTAGTGTGACCCTTACGGTTGCAGTAGATGCGGACAACGAAGATCACATAGCGTTTTCCGTAAAAGATACAGGCATCGGAATTCCGGAAGGTAAACAACGTATTATCTTTGAAGCGTTCCAGCAGGCGGACGGATCTACCCGCCGTAAGTTTGGCGGTACAGGATTGGGTCTATCGATAAGCCGGGAGATCGCCCGCTTACTGGGCGGAGAGATTAAGCTGGAGAGCCGTGAAAACGAGGGCAGTACCTTTACGCTGTCTATTCCAAAGAAAAAAGGCGGAGTGAACTCGGCGAAGCCAACAACTGACGAATTGATGGAGATCATAGCGAACGATGTAGAGGAAATAAACACGATTGTTTCCGAAGACGTCAGCCCGTATGTACTCCGTGATATTCCGGACGAGGTGGAGGACGACCGCGGAAACATCACCGAGGGTGATAAAGTTATATTGATTGTAGAGGATGATACTAATTTTGCACGAGCCCTTCTGAAGTATACCAGACAGCAAAACTACAAGGGTATTATCATTGTGCGGGGAGATCTGGCCGCAGAAGCCGCGATAAAATACCAGCCGTTAGCTATTTTGCTTGACATACAGCTGCCGGTTAAGGACGGCTGGCAGGTGATGGATGAGATCAAAGGCAATGCAGCTACGCGCCATATACCGGTGCACATCATGTCATCTCTGGAGGTGAAAAAGGAAAGCCTGCTGCGGGGCGCGATAGATTTTATCAATAAACCGGTAGCGTTGGAGCAGATGGGGGCGATGTTCAAAAAGATTGAGGATGCATTGAGCAGGTATCCGAAAAAGGTCTTGATCGTGGAGGAAAATCCGAAGCACGCTGCGGCTTTATCTTATTTCCTAAGCAGTTTCGATATCGTTTCCGAGATCAAGAACAATGTGGAAGAAAGTGTTAAGGCGCTTATTTCAGATGATGTGAACTGTGTGATACTTGATATGGGCGTTCCAGATAGAACGGGGTATGAAACGCTGGAAGCGATAAAGAAAAACGAAGGACTGGAGAACCTGCCTATTATCATTTTCACCGGAAAGAATCTTTCGAAGGCGGAAGAAGTACGCATTAAACAGTATGCCGATTCCATTGTAATAAAAACAGCGCATTCATACCAGCGTATCCTTGATGAAGTAGGCCTGTTTTTACATCTTGTTGAAGAGAAAAAGAATGAGCCGACAGAACGTAAGAGCAAACTCGGATCCTTGAATGAGGTTCTCAAGGGTAAGAAGGTTCTGATCGCAGATGACGACGTCAGAAATATTTTTTCCCTGACCAAGGCGCTTGAGAAATACCAAATGGAGGTGGTGTCGGCCATCGATGGAAGGGAAGCCTTAGAGAAACTGAAGAGCCATCCCGACGTTTCTATCGTGCTAATGGATATGATGATGCCAGAAATGGACGGCTATGAAACGATCCGTATGATACGCGACATTCCGAAATATGCAAAGCTTCCAATTATGGCGGTGACGGCAAAAGCGATGACGGGAGATCGGGAGAAATGCATACTGGCGGGAGCTTCCGACTATATCTCCAAACCGGTAGATACCGATCAGCTGCTATCATTGCTAAGGGTGTGGTTGTACGAATAATCTTTCTTGGATAAATACTTGATATGGAGAAGAGTAAGCTGGTGCTAATTATTGATGACGACAGCCGTAATATTTTCGCCTTACGTCTGGCGTTAAAATCACGTGGTTATGAATCGGTGTCCTGTATGACAGCTGTTGAAGGAATCGCGTTATTGCAAGAACGATCGGACATTGGAGTTGTTCTAATGGATATGATGATGCCAGAGATGGACGGATACGAAGCAATGGAGGTTATAGGAAAAACGGAAGGCTGTAGCCATATTCCTGTAGTCGCGGTGACGGCACAGGCAATGTCGGGGGACAGGGAAAAATGTCTAAATGCAGGGGCGTATGCCTATATATCGAAACCGGTAGATATAGATGAGCTTGTGGGGGTAATTGAAAGTATAAAGTAGGATGTTGGAACCGACGATTATAAAGGATGACGAACTGGAGGTGCTATTGGCGGACATATCCGTTTTATACGGTTACGACTTTACACAGTATAGTAAAGCGTCGTTAAAGAGAAGGGTAAATAGGATCTGCCTACTTGATAAGTTTGCCAGCTTTGCTGAATTACGTTACAGGCTGACCCACTATCCGGAATATTTACAGCGGTTTATTGAAGAGATTACGGTAAACGTTACGGAGATGTTTCGGGATCCCACCTTTTACAAAGCGCTGCGCGAGAAGGTGTTTCCACAACTCGGGACATACCCGTTTATCCGCATATGGTTGGCAGGGTGTTCCACCGGCGAGGAGGCTTATTCTATCGCAATTTTGCTGAAAGAGGCTAATCTATACCACAAATCGCTCATATACGCCACAGACTTGAACCCTGGAGTGCTGGAAACTGCACAGAAAGGTATTTATGCGATTAACCAGATGAGACAGTACTCTGAAAATTATATCCTTTCCGGTGGGAGAGAAGACTTTTCGAGCTACTACAGGGCGAACTACGAGATGGTGAAATTTAACGCCGATTTGCGCGAGAAAATGATTTTCTCTACACATAATCTGGTGTCTGATAGTTCATTTAATGCATTTCAATTAGTCGTCTGTCGAAACGTCCTCATCTATTTTGAGAAGGAATTGCAAAACAAAGTGCTGCGGTTGTTTGATGATAGTTTGGACCCTTTGGGGTTTCTGGCGCTTGGCGCGAAAGAGACACTTCGTTTCTCGAATCTCGAAAAGCAATATAAGCAATTAGACTCAGAAAAAATCTGGAGAAAGCTACACTGATATGGGACAAATCGGAAGATTGGAAATTGAGCTGTTTCTGATCGGAGGCTCGGCGGGGAGTTTAAAGGTGCTCCTGGACATGCTGCCGGCCGTCCGGCCGGATCTGACGTTTCCTGTCGTGCTGATTCTGCATAGGAAGGCTGGCCCAGAGTCCATGCTGGACATTCTTCTGGCGAATCATAGTAACATGGGTGTGATTGAAGTGGAGGATAAGACAACACTGCAGCCAGGTACTGTCTATTTGGCGCCTGCAGATTATCACCTGTTATTTGAGCATAAGAGCTTACTGTCCTTAGATTGCTCAGAGAAGCTAAACTATTCTCGTCCTTCCATCGACGTATCCTTTCAATCGGCGGCCGACATTTTTAGGGGGAACGTTGGTGCAATGCTGCTTTCAGGTGCGAATGCTGACGGAGCGGAGGGGCTTGCCTACATTAAAAAGAGTGGGGGCCTAACCGTTGCGCAGGATCCCTCGACGGCCGAGGTAGCGTATATGCCTGCCCGTGCGATCGAGCGTGGGGCGGCCGATCATATTCTGCCCCCCGGGCAAATGGCTTCTTTTATCAACAACTTAAGTGTATCCACGAACTAGTAAAATATGTTACATAAAAGGAATAAAGACGTATGAAAAACAAAACCATTCTCATTTTTGATGATGACAGCAATATTCTCGAAGTGTGTTCCATCATTTTATCGGACGCCGGATATGATGTCAGAATATCCGAAACATCGCACGACATCATCGAGAAGGTGAGCGAGTTGACTCCGGATGTGATTTTAATGGACAACTGGATTCCTGATATCGGGGGAATAGAGGCTACGCGGCTGCTGAAAAAGCATCCGGAGTTCGGTAAGATTCCGGTGATCTATATATCAGCAAACAACGATATTCATACGCTGGCGGAAAATGCGGGCGCCGACGCCTATTTGGCAAAGCCTTTCGATATTGCTGATCTGGAAGAGACCGTCGAGCGTATGCTCGCAAAAACTGCAGAGTAGTGCGCCAACTTTGAGGTCTGCATACAGCGTCGCAGACCTCAATGAAATCTAGCCAATATAACCTCTCTGCCAAGATGTGCCGGTATTGAATAATCTTTGTATCTTGTCCTGACAGACAGGAAAGGGCTTCCTTTGTCTTGGACATATACCATATATGATATGAATACGAACAGTAATATTTCAGAGAAAACCGCATTGTTAATAGAAGCCGAAAGGCAATTCGGCGCCCATAATTATAGTCCCCTACCGGTCGTGTTATCCAGAGGGGCTGGATCATTTGTCTGGGACGTTGAGGGAAAGCGGTACTTCGATTTTCTTTCGGGCTATTCAGCCGTAAATCAAGGGCATTGTCATCCGAAGATTATCCGTGCGCTAACGGATCAGGCGCAACAGTTAACGTTAACTTCCCGCGCGTTTTATAGCGAGAAAATGATTGAATATACGCAATTCATAACGACTTATTTTGGGTATAATAAGGTTTTACCGATGAATACCGGCGTGGAGGCCGTAGAAACAGCTATAAAGCTGGCGCGTAAATGGGGCTATACCAAGAAAGGGGTAGCGGACGGGGCAGCTAAGATTGTGACAGTAGAAGGAAATTTTCATGGACGGACGATCAATGTCGTCTCTTTCAGCACGGACCATACCGCGCGCGACGGATTTGGTCCGTTTGTGGAAGGTTATGTAACAATACCTTACAACGATTTGGCGGCTTTGGCAGCGGCTTTGGATGATGATTCAGTAGTCGCATTTTTGGTCGAACCTATTCAGGGAGAAGCTGGAGTGGTGGTACCGGATGAAGGTTATCTGCGGAAGGCGGCGGACCTATGCAAAGCACGTAATGTGTTGTTCATCGCCGATGAAATACAGACGGGCTTATGCCGTACGGGGAAGTTACTCGCATGCGATCATGAAGACGTGCGCCCCGATATCCTTATATTGGGCAAGGCGCTGAGCGGGGGGGCGCTGCCGATGTCGGCTGTTTTGGCTGATGATGATGTAATGCTATGTATTGCTCCGGGGGAGCATGGCTCTACATATGGGGGAAACCCGTTGGCGTGCGCCGTGGCCGTGGCGTCGCTGGAAGTCTTGAGAGACGAAAGCCTTGCCCATAATGCGATGGAGCTTGGACAACTTTTTAGACACCGATTGCGCGCGATCAACCATGTATCCGTCAAGGAAGTGCGGGGGAAGGGGTTACTAAACGCGCTGGAAATCAGTCATCCTGACCCGAAGGCGGCATACCACCTCTGTATGGAGCTGATGGCAAACGGTATGCTGGCTAAACCTACGCATGGTGATAAAATTCGTTTTGCACCCCCGTTGGTCATTACCAAAGCCGAACTGGAAGAGGCCCTTTCGATTATTGAAAAGTCCCTCGCTGTTCTCGGCTAACAGCAGTTTGGTTGATGCGTGTTTAAACATATACCAATAGTAATTTTTGTGTCGTTTTATGCTTTAAATTTAAATTACTATTGCGGGAGTCAATAAAGATAGATACTTTTAGGTCGGTTTAAAGACAAATACGTATTAATTTATGAAAAAAATCGGTTTATCATTGGTGGCTGCAGCAGCCATCCTATTTTCATCCTGTGGAGGGAATTCCTCTAAGACAGCTGTTTCAGAGGAGCAACAAGTTGCGGATCAGCAAGGAGATCCTTATTCTGTAGATTTAGCTACCTCAAAGGTAGATTGGAAGGCCTTCCACAAAGGAGGATTTGCACCACGTTGGGGAACATTGTCCTTGCAATCCGGCGAGCTGTTTGTTTCAGATGGAAATGTTACTGCGGGCGACTTTGTCATTGACATGAAGTCGTTAAAGGTAGATCCAGCATCTGTAACCGAAGCGGATAAAAAGGCTTCTGATTTAGAAAATCACCTAAAAAATCCTGATTTTTTCGATGTGGAGAAATTCGCACAGGCTAATTTTAAGATTACAAGCGTATCGGATTTAGGAGCTTCAGCAGGGGCGGACGCCATTGAAGGTGCTAACAAAACCGTGAGCGGAAATCTGACTTTGTTGGATAGCACATTAAATATCTCGTTCCCAGCGAAGGTTACGGTGTCGAACGACCAAGTGGCTGTTGCAGCTAAGTTTACAGTGAACAGAGCAGACTGGGGAATTAAATTTGGTACGTCTGAAGCCGATCCGGCAGAATGGATGATTAGCAAAGATATTGAAATTGGTATCCAGGTAGAAGCTAAAAAGAACTAATATTACTTTTTTAACAGGAACGGCTGTCCGCTATAACGGGCAGCCGTTCGTCGTATATGTACTGGCGGATCGAGGCCGAAAAGCAGACCCGGCTAAAAACGCCTGGAGTTTTCGCTGGTGAGCTCGTTTAAAAATTAGATTCCGAGTATTTTCTTATTCAGTTCGCTATCCGCTCCGGCATTGGCAAAATCGTCGAATGTCTTTTTCGTTACCTGAATGATATGACGGTTAACGAAGTCAACGCCCTCAGTCGCACCCTGTACCGGATCTTTAATACAACATTCCCATTCAATGACTGCCCACCCGTCGAACCCATACCGGGAGAGCTTTGTAAAGATACCCTTGAAATCTACCTGTCCATCTCCCAGCGAACGGAACCGTCCGGGCCGGTCAATCCAGTCCTGATAGCCTCCATAAACGCCGGACTTTCCATTTTTCAGAAATTCGGCGTCCTTAACGTGAAACGCTTTTATACGCTCGTGATAGAAGTCGATAAATTGCAGATAATCCAGCTGTTGAAGTACGAAATGACTTGGGTCGTATAAAATGTTGGCCCTATTGTGCTGTTGTACAGTGTCGAGGAAGCGTTCAAAAGTAACACCATCATGTAGGTCTTCACCCGGATGGAGCTCATAAGCGATGTCTATCCCGTGTCTGTCATATTCGTCTAGTATGGGGAGCCAGCGTTTACCAAGTTCGTTGAATCCGTCTTCGACCAGCCCGGCCGGCCGTTGAGGCCATGGATACACTGTATGCCAGAGGAGCGAGCCGGAAAATGCCGCGACAGTCTTTAAGCCTAAATTTTTTGATGCTTTTGCAGCCAATTTTACCTGGTCGACAGCCCATTCTGTACGTGCTTTAGGATTGTTATGTAGTGCCGCGGGGGCAAATCCGTCGAACATACTGTCGTACGCCGGATGTGTCGCAACAAGCTGACTTTGGAGATGTACAGAAAGTTCGGATATTTCGAGGCCCATGTCCATCAACGATCCCTTGATTTCATCGGCGTAGGTTTTGCTTTCGGCTATCTTCTGCAGATTGAGGCAACGGCTGTCCCAGGTTGGAATCTGAACGGCTTTGTAGCCGAGCTCAGAAAGCCATTTACCGATGTTCGTTAAATTGTTGAATGGCTCTTTATCGTCCATGAACTGCGCTAGGAAGATAGCGGGACCTTTGATTGTTTTCATTTCCATATATTGTCGTCGTATTTTGTGTCGTTTAAGCCGTATATGTTCGGTACCGGTCTGAATTGAACGTACTAAAAATACGATTTTGTTGCCAAAACAACAAGAATTGCTCGGTAGGATTGAATAAAAAAGGGTTTCCAAACGGGGAGAATGGAAACCCTCAACTAACCAATTATAAACCTAAATTATGAAAGTACAAATATAGTGTAAATAATACACTAAGTCAAGCGAAAATAAAAATATTCCGGGAACGTCGGCCGGATAGAAGTTCAGACTCCGGCGGGAGCTGACCGTGCATGATGACGGCAAAGAGTGAAAGCGGGCTCGACGAGACAGCGGAAGCATCAGGCGCAGGATTTCGCCGCTAGGGCGAATATCACCAGCCAGACGATGCCCTTCAGCAGGAAGAACATGAAAGCGCCGAATCCCAGACGTTGGAACCACCATTTTAAACCGCGTTTTTTAGTTTCATTCATATTCTTATTTTGTTAACGTTGCTTTGGGGGGAATGAGCCTCCTGTGTTTTTTGCGCGATCATGGTTTCGAGGAGATGTCCGTATTGTCTGTTGCCATACCGTCGAATAGTGCTGTCTGGGAATTTTGTAGATAAGGATCTGCAAACTCTTTCAGCACATATAGATTATGTCTGCCTATTTTCGAAGGTAGTTTAACCACGGCTGCATTACGCGGACTTTTGTTAAGCAGGTTGGTAATCTCTGCCGGACTGCGCTTTTCCAACCGTGCATCCATATAGGTGTGTAACATCGCAGCGGTCGTAGGTTTGTCAAGATATCCTTCGGAAATCAATCTGTCCAGCTCATTCGCCAGCAGGTTGCTCGTGTCGCGAACCATTATGCCGATAGCCTTCCGTTTTTCTATTTTTTTTCGTGTCGTTGGCGATAGATGCCGTTCTTCGGGTAAGGGGTAGGCTGGATCTGCGAAGTTGTAATAGTGGACTGAAAATACGTTGGCTATCTTTATCATCTTGCCGAGGCTAAGTCCGACAGATCCGTTTACGATGTCGCGGATGTTGTCTGAACTTGAATTGATGAGTTTGCCCAGATCCTCCTCTGTAAGTCCGAAGGCTGCCAGGTACTTCGCAACCTGCCTTCCATATTCTTTTCTGTATGTTTCCTCTCCTGTCATATCAAAAGCTTAACCGTTCTGAAAGTGTATGCTGCGTCGACCGGCGACAGTTTGAGCCGCCATGTCCTTATCAAGTCTGATTAGACAAAGGTAAGGAAAAATGAGCGGTCGGACTTTGGCGTAAGTTGTTTATCCAAATAATGGACGGCCGGCCCACTTTCCGGATTATACAGCTGTGTTTCCGGAGCACGGCTGCAGCGGTAATTAATGGTTGCCGCGGGACACTGCACAAGCCGTACTAGCCGAGGATGTTGTTTGTGAATCTCATTTTAATACCCACCTGAAAGTTATTGATGGTTCTAAAAATCTCCTTCAACGTTACCTTTTCTATTTTCGTCAACTTATTTATCTGGATGTAGTTATTAGGCTCCGACTTTTCCACCAATATCTGGTTGGCCTGATTTTCCAGCCGCAGGGCCATTAAATAGTAGTACGATTGGTACAGCTCCTGATATTGCGCGGTGGTGAACACGCCTAACTCTGTCAGTTTTTTCAGCCGTTCGCCGGTATTCTCTTGATATATGCGGTTCTTTAACGCATATACGCGTACCAGATCGACGATAGGTGTCATCGCGTTCTTGATATTAAATACCTCTGATTTGCCGATGGTTTCCGTCTTGATATTGTTGAAGAATGTAAGCGGCGGTTCGTACTGCAGCGCATTTTTTGCGATGAAGGCAAAGAACCGGTCATTTGGTTTCTGGAGCTCCTCTTCCAAAAATTCCTTCAGCTGATCGATGATGTTTTTGTCGCCGTAAAGGAAACGGCAGTCGAAAAAGGTTGAGAATTTTATAGCATTTTCGGGCACGGTATCCTCGATCCATTTTTTGTAGTTTCTTTTCCAATGTGAGAGGGAGTGCGTCCAGGCAGGGTTGCTGGCCATGTATCCGCCTTTGCAGTACACAAACCCTATTGCATTTAAGTAGTCGGATACTTTGGTAGCGAAATTCAGGAAATAAGCCCGGACCATTTCGCGGTGTTCGTTTGCTTTATCTTCATAGATGATCGCGTTGTCCTGATCCGTTTTCAACGTCTGTTCTTTGCGGCCTTCGCTTCCCGTTATCATAAAAACAAACTTCGCCGGCGGGTCTCCAATTTCACGGATCACTTTTTCAATAACTTTAATGGCTATTGTATCCGCTATAGTAGTAATCACCTGGTTGGTGATCTCCGCGTTTATGCCGCGCCCGAGGAGCTGTTTGATAATTTCAGGTACATAGTTCCACTTTTGGCGCAGTTCTTCTACGGTCTCTGAAAGTTTGACGGATTGAATGAATACAAGGGGAGACTGGCCCTGTTCACTTAAAATCCGGTTGCGGCTCAGGAACCCGACGTATTTGCCTTCCTTTTCCACCAATAGGTACCTTGTTTTGGTGCTGAACATCATCAGTACGGCCTCGTAAAGGTACGCCTGATGAGATATGGACACGATAGGATTATCCATAACGCTGGCGATGGGGCCGGCCGGATCAATCTGCTTGGCTATAACGTTATCGCGAAGGGTGATATCTGTCGCATACCCGATGATGCTGTCGTCACGGTCCTTAATAAACAGGCAGCTCACCCGGTTTTCGGCCATGTGTCGGGCGGCTTCATAGATAGGTGTTTCCCCATAGCAGGACACGATATCCTTGTAAACCACGCCGTCAATTTTTCGCGAATATAGCTGCTCCGCTGCAATATAACTTTCTTCGAAGGAGGCGGGAGTTTTTACAAAATGCGAAAATTCTTCGTCGAGCATGCGTCTACCGAAGTCTGTCGTATAATACTGGAAAAAATCGTCGTAAGCATCACACAGATCCAGAAACTCCTTCCGCGGTAAACTGTAAACCACCGTACCTTTCTTTGCAACAACCGATTTTAGAGCTTTGGTTCTGTTCAACAAAACGGAGATGCCGCCAAAGCAATATGGAGAATGGTGGATCTCGATGCAGCGTTTGTTTTCAGAAGAATCAAAGAAGAACGTTTCGTACTCGCCCTTATATAGGATATCCACGCCCTTCATCTCGGTGACCTCCTGTCGGTAGGCGAGGGTATCTCTCTTGTACGTCGTAGGTACCAGCGACTCTGCAATGCCGGCCAATATGCTTTCCGGCAGCAAATCGAAAGGTTTTGTCGTTTTGAGTAGATCTAAAAGATGTTGCATGTCGTTTCCGCGCTTATTGTCCAAAATTAGAGATTCTGTTTGTCCTGTATGTTAAGTTTTTTTGAAAGTGTCGCCTGCTGCTTTAGCAGGTCAGCGATCGTAATGGCTCCCCGGGATCTCAGTTCCAGATAGCACTGTGCTGTTAACTGTGCATCCTGTTCAGCCTCGTGCGTCTCCTCCGGTGTCCTGTCGAAGAGAAACTCGTAGAGCTGTGGAAGGCGCAGATAGTCGACAGCCGGATTAATCGCGTATTTTTTACTGTCCAACATCGTGCAGAAGAACGTTTGATTAATAAACGGATTTTTTAGCTGCGCCCGGTAATAATCGGAACTTAATACGTGAATATCCAGTTCTATGAAATGACCGACAATGACAGCAGGGTATTTCGCTACGTCATATGCAAGCTTACGTAGAACATCTTTCCGCCGGCGACCGTGTTGTTGCAGAAATTCTGCATTTATACCGTGTACCCGCTGTGATTCTTTGGTGATTTCTATATCTTTCTCGAAGATATACATGCTGCTCCGTTTGATTTCACGGCCAACGCTGTCGCAGATAATCCACGCGACCTGAATTACGGATGGCCAATTCTGCGTGTCTGCATACGGTCGGTCCCAACGTTGCGGAACCCCCGAGGTTTCCGTGTCGATAAAGAGTAAAAAGTCTTTCAAGTGTGCGTGTTGTGCCTGGTTAAAGATAAATATAGGAATAATTATCAGCTGCAGAAAGGACTGCCTTCCGCTGGCATAAAGTTTCATTATATCATATTGATAATATCTATTAAAACTACAGTTTGAATAGTATATCTTTATGGAAACAACGGAAACATCTCAATTGTTTGGTTGTTTATGACAGTAAGCAATACAATAAACTAATTAAGAAATGGAAAACGGATCAAATGACATCAGTAAGTGCCCGTTTCATAACGGCACAATGAAAACGAAAGTAGCAGGCGGCGGGACACAAAACGCTGACTGGTGGCCGGGGCGGCTGAAGGTAAATCTTCTGCGGAAGGACGGTTCTTCGAACCCGTTAGGAGACAAGTTTGACTATGCAAAAGCGTTCAAGAGCCTCGATCTGGAGGCGGTAAAGAGCGATCTCCGCGCGCTTATGACAGATTCCCAGGATTGGTGGCCGGCGGATTTCGGGCACTATGGCCCCTTGTTTATCCGTATGGCATGGCATAGCGCCGGCACGTATCGGGTCGGTGATGGACGTGGAGGTGCCGGTTCGGGGCAACAGCGTTTTGCGCCGTTAAACAGTTGGCCGGATAACGTCAGTCTGGATAAGGCCCGCAGACTACTTTGGCCTATTAAACAGAAATATGGAAAGAATATATCGTGGGCAGACCTGCTCATATTGACCGGAAACGTCGCACTGGAGTCGATGGGATTTAAGACACTGGGCTTTGCGGGCGGGCGTGAAGATGCCTGGGAGCCGGACGAGTCGGTATATTGGGGCGAAGAGAGGACGTGGCTTGGTGGCGATCTCCGGTATGCACGTGGATCCGAAGGCGTAGAAAAAACACATGGCGTATTGGTCTCTGATGATGATGCCGATGGCGATATACATTCGCGAAATCTGGAGAAGCCGCTTGCGGCCGTGCAGATGGGGTTAATCTATGTAAACCCTGAAGGGCCTGACGGAAACCCCGACCCGATAGCCGCAGCAAAGGATATCCGTGACACGTTTGGGAGAATGGCAATGGATGACGAAGAGACAGTGGCTTTGATTGCCGGGGGACACAGTTTTGGGAAGACGCACGGGGCGGCTCCGGCAAGCCACGTGGATAAGGAACCCGAGGCGGCGCCCATCGAGATGCAGGGTCTCGGTTGGCATAACAGCTACGCGAGTGGAAAAGGTCCAGATACGATTACCAGCGGCCTGGAAGTTACGTGGACAACGACGCCTACACAATGGAGTAATAACTTTTTCGAAAACCTTTTTGGTTTTGAGTGGGAACTTTCAAAGAGTCCTGCGGGAGCACATCAATGGGTCGCAAAAGATGCGGACGCGATTATTCCGGATGCGTATGATCCCGCGAAGCGGCATAGGCCCACTATGCTCACGACGGACTTATCTCTTCGGTTCGATCCGGTCTATGAGAAGATTTCGAGAAGGTTTCTGGAACACCCGGAGGAGTTTGAAGCCGCATTTGCCCGCGCATGGTTTAAGTTAACCCATCGTGATATGGGACCTCTGGCACGCTATCTTGGTCCGGATGTGCCGAAAGAGGTATTTCTATGGCAAGACCCGATTCCTGAGCGTGATCATGCGTTGATCGAGGAGAAGGATGTTGTTGAACTGAAAGCGAAAATTTTGGGCGCCGGACTGACAATATCTGAGCTGGTTTCGACTGCCTGGGCATCAGCATCCAGCTTCCGAGGTACGGACAAGCGCGGCGGGGCTAACGGCGGCCGTTTGCGTTTAGATCCGCAGCGAAACTGGGAGGTTAATAATCCGTCGCAATTGCAAAGGGTGTTAAGCGTGTTTGAAAAAATACAGCAGGAGTTTAATGCTGCCCAAACGGGTAACAAAAAGGTTTCTTTAGCAGATCTAATTGTTCTTGGTGGTTGTGCGGGCGTTGTCGAAGCGGCAAAGCGCGCCGGACATCACGTAACCGTTCCGTTTTCGCCTGGCCGGATGGATGCATCGCAGGATGATACCGATGTTGAGTCATTCGGCTATCTTGAACCACTGGCCGACGGGTTCCGTAATTACCGCAAAGCCGGAGTGAATGCGGCGACCGAAGAGTTACTGATTGATAAGGCGAATCTGTTGACGCTTTCTGTTTCTGAGACGACAGCACTTCTAGGCGGGATGCGGATGCTGGAGACAAATTATGATGGTTCTAGGCATGGCGTTTTCACTACCCGTCCCGGTCAGCTGACCAACGATTTCTTTGTGAACTTATTGGATATGCGCACGAGCTGGTCGGCTATCTCGGCCGATAAGGAGCTCTTCGAAGGAAAAGACAGAAGCTCCGGAACCGTACGGTGGACAGCTACGCGGGCAGACCTCGTGTTCGGATCGAATGCTGAGTTAAGAGCCGTGGCAGAGGTTTATGCCAGCGCCGATGGGGAGGAAAAGTTTGTTACGGACTTTATCGCAGCATGGGCAAAAGTGATGAACTTGGATAGATTCGATCTGCAACGCTAGCTCTAGTCGTACGTACTAAACAGAAAATCCCCGCTCAGACGGGGATTTTTTTGTGAATGTAAGTAATATAACTTATAGGTAACCTACCTATCAACCAAAATGTATAGATTTGCGCCGTAAAAAAATTGCTCTGGATTGACTGGCAGTTAGGACGAGGGCTTTGCCATGGACGTAATGACAGGGATTGCGCGCAGGGAAGCGGTGCCGGTGAGCAGACGAAAGAGACATCAATAACGCAGAATACCATGAAGAGAACGATGACAACGGCCGCTATACTGATACAGGCAATAACCCTAAATGCTCAGGTGGATACGCTTTTGCAAGTGGACACCGTATCCACGGCGAAAGTGAAATACCAACAGCAGCCGGGTCTGGCGCTTGCAGCTTCTAAGATATTTTTCTCGGATAAGAAATATTCTATCAGCGGATTTGGCGAATTTAACTACGTTCCTGTTCAGAACAATGTGAACACGGAAGTCGGCGACCTGGAACTGTATTACGGGGCAACACTTTACAATTGATACCATCCTGATAAATGACGCCATTCGATTGGCAGAGGTACAAAAAGAAGATATTGTTTTAGATATCGGTGCAGGTTCTGGATTTTTGACGGTACATTTAGTCAAACATTCCACAAATGTCATAGCCATTGAGAACGATAATCGTTTAGTTTCTGAATTACGGTCAAAATTTAAGGCTAATAAAAATGTTACCATCGCCGGACTGGACTACAGAAAGTTCTTAGTGCCACAAAAAAAATTTAAAGTGATTTCCAATATCCCTTTTGCGTTAACTTCCGAAATTCTTAAGTCCCTAATGTACACTAATATTGAGTTTTTTAAGCAAGGGTGCTTGATAATGCAATTAGAGTCTGCTAAAAAACTTGTTAGGAAAAAGTATTTTAATCCGTATGCAGTTTTCTACCACACATTTTTTGAGATGGGATTTATTTATGAAATTAATCCCGACAGCTTCATGCCACCACCAACTGTAAAATCGGCTTTAGTGAAAATCGGCAAAAAGAAATGTACGGATAATATTGGTGTCGAAATGAAGGAAAAATATCTCAGCTTTCTTCATTTTATGATGAGGTTCCCCGATTTACCCTTAAAAACGGTTTTAAAAAAGCTGTTCAGAAAGCAACAGGTTAGAGAGCTTGCAGAGAGTTACGGTTTGCCATTGGATAAACCCGTAAGTTTAATGTCTGCTGAGCAATTTTTGGGCTGTTTTGTGAGGATGTTGACACTTGTTCCGATTGATTACCATCCTAATCTTTGAAATATGGTTAACGCTGAATCTTTTGGTTCAGCGTTGTTTTTCTGTTAGATTGGAAGTAGTTTAAAAACCTTAGCTTGCGTACAAGCTAAGTGTTTCGTTAAAACGTTGGGCTTTTTGTTAGGGACGCTAGCTTGTCTTATTTGCGCGCTAGGTGTTTCGTCAGAAACGCTAGGCTTTTTGTTAGAGACGCCAGCTGTTCTGATCTCCACGCTAGATGTTTTGTCGTAAACGTTAGGCTTTTTGTTAGAAACACTACCTTTTCTGACACGCTACTTCTCGTTTTTGGATGCTGTTTACCAGAGTTGGACCGTCATCCAAATGATATGGCATTGTATAAAAATATAACCCCAGGGGGGACACATCCCCATAGAAGTTCGATCCGATGGGGGCGTCAGAGTTCGGACCCATCCCAACCCTTCTGTTTTCATCCCACGAAAACAACAAAAGCCACTCTTTTGGAGTGGCTTTGTGATCCCGCTGGGATTCGAACCCAGGACCCATACATTAAAAGTGTATTGCTCTACCAGCTGAGCTACGGAATCTTCTTTAAATCATGAAGTGCTTCATTGTTTAAAGTGATGCAAAGGTAGGAATTTGAATTTAAAATGCAAAAATATGAAGCTGTTTTTTTTAGGGAAAGTGAAAAGTAGCTCTGCCTGAATGTATTAATTTTACATGACAAGGAAGACAATATAGCGGGGCAGGAGGGAAGGGATCAATCCCGGCCCAAGAATTTACGGTCCTCCTCGGAGAGGTGTGAGTAAGGCGTGCGCTCTTCCTGTTCTGTGTCCGCCATCGGCGGGAGATTGTTTATGTTATACTCTTTGGGGTGTGCTTTGCGTCTTCTGAAAACGACGCCGCCAACTATTACACCTAAGACGAAAAAGGCCCCAAGGATGAAAAGCTTAGAGGTACGTATCTCGCCAAAAAGCCAAAAGGAGGCTTCTTCTTTATTATTGAAAAGAACAACGAGCACAATCGCTGTGATTATCCCGAAAATTATTGGTTTTGGTCTCATCGCTATATCGTTTTTACAAACCTACATAAATTGCTTGGTATTCACGAACGGAATGTTAAATGTAGCTTTGTCGGAGGTTTGGGACGGAGGGGGATGACGCGACGCCGCGACGTTCAGGAAAACATGCAATCCGTACTAGTTGCTGTCGCGCCGTGTCGTCAAGAGCGGCCTATGACAATGGGGAACGGAAGATTGTTTGTGTGCCCGCGGCGATGTCAGGCCTACAACGTAAAAAAGAGGTTGTCTAAAAAGCCTTTTTTTAAAAAGGAATCCCCGATACGTGAAAGTGTCGGGGATTTTTATTGTTTGTCCTAAAAAATGGTTATTTTTAGGTGTACCCAAACAATATGGCAAACATACTATTCAAAGCATTACCATCCAATAGTCCGAGTCTTTTTCCGGAAGATATTTTTGCAA
>NZ_VNHX01000024.1 GCF_008124885.1 Sphingobacterium allocomposti
TTGCAAAAATATCTTCCGGAAAAAGACTCGGACTATTGGATGGTAATGCTTTGAATAGTATGTTTGCCATATTGTTTGGGTACACCTAAAAATAACCATTTTTTAGGACAAACAATAAAAATCCCCGACACTTTCACGTATCGGGGATTCCTTTTTAAAAAAAGGCTTTTTAGACAACCTCTTCGTTTTACGTCGGTATTGCTTATTTTTAGCAGATGATTGCACAACGAACGGAAGGGGCAAGCCCCTGGTCAGACCTGGCGGTTTTACTTGCGTGGACATTAGCATGTACGTTTATTATACAGCTTGTTGTACTTGTTTTGGGCGCGCTGTTAGGGGCAGATCTGACGGCCCTGGTGAATCCTGACACTTCTGGTGGATCAAGTATATTTGACTATGCGGTGTTAGCGAGCGGTTCGATCGGTACCTTTTTGATTCCTGCATACATTTTTCAGCGGATAAGGCCCTCCTTTACAGTCTTTCCGAGCACGCAGTGGACAGACTGGAAAGCTTATCTGTTCGGGTTGGGGATCTTATTGTCGTTCGGTCCATGTATGTCCTTGCTGTCTGACTGGAACATGCAGATGACCTTGCCGGAGTCGATGAAAGGAATAGAAAGATGGATGCGTGCGCAAGAAGACAGCATGGCGAGAATAACGGAAAATGTGGTGATGGTCAGCGATTGGAACCGATTGATACTCAATATTCTGGTCATAGGCGTGCTACCGGCGATAAGCGAAGAACTTTTCTTTAGAGGCGCACTACAGCAGATTTTTGCAAGAGCTTTTAAAAATGAACACCTCGCTGTATGGGTGGTAGCTATTCTATTCAGCGCCATACACTTTCAGTTTTACGGATTTCTGCCACGTTTCCTGTTAGGCCTTTTCTTTGGTTACGTCGTACTCTGGACACGGAATATATGGATAGCAGTTTTCGCTCATTTTGTCAACAATACCTCTGTCGTCGTGTTGGCTTTCTATTATGCTTCCCAGAACAAGAGTTATAGCGAACTGATGAAAAGCGATTCTTATCCAATATTTATGTATATTGGCAGCTTGTTGCTGAGCATGGGCATGGCATATTTATTTTATCAATACGCTGTTAAAAAGAGATTTTATGGAAAGAGGCTGGGTTAAAATAGCTACGTACACCAACGAACTACGGGGCGAGATGTTCAAGATAGCGCTGGAGCAGAACGGTATCGCGGCGGTACTGCTAAATAAGCAGGATTCTTCAATGAAGTTTGGCAGGATAGAACTTTTTGTACAGGAATCGGAAGCTAAGGTAGCCCGAACGATAATCCAGGAGGAAACAGATCATATAGATGAAGACTAGAGCGATTACCGGTTTCTTCTTTATAGCCGTTCTGATCGGAACCGTATTGTCCGGGCCCTATGTATTTGTTTTTTCCTTTGTAGCCGTCGGAGGCCTCTGCATTGCCGAGTTCTATTCGATGGTAAAGAATAGGGATACGAATCCGGCGTCGCTGTTAGGTACCGTGACCGGCATTCTTATGTTGGGCGCGGTAGGGCTGTTTTACCTGGATCTGATTTCACAGCAAACATTATTATATGTCGCTCTGCCAACTTTTATCGTTTATATCTGTGCGCTTTTCCGGAGAACGGAACGCCCTATACAGGATGTGGCGTATTTGCTTTTTGGACATATTTATGCGGGCATGCCCTTTGTATTTTTTATCGGACTTGGGTTTGTCAACGGCGTTTATAGCCCGTTTGTTCCTCTCGGCTTTCTGATTTTGCTCTGGACCAACGATACGGGCGCATATCTTGCTGGGAGAAGTTTGGGAAAACGAAAACTTTTCGAGCGTATTTCTCCGAACAAAACATGGGAAGGCTTTGTTGGAGGACTGCTTCTCGCCGTGGCAGCAGCCCTGATTTTGAACTATTATTTTGGAACGCTGTCGAGAACGGGATGGGTTGCCGTTGCACTGATAACGAGTTGTTTTGGTACCTTGGGAGATTTGGTCGAGTCGATGTTCAAACGGAATCTGGGTGTTAAAGACTCTGGTAAGACATTACCGGGTCATGGAGGATTTTTGGACCGTTTTGATGGTTTATTGATGGCTGCCCCATTGGTGTATCTATTTCTTAAGGCCTTGTAGACGCCGTACGGATGCATAGCGCGGGGTACGGATAGATGTTTTACGATGAAAATACAAAAGCATACACTAGAATTTTTAAGCCGCTTAGGAAAAAATAATAATAGGGAGTGGTTCCAGGCGCACAAAGACGCTTACGATTCCGCTTTGGAAAACGTCAAGCAGTTTATAACAGGACTGATAGCGGAACTGTCGTTGTTTGACCCACATATCAATACGGAAATACAGGCTTCGCGGTGCTTATTCCGTATCTATCGTGACACCCGGTTTTCAAAGGATAAAACGCCGTATAAGACTTGGTTTGCTGCGGGGATATCAATCGATGGGAGAAAGTTGGACGGGCCGGAGTACTACCTTCATATCGAACCGGGAAAGAGCTTTTTGGCCGCCGGCTATTGGCGTCCGGATAAAGATCATTTAAATGCCATCCGGCAGGAAATCGACTACAGCTATCAGGAGCTGGTAGATGCGTTGGAAGGAGGCGGGTGGACCGTTGACGACCTCTCCGCGGAGGATAAGCTCAAGAGAGCGCCGGCCGGCTATGCTGAAGACCATCCATATATCGACGTGCTCAAATTGAAAAGTTACATCTTATACCAGTCGTTTAGCGATGAGGAGATGACGTCGCCGGAGGCACTGGACGTACTGGTGTCTACCGCCAGACGTATATTCCCGTTTAAGCGTTTTATTCATCAGGCGCTGGATCAATAAGGTAGACTTATCTTGCCCATACATACGGCCGGCGATTCTTTTATAGCTGCTACGTGCTCCGGCGATCCAGCCACGGATTCGTTTGCCAGTACGGCAAATAAACAGGCTTCCTTTGCGTCGGGATCCAAACCCAGGCGGGCAAAGGAATGGAGGCTGATTGTGCCCAGCCCTTCTTTGATGTGCTCTATCAGGAGGGGGTTATGAAGCCCGCCACCGCTGACATATACAACAACATTTTCCAGACCATCTGATACCCGGTGTATCGCACTTACGATGGCCTCAGCAGCGAACTTGTTGAGGGTGGCCAGTACGTCGGCGTCCGCCAGACCAACCGTGCCGGACGCTTGTTGGGCATTTTGGAGGAACTCTAGATTAAACAACTCCGGACCTGTCGTTTTCGGAAAATCATCTTTTAAAAACGGGGTGTCCATTAGGATGTTCAGTAACCGGTGATTCACCAGCCCCTGCCTGGCCATCTGAGCGTCTTTATCCATCTCCAGGCCCAAATGAGCGTGCATATACTGATTCATCATGGTGTTGCCCGGACCTAGGTCGGTGGCATAGGCAAGCTGCTCTCCTCCCTTCGGAAGGAACGTAAAATTAGAGATCCCGCCTATATTTAAAAGAAACCTGTTTTCTGTGGGGTGACTGAAAAGAAGGAAGTCCCCATAAGCGGCGAGGGGCGCCCCCTCCCCTCCTGCTGCGATGTGCTTCTGCCTAAAATCGGATATCGTTATTATCCCAGTACGTAAAGCGATATGGTCGCCGTCGCCGATCTGCAGCGTGCTATTTGGAAAATCGCTATCTCCTGTTAAACGGTTAGGGGCATGGTAAACGGTTTGACCGTGGCTCGCAATGAGGTCTACATCCTCCGGAGAGATGTTCCAATGGCGTAAGGCGTCGAGAATCATACTTCCGTGAAGATCTCCGATAAGCGCATTTAAGCCACATAGCGTCTGCTGGTCGATGGCGCGTTTTGCAAACACTTCGCGTACCTGATTACGAAAGGACGTATTGTAAGGCAGGGTGATAAACTGTTCGAGGAGTAAGGCTGTCTGTGGTCCATTTCCGCTTAACTGGCACAGGGCGATGTCCAGACCGTCCAGAGACGTTCCAGACATGAGCCCGATTATTCTTCTGCTTTTTTTTCTGGTAATGGCATACAGCTTTTCGATCTGAGGATTCATACGTATTTAATTTCATTCGGACCAGCATATTATTGTATTCAAGCATGCTTCGCGTGTTGTTTTAATGGTCATATGGAATGTCCAGATTTCCTGCGGAGAGCGCGCTATGCACGGTTTTTTATGGCACTCATGCTACTTCGTGGTCCTTCGTGTTTGTGTTTATGGATGTTGTCTGTCTTTAGTTTAATCAATGAGCTCCCTCCGTTCGGTTGCGCATCATGGATATTTCATAACGCTAAAATAGCATAAATACGCTAGTTAAAAGCTCGTTCGGCATGCAATAAACGATTTTCTGCTTTTCATTAAAGAGCTGGGGGGCGCTGCCCTCCGGAAGCGACGTCCGCGCCGCACGGAACAGACGGACTGCAGCGGACAAACATCATCTCCGCGGGGCGGCTGAATGGACACAGAAAGGCGTACGGACAACATGAAAAAGTTTAATTTTTGTTTATATCGGCAGATAGTTATATTTTTGGACAAAGAAAAAAGATATGAATTTTCCAGCAGAGTTAAAATACACTAAGGATCACGAATGGATTCGTGTAGAAGGTGACGAAGCCGTTATCGGTATTACAGATTTCGCTCAACGTGAATTGGGAGATATTGTTTTTGTTGACATTAATACCGTTGGTGAAGAAATTGCCGCGAATGAAGTGTTTGGCACGGTCGAAGCCGTAAAAACCGTTTCTGACCTGTTTATGCCGGTGACCGCTACTGTCCTTACTGTCAATGAAGCAATCGATACTTCGCCAGAATTAGTAAATACAGATCCTTATGGAGAGGGCTGGATTATCCGCGTAAAACTAAATAGTGTTGCCGACGTGGATGCCCTGTTATCTGCAGATCAATACAAGGCAGAGATTAACGCGTAATCCTTTTTAAAGGTATGACAAAAAGAAGAGCTATTTCGTTTACGAAATAGCTCTTCTTTTTTGCAAGTGGCATTGCTGACTATTGTACCGTCAAGGTCACGTCGCTGATTATTTTTGCTCCCTGCGCTTCTATGGACGTTTTAATTTGACCTGTTTTCGTGAACAGGGTGTTCTTATCCAATGTGTAGGTTCCGCTTATGGTACCAACCTCTGCTGATGCTCCGTCCAGAAGTTTTCCCTCCACATCGATCACATAACCGTCAGCGTTTTCTTCACGGAAGGTAGACGTCGTCTCTGTTTTAGCGATTAGCGGATTATCCGGCATATCAGCGCTGTGCTGCCAGGTTGATCCGGGAGATACGGGCTCTGCCGGAAGCGGTGTAGAGATATTGGAGAACGCCCCTTTATCCATGCTATTGGATAGCCCCTCGGGAAAAATAACATCTACAGGTTTCCCTTTTGATGTTAATACGATGGTAACCGTTTGATCGATCAGTTTTGCAAACTGCTCGCCAAGCATCTTAGACATTTCATCTTTCGGTTCTTCGTCGGAGTTGTAGCTCATTGTCATCATTCCTGCATCGAGGTCGACCTTAACCGACTTGGTCGTGCTTTCTATCGTGAAGTTTTCGTCTTCTTTTTTTGTTGGTGTCATGTTCATTTTCATATTCATGTCCATGATTACGCTCTGAGGCCCGTCTACGTCGGTTTTTACCAACATATCGATGGTCATCGGTTTCCCGATTTCGGGATTTAACTTAAAATCAACAGATTTCTGTGCGAAGGAGATAAAGCCTAAACATACGGCGATACCGGTTATAATGTATTTTTTCATATGGAAATAGTTATTCATTGCTGGTATTAATGGTAGTCACGGAACAGTTGGCCTGTCCTTTGGACGACGCGTGTTCATGGAAAACTTATTGCGCTTAAGATAACAAATTATAATGGTTTTGCAACAATTAAAGTGGAATTATCGGTTAATACGAAAAAAAAACCACCTACAAGAGATGAAGGTGGTTTTTATCTATGCATATGCGAAGATTATTTCTTGATATAAGACACTTCTTTTACAGCTTTAACCACTTTAGCTACGCTTGGAAGAGATGCTTCAACAAGCGTCGGTGCATAGCCAAGAGGAACGTCTGCGGATGTTACACGGATAACAGGAGCGTCTAGATAGTCAAAAGCATCTTTCTGTACTTTGAAAGCGACTTCAGAAGAAATGGAAGCTAATGGCCAAGCTTCTTCAACCACAACCAATCTATTGGTTTTCTTAACAGACTCAATGATCGCCGGAAAATCGATAGGGCGTACGGACCGTAAATCAATCAGCTCTACATTGATGCCCTCTTTTGTAAGTTCTTCTACAGCAGGCAGCACGACACGTGGAATCATTTTACCGAACGATACAACCGTAACGTCGGTACCTTCTTTAATAATATTCGCCTTGCCGATGGGGAGATAATATTCTTCTTCAGGGACAGGGCCTTTATCGCCATACATAACCTCTGATTCCATAAAAATTACGGGATCCGGGTCGATAATGGACGACTTTAATAATCCTTTTGCATCGTATGGGTTCGAGGGAACAACAACTTTTAAGCCTGGTGTATTGGCATACCAATTTTCGAAGTTTTGTGAGTGTTGTGCCGCTAGCTGGCCCGCGTTACCGGTTGGCCCACGGAACACGATAGGGCAGGAAAATTGCCCTCCGCTCATCTGGTGAATCTTAGCAGCTGCGTTGATTACCTGGTCAATGGCAACTAAAGAGAAGTTGAAAGTCATGAATTCGATGATTGGACGCAAACCATTCATTGCTGCACCAACTCCGATACCTGCAAAACCCAGCTCTGCAATAGGCGTATCAATAACACGTTTTGCGCCAAATTCGTCCAGCATACCCTGGCTCACTTTGTATGCTCCATTGTATTCTGCGACTTCTTCGCCCATTAAGAATATCTTATCATCTTTACGCATCTCTTCGTTCATTGCCTCACGAAGCGCTTCTCTGAATTGTATTTCTCTCATCAGTTGTAAAATTGTGTCTTTTTTGAATATCGCAAAACTACTATAATTTATTGATATTTCGTAGCGATTTTACAGCAAAAAAGCGTTACATATGTCATTATTCGTCAAGAAAACGTGAACCGGTTTTGGCGTTCTTTACCGCAGGGACAGAAGGAGTTCCTGCAAAAAGGTGTTTAAATTCTTTACTGCTAATTCTATCTTCCACGCTTCCCGGTTCCGGGGTTCGATGTAGTTGGATATGGCACGGAATTGCAGTGCCGCCACCTGTTCGCAGCGTGCAACGAAGAAGAAGGCGGCGCCTTCCATCGATTCGACGAGCATTCGGGGATATACGCGGCGTAGCCTTGTGATACTTTCTGCTCGGCCATGTGCCTTATTCACCGTTATACCGCGGACCTTATCGATGGTCGAAAACCGGGGAGGCAACGTAGCAGGGGTTCCGGCGAACTTTTTTTCTCCGAAGCCTAAAGCCTCAATATCAATAAAGCCCTCGCGGTCTTCCGCTCCAAACTCAAAAATTTCGTCTTCCTCTATCTGATAAACAGTACCCAGTGGGACCGATGTGTCCAATGCCCCTCCTATTCCAACCTGTATCAGCAGGTCAAAGGAGGCGGACTGCAGCTTTTTCGTAAGGGAATAAGAGCATGACACCATTCCCACTCCGGTGATGAGGTAATCTATTTGATGTTGTTCCAGAAAGGGTAGCGACGGACTTATTTCTGCGGTAGTGGCAGCGACGACTAAAATTTTCATGCCAAATAATGTGTACCTTTGACCGAAGGTAGCAAATTCTTTTAATATGTTTTTTACCCTATCTTTGTCTTATGATCTATATCACACGACGCGAAAGGTTCAGTGCAGCTCACAAGCTGTACCGGGAAGATTGGTCTCAGGAGCAGAATGAAGCCGTTTTCGGGAATTGTTCGAATCCCAACTGGCATGGCCATAATTATGAGCTGTTTGTCACCGTAAAAGGCGAATTAGATCCGGAGACAGGATTTTTGATTGATCTCAAAAAAATGAAACAGATTATTCTGCAACATGTGATAAGCAAGTTGGACCACAGGAATATCAATCTTGATGTCGATTTCATGCAGGGAAAGAGAGCGTCTACTGAAGTAATTGCAATGGCAATTTTCGATGTTCTAAGGCCGCATTTTGAGGCTGAGAACGTGCAATTGCATGCTGTTAAATTGTATGAAACAGAGAACAACTTTGTCGAGTATTTCGGCGGTTAGGCCGGTGGCAGGCACAGTATATTAACTGGAAATAAGTATTTCCGTATTTACAACGGCGCGAAGCGCTGATATATTTTAATTATACAGAATGAGTAATCTAACATCTTTCGAAAACGAAGAACAGGACGGTTATATCAAGATTGATCAGTATAACACAAAGCAAGTAGAAGAAATTGCGGCGCACTATCCTTCGATATTGCGGGCCCTTGGCGAGAATCCGGGCCGTGAAGGACTGGTGAAAACGCCGGAGCGCGTGGCGAAGGCCTTACAGTTTCTGACGCACGGATATGACATCGATGCTGCCGAAGTGCTGCGAAGCGCTATGTTCGAAGAGGACTATAGTCAAATGGTGGTTGTTAAAGATATTGAAGTTTATTCGATGTGCGAACACCATATGCTTCCTTTCTTTGGCAAGGCGCATATCGCCTATATCCCCAACGGACACATCGTGGGTCTGAGTAAAATTCCGCGGGTGGTAGACGCTTTCGCGCGTCGTCTGCAGGTGCAGGAGCGTCTTACAAACGAAATCCGCGACTGTATTCAGGAAACCCTAAAACCTGCGGGTGTTGCAGTTGTTATAGAGTGTAAACATATGTGTATGGCTATGCGGGGCGTGCAAAAGCAGAACTCCGTCACGACCACGTCTGCTTTCACAGGCGCTTTTCAGAATGATGTTACACGGTCTGAATTTTTACGGTTGATTACTGCTTCCCTGGATTAAAAATAAATCCGTTAAAAAAGCCGCTTATTTAGGCTGTTAAGGCCGGTTTTGTCGTTCATAACGAGGACGATAAGAATTAATTTTTGTTAAAGTTTTTTGTAGTAAAACGTTACTTATTACATTTGTGACTATGCTTGAAAATGAAGAGGCGCTGAATGCCTATCTGGAGAGTACGTGTGATGAGGAAAGTGAATTGTTACGAAGGGTAAATAGGGAGACCTATTTACGGGAAACGATGCCTCATATGCTGTCCGGGCATTTTCAGGGAAGGGTTTTGGCAATGTTGTCCAAACTGGTAAAACCGGCACGAATATTGGAGATAGGCACATTTACCGGATATGCGACACTTTGTTTGGCGGAAGGTTTGACGGAAGACGGAGTGATCGATACGATAGACGTAAATGAAGAGCAGGAAGATCGTGTCCGGGGCTATTTTAATGCATCGCCTTTTGCAGCGAAGATAAATTATCATATCGGTGATGCAGCGGAGATTATACCAACCATTGAAGGAGATTTCGATCTGGTGTTTATCGATGCGGACAAAAAGAGGAACCTTTACTATTTTAACTTGCTGATCGAACGGGTGGTTAAAGGAGGGTTGTTGTTGGTTGATAACGTGTTATGGAAAGGAAAGGTGTTGCAGGATAATCCGGACAGCCAAACAAGGAAAGTAGTAGAACTTAATGAAACTTTGGCGAAAGATAATCGGGTTGAAAAGCTGATTTTGCCGATTAGAGATGGGCTTTTTGTGTTACGCAAAAAGTGATTGTTGAACTAAAAGTAATCCTATGCAACGAACAGGTATTAGTAAGTACATTTTTGTACTACTGATGTTTGTGTTTACTGTCAAGACGACAATTGCACAGAAATTTTCACCAAGTAGCTATATTGCAGAGCATAAGCAGATTGCTCAACGGTTAATGTTAGAAACGGGAGTGCCAGCTTCCGTAATTTTGGCCATCGCAATCCACGAAAGCGCTTACGGAAACAGCCGGATAGCACAGCACCTGAATAATCACTTCGGTATTAAGGGAAAAAATAACAGCAGGACTATCCGTTCTGCCTATAAAGGATACAGCTCGGTCAAAGAATCTTACTTGGACTTTGTGGGCCTTTTAAAGCGTCGGAAAGCAACAAATAGGCTATTCGAGGCACATGGCCAGACCGACTACAAAGAATGGGTACAGGGGATCGCCAGATCTGGTTACTCAATGACGGGAAGCTGGTCGTCGAAAGTGCTGGCCACCATCAATCGGTACAACCTGCAGGAATTTGATTATCTTCCCGCAGGCTCGGCCGCAAAAGGTTTACTGGCCGAAAATCCGGCTGAAAAGCAGGAGGATCTCTTATTAAGTACGATGGAAAAGAAAGAGGCGCCGGTAAACTTCATGAATCAGACGCATGTTGTCAGAAAGGGTGAAACGCTCTCCGCTCTGGCCAAAAGATACGATGTATCCGTCGAGGAACTCAAGCGGCGAAATAATTTGCAGTCGTCAAAACTTTCAATTGGACAACGGTTATTGCTCTAGATGAAATACAGCGGGTTACTCGTTTTACTTATTGCTATAACGCTGGGGCTTGGCTCCTGTGCCTCTAGGAGAACTGTCCTTCAGTCCCCGTCCCATCGCCCGGGAACGGAGAACAATGGTACCTATACCGCACCGAAGCGTAGCGGAGCCTCATCAACATCCGGACTGAGCTATATTGAACAATATAAGGATATAGCCATCGCGGAGATGAACCAGTATGGAATACCGGCGAGCATTAAGCTGGCCCAGGCACTGCTGGAATCCGGAAGCGGCAACAGTTTTCTGGCCCGCGAGGCCAATAATCATTTCGGTATAAAATGCGGTGGTATATGGAACGGGCGCTCGATAACACGTCCTGACGATCATATCAACGATTGCTTTCGCGTATACGACAGTCCAGAGCAGTCCTTTCGCGATCATAGCCAGTTTTTGTTAAGGAAGCGGTATGAGAAGTTGTTCTTTCTCGATAAGAACGACTACAAGGGATGGGCTAAAGGCCTGAAGGAGGCCGGATATGCAACAAACCCACGTTATCCAGAACTTCTCATAGACCTCATCGAACGCTATCAGCTGTACCAGTATGACCGGGCGGAGGTGTCCTATATCGCCAAGGAACAGCGTGAAGTCAAAGTTGAGGAAATCATCCAGGAAAAGGCGGTGGAGGAGGCCACGGTGGAGCCGGAAGAGATAAAAACAGCGGTCGCCATGATTATCCATGAGGTGAAGCCCACGGATACGCTTTATAGTATCAGCAAGCGATATAACGTGGCTGTAGATCAGCTGAAGCAGCTAAACGGCCTCTCTTCTGATAGCCTATCCCTGGGCCAGCTGTTGGTCATTTCCAAGTAAATGTATAAAAGTTGTTAAAATTTGGAAACATACGCTTCTTTCACTTAGTTTTATAGTTGTGGAAGTTGTGAAGCACTTTTTTCTAATTGGTTTTGTCTGCTGCTTGTCGATTGCTTTACGGGGCCAAACGGCCTCTGTACCGGGCATCGTTTTTGACGGAGATGGACAACAACGCGTCGGAAAGGTGTTTCTGAAGAATGATCGGACAAAGGAGAACACTTTTAACAATGCCCGCGGGGAGTTTGAAATGAATGTAAGTTTAGGCGACTTGCTGATTGCATCGAAAGAGGGATATTATACTGACACAATAAAGTACACGGGCCAACAGGTGTTTATGATTTATTTGAAGCGAACCTCCATCTACATCCCCGAAGTAAAGGTGGTAGCCCGTCGTTCGCCGGAAGATATTCTGGCTACGCGGAAAGAGGAATTTAACAAAGCGTATAAGCTGGCTGATCCCGGGTCGGTATTTAGCGTAGGGCCGACGGGAGCCGGCCTAAGTATCGGATCTATTTACAATATGCTGAGCCGGGAAGGAAGGAATGCCAGGAGGCTGACCCGCATCATCCAGCGGGAATACGAAGAAAATGTGATTGACGCAAAATTTACGCCCGACCTGGTCCATAATCTGACGGGCCTATCCGGAGAACATCTCACCAACTTCATGAATAATTACCGTCCCACCTTTTATTTTGTTATGGCGGCGACACCCTATGAGCTCACAGCATATATCAGAAGCAAGTATGAAATATTTAAATTAAATCCTAACTTGCGCTTTTTACCGAAACTGCCGGATATAGATTTAGAAGTACATAATTAAAACGTGATGTTGAACAAGATAAAATTGCTTTTTGTTGCTTTCGCGATTACGGGCGTGCAGTGGAGCTTTGCACAAGTCGACCTTAAGAAATTGCGGGCCAAACCAGATACCAACTTCGTTGACAAGCCCGCGGCTCCATTGTCGAATCTGAACCAGGTACTCGTACCCATTCCAAAACTTCAATTGGAGGTAGATTACTGGAAACATTGGACGAAATTTGGTATCAACGCAAACCAAGCGTCGTTTAGTGAGAACTGGAGTGCCGGAGGTGTTAACTCCATCGCTGTAGGCGCCTTGGCCTGGCATAAATCCGAGTACAATAAAAACAATTTTCAGTTTACTACTGAACTGGATCTCAGGTATGGAAAGATTAAAAATAAAGACCAGCTGGCAAAGAAGAATAACGACCGGATTTTTTGGGATAATAAATTGGCATACAAGCTTTCTAACAGCTGGGCGCTGTATTTTTCGGTGACCTTTGAATCTCAATTTGATATAGGATATACGTATACGACAGAACAAGGGGTTGAAAGGATATATGAATACCAATCTAGCTTTATGGGACCTGCGTATTTTACGGAATCTTTTGGTTTGGAATACAAACCTGATAATACTTTTTCGCTCCGCTTAGGAACGGGAACCGCGCGGCAAACCTTGGTACTGGATGATAGGGTCGGGTCGTTGACCGTTGAGGAATATGCTAGACGATATCCTGAAAATCGACCTATAAGCCAAGACCAGGAAAAATTTGGTTTGAAACCTGGAGAAAGTTTTAGAAACGACCTGGCATTTCAGTTAACAGCAAATTTAGACCGTAACTTGTCAAAAAATCTCAACTTAAAAAGCCGTTATAATATGTTCGCTGATTACAAGGACCTGAGCGACCCAGATCATCGTTTAGATGCTGTATTAACGGCGAAGATTACAAGCCTGGTGAACGTTTCTTTAACAGGTATAGTGGTCTACAACTCCAGTGAAGCCCCCAAAGTCCAGTATAGCCAAGCGTTGGCCTTAGGACTTACTTACTCATTACCAAGATAGAAGGGATTGAAGCCGCTATTCTATATCAGTATGTTATCCTTTTCCGCGGTGATTGCCTGCAGCACACCTAAAAATCGTGTGCTACAGGCAAATCATACGCCTGTAATACGTACCGATACGGTAAAGATCAATGCCGACGCTGTCGATCTTCCGCCCGTGACGGAGGCACTCGAAGCGCAGCAAGCCGTCGATATTCCTGTTGTCGTGACGACAGAGGATCAAGTACGGGAGATGATGCGCCAGGGAATTAATAAGGGGGCTGACTGGACGGAGACGATACATTACGATGTGCGGAAACCAAACTTTGTTATTATCCATCACACGGCGCAGCACAGTTTAAACCAGACAATACGGACATTTCAGCTTCCACACACCAAAGTTTCGTCGCACTATGTGATCGGGAAAGACGGTCGCGTGGTTCAGATGCTGAATGATTACCTGCGATCCTGGCATGCCGGACGGTCTAAATGGGGCAATGTTACGGATCTTAATTCTGTTTCTATTGGCATAGAACTGGATAATAACGGAAAGGAGCCCTTCCCTGAAGCACAGATCGGTGCCCTCCTTTCGCTGTTGGACACCTTAAAAACAAAATACCAGATTCCGTTTACTAACTTTATCGGGCATGCCGATATCGCGCCAACACGAAAGGACGATCCGAGTGTTCTTTTTCCATGGAAACGGTTGGCAGAGCGTGGCTTTGGCGTGTGGTACGACGAATCTAACCTGCTGCCGGTGCCGGACAATTTCAATCATGTTGATGCGCTTCGGATAATAGGGTACGATGTAAGCAATCTCAGAGCGGCCATAATAGCTTTCAAACGAAAATTTATTGTGGTGGATACGGGCGAGACGCTTACCGAGTTTGACAAACGGGTTCTTTATAATTTATACAGACGTTACTTTTGATCTGCCCGATAGCAGCTGTAGCACATAGGAGAAGGCGATTACGCAGCAGCAGCCCAGCAGATTGAGCCACAGGTAAGCCATGATGTCGGCTTTCCAGACGGTAAAGACGACCACCTCGGATAATATAGCCGACCAGAAAACGGGTTTCCCTCCTATTTTCCTGAAATAGAAGGCGACTAAAAAGATTCCTAAGATAGTACCATAGAATAGTGAGCCCAGTATGTTTACCGCTTCAAGCAGGTTGCCGAGTTTGCTCGCAAATAGCGCGACAAAAAGGGTAATGATACCCCACAGTAGTGTAAACAGGCGGGATGCGTTCAAATAGTTCTGATCGCTTCCCTTCTTGTGTAGAAACCTTTTATACATATCGACCACGGTGGTGGAGGACAGTGAGTTGATCGCGCTCGCGGTAGCCCCCATCGAAGCCAGAAATATAACAGCAATTAGCAGTCCGACCAGTCCCTTGGGAAAAGAACTCGTGACAAATGACAGAAAGATATAGTTATTGTCGTTGAGTTCCACATCTGGATTGTTCCTTTGTAAAAGGGCTTCTACATCACGACGTAAGGCTTGGTCCTGCGCAATCCGTTCCTGGAGACGGTCGCGGCTGACACGTATGGCCTGGTCATCGCCGCAGTTTAAAGCCTCTACCAAGGTTTTGATGTTTTCTTGCTTTTCGACGCCATTCTGCCTATGTTTGTCCATGATGTGTCCGTAGGCCTCAGCATAGGCACTATTTTCAATTTTTTTTACTTCGACGTTGTTAAAGAAAAGCGGAGCTGTGTTAAACTGGTAGTACGAGAAGACGAGCACTCCGATCAACAGGATAAAGAATTGCATTGGCACTTTGAGCAGGCCATTCATCAAAAGGCCCATACGCGAATCGCGAATAGATGAGCCCGTCAGGTAGCGGCCTACCTGGCTCTGATCGGTACCGAAATAGGAAAGCTGCAGGAAGAAACCCCCGATCAATCCGGTCCAGACGGTGTATTGGTTGTTCAGGTCGAGACTCCAGTCTATGGCATTGGTCTTCCCCGATTTCCCTGCGATATGCAACGCTTCTACAAAGCCAATATTGTCGGGTAGCAGATGGACGACCATGATGCCGGCCGTTAATAGTGCTCCGAAAATGATACCCATCTGAAGGAGCTGGCTATAGGACACTGCTTTGGTTCCGCCCCACACGGTGTATACAATGACCATGCTACCTATGATGAGCGTCGTATACGTGACGTCCAGATGGAGAATGCTGGACAGGATGATAGAGGGAGCAAAGATGGTGATACCGGTCGAAATGCCACGTTGAATCAGAAACAGGCCCGCCGTCAGTATTCTGGTCTGTACACCAAACCTCTTTTCCAGGAACTCGTAGGCGGTGTAAACCTTCAGCCGGTGGAAAATGGGGACAAAGGTTACGCACAGGACGATCATCGCTAAAGGGAGTCCAAAGTAAAACTGTGCGAAACTCATGCCGGAAGAGTAGGCCAAACCGGGGGCCGACAAAAATGTGATGGCGCTGGCCTGCGTCGCCATAACAGACAGACCGACGTTGTACCATGGAAGCTGTCGGTCGCCCACCAGATAGCCGTCTATATTTTTGATTCCCCTGCTTTTGTAGATGCCGTAGACGACAATAAGCAAAAGGGTAAGAAAGAGTACTATCCAGTCAATAGTACTCATGAAAAAGCTTTAGTAAACCAGTACATACATAAGACGCATACGACAAGCCATATACATACAATCCAATAGAATTGTCGCCAGCGTTTTACAAAAGGAGGAAGTCCCTTATCTGTCATGAGGTTTATGCGGAAGAAAAACGCTGATGAAAAAGATGGCAAAGACCAATCCGAAGAATAGACCGGAAAGGAAACCTAGAAAAGTGCCGCAGGCGATGATTGAAATCAATCCTCCGAATACGGTTCCGATTAATAGGATGAGGCCTTGCACATTCAAAGGTTCGTTGTTTTCTACGTGATTTTCCATAATATTATATCGTTCTTATTTTTCTTTTGCTAACAAATTTACAAATAATCTTGTAGCTCCCGGTATACCGGCCGGCAATTGTCTGAAAAAAGATAGCGACGTGTAGACGAACTTTCCTTTTCCCACAGGGGCAATTAAGAGTGAGCCGGTATGCGGCGGTTCATTTCTGTCGTGCATAGCTAATGGTGTTCTATAGGCCGGGTCCACGTTCTCCGCAAAATATAGGCCGCGTTCCTGAACCCATCCATCGAAATCGGCGGCGGTGATCTTATTGGGATAGTTAAGTGCTGGATCGGTGGGGTCGAGGAAAACCACATCAGCGTCCTCTTCCGTCACGCGGGAGCGGGAAATGTCAAACGGCCTTGGTGCAAACTCCGTCGTTTGTAGCCTTGAGTTGACATTATACTGCATGACAACAACGCCGCCGTCTCGGGCGTAGTCTAAAACTGTCGGCAGCTTGTCCGCTACATGCGGCGAGACATTCAATACCCTTACACCGAACACGATGGCATCATACGAAGATAGGATCTGTTTATTGATTTTACTGATTTCCAGGATATCAACTGTTGTTCCGAGCTGACGAAGAGCCTCCGGAATAAGGTCTCCGGCTCCCATAATGTAGCCAACGCGTTTTACAGGATTGATAAGAGACAATCCTTTTAGTTCGACGCTGACATCGGGAAACCAGGTCTGCGACGGAATGTGATCATAACTGATTTGCCGGATACTTTTTAGCTTTTTTTCTTCGCAGATTAACGTCAATGTCGCATCTTCGGCGGCGCCGGACAGATTTGAAATATCGAGTGTACGGACAAGCGTTTTTTGTCCTTTCTCAAACCGCAGCGTCAACTTTTCCGGCGAGACCTTCCACCCTTTAGACGATAGGACCATTGTTACGTCTTTGACCTCCTCCCCGGCCCCCTGCTTTTCGAATGTAACCGAAAGGCTTTGGCTTTTGCCGGGCGCTATGAGGAGCGAGCGCGCTGCTGTGGAGGCTGTTAGCGACGGTACCACCTGAATGTGCTCGTGCACTTCGCCGCGAACAGGATCTACATATCGGTATTGGATAGGCAGCCTTAGCTGTATCGATATTCCGGAGATCTCGAGCTGGATATCCGCCGCCGGCAGATCTGGATTGGTAGGATACCCGAAGTATTTATCGTCGACTTCGAATTTGCCGAGGCTATTTGGCTTTTGTAGCCAATAGGGCTGCGTAATGGTTTCGTAGACCATCCTGCTTTCTATTTGTACCGGTTCATTGTATTTTAAAAGTTGCCCGAGCATCTGCTTATCCACGGAGACAATCTTAACGGCGGAATTGGGATTGCGGACGACAACTTCGGTGGTAAAACGTATAGGCTCTCTTTCTACGATGCGACGGTTAGTAGTGACACTCTCTATTTTGATACCGGCACAGGCGAGGAGCAGATCTTCAACCTCCTTAGTCTTCACCTGTTTCCAATAGCTATTGTCTATACGTTGGACGGCACGCCAGATCTGGGCGAGCTGGCTGATAGAAGCTTGCGGTGCCGCTGGATTAAACTGATCAATGAGCTGCCTAACCATTGTCTGAACCGCATCGCCCTGCGGAACGCGTCCCCAGGATAAGTCAATACCGTCAAAAAGATCGTCTGAAGCTTTTTCGCCATCCACATGTTCAAACGATTCTATGGCTCTTCCATTGCTCGATGCCGAGCCGAATCCCTGGCTTTTGTGCTGTGATCGGCTTTGTGCGGAGATCTCGCCGTAGGACTGTCCGATGAGCGGGTTAAATTGCCCAATGTCTATTTTCAGCTGGTTGTTTGGTTCGCCCTGCATGCGCATGAAGTTGGCGGTATTCCAAAGCAGCCTCTTGGCCCGCCAGGGTTTGACAAGGCGAAGCTGCTCTGGGAATGCGTTGGGATCAGCTGCAGCGTTGAAGGCCTCGTGTGCGAGGATGGCAGAAGCCTGGTGGTGTCCGTGCCCCCCTCTCTCGTCAGGAGGAAAGCGTGTGATAATGACGTCGGGTTGCAACTTCCTGATGATCCACACGGCTTCTCTGAGCACGTCCTGTTTTTTCCAAAAAGAAAAGGTCTCGTCAAACGTTTTTGAAAAGCCGAAGTCGAATGCCGACGTGAAGTACTGCTCCCCGCGGTCAATTTTTCTCGCCTGTAGCAGCTCCTGCGTACGGATGAGGCCAAGTTCGATGCCCTGCTCGGTACCGATAAGGTTCTGTCCCCCATCGCCGCGGGTTAGCGAGAGGTAAGCTGTCCGGACTTTACGTTCAGCAGCCAGGTATGCAATAAGCTTGGTGTTCTCGTCGTCCGGATGGGCGGCAAAGTATAATACAGAGCCCAAAACGCTGAGCCGTTCCATGTCAAGGAGAATGTCGGAGGCGCCTGTTCGGGAAGGCGTCTGGGCAAATGAAAATTGGACAAAAAGGAACGCAATAAAAAGATGGATGTGGTATCGTCTCATAGAAACTAAAAATAGAAAATAATTTTAGCCCGCTATAATCAAATTAAGGTAAAAGTTTGAGGACATTGCCTTGCTGGATTACGTAGTTTTTCGACGTTATATTTTCAGTTAGGGTCCGGGGGAAAAGAAATATTGGGTCGGCGGCACTACATAACGCTATTATTTTAGAACCGAGGGTGCGTCGGGGTGCCCTCTGCGAAAAAATAAAAGGAATCAAATCGCCATTTGATTCCTTTTACCAACAATTAAAAATCTTTTGTCTAAAACTTCCAATTCAACCCTGTGAATTTTGAAAATAACCAAATGGTAGCAGTCGACAGTTTTAAAATAGTAACCTTTAGTATAGTAAAAATAAGACTTATAAATAGGAATCGCCTATAAACTAAAGAAATACTTTTCCACATTCCTTAAGTTTTAAACAACGGGGCCGATTGTACCAGCTTCCGCGATGATATGCTGGCGTTCTTATTGATCGATGGATCCCAGAACGCGTTTCATGAAACCGTTCAGAGCATCTTTTTTGGTCGCACCTTCTTTAATTAGTTTGTCGACTTCCACGGCGCCATACATATTTGATATTAACTCGCCGATGACATCTAGTTCTTCGTCTTTGAGCGAGGGGACTTCGGTGAGCGCTTCTAGTGTTTCAATGGTCTCCAATACAAAGTCCACATCGTTCTGTTCGATAAATTCGATCAGATGCTTAATTACTGGTAACTTCATTTAATAAATCAATTAGACCGTCAATTTTGTTTGTTTGTACCTGATTCACCAGTTTGCCGCCTTTAAATGCCGCAAAGGTTGGCAGATTGTTCACGTTCGCCAGTTTTCTGGACTCAGGAAACTTTTCGGCATCAACAATCACAAAAGTCAACCCTTCGTTTTCCGCCGCCAGTTTCTTGAACTTTGGTTTCATGATACGGCAGTTGCCGCACCAGGAGGCTGAATACTGAACCATGACCAAATCATTGCTATTAACAAGCTCCTGTAAGGAGTCGTTTTCTAATTCCTGTAACATATTCTATTCGTTAGTTTAAAGGGGGGAAGGCCTTCCCCCCTATTGTGTTTTGTTATTAGATCGTTTTCATTAGTTGGCAGACAAGTAGGAAGCAACGCCTTCACGGGTAGCGCTCATTGCTTCTTTACCTTCTTCCCAGTTTGCAGGACACACTTCACCATGTTTTTGTACGTGTGTATAAGCGTCGATCAAACGGATGTATTCTTTAACATTACGGCCAAGAGGCATGTCGTTTACAGATTCGTGGAATACTTTTCCTGTTTCATCGATCAAATATGTTGCACGGTAGGTCACAGCAGAACCTTCTACTAGCGTGCCATATTCCGGATGCTCCACCTCTTTCATTTCCAAAATACCCAATACGCTGGACAAGTTGCGGTTTGTATCAGCGATAAGCGGGTATTCCACGCCTTCAATACCGCCGTTGTCTTTTGCTGTATTCAACCATGCAAAGTGTACTTCTGCAGAGTCGCATGAAGCGCCAACAACGATTGTATTTCTTTTTGCGAACTCTTCAGCAGCTTCCTGAAATGCATGTAACTCTGTAGGGCACACAAAGGTGAAGTCCTTTGGATACCAGAATAACAACACTTTCTTGCCCTCCGCCTGTGCCTTTTCAAAAATGTTAAGACGGAAGTTATCACCTAAGTAGTCGATAGCGTCAACTGTAATGTTCGGAAAATTTTTACCTGTAAAACTCATAATATTTTTTGTTTTTGTGCCACAAAATTAATCTTTTTATTGTCAGTAAAGAATCAAAAATCTCGATAAAATATTGTTAAAATCTATACTTGTTTATGTGTTTGTATAGATTATGTTTATTTAATAAAATCAATAAAAAGCGTATTTTTGTAGCGAGCGACTATTGATAAGGGGCCCTGTAGTTCAACGGATAGAATAGATGTTTCCTAAACATTTGATAGCAGTTCGATTCTGCTCGGGGCTACATACCGGAAAGTGAAAATCTTCGCTTTCCGGTTTTTGTTTGGTGCCGATTGTCTTGATCAGGTCTTCCTGGACCGTTATCTAGCTTCTTATATTGGCAGGTCAGTCCTTATGCCGTTTTTCCAATAACATGGCCTGTATTGGGCTGGAACACTTCCGACGGCTCCAGATACATAGACGTCGTCGCCGTTAATGCATATCCCAAAAGCCTGGGCGTCGTCTTCAAGTTCGTGGAGTTCTCCGTTTTTCCAATAGCAGGCAGTATGTCCGGTGCTATTCGAACCTCGTTTATTGATTAAACCAGCCGCATAGACATCCGGCCCCACTTTGGTGATCTGCCAGACCTCGCCATATCGCTCATCCAACACGACAGGGTCGGTATTTTTCCAGTACATGGGACGTCCATATAGTCCGCCCACATAAAATTCATCAGGCCCCGCGCGGTATACAGCGCTGACGCCCTTGAATGCTGCAGAATCGGGGAGCATGGACAGTTGGGTTATAGGCGACTGGCCATCCCACACGAACGCGATGCGCGGATACATTACACTGCCGCCGACGGCAACTTGCCCGTACGTACCCAGGTAGCCGGCAAACAGTGGAGAGTCATCCGTAAATGCAACAGCCGAAAGTGAGCCGATGCTATCGTTATCCATCCTGATGACGGCGCTATCTTTATAATAATGTATCTTTCCGGCCTCGGCACCGCTGCCCTGATCGAACCGGTAGCTTTGGATGATACCGTCCCGATCCTTGTACATGCACACTTGCCTCCATTGGTCGTCCACAGCTTGCCGGTATATCGACTGGTTTTCTATACGTTCTGTAAACTCCTGTTGATCGGCTTTTTCGCCATCAATCCAATATCTGGTGCTTATATGGCTGTGCTCCGACTTAAAGCCGCTGACAAGGATATTTCCATTATTGACCAAAATGGAGTATCCGCCCGCCGAGGGGCCACTTAATGCTGTACCATTCTTTTTACAACCGACCAGGAGCTGTATAAAGATCGACAAGAAAACAAAGTTCCGCAAGAACATAGTGAAAATACTGTAGGATCTATAACGTTTCATAAGACGTAATTTAATTCGAAAACAGGTTATCGTTGGGCAAACTTGATATGCAGCCACGGCATGGCCTGACGCATCATCTGATTGATAACGGGATTTTGATAGCTAACGCTACATTCGTTTTCACACGAATATAAAACACCTCTTCTCTGGCAACACACTCTCCCCCCGACGGCGCGGCTTTTACGATTTAGCTAATTATTTTATAAAACTGCGTTAACCTTTGCATAACATTAGACTCCTAGGTTTGCCGCAGTAAATTGAATATCTATGAACCCTAAACCAACCAAACTCCTTTGGTTGTTACTTTCCTTAGCCACAGTTGTGCCGGTCGCGGCGCATGTAAGTGAAAGTAGCCAGCCATTTAAAAAGGTGACACACCAACAACAGTTACGTGGACAAATTGTTGATACCGAAGGGAACCCCGTAGTAGGGGCAACCGTTACGAATGGACGCACAAAGCAAAGTGTACAGACAGATGCTGCTGGCTTCTTTATGCTGCCTGCATCCGTTGGAGATACTTTATCCTTCCGTTACGTGGGATTTAATCCGCTCGATCAGCAAGTGACCAGCCTTAATAGTTTGACTGTTGTTCTTACACCGCAAGCGCAAGAAATAGATGAAGTAATGGTCTCCATAGGATACCAGCGCGTGCGCAAATCCGATGTGACAGGAGCTATATCTAGCGTTAAAGCGGAAGAACTCAACCTCACATCGCCAAAGCTTTCGCAGGCGCTGGTCGGTAAAGTTGCTGGCGTACAGATTATGCAGACGAGTGGCGCTCCCTATGATGGAACGAAGATACGTGTGCGTGGGATGGGCTCGATTAATGCTGGGTCTGATCCCCTTTATGTCATTGACGGTTATCCCGCGGGAAACAATCTAAATATCAATCCAAACGATATTGAAACAATCGACGTATTGAAAGACGCGGCTTCGGCTGCTATCTATGGCTCAAGAGCTGCTGGGGGTGTTGTGTTGATTACAACGAAACGTGGCAAGGAGGGGCGTAGTAATGTCGACTACGAAGTGCTGTCAGGCTTCGGTCAGCTATCGAAGAAAATCGATCTGTTGAATGCTGAAGAATTTATTGATCTGATTATTGATGGCCGGAATAATGCGTATAGAGATCTTGTCGTTAACAGGGGTGGCGCGTGGACCGATGACATGCGTTTACACGACAACGCTACGAGGGTGGCGCAAGTAGGGAATGCAGGTTCTGTTTCTATCCCAGAGGAATACTACGATTTCTCGACAGGTCTTGCGAAGAAGTCACCGTACGACACAGACTGGCAAGACGCGCTTTACCGGAATGCGCCTTTTCAACGGCATAATCTATCCGCATATGGTGGAAATGATAGGAGCCGGTATTTCATCAGCGGTTCGTATCAAGACCAAAAAGGAATTATGTTGGGCACGGATCAGCAGACGTTCAATTTTCGGACGAATGTAGACGCCAAGGTGAACAAGCGATTAACTGTAGGAGGTAATGTTTCGTTTACCTACAACGACAACAATGAGGTCACAACAGGTCGTTATGACCAAAGTCCGTCGATGGCCGCACTTCTTTACCTGCCGACCTTGCCGGTGTACAATGAGGATGGGAGCTACGCGCAATATCTGATGGCGGATTTATCGGCGAACAATTATGGAGTTCAAAATCCTGAGAACCCCTTGGCCTATGTTACACAGATCAAGAACAATCGGCGGGGAAAGCGAGGGCTTTATAATGCCTTTGCAGACTTTTCCATTTTAGAGGGGTTCAACCTGAAGGTAAATGGAGGTCTTTCTACGTATGATGAGAAATACGACTATTACAGACCGACCAGTATCTCCAGCGGTAACAATCCGCCATATTCGGATCAGGCCAAGACGGCCGCGTATGCGGACGCCCGTACACGGAGCGAAATAGACAAGCTCGTGGAGACCACACTTACATACAATAAAAACTTCCAGGAAAGGCATCAGCTAAACGCCCTCCTCGGATATTCCGCACAGCGTACGGATATTGACGTTATATCGCTGCGGGCAAACGGATTCCAAAACGATAAAATAGGAGAAATATCGGATAAAGGGGCTAATCCTTCGAATTTTCAGTTAAGGGACGCCTATAAGCAGGCAATTACATTGCAGTCTTATTTCAGCCGACTGATGTACAACTACGACTCTAAATACTTCTTATCGGCATCATTTCGTACCGACGGCTCGTCCCGGTTCGGTCCGCAAACAAAATGGGGAATATTTCCTTCAGTATCTGCCGGATGGACTGTTTCAAATGAAGGGTTTTATGATGATTGGTTGGGAAGCGGATCTAGCGTTAAGCTCCGTGCCAGCTGGGGTTTAAGCGGTAACAATAATATCGGCGAATATAATGCGCTAACGACAATGAGTTCGCCGGGAGGCGTGATTATCGGAGATGCTGTGGTGACAGGCTACTGGCCGGAAGATTTTAAAGATCGGGCGCTCGGATGGGAATCGACTTCTCAATACAACGCCGGACTCGACATTGGTATACTCAATGGCCGGGTTAATTTAATGACCAATTTCTATCTAAGCCGTTCTTTCGATCTGCTGTTTGATCAACCAGTATCGGCCGTGTCGGGCGCGACAACCGTATTGACCAATCTGCCAGACAGTAAGGTACAGAATAAAGGTTTTGACGTGCAGCTGGATGCTACAATAATAAGGAGAAACGACTTTCAACTTGGATTTAGCGGAAATATCAATGTAAACCGAAACAAGGTTTTGGACCTTGGTGGCGCGTCCACCATCTTAACCAACGGTGCCGAAAGATCGTATATTACACATATTACACAGGAAGGTAGCCCGATAGGTATGTTTTACGGGTTTAAGGTACTGGGCATAGCCAGCGAGGAGAACTATCAGACCGTGGCACCATCGGCGGCATCTACCAACCCTCTGCAACCCGGAGATCTTTACTTCGAAGACGTGGACGGCAACGGGATAGTGAACGATGAAGACAAGCGTATCATTGGCACTCCGCATCCGAATTTTACGTATGGCTTTGCTATTAACGCCAGCTATAAGCAGTTTGACTTTCGCGCTTCGTTCAACGGCTCACAGGGTAATCAGGTTTTAGATGGATATGATTACTACTTATATAATATGGAAGGTTCCGGAAATCAATATGCAGATGTAGCCCAACGCTGGCGATCTCCCGGGGATCCAGGAAATGGAAAGGTTTACCGTGCATCCCGAGCTGGGACGCAAAGTAATAGTACGCGCCTATCCTCATTCTACATACAAGATGGATCTTTTTTTAGAATGACAAACGTGATGTTGGGATATAATTTGCCGCAACGTCTCGCCACGAAGCTAAGTGTCTCGGGTGTGCGTCTTTACGGTAGCGTGGAGAATCCATTTACCATTACGAAATATAAAGGCTACAATCCTGAGCCAGATTATAACCAACGGGGTAATTTAACTCCTGGGGTGGATTACGGGCTTTATCCGTTGGTTAGAGGATACAACTTAGGATTGAAAGTAACTTTTTAAACGGAATACCTCCGCAAAGGAGTAGAACTAATGAAATAAAGCGATGAAAAAGATATATATACTACCATTCTTTCTTTTTGGGTTGACGTCTTGTGAGAAAGATTTTTTAAACCAAGAAGATCCGAATGCGGTCTCTGTAGAGCAGTTTTTCAAAACAGAAAATGATGTTCAGTTAGCTGTTAACGGTCTCTACCAAGCGTTGCGCTCGGGAAGCACCGTAGGCGAAGGAAGCGCCCTTTATAGTGAGGAGCGTTCTGATAACACTGGACGCGATGATAATCAGTCAAATGCTGGAGAGCCCTTTCAGTTCAATGATTTTTCTATCTTACCGAGCAACTCCTATCTAAAAACCCATTGGTCGAACATGTATGACGCAATAGCTCGTTGCAATACACTGCTATCCAGGATCGACCAGGTAACGTTTTCGGACGACGCATTGAAAAAAAGACATATAGCCGAGGCAAAATTTGTAAGAGCGCTGCTGTATTTCCACATGGTGCGCAAGTTCGGAGACATTCCCTTGTCACTCGAAGAGATTACAACAAAAGAGCAAGCAAATGAACTAGCCTTCCGGCAGAAGGAGGATGTCGTTTACCAACAGATTATTGCGGATTTGACAGACGCATTGGATAGCAACCTTCCAAATACGCAGCACCAATATGCTGTGGGTAGAGCCTCTAAAGCAGCTATCAATGCCCTGCTCGGACAGGTGTACCTAACGATGGGCACAACCTTGAAAGATGTGAATACGGCGGATTTTTTTAGACTGGCTGAAACACATCTGTCCGCTTCGTACCAAGCGCGCACTTTTGGCAAGCTCGACGAGATTCCTTATAGCGAGGTGTTCGATGTGGAACGTAAGAATACGTGTAAGGAACTGGTATTTCAGGTGCAGTATCTTCGGGGCGACCAAAATTACAGTTCAAGCATCGCTAGAAATAACCAAGCCCGTGGAGAAACCATTAACTCAAAATACCCTTCAACCGGGAGTGGCGGAAATGTTAAGCATGACTTGGTAAAAGACTATGAGGAAGGCGACTTGCGAAAGACATTTTCGATTAAATTTGCTACTGATCCGCAGGTGAATGACTGGTTTATTACGAAGTTTAGAGATAATAGTGACGGAGCAGGAACGGCAGGTTGGGGTGGTAACGACTGGATTTTGATACGTTATGCGGATGTGATGTTATTACTTGCAGAAACCAAGATGCATTTAGGAAAGGATGCTGAAGCGATAGCGCTGCTGGATGAAGTCCGTGAGCGCGCCGGACTTCCGTCTTACGCTGAGGCCCGTAAGGACGCCTCATATGACAGCAGATACCCGACCTTAAAAGAAGCAATTCTGCATGAAAGACGTGTCGAACTTGCATTTGAAAACCATCGCTGGTTCGATCTGATACGTAACTATGACGCTGAGGGTCTGGTTCGCTACTTTAAAAAGAAGAGTCAAGCAGATTACGGAAACGCACAGCTATCCAATATCACGACGAAGGATCGATACTACCCAATACCTTTTGATGAACACAAATTGGATCCCGAGAGGATGTATCAGAACCCGGGATATTAAGCGACAACACTTTTTTGGAGCATCAGAGGATACCATAGAGGCCGGATTTTAAAGTAGAGAAAATCCG
Organism: Sphingobacterium allocomposti; assembly: GCF_008124885.1. Lineage (GTDB taxonomy): Bacteria > Bacteroidota > Bacteroidia > Sphingobacteriales > Sphingobacteriaceae > Sphingobacterium > Sphingobacterium allocomposti. Next base: position 26,651 of record NZ_VNHX01000024.1, read on the forward strand.
GCCTCTAATCTTACCGGATATTCCAGACAAACTCGTGTGTTCCGGCTCCCAACTTTATGGGATCGGATTGGTGTAAGAATGGCGGAAGATAAAGGGTCGCGGAACTGTTTGCGGGGATATTTACTTCGTACCGAATCTTCGTTCCCTGACGGACCCATGATGAGCGGATCTCTCCATAAGGCGACCGATGGCTCGCTTCAAAGTGTTCAAGTCCGCTTACAAAATAGGGCTTTAAAATAACATGTCGGAACCCGGGGTTTTCCTTGTCAGGATAGATTCCACCCAGGCCTTTAAAGAACCAAGCTCCAATTTCCCCGAACATCATGTGATTGTCCGAGATGTCCCGTGTAGCGTTCAGGTCCCAGTTTTCCAATAATGTAGTTGCGCCGTTGGCAATCCACCAGCCCCAGGAAGGATAGGTATCCTGCACAGCAACCTTGTAAGCGGTTTCGGTATGGCCATTCTCGCTTAGCGCATTCAACAGTGCTTTTGCTCCTAAAACGCCTACGTCGAGATGAAACCCGTTTTCTGCGACTTTAGCCGCTAAGACGTCAGCCACTTTTTGTTGCATCGCACGTGGAACAACTCCCCAATACAACGGCATACTGAGCTCCGTCTGTGTGCCATTTGCATATATTCCTGCCGTACTATCCAGAAACTTTTCATTAATGGCATGCTTTATCTTTTCTGCCAAAGCCGAATAATGCAGATAGTCATCTTCTTTATTGAAAAGTCTGGCGGCTTGCGCTAAAATGGAGGCATCGACATAAAAATAGATGGAAGAGGTCAGCTCCTTATTGGAGGTCGATTTAACAGGCACCCAATCGCCCCTTCCCCAGGAAGTTAGGTGGTTCGGACTTGTCCTGTCAACATAATCTACATAGCGTTTAATAGCCGCGTAGGAGTCGCTAAGTGCTTTGCTATCACCGTAGAATAGATAAATGTGCCACGGGATGATTGCAATGGTGCTCGTCCAGTCGAGACCGTTGTCTGTGCCATACCCCCACCCTCCTGTGGGAATGATGTCTGGAAGGACTCCGTTTGGCTGCTGTTCGTCGCGGTGGTCGGCAAGCCATTTTTCGTAAATGGTGATCGCGTCGAAGTTGTAAAAAGCCGACTCAATGGCAAAATGTCCATCTCCAGTCCACCCATTTTTTTCCCGTTGTGGGCAGTCGGTAGGATACCCCATAAGGTTGGAAAGGTATGAGTTGTTCGCCGCTTTCCACAGCTTTTCGACCAACGGATTGGACGCTTTGATCTGACCTACTGCCGGCACGTCGCTGTGTGTAAAATGGGCTGTAAGATCGGTACTTGTCAATGTTATCGGAGTGTCGCTGCTAACTTCCACATAGCGAAAGCCTTTATAATTAAACGTCGTTTTAAAGGTGTCGGCCTCTCCGCTCAACGTCAAGATATCGGTTTGAAAAGGCTCTTTCTCCTTATCGCCCCTATAATACACGTCGATGTTAGACAGATCGAGGTGCCCGTCGGTTCCCCGACGTTCGCCATGCTTGACATATACTTTTGTGCCCTTGGTGCCCAAGATCCGGAGTTCGGTCATTCCAGCCATGTTCTGTCCGAAGTCGAATAGATAGTTTTTGTCGCTAAAGCGTTTGAAAGACTGGGCCGTTAAGCGCCGTACATGCCGTATCGGGCGTAGCTGTTGGGAGGTGATAACGGGCGACGGAGCTGATCGGAGCCGTACACCGTGCCATTTGGAGTCGTCAAAATCGGTGCGGTTCCATCCTTTCTGCTCCAAACGGGCATCCACATGCTCTCCCGTATAGATGCTATTAAACTGTAAACCGCCGGTAGACGTTTTCCAATCTAATCCAGAAGTTATTGTCTCTACGGTTCCGTCTTCGTAAGTAATGCGTAGATCGAGGCAAAAAGCCGGACGGTTACGCCACGGCGCACGGTCGAAGTCCCACACGGCCCGCGATTGGTGATTGTACCAGCCGTTACCCAAGATTATACCGATGGCATTACCACCCTTACGTACATGCTGTGTTACGTCATGTGTGACATACAGTATCCGGCGGTCAAAGCGTGTGTACATAGGATTCAGTTGCTGATCTCCGATGCGAGAGCCATTAATATACAGCTCGTACAGTCCGCCGACGGCGATATATGCTCTCGCCGACTTAATAGCCTTCGCACTGCGGAAGGTTTTCCTGAAATATGGTGCCGGAAGGAAATCTGGATTGTTGCCATCCGAAATCCAGGATCCTTGCCACTGCTGTTCGTTGAGCAGCCCCATTTCAAAGCTGGCTATAGACGACCGGCCCTGCTGCCCGTTTTTATCCCAGACTTCGACGCACCAGTAGTATTGCTGGTACGGTTGAAGGGGCCGCCCTGAATAGGTTAGAAGCATGTCTTGTGACAGCTGTTTTCCGCTGTCCCACCAAGCGGTGCCGTCTTTCAAGAGCTCCAATGAGTCTGAAGCGATCAAAATCCGATAAGCACTTTGTTGGGCTCCGTCGTGCGGGCTCGCAATTTTCCAGCTTAATCGGGGATGCGGGTTGTCTATACCCATTGGACGCTCCAGATGCTCGCACCGTAAGTCATACGGGCGGAAAGATGAGGACTGCCGTGCGTGTAGTGCCGTGCTCGAGAGGAGTAAAAGAAAGATCCAAGCAAGATAGGTCTTTTGCATGTTTTGATAAAGCATGTTGATGTGAGGGCTAAGATATAAATTTTTTTGCGCGAGCCGCCCGACCGGGCACTGAGAGTGGTTTGAACTATCCTGCACTGTCCTGCAAACGTTGCCGGCAACGTTTGCGTAATTTTTTTAAAGGACTTTGTCCTCTTTAGTATGGATATACACTATTATTGTGTAGGATATTAACGCTAACATAATATAGGTATCGCTGTTTGGGAAAGATGGTGCTCGTATAAACCAGTATAAATCTGTTTAAAATCCGTGATAAAAAAGAAGATGGACCGATCGCCGTGGTTTAACGTGGTATTTGTCCATAAGGGGATGTTGTTAAAATTATGTAACCAGTTTAAATCAATTTATATACCATGAGGATATTTAAAGCTTTATTGTTGATGCTTTTGTCTGTACAATTGGCCTTTGCACAGCAGAGGACAGTTACGGGAGTTGTGTATGATCAGGATAGGACACCCTTGCCTGGCGTGACGGTAAAGGTAAAAGGCACAAATGTACAGGTAAGTACCGACGCTAACGGAAGATACAGTATTAGTGTGTCCTCTCCAGAAAATGTTTTAGAATTCAGTTCGGTTGGCTTCCTTGGCCAAGAGCGAATGGTGGGGCAAGGAACGCTCTTGGAAGTTACCTTGCGGTCGGATGCAGGAAACTTAGAAGAAGTAGTCGTAATAGGCTATGGTGCAGTTAAACGGAAGGACCTTACTGGAGCGGTAGCTTCAGTAGACGCTAAAACTATCACCGCGGCCCCCGTTTCGTCCGCTTTAGAGGCTATTCAAGGACGTGTTGCAGGATTGAACATAAACAGTACGGAGGGGTCGCCCGACGCGGAGCTCACAGTACGTGTGAGAGGGGGAGGATCGATAACCCAGGACAACTCTCCTTTGTACATCGTTGATGGGTTTCCCGTAAATTCTATAGCTGATATTGCGCCTCAAGACATTGAATCTATTGATATACTGAAAGATGCTTCCTCTACAGCAATCTATGGAGCTCGCGGAGCAAACGGTGTTATTTTGGTTACGACGAAAGGAGGAAGAGTCGGAAAGACAAGCATTAGTTTAAATGTATTTACTGGAACAAGAAATCTTGCAAAAAAGCTTGATGTCCTTTCGCCTTCGGACTATGTGACATGGCAATACGAACATGCATTGCTTTCGAACAAGCTGGAGACGTATGTGAATTATTTTGGAAACTATCAAGATATTGACCTGTACGAGAACGTTAAACCGAACGATTGGCAAGAGATATTGTTCGGCCGGACGGGCAATACGTATAACCAGAATTTAAACATTAGTGGAGGTGGCGAGAAAACGCGCTTTAGTGTAAGCCACAGTTTCGTTAAAGACAAAGCAATAATGCAGATGTCCGATTTCGAAAGACAGAATGCCAACTTCAAACTTAATCATAAACTATATAAGCGCTTATCGTTGGATTTAGGGGTTCGTTATTCCGACATACAAGTCAACGGGGGCGGAATGAACGAGCAAAATGAGGTTTCATCCGCGGATTCTCGTTTAAAGTATGCGATGCTTTATCCCCCCTTTCCTGTTGAAGGGCTGACCACGACGACGGAAACAGATGATGATTTCAATCTTTACAGTCCGATAGTAGCTATATCAGATAATGACCAATATTACCGACGTAAAACTTACAACCTTAATGCCGCATTGACGTACGAGGTTATCGACAATCTACGTATACGGTCTGAGTTTGGATACGACGCTTATAGGAATGATCAAGACCGCTTTTATGGAGGAACAACATATTATGTAAGAAATGTGCCAACTTCAGACCGTCAAAATTTACCGGCACTTATTTTGACGAATACGAACAGAAATGGCTGGAGAAGCACCAACACAGCGACTTATACGTTGGACGAGTTTTTAGGTACGTCGCACAAACTCAATGTTCTTTTGGGCCAAGAGTTTCTCTTTACTGAGAACCAGATTTTGACGAATGTAATACATGGCTTCCCAGAAACCTTTTCCTTTGACGATACGAGAAGGTTAACAACCCAGGGATATGCCAACTCGGTAGACAATAATTTTACCCCCGATGATAAGCTACTTTCTTTTTTCGGTCGGGCAAACTATGATTTCAAGGGACGTTACCTACTGAGTGCAACTTTCCGTGCGGACGGATCTTCAAAGTTTTCGACCAGCAATAGGTGGGGATATTTCCCTTCAGTATCAGGTGCTTGGCGTCTATCGGACGAGCCTTTTTTGGAAAACGCTGGAGCATGGTTAAATGACCTAAAGCTTAGAGCAAGTTATGGGACGGCAGGAAATAACCGTATCCCGGCGGGACTTCTGGTACAGGTGTTCAATAACTCGACGACGACATGGGTAAACGGGTACAACAGCTACTGGGCTGCGTCGAAAACGATGGCTAACCCCGATTTAAAATGGGAGACGACCGTCACACGTAATCTTGGCTTGGATTTTTCGCTGTGGAACGGAAAGTTAGCAGGAACATTTGACGCCTATTTAAACAAGACCAAAGATTTGCTTATAGCATTTCCTGTCGCGGGTACAGGGTATGATATCCAGTACAGAAACTTGGGAACGACCCAAAATAAAGGTCTAGAGTTCACCTTAAATTGGTCCGCTATCCATAAAACCAACTTCGATCTTTCGCTGAACGCCAATATCAGTTTTAACCGAAATAAAGTTCTTGACTTGGGTTCAGTGGCCAACATCTACGGGACTTCGGGCTGGGCTTCTACAGCTATAGGTGCAGATTATTTAGTAGAAGTAGGAGCTCCGGTGGGCCGAATGTTCGGCTATCGGAGCGACGGGAGATACGAGGTCTCCGACTTTGAGCGATATGACGCGAGCTCTAATCAATGGATTTTAAAAGAGGGCGTTGTTAACGGTAGAGATGCCGTAGGCCTTATACGACCTGGTTCCATGAAAATTAAGGATCTAGACGGAGATGGAATAATCACAGTTGCTGATCGGACTATTATTGGTAATGCAAATCCACTTCATACCGGAGGATTCTCCGTTAACTCTCGTATTTATAATTTCGATGTAGCCGCATATTTCAATTGGAGCTACGGCAATGACATCTACAATGCGAATAAGATTGAGTACACGTCGACTAGCCAGTACAATTCCAGAAACATGATCGATGTGATGGCTAGTGGAAATCGCTGGACGAACCTGCGTGCTGATGGTACCATCAGTAATGACGCTGCGGAATTAGAAGCAATGAATGCTAATACAACGATGTGGTCGCCCTATACGCGATCCTTTACCTTTACGGATTGGGCGGTGGAAGATGGCTCGTTTTTGCGTCTTTCCACCGTGACCCTAGGCTATACGTTGCCGAAGTCGGTTTCGTCGAAATTAAAAATGCAGAATCTCCGTGTATACGCATCCGGATACAATCTCTTTTTGTTTACGAACTACTCAGGCTTTGATCCGGAAGTCTCTACTAGGCGGCAGACCCCTTTGACTCCAGGGGTCGATTACTCTGCATATCCAAAGAGCAAATCTTTTGTTTTTGGCTTGAACGTAAATTTTTAATTAGACAGACTATGAAACGAATTATAAACATATCGTTATTATTGGGGGCAACCTTATCAATAACAAGCTGTAAAAATGTATTGGAAGCTCCAGCCAAGTCCTCGTTGGATGAATCCGTTATCTTCTCTACGCCGAGCTTAGCGGAGGGCGTCATACCCGGCATCCTCCAGTCTTTTGGAGAAACGAATTCTTATCGAGGACGCTATTTGGTTTACTACGGTACAAATACAGATGTTGAAGTGCATAATTCTTTGAAAGCAATAGACGACGAGAAGTCCAGGTTGGGAAACTACAATACCAATGTGGACAACGGTCAGATGAATACCGACAATAATGCTTGGGCAAAATTTTATGAAGGTATTGAGCGGGCAAATATGGCTATACGTGGACTACGTAGGTACGGAAACGTTGAATCAAATAGGGAAATGGCACAGATTCTCGGAGAGATTTTAGTCCTTCGAGCTGTACTGTATAATGACCTCATCAAGGGGTGGGGAGACGTTCCCGCAAGGTTCGAACCGATCACCTCCGAGACCACCTACCTGCCTCGGAGCGATCGAGATATTATTTATAAACAATTGCTAGGGGACTTAGATGAAGCGGCGGATCTACTACCCTGGCCAAATGAAACCTCGAAAACGTCGTCGGTGGAAAGGGTGAGCAAGTCTTTTGCAAAAGGCTTGCGAGCGCGGTTGGCACTAGCTGCGGGCGGTTACGCGCAACGGTTGGACGGAACAGTTCGATTGAGTACCGATCCAGAACTCTCCAGAGAAAAGATGTATACCATTGCGAAGCAAGAATGTCTGGACATTATAAGCAGTAGCACGCAGAGGCTCCTCGGATTCGAAGAGGTCTTCCGTCGTTTTAATCAAGAGAATACAGCTGCCGGTGGGGAATCAATATGGGAGATTCCGTTCAGTGACGGTCGCGGTCGCGTAATTTTTGATCTAGGTGTACGGCACCTAAAAACAAATAAGTACACTGGGCAAAATCGAGGAGGTACAGTAGGCCCTAACCCGATCATGCTTTACGAGTATGATAAAGATGATGTGCGGCGGTTTGTTTCTATCGTCCCTTATGAATGGGATCGAAACGCTTCGGACGCAGCCGATGCAGGAGGCTTCCAGGTACCGTCGTCGCTTGGCCGGCTGTATTTTGGAAAGTATAGGTATGAATGGATGACCCGACGGGTTACGTCGACAAACGACGACGGTTTGAACTGGATGTATATGCGGTATGCAGACGTCATCCTGATGGCGGCAGAGGCTATAAATGAACTCGAGGGACCAGAGGCTGCGGCGCCTTACCTGAAAATGATTCTAGATCGAGCTTTTCCTTCAAATAGCGTAAGGGTCGCAGAATTGATGAGTCAAGCTTCTGCTTCCAAGATTGCTTTTTTTAACGCCATCGTCGATCAGCGCGCTCTCGAATTTACTGGTGAGATGTTGCGTAAAGGAGATCTGATACGTTGGAACTTACTTGGAACTAAACTATCAGAAGCAAAGCAAAAGTTGGAACAGCTGGAGAACAGGACGGGAAAATACGCAGACTTGCCGAGAAGAATATATTACCAAACAGCCGATGATGGCGAAACGGTAAGTATTTACGGCCTGAATTTCGGAGATACAGACGCGGCGGGAGCAGCACTGAACTATTCAGCTAATAAGTCGTGGACGATGAGTTCTTCGAGCGATGTCACAACCTTTTGGAATGCATTGGTATATCCGGGGAGGGACCCGAATAAGCAGCAATACTGGCCTATATGGCAGTTTTTCCTCGAGTCATCTAACGGGATGTTAAATAATAATCATTTAAATCTCTAGTAGTGTCAACGATGCAAACCAGGAAGGCTTGCTGTACTCCAGTATACTGGCTCCTACATGGGGGAGCATGAGCATCATTTGAAATATTACCGGTAAATAAATTTTAGTATATGAAATATCAAAATATTATACTGCTGATCACGTTCATCTCACTGACAATGTCGTCGTGTAAAGATGGGCTTTTACACGAGATCACAGAACTAAACCTAGAACGGGCATTGTCCCCGACAGGACTAACAGCTCAAGTTGTCGAGCGGACAGGTGTAAGGTTAAGCTGGAAAAGGGTAAATAACGCCCAGCGATATAATATCGAAATCTACGATAATCCGGACTTCAGCGGGGAACCTGTAAAAGAGGTAGAAGATGTATCATTTGATCAATTGCCGTACACAGTTCTTGGACTAGAAGGAGAAACAACATACACCGTACGGGTGCGGGCGCTTGGCGAAGGACTAGAAGAGTCAAAGTGGATCAGTGTGAACTTTACAACAGATGTGGAGCAAATATTTAATACGGTGGATCCAGAAACGTTAACCGCAACTTCCGTGACCTTAACATGGCCGGCTGGCGAGAGTGCGACCGAAATTATTTTAATGCCTGGAGAAATAAGACACGCAGTTACCTCCGCAGAGGTGAATGCTGGTACGGCAGTAATTAGCGGACTACTAAGCGATGTTACCTACACCGCGACGTTAAAAAATGGCCAGAAAACCCGTGGCGTTATATCTTTCACAACTTTGCTCGGAGAAGGGGTTACCAAAGTTAGTCCAGGGGACGACTTAGCTGGTATGATCGAAATGGTTGATGAGGGCGCTATACTAGCATTGGAACCTGGGACTTATACGATAAATGCAAGCTTAGCAATAAAAAAATCATTAACTATACAGGGCTACAGGCCGTCGGATCGGCCCCTTATTAAAGGCGCAGTATTTAGGCTGTCTAATAATTCTGGGTTGATACTTAAAGATCTAGTTTTGGATGGAAGTGGGAACGGTAGCGGAGATCAAACGGTTATATACGAGGCGGCAAGCGACTCGCCTTATGGTGACTTTTTAATGGAAAACTGTGACGTCAAATACTACCGAAAGGGTCTATACTACGTTAATGTAAAGGCACGAATTCCTGCCGTAGAATTTAAAAACAATATCATCTCTAACATCGAGTGCGACGGTGGCGATTTCATCGATTTTAGGCAAGGAATCGCCGACGAGCTAAACTTTGTGGATAATACAGTCTACAATAGTGCGGCGGCTCGAGATTTGTTTAGAATGGATAGCAATGGTTCGAACAACTTTGGCTCGGTTGATAGTAAAATAACCATTATGACAAATACATTTTATAATACAATACGGGATAATACGAAGAGATATCTATACATACGGACGTCTAAGAACAGTGTCTCGGTAGTAAAGAATCTAATCGTACAGAGCGATGCCCTTTATACCGACCAAAACGCGACTACAATTACGCTGCTTTCTGCAAATAACTATTATAACGCTCCAAATTTTACGGTAAGCTCCCGATCAAACGCGAAGAACGATTCGGGTAACTACACATCATTAAACCCCGAATTTACCAATCCTGATCAGGGAGACTTTACCATAAATAATATTGATTTGAAGTTAAATGGAATAGGAGCATCTAGATGGCGTTAGCATAGACTTCTTTGTTGTTTCCCGCAGAAGGACTCGGTCCGTCTGCGGGGACTTTTATGATAAAATGCTTCTGTTTACGGCGGAATAACGAGAGCACGCCCGGCTGTATAATAAAAAAAAGGCTTTACAATTCCCCTATCTGCCCGCAATCGTTACCGGTAACGATTGCGTTGTATTTTGTGGATTAATCCGAAAAAATGCTGAAATTGTTCCCTCCAAAGACAGATGGAATTGAATAACAATGTAAACCGGACGATATCATGAAAAGGCAGCCAATCGTTTTTGTCGGAAGTGTAGTGCTTCTTGCATTGCTGTGTAGCTTTCTTATACAGCCGAAAAAGATGACCATCTGGATGATGGGCGATTCTACCATGTCAATCAAAGATCCCAACAAGTTTCCGGAAACGGGTTGGGGGGTGGCTTTTGCGGACAAGTTTGAGGATCATGTACAGATCGTAAACAAAGCCAAAAACGGCCGCAGCACCAAGTCGTTTATAAAAGAGGGCATCTGGAACGAAGTAGAAGCCGAAATGCGCCAAGGTGATTATCTATTTATACAGTTTGGCCACAACGATGAAAAAATAGATAAACCGAATACAGGAACATCTATCTGTGAATACAAGAGAAATCTGGCTCTATTTGTAGCACGGGCGCGGCAGAAGGGTGTTTTCCCGGTACTGTTGACGCCAATCGCACGCAGATCTTTCGTCGATGGCAAGCTTGCAGATACACATAAAGGTTATCCCGAGGCCATGCGCCACGTGGCCGACAGCTTGGATGTTACATTGATAGACCTAACCAAGATGACGTCTGAGAGGTTAACGCAGATGGGAGAACAACAGTCGGTAAAGTGGTTCTTACATTTGCCGCCGGGCCATCAGAACTATCCTTCTGGTGTACGCGACGATACCCATCTAAACGACTACGGCGCTGATCAAATTGCCAATCTGGTTACTACGGCCATAGCGGTCCAGCAACTAGCATTGGCAAAGGATCTGAAAAGTAGGTAGCAAAACAAGGTACGCCTTTATAAGCTGACATAGAAGCCTCTGCGTCGATAGTTATAATTAAGAATAAAAAGAATATTGTTTAGCTAATGAAATGCCATTGAAAACAAACACGAATGAATAACCGAACGTAGTGAGCTCATGAATGCCATTGAAAACAAACACGAATGAATAACTATTTACATATGAAATCTCATAAATTGCTAGAACAGAAGGTAATGAATATGCATGTTTCACACCATTAACAAACTATTCTGATGAAAAAATTGATCTGTGCGGAGCCCGGAAAGCTCGTGTATGCTGAAGATGAGATACCGCAGCCCGGCGTCGGAGAGTCGCTCTTACGCGTCCGTCGCGTGGGGATTTGTGGAACAGACATCCACGCCTTCGCGGGAAGACAACCGTTTTTCACTTACCCAAGGGTTTTAGGTCATGAAGTCGCCGCCGACTATGTCGAGGGAGATGCACCCGGTTTTACCGCTGGAGACAAAGTGACCGTTGTGCCTTATTTTACTGAAGGAAAGGACATTGCCTCCCGTATGGGAAAACCGAACTGTACGACTGATATGAGGGTTCTGGGGGTGCACATCGATGGGGCGATGGCCGAATATATCGTGGTGCCATCTCAGGCATTAAGGAAAGCAAATGAACTGGATTACGACGATCTGGTGCTTGTTGAACCTCTTGCTATCGGAGCGCACGGCCTGCAACGGGGTGGAATAATTCCCGGTGAATTTGTGTTGGTTCTTGGAGCGGGACCCATCGGTTTAGGGATTATTGCTCTGGCACATATCGCCGGAGGAAGAGTGATCGTGTTGGATGTTGATGCTGCTCGCCTACAGTACGCGAAGGACCTCGGCGCGGAACATGTCATTCCTGCGACGGACAGTGATGTCTACCAGCAGATTGAAGCATTGACCCATGGCGATATGCCTACGCTTTTGTTTGATGCCACTGGGAATACCGCTGCCATCAACAATGCGTTTCAATACATGGCACACGGCGCGCGCTATGTACTGGTGGGTTTGCAAAAAGAAGAAATACATTTTAGCCACCCCGAGTTCCACAAGCGCGAAGGGACACTGATGAGCAGCCGCAATGCGTTGGCGGGCGACTTCGAGTATGTGATGTCCTGTCTTAAGGAAAAATCGCTGGATAGTAACCAGTTTATTACAAGACGGGTCCGGTTTTCGGAAGCGGCAGATCTTTTTAGTGACGAGAAGAGACCTCTGCTTTCCGGAATTAAAACTGTCATTGAGTTCGATTAACAAGGCTAGGAGAAAGGTTTGTATCTAATAAGGGTATAGCCTTTCTCTCTTTATATTATCCAGCGCAAACGTTACCGATAACGTTTGCGTTTTTAATTCAGCCAAAAAGCCTCCTAAACTCAATTTTAATCCCTAAATTTCGTCGCAACCAATTGATAGGGAGTAAATTGTTAACATGAAGATAAACCTGTTGATCATTGTAGTATTGTTTTTTGTACAGAAAGCGGTAGCGGACGGCTACGACCTCGTTGTGGCTAAAGACGGCAGCGGGCAATTCGGGACAGTCCAACAGGCGGTTGATGCGGTGCCTTCTTTTCGGAAACATGTTACGACTATTTTCGTCAAATGTGGCGTTTACAAAGAAAAGATAATCATTCCGGAGCAAAAGAAAAACATCCGTATCGTCGGAGAAGATAAGAACCATACAATCATTACGTACGACGATTACGCGCAAAGGAAAAATCGGTTTAACGAAGAGATCGGAACATCAGGATCCGCCAGTTTTTATTGTTCCGGCGAAGGGTTTATCGCAGAGAATATAACGTTTGAAAATAGTGCAGGACCTGTGGGACAGGCTGTAGCGATGTGGGTTTCGGCTGATAAGGCTACTTTTATCAACTGTCGCTTCCTTGGGTTCCAGGATACGCTGTATACCTATGGAAAGGAGGCGCGGCAGTTTTATTTAAACTGTTATATCGAGGGAACGGTTGATTATATTTTCGGATCGTCTACGGCATGGTTTGAAAGATGCCAGCTCCACTGCAAGCGGTCCGGATATATCACGGCTGCCTCGACACCGGAAGCCTCGGCTTTTGGCTATGTTTTTAACAACTGTACTGTGACAGGAGATGACAGTACCGGTCCCTTTTATCTAGGTCGTCCGTGGCGCCCATTTGCGAAGGTGCTGTTTATGAACAGTGAACTGCCGGCCTTTATTGTGGCGGAAGGGTGGCATAACTGGGGAAAAGAAGAAAATGAACACACGGCACTTTTTGCCGAATATAACAATACCGGGCCGGGCGCTTTGTCACAAAATCGTGTCAAATGGTCGAAGAAGTTATCGGACGAAGAAGCTAAAAGTGTTTCTATATCAGCTGTTTTCGGCGGCTGGGAGCCCGCGGGATACAAGGATAGAAAGGCCGACTTCCGGTAACGATTGCATAGTTTTTTCTTTACAATGCGTTACAAAGCCTGTACACTTGTTAAGGAATAGCTACCCAAATTTAAATCAATGTGCAACATGAAACGACACAAATCAGTAGAGAATAAAGCAAAAAAGGTATGCTTGCTATGGCTTTCCCTTTTTTCGTTTTCCGCGCTCTGGGCGCAGGAACCTGTACAGCCCACGGTCCGGCAGGTGAGTTTTCCAAATGATACGCTCAATATTACCGCCTTCGGAGCCAAAGGCGACGGTCAGCATCTAAATACGGAACCTATCAACGAAGCTATAATCGCTTGTAGTCAAAAAGGAGGAGGAGTTGTCCTGGTGCCGGCTGGATTATGGCTGACGGGCCCTATAGAGATGAAAAGTAACGTCAACCTGCACATCAGCCGCGAAGCTGTTGTCTTGTTTACGGATGATTTTAATCAATATAAACTTGTCGAATCAAATTGGGAGGGCGAGCCAGCATGGCGAAACCAAAGCCCAATATCGGGTAAAAACTTGGAGAACGTAGCCATTACCGGAAGTGGCGTCATCGACGGAAACGGTGGCGCGTGGCGTATGGTGAAGCGCAATAAGATGACGGAAACGCAATGGAAGAAACTCGTTTCCTCGGGCGGAGTGGTAGACGAGAAAGCGAATATATGGTATCCTTCGGAAAGCTCGCTGCGAGGCGCGCAGCAGAAGAAAGCCGGCGTCATGCGGCCCGGAACGACAGCCGCCGATTTTTCCGACGTGAAAGACTTTTTACGTCCAAATCTATTGGTTTTCACTTCATGCAAGCGGGTGCTGCTGGAAGGTGTCACCATTCAGAATTCTCCGGCGTGGAACCTGCATCCCCTTATGTGCGAAGAGCTGACCTTACGCAGGATACTGGTGCGTAACCCGTGGTACGCCCAGAACGGAGACGGAGTGGATATAGAATCATGTAAAAACGTACTGGTAGAGGATTGTACATTCGACGTGGGCGACGACGGAATCTGTATCAAGTCAGGAAGGGACAAAGCCGGCAGAGACCGGGGGATGCCGACAGAGAATGTGATCATCCGGAATAATATCGTGTATCACGCTCATGGCGGTTTTGTCATCGGCAGCGAGATGAGTGGCGGCGCCAGAAATATCTGGGTCGAACATTGTTCTTTTATTGGCACGGACATCGGTCTTCGGTTTAAAACGACCCGTGGACGCGGCGGTGTTGTCGAAAATATATTTATCAATAATATTAACATGGTGGATATCCCCGGCGAGGCGATCCTGTTTGATATGTATTACGCGGCGGTGGACCCCGTACCCTTGGTTGGCGAAAATCGGGAGCCCGTTCAGGTCGTAAAGCTGCCCGTAACAGAGGAAACGCCCCGCTTTCGGAATTTTGTTATTCGTAACGTTCACGTTCACGGCGCCGAAAAAGGGATATTTGTCCGCGGACTGCCCGAGATGCCTATTCAAAATATCTTAATAGAAAATGCGAATATTGTTGCCAAAAAAGGCGTTGAACTCATTGAGGCTTCCAATATCGAGTTGAAGAATCTTACCATTGCCACCGAGGAAACCAATCCGCTCATTCATATTGATAACGGCGAGAACATCACGATTGACGGATTAGATCCGAAGGAGGGGGTGGATCTGTTGGTTTCGGTGTCTGGCGGGGCAAGTAAAAAGATTCAGCTGCTGAACACTGCGAAGAGTAATATAAAGAAGCTAAGCGAGTTTAGTAATGGGGCAGACCGCAAATCACTGGTCATCAAGAAATAGTATAGAACACAGATACCTAATACGAAATTGAACATGAAAAGAAATATATTGATAATGTTCTGTCTGCTTGTCTTGACGCATGTCGCATATGCGCAAAAGGCGCTTTCCGAGCAAATGGCGCTGACAGCAATGGACAAGCTTTTTAAAGACGCACGGTTTACCAACCCGGAAAAGGGGCCGACGTGGACGTACGACATGGGTGTTGTCCTCGAAGGTGTCGCCGAGGTGTGGAAAAACACCGGGAATGGCGATTATTTCCGTTACATTCAACAATGGATGGATCAGTATGTAAGCGAGGACGGTTCGATACGTAACTATCGCGCAACGGAATACAATATCGACCATGTCAAAAACGGCCGTTCCCTACTGCTGTTGTATAAGGTGACCGGTAAGGAGAAGTATCTTAAAGCAAGCCATAAATTATATGAGCAGCTTCAGTCGCATCCCCGTACGAATGAGGGAGGCTTTTGGCATAAGAAAATCTACCCTTATCAAATGTGGTTGGATGGACTATATATGGCGCAGCCTTTTTATACGGAGTACGCCGCCCTCATGAATATTCCGGATGTGTTTAACGACGTCGTTAACCAGTTTACCTATATGGAAAACCATGCGCGGGACGAAAAGACCGGTCTGTTATACCACGGGTGGGATGAGTCTAGGAAAGAACGGTGGTCTGACCCCAATACAGGGCGTTCGAAACACTTCTGGGGACGTGGCATGGGATGGTTTTGTATGGCATTGGTCGACGTACTCGATTACTTTCCGGAAGATCACCCCCGGCGTAACGAGTTGATTCAGATATTGAACCGAACGTTAACAGCGGTAGCCAAGTTCCAGGATTCTAAAACAAACGTCTGGTACGACGTCGTCGACCTGGGGACACGTGAAGGCAATTACGTGGAGGCTTCGGCTTCCAGTATGTTTGTTTACGCCATGGCCAAGGCGGTCCGGAAGGGTTATGTTGCAAAGACTTTCCAGAAAAATGTAGACAGGGGGTTCGCCGGGCTAAAAAAAGAATTTATCACGCAGGCGGGACCGGACCGTGTAGATCTGAACAAAGTTGTCGAAGTATCTGGCCTGGGAGGAAAGAAATATCGGGACGGAAGCTTTGAATATTATATGAGCGAACCGGTTCGGACCAACGACCCTAAAGGTGTGGGAGCATTTATGCTCGCCGCCTCGGAAGTGGAGTTTTCCAAGAATCCCAAGAGCAGGAAGAAGGTCGTTGTCACCTTGGATAACTTTTATAACAACGAGTACAAAAAAACAGCAAGCGGGAGGCTGGAGCCGTACCATTATCTATGGGACGGACAGGATAATAATGGATTTTCGTTGCTCGGCCGCGTCTTCGAACAATATGGAGGCCAGCTTAATACCCTGCGCGAGAAGCCGGACCGATCGAGCCTTAAAGGCTCAGGTATCTATATCATTGTAGACCCTGACACCGAAAAAGAAACAGAAAGTCCAAACTACATGGATGAGGCGACCGCCAAAGATATAGCTGATTGGGTAAAACGCGGCGGCGTGCTGGTGCTGCTGCTGAACGACGTAGGAAACTGCGAAATAACGAAGTTTAACGTGCTGCCACAGCTATTCGGCATCGCTTTTAACGAGGACAGCAAAAATCGCGTAAAAGGAAATGAGTATGAAACAGGAGCTGTAGATATCCCGTCCGGAACCGGGATATTTTTCGACACGAAGAAGATTTACATAAAAGAAATATCGACTATAAAGGTCACCCCGCCCGGCAAGGCACTGGTTGAAAAGGACGGATCTACCGTCATAGCAACAGCGAAGTATGGTAAGGGGACCGTATTTGCGATTGGCGATCCATGGCTGTATAACGAGTATACAGACGGAAGAAAGCTGCCGGAGGAATATCAAAACTTCGAAGCGGCCAACGAACTGGTAAATTGGCTAATAAACCGGGCAAAATAGAAAAGATGGAGCCAGCATAAGTTTGAGCGGAGTGAGCTCATCCATAAAATGGAGATGTAACACTTATACAGCCGAAGGCAGCATGAATGTCATTGAAGACAAACAGAAAAGGAATAAATAATTATACAGATGAAAATCAGGAGGACCTTATTCGGAATAGGCTTGGCGCTTATGGCTTGCCACATGACGCAGGCACAGTCTGCCGCGAAGGATAGTCTGGCAGAGAAAATATTGATCTACCAACTGCCGAACGGTGCCTGGCCTAAGCAATTGGCCGATAAAAGGGCGGTCAACTATAGCGTCCCCCTGACAGAGGATCTTCTGAAAAAGATAGAGCAGACGGATAACAGGTACGCCACGATAGACAATGAGGCGACAACGCGCGAAATACATGTGTTGGTAAAAGCTTTTACGGAAACGGGAAATTCAGTCTACCGTGAGGCTGCAAAAAGAGGGGTATTGTATCTTTTGGAGGCTCAGTATGACAATGGTGGTTTTCCACAATATTACCCCAACAAATCGTTGTACCGTGCAGAGATAACCTACAATGATAACGCGATGATCAACGCGTTGGTGGTGCTGGATAAAGTTGCCTACGGAAAAGACGGGTTCGAAATCTTCGATGACAACGTGCTGCAGACGAAGGCAAAGGAGGCTGTTGCTAAGGGGGTCGGCTGTATACTCAAAACTCAGGTGAAACAGGCGGATTCGCTGAGTATTTGGGCAGCGCAATATGACGAAAACACGTTACAGCCGGCACAGGCCCGAAAATTCGAGCCCGCGTCGCTGAGCACCGCGGAATCCGTGGGTATTGTTCGTTTTCTTATGGAGCAGCCGGCAGACCCAGCGATAGAGCGCGCTGTCGACGCCGCCGTAGCTTGGTTTAAAAGTAACGATATCGAAGGGTACCGTTTCGATAGGACTGTAGACAAAAAGACCGGAAAGCTCGTCAGGGAGCTCGTTCCTGATTCCAGTTCGGTGGTTTGGGCGCGTTTCTACGATATCAAGAACAATAAGCCGCTTTTTGGAGACAGGGACAACAGTGTCACATATAACTTTGACGAAATATCCGACGAACGGAAGAACGGATATGCGTGGTTCGGCAATTGGCCGCAGAAGTTACTGGACAGGGAATACCCGAAATGGAAAAAGAAGATAAAAGCAGAAGAGAAATAACGGCGTTTTACGCAGATCAGAATAATATTAAGATATAGTATAATGTTGCTTTCAAAGGAAAATTTAACAAAGCTTACCACAACCAAAGCCGAACTTCCTAGTATAAACTCTTTTGACCTACCGGAGCGGATATTGCAGTTTGGTACGGGTGTATTATTAAGAGGGCTGCCCGATTATTATGTAGACAAGGCTAATAAACGCGGCTTGTTTAATGGACGTGTGCTGGTTGTCAAGTCGACATCTTTGTCCGGTGCAGATGCTTTTTCGAGACAGGACGGGCTTTATACCGTGTGTATCAAGGGGCTCGTCAACGGAAAAGAGGTCGTGGAATATACGGTCAATAATGCCATCTCCAGAGTGCTGTCGGCGGCACACGACTGGGAGTCTATCTTGGAAGCTGCCGAAAACCCTGATCTGCAGGTGGTTTTTTCGAATACGACCGAGGTTGGGATTGTAATGAGTAATGACAGTGTATCAGACGCGCCTCCAACGTCGTTTCCGGGCAAGCTGCTCGCTTTTTTATACCGGAGGTATACGTATTTTCAGGGAGATAAAGACCGTGGTCTAGTTATTTTGCCGACGGAGCTGATATCCGATAATGCGCAAAAGCTCAAGAAAATACTGTTAAACCTCGCTGCACAGAATGAGCTGGGGAGCAGTTTTGTCGCATGGCTGGAGGAGGCGAACGATTTTTGTAACACATTGGTGGACCGCATCGTGCCGGGGCGCTTACCACAGCAGGAGCAGGAACAAACGGAAATAGAACTGGGTTTCGAAGATGAGCTGATGATCATGGCCGAGCCTTTTAGCTTATGGGCAATTGAGACCGATTCGCCGCGGGTAAAGGCAGCGTTGTCTTTCGCTCAGGTAGACGATGGCATCGTACTCGTGCCGTCCATTGATAAGTTTAAGGAAATTAAACTCCGCCTATTGAACGGAACGCACACGCTGAGCTGTGCCGCGGCCCTATGGAGCGGCTTTTCTACTGTAAAGGAAGCCATGAGCAATACGTCTTTCAACCTGTTTGTCAAGGGGCTTATGCAAAAGGAAATCGGGAAGGCGATATTAGATCAGTACATCGAACAGGAGGATGTCGACCGGTTTTCCAACAGTGTAATAGACCGCTTTAGCAATCCTTTTTTGGACCATCGTTGGGAAAATATAGCACTCAATTATACGTCGAAAATGAATATGCGGAATGTGGCGCTAATTGATAAGTGGTACAAAAAACACGTTTTTCCTCCACTGCATATCGCATTAGGGTTCGCTGCCTATCTAAAGTTCATGAATACGAGACGCGTCGAAGAGAAATATGTACAGGACGTAAATGGCCGTACAGTGGTGCTACAGGATGAATTTGCCCCCTTGCTCTTCGATTGTTGGAAGGACGAAAAGACGGTGGTGAGCCGCGTGCTAAGCGACGACAGCCTCTGGGGCACAAATTTGGCGGCTTATCCCCAATTTATGGAGACCGTACAGCGGTTTCTCGACGAGATTGAAACAATAGGAGTATTAAAGTCTATCGAAAAGTTAAACATAGAATGGCAAGTAGCATATTAAAGATACATCCGAAAGACAATGTGTTAGTGGCATTAAAAGATCTGTCCAAGGACGAAGATGTGGAGTTCGAAGGTGTTGTCTACCGTCTGCAGGAAGACATTCCCGCCAAGCACAAGTTCTTTATGCAGGACATGCAGGAAGGCGACGAGATCTACATGTACGGCGTTCTCGTGGGGAAGACGCAGTATTTTGTTCCCCGCGGTGGTATCATGAATACCGATAACACGAAGCACGCGGCAGACCCTTACACATTCAGACCGTATAACTACCAATGGGAGGCACCCGACGTATCCCGTTTTCAGGGGCGCACGTTTAACGGATACCTGCGTAAGGACGGTCGGGTGGGAACAGCAAATTACTGGCTGTTTATCCCCACGGTGTTTTGCGAGAACCGAAATCTCGATGTCATTAAAGAAGCGTTATATAATGAACTGGGGTATTCCGTAACAGGAAAGTACAGGGCGTTTACGCGCGAGCTTTTAGCGGCTTATGAGGCCGGACAGGACCTGACTTCCCTTTCGCTGGAACAGCTGGCGACGGCAGTTCATCGGAAGGACCGCGTATTTAAGAATGTCGACGGTATCAAGTTTCTCAATCATCAGGGCGGCTGCGGCGGGATACGCCAGGATGCTGCGGTATTGGGAAAGCTGCTAGCGGCATATGCCGATCATCCAAATGTGGCGGGAGTTACGGTGCTTAGTTTAGGATGTCAAAATCTTCAGCTGACGGACCTCATGCAGGATATTAAGAGCCGAAACCCACAGTTTGACAAACCGCTATTTGTATTTGAGCAACAGCAATCGAAGAGTGAGGAGCAGTTGATTAAAGAGGCAATTCAGAAAACGTTCTTAGGGCTTATAGAAATTAACAAGTTTGAACGCCAGCCGGTGCCGTTGAGTAAATTGACGCTGGGCGTAAAATGTGGCGGTAGCGACGGCTTCAGCGGCATATCTGCCAATCCGGCGGTGGGCTATACGTCGGATCTGCTGGTTGCGCTTGGTGGCAAAGTGCTGCTTGCGGAATTCCCTGAACTTTGCGGAGCAGAGCAAAATCTGATCGATCGCACCATAGATCCGGCGGCAGCGCACAAGTTCATCAACCTCATGACGGCGTATAGCCGGGCGGCGGAACAGGTCGGATCCGGATTTCATATGAACCCCTCTCCCGGCAACATCAGGGACGGATTAATAACAGATGCGATAAAAAGTACAGGGGCAGCAAAGAAAGGGGGCACGTCGCCGGTAGTCGATGTGCTAGACTATACAGAAGAGGCTACGAAACCGGGGTTAAATCTCGTGTGCACTCCGGGCAATGACGTAGAAGCGACCACCGGAAAAACGGCTTCGGGAGCCACACTTATCCTTTTCACCACCGGACTGGGAACGCCGACAGGTAACCCGATATGTCCCGTAATCAAAGTCGCGACCAATAATGCATTAGCAAAGCGGATGGCTGATATCATTGATATCAACACCGGCCCCATTATCGATGGAGAAAAGACGATACAGGAGATGGGCAAAGATATTTTAGAATATTGTATTAAAGCGGCAAGCGGAGAGATTATTCCCAAAGCCGTACAGTTAAATCAGGATGACTTTATTCCGTGGAAACGCGGAGTAAGTTTATAACGAACAAAACTATGAAAGCATTTTTAGACGAAAACTTCTTATTGCAGAGTAAAACAGCACAAGAGCTTTACCATCAATTTTCGAAAAAGCTGCCTATCATTGATTATCATAATCATTTGATTCCCGAGCAGATTGCTAATGACACACGCTTCGACAACATCAGTCAGGTCTGGCTAAATGGCGACCATTATAAGTGGCGGGCAATGCGCACGAATGGGGTTAATGAGAAATACATTACAGGCGATGCTTCAGATAAGGATAAGTTCTTAAAATGGGCGGAAACCGTTCCCTATACCATGCGTAATCCGCTGTACCATTGGACACACCTTGAGCTGCAACGTTATTTCGGGATTACAGAACTGCTTTCTCCGAAAACAGCCGAAAAGATATACGAAGAGACAGCTGAGAAGCTTGCCCAGCCTCAGTATTCTGTGCGCGGCTTATTGAAAATGATGAATGTGGAGGTGGTATGTACGACTGATGATCCGATAGATTCGTTGAACTTCCATCAGCAATTCGCGAAAGAGAATGAAAGCTTTAAGATGTTGCCGGCATTCCGCCCTGATAAGGCGATGAACACCGATGATATACAGGCACTCAATGCCTATATAGACGAGGTAGAAAGGGTGACGAACACTTCTATTAGCAGCTATAATGCTTATCTGGATGCGTTGAAATCGCGCCACGACTTTTTCGCCCAAAACGGATGCTCCGTCTCTGACCACGGCCTGGAACAGATATACGCCGAAGACTATACCGATCAAGAAATATCGTCGATCTTCGAGAAAATCAGAATGAAACAATCGCTTTCTGCTATTGAGCAGGCGAAGTTTAAATCTGCGATGTTGGTGCAATTTGCGGAGTGGGATCATGAAAAAGGATGGGTACAACAATATCACTTGGGAGCTCTGCGTAATAACAACACACGTATGCTGCGCGTAAATGGACCAGATACTGGCTGGGATTCTATCGGCGACTTCAGCCAGGCGCGTGCGCTCTCCAAGTTCCTAAACAGACTGGATAACCAAGACCGTCTGACAAAAACCATACTTTATAACTTGAATCCGGCGGACAACGAACTGATGGCCACCATGGTCGGCAACTTCAATGATGGTTCGATTAAAGGGAAGATTCAATTTGGATCCGCCTGGTGGTTTCTGGATCAGAAGGACGGAATGACGAAACAGATTAATGCACTTTCCAACATGGGGCTTCTGAGCCGTTTGGTCGGTATGCTGACAGACTCACGTAGCTTCCTTTCCTTCCCTAGGCACGAGTATTTTAGACGGCTGATCTGCGACATTTTCGGTCAGGACGTCGAGAACGGAGAATTGCCTAACGACCTTGAGTGGATAGGAAAGTTGGTCAGCGACATTAGTTACAACAACGCGAAAGAATATTTTAACTTTTAGAGTAATATGGGCAGAGGAAAAGTGCTCAGCTTTGGGGAGATTTTACTTCGTATCTGCCCCGATCTGAGTTTGGATTGGGTAAGCAGCGGACACCTTCCCTTTTATATCGGAGGTGCTGAATTGAATGTCGCGACAGCGCTCTCGCGCTGGCAGGTGCCGTCGTCATATGTCTCTGCGATGCCGAAAAACGCCATTACCGACGATATCGCGAATCATCTCGTCCGGAAGGGGATCGAACTATCTTCCATGAATTGGTCGGGAGATAGACTGGGAATTTATTATTTACCCAAAGGGAAAGATGTAAAGCATGCGGGGGTCGTTTACGACAGGAGCGGCTCTTCATTTTCTCAGTTAAAACGTGGTGATATCAATTGGGACGCCGTATTCGAAGGGGCGGACTGGTTTCATTTCTCGGCTATCTGCCCCGCCATTAACCAAGAGATCGCAGATATATGCCTAGACGCCGTGAAGATTGCAAAAAGCAAGGGGATTTTTGTTTCCTTAGATCTAAACTATAGGGCGAAACTTTGGAAATATGGAAAAAAGCCGCTCGATGTAATGCCCGATATCGCATCGTATTGTGATCTGATCATGGGCAATATATGGGCTGCTCAACAGATGTTGGGTACTGGTCTTGCAGACATTTTTCAGGAAGTGAAAGCAGACTATCCAAAAGAGCTGCTTTTGGAACAGGCTAAGCAGACGAGCGAGGAGATCATCCGTAGGCATCCGCAATGCCGATTCGTGGCCAATACTTTTCGTTTTGATTATAAAGAAACCGGCATAAAATATTTTACGTCCCTGTATCTACAGGATGGACTTTTGGTTTCAAATGAGTATCTTTCCGAAAAGATTGTGGATAAAGTCGGTAGCGGAGACTGTTTTATGGCAGGACTGATATACGGATTTTATCAACAGCATGATGCCAGTTATACACTCGAGTTTGCTACCGCCGCCGCCTACGATAAGCTATTTATTCCCAGCGACGCGACGACGAGTTCGGTGGCAGATATTGAACAACGAATAAAGAACAATGAGTAAAAGAAAAGAGGTCTTAGACGCTATTTTGGTTCAGGGGATGTTACCCTTGTTTTTTCATGGTAATGCACAGGAAAGTGTAGCTATTGTAGAAACACTTTACGAAAGCGGGATACGTGTTTTTGAGTTTACGAACAGGGGCACAGAGGCGCAAGAGGTTTTTAAAGCTTTAGTGCACGCACGCAATGAGCGTATGCCGGGACTTTATCTGGGAATAGGGACTATAAAAAGCACAGCCGATGCTGAAGCATTTATCGATTTGGGAGCCGACTTCATTGTAGCGCCTATTGTTGTGCCCGAGGTAGGCGCCCACGTACATAACAGGGATATGCTTTGGGTACCGGGATGTATGACCCCGACCGAGATCGCCCTCGCCCAGGAGGCGGAAGCATCATTAATCAAACTGTTTCCCGCCAACATTCTAGGCCCTGGTTTCCTGACGGCGATCCGTGAGCTGTTCAAAGGGCAGCTGTTTATGCCGACAGGGGGAGTCGATCTCGAGATTGGAAACCTAACTTCATGGTTCAAAGCTGGCGTTTGCGCCGTGGGCATGGGAAGTAAGTTGATAGATCCGGTAAATGTCGAAGGACTGGCCGAAAAAACACAGAAGGCTTTGCAGCTGGTGGAACAGGCGAGAAATGCCAAATAAGCGCGACATGCTGTTTATAGCGTAACACAACCTAAGAATAAAATAATTTTAACCTTTTTAAGCTACACCAATGAATAACGATAAGAAAGGCAATTACAGATGGACCATTTGTGCCCTCCTATTTTTTGCAACGACAATTAATTACCTGGATAGACAGGTTCTTTCCCTAACTTGGAAAGACTTTATCAGCCCCGAATTTCATTGGACCAACAGTGATTATGGTCTGATAACCGCCTTGTTTTCTATCTTTTACGCGGTAAGTATGTTATTCGCCGGCCCATTTGTCGATTGGCTGGACACCAAGAAAGGGTTTTTATGGGCTATAGGAATATGGTCTGTGGGAGCGGTGTTGCATGCGTTTTGCGGAATTGCAACCTCGGGCATCGTAGCCGGACAGTGGCTCGTCGGATTCGAAGGGGCGAAGGATGCTATCGCACAGGTTAATGATGTGGCCCGGGTAATCAACGTCAGTGTAACGCTCTTTATTTTTGCCCGGTTCGTCCTGGCAGTGGGAGAAGCAGGAAACTTTCCGGCCGCAATAAAAGCTACAGCAGAATATTTCCCTAAAAAAGATAGAGCCTTGTCAACCAGTATCTTTAATGCTGGAGCGACGGTGGGAGCGCTGGCTGCCCCCCTGACGATTCCGGTGATTGCAGCATATTGGGGGTGGGAAATGTCGTTCATTATCATCGGTGCGCTGGGCTTTGTATGGATGGGATTCTGGATCTTTATGTATAAAAAACCTCACGAGCACCCTAAGGTGAACGAAGCCGAATTGCGCTATATCTTGCAGGATGGCGACCATGAGGAGGAAACAACGCCGGAGGTTTCGGTGCCTGTGGTTAGGAAGAAAATGTCTCTCTCAAAATGCTTAAGATACAAACAGACGTGGGCATTTGCCTTTGGAAAGTTTATGACTGACGGTGTATGGTGGTTCTTCTTGTTCTGGATGCCAGCTTATTTATCCGCGGTATACGATATCAAATCGTCCGATACCGAGGGCCAGCTAGCCATCTTTGTGCTCTACCTAATTACGCTTTTGTCTATTATCGGTGGCTGGTTGCCAACCTACTTCGTCGATAAAAAGGGGCTAAATCCATATGAAGGACGGATGAAGGCGATGCTGATATTTGCCTTTATTCCGCTTGTGGTATTGTTCGCTCAGCCTCTTGGATACTTCTCGTACTGGGTGCCGGTATTGCTTATTGGCCTAGCGGGTGCAGCCCATCAGTCGTGGTCCGCAAACATTTTCTCTACCGTTGGCGATATGTTTCCTAAACGGGCGATTGCGACTGTCACAGGAATCGGCGGGTTGGCCGGCGGACTTGGATCTACGTTTATCAATTTTTTCTCCGGAAAGCTCTTTGACCATGCCAAGCAAACACAGATGACGTTCATGGGCTTTCAAGGAGAAGAGGCCGGATATTTTATTGTTTTCTCGTTCTGTGCGGTAGCGTATCTTATCGCTTGGACGGTCATGAAAACGCTCGTACCCCGCATGGAGCTGGTCAGAGAATAAGAATATATCGCTAAGAGCCTGTCTGGATTTGCGGGGATTTTATATAAGCATATTGGGCTGGTGACGGATTTTCCCGATTTGCGCGAGGCAAAATCGACGAGATTTGATGAACCGCCCGGATTGGGCAATAACAAACCGCGAACTTAGGCAGGCTCTTAATTTAATACAACCTAAATAACAGTTTTAACAATGGATTTAGACTTAGAAAGCATTTTCTACAAGGAAGAGGATATACCTGTAGAATTTGCATTGCAGGAACAGATCGATCAGCGGGAGTTTCTGTCAAATGGCGAGATGTTGCCGTGGACCGGCCAGATCAGTGAAGTGTTTTCCCCAATCTGCGTGAAAACAAAGAACGGTCTAGAGCGAAAGCGTATAGGGAGCTATCCGGTGTGTACCGAAAAAGAGTCCATGGAAGCGCTGGAAGCTGCGGTGAAAGCGTACGACAATGGGCGGGGAGAATGGCCGACCATGAGCGTGGCCGACAGGATTGCCTGCGTAGAACGTTTTACACAAAAGATGATCGAGAAGAAGGACACAGTCGTGAAGCTGATCATGTGGGAGATTGGTAAGTCCTACG
Source organism: Sphingobacterium allocomposti (assembly GCF_008124885.1). Lineage (GTDB taxonomy): Bacteria > Bacteroidota > Bacteroidia > Sphingobacteriales > Sphingobacteriaceae > Sphingobacterium > Sphingobacterium allocomposti. The sequence continues at coordinate 53,025 of NZ_VNHX01000024.1, forward strand.
CAGACTCCGTTAAGGAATTCGATCGTACCGTGGAATATATCTATGCAACCATTGATGCATTAAAAGATATTGACCGTGACTCTTCACGTTTCCAGATTGAACAGGGAATCATTGCACAGATACGCCGCTCTCCACTTGGGGTGGTGCTGTGTATGGGACCATTCAATTATCCGCTGAATGAAACATTCACAACACTTATTCCTGCATTGATCATGGGCAACACGTTGTTGTTCAAGCCGCCAAAACACGGCACATTACTACATTATCCATTACTGGAAGCATTCCGAACGAGCTTTCCTAAAGGGGTTGTGAACACCATTTATGGACGAGGAAACAAGATTGTCCCCCAGCTCATGCAATCAGGCAAAATTAACGTGCTGACCCTCATTGGCTCCAGCCGCGTGGCCGATGAATTGAAGAAGCTACACCCGCGTGTGAACCGACTGCGGGCTATCCTCGGGCTGGATGCGAAGAATGCAGCCATCATCACCAAGGACGCTGATCTGGACTTGGCGGTGTCAGAGACCGTTCTGGGAGCCTTATCGTTTAACGGACAGCGTTGCACCGCTTTAAAGATTATCTACGTGCACCGTAGCATAGCACAAGAGTTTCTGCGCAGGCTAAGTGCAGAAGTCGCCAAACTTAAATATGGGATGCCCTGGGAAAAAGGCGTGGCACTGACGCCCCTCCCCGAGGTTAACAAACCCGCTTACTTGACTGAATGCCTGGAGGATGCTAAGAACTTTGGCGCTAAAATTGTCAATGAACATGGAGGTGAGACGCTAGAGTCCTTCTTTTATCCAGCAGTAGTGTATCCTGTTAACGCGCAGATGAAGCTTTACAGAGAGGAGCAATTTGGCCCTGTAATTCCTGTCGTACCTTTCGACGACCTCGAGGAGCCGATCGAATATTTAATAGAGTCGTCACACGGACAGCAGGTAAGTATTTTTAGTAATAACGCTGCCGTAATCTCCTCGCTTATCGACCCCTTGGTGAACCAGGTAAGCCGCGTGAACATCAATAGCCAATGTCAGCGTGGGCCGGATACGTTTCCTTTTACAGGACGTAAAGACAGCGCCGAAGGGACACTGTCAGTGGTTGATGCATTGCGTTCCTTCTCTATACGATCGTTGGTTGCTACGAAGAATACCGAAAAGAACAAGAAGCTGCTGAACGAGATCATAAGCGATAACAGCTCGAACTTTTTGAGTACGAAGTACATATTTTAAGGATCAGCAATAAACGGCAGGCCTGTCTTTCCAGCTTTTTACCGCTGAGGAAAGACAGGCCTTTTTTATAAGTTTAAAACTGTCGCTTTCGGGGACACGACAGATTTCCTTTGTCATGGACCTGTGAACCGTTCTTTGGCCGAGCCTATACCGCCCTTCAGCAAGCGCATAGTTACATTGTCGGGCTGAGCCGTCGAAGCTTAACCCTCTGGACAAAAGATACTACTTTTTATAGGTTAAAACTGTTACTTTCTTTTCTCGCTCATTTTTGGTATTATTACGTAATTTTACCCATCATGGCGTTCGAGAATTATACCATCAAAGATATTGCAAAGGCGTTGAACCTTTCGACTTCTACCGTTTCTAGAGCGTTAAGAGATAGCTATGAGATCAGCGCAGAGACGAAGAAGCTGGTTTTGGCATATGCAGAGAAAATTAATTACAGGGCGAACCCGATTGCCCGAAGTCTCAAAGAGCGAAAGAGCTATAGCATCGGCATTATAGTCAGTGAAATAGCAAATAATTTCTTTTCACAGGTAATAGATGGTATAGAATCTGTTGCGTACGCGAAAAACTATCAGGTGGTCATTTCACAAACCCATGAGTCGTCCGAACGTGAGCGCTTAAATGTTGAACACCTTTATTCCAGGTCGACGGATGGGCTGCTGATGGCGTTATCAGCCGAAACAATCGATTCCTCTTATCTGGAGGAACTTATGAAGAAGGGATTTCCTATAGTATTCTTTGATAGAGTACCGGGCCAGATCAAATCGCATAAGGTCATCGCCGACAACAGGCAGGGCGGCTTTGAAGCGGTTCAGTATCTGGCAAAAAAAGGACGGAGAAAGATTGCCCACCTAACGGGTGCTAAAAAGTTGTCCATAACGGCAGAGCGTCTAGAGGGTTACAAGATGGCTCTTTTAGCGAACGGTCTGGATTTCTCTCCTGCATTGGTAAAATATTGCGAATACGGAGGGCTGCATCAGGCGGAAATAGAAAAGGCCGTAGCGGAGCTTGCGGAGGAGGACTACGACGCTATTTTTATCTCGGGCGATAAGCTGACCACCGGATATCTGCAGGCCATGAAAGACAGGCCGGAGGCAGATGTGAACAGCATTTTGATAGCCGGATTTACCAACTCGAAAGTGGTTAACATTTTTTCGCCCACCATCACAGCAATTAGGCAACCTGCATTTGAGATGGGAAAAAAGGCGGCAGAACTGCTTATTCAGCAAATCGAGTCAAAATACGCGGTGGACGAATTTGAGACCATTGTTTTGCCGACGACGTTGATCGAACGGGAATAACGATCTATCGGTACGGACGTGCCCGTCACATCGTTCCCTATTCGGCATACCTCCTCACAGCATTATTTTGTTCTGAAAACGGCCAGTCGGCTGGTGAGTACGAACATCAAAAGACCGAAGCAGGCAAAAAGTCCAAAAGAATACCGAAGGCTGAGGAGTTGGGCGATGTAGCCGATGAGCGGTGGTCCCATGAGAAAGCCCAGGTAGCTGACGCTGGAAACCATCGCTAAAGCCACTCCGGATGATATTGTTTTATGTGTTCCGGCAACCGAATAGACCGACGGCACGTTGCACGCCACGCCTAAGCCCACCAGCATGAAAGCTAGGGTACACCAAATCAGATTAGGGAAGACGACTGCACTCATCATCCCCAGAAACATAAAAATACCACTGATCTGCAACGTTCGTTGGCGCCCTATGCGGCTGATTACCGCATCTCCAATAAATCGGCCGGTAGCCATCATAACCATAAATGCGGCGTAGCCCAGCGTAGTCAAATTCTCCGGTGCCTTTACAATATCATGGAAATAGACGCCGCTCCAGTCGAACATAGCGCCTTCAGTAGCCATGCTGCAGAATCCGATCACACCCAGCGAAACCAATAGTTTATCAGGCTTAAAAGAAAATGATTTTTTTTCAGACGTCCCTACGGTGTCCTCAACGAGAAATTTCTTGTTCAGAAAGACATTGAACAGCAGGAGCCCGGTAATCATATAGAAGTGTGTTGAAGTGGATAGCTGTAAGTTGAGGGTGGCCAGCCCGATAAGCGCCCCGCTGAAGCCGGCGATGCTCCAGGCTCCATGGAATGAAGACATGATGGACTTACGGTATAGGTTTTCTGCAAGAACACCCTGTGTATTAACCGATATGTTGCAGATGTTTCCAGCAATGCCAAAAAGCAGTAATGCTCCGCCCAGATGCCACGCATTCTCCGCAAACGATAGCAGGCAGAGAACGACCAGATAAAAACAGGCGCCTACAGGTAGTACGCTGTGGCTCCCATATTTGCTGACCAGTCTGCCGGAGATGGGCATTGTCATCAGCTGTCCCACCGGAAGCATCAGCAGGACCGTTCCCAGTTGCGCTTCGGTGAGCTGCAGACTCGCCTTAATGATCGGAATTCGACTGGCCCAGCTCGCAAAAGCCAAGCCTTGACCAAAGTAAAACAACGATACGGCGAGTCGTATACGTTGTTTATTGAGAAGTTCCGGAACGGAAGGAGCACTGGCTGGAGCGTTCATGATCGTGAGCTGATTTGTCTGCAAAATTACACCATTTTTCTAAAAAAAATGTTAAACTTGTGGTAACTATCCCTGCGACTCCCATGTGCTATCAAGCGCCGCGCAGGGCGGCTATGGGGCAGTATCTTTCGCTTCGGGAAGCAAAAAGTGTACGGACAATATAAACCAGAATTTTCCATATGACTCTTAATAAAAAGCAGAAAAACTATATGAAAAGAACCTTATTAAACCTTGTTTTGTTTATAAACATAGCTTTTTTGCCGGCTGCCGCGCAGGACAGCGTTTACCTATTCTCTTACTTCGTTGGAAACGGCGAAAGCGGACTGCACCTCGCGCACAGCAAAGACGGGTTCACGTGGAACACAATCAATAAGCAGGCCCCGTTTTTAAAACCCGGGCTAAGCCCAGACAAACTCATGCGTGATCCATGCATTATTCGAGGAAAAGACAACACTTTTCATATGGTATGGACGGTAAGTTGGACGCAAAGAGGAATCGGGTATGCTTCTTCCAGAGATCTCGTCAATTGGTCGGAACAGAAATATATTCCGGTTATGGAACACGAGGAGAAGGCGAGAAATTCCTGGGCCCCTGAGATCACATATGATCCGCGGGAGGATGTCTATATGATTTACTGGGCGACTACGATCCGGGGCGAATTTCCCGAAACACAGGTCGATGCGGACAATGGATACAATCACCGCATGTATTATGTTACCACGAAGGACTTCGAAACGTTTTCCGAAACCAAACTTCTATATGACCCAGGGTTTAACTGCATCGATGCCACGGTCCTTCCATATAAGAACAAATGGGTGATGTTTCTCAAAGACGAGACACGTGTGCCCCCGCAGAAAAACCTGAAGGTGACATTCGCGGACAACCTTACAGGACCTTATGCTCCGGCAAGCGAACCGATTACAGGAAGTTACTGGGCCGAAGGACCGACAGTGCTCGAAGTCGGACAGACATGGATAGTTTATTTTGATAAATATACCGAACGTACATACGGCGCCGTCCGCTCAAAGGATCTGAAACAGTGGGAAGATATCTCCGACCAGGTATCTTTTCCCCAAGGGGCGAGACACGGTACCGTCTTTAAGGTATCCCAGACAGAGTTCCGAAAGCTGGTAAAAGAAATTGAGTACTAGCCGGCCTCTTTTGTTCAATCGGCTGTCAGAATATAAAAAACAAAAAATGATTGATTTTTTATAGGATACCTCTTACATTTGTGACAGTTGACTTCGTAGCTCAGTTGGTAGAGCAACAGACTCTTAATCTGTGGGTCCTGAGTTCGAGCCTCAGCGGGGTCACTAAAAAGCCGTTTTACGAAAGTAAGGCGGCTTTTTGGCTTTCCATGCGACGGCTTAGGAGCTTCCCTCCTGCCATTTTGTATGACATGGGAAGTCGCGATTGTAGAGTAGCTATTTTTTCCGTAGCTTTAGAAAGTGTACGGATAATTACTGGTTAAAAGGTGAAGTCATCCAATAGCTCTTCCGGAAGATAGAGAAAATATGAAAAGAAAGATTTTTATTTGTGATGATGACAGACCCCAATTTAGTTGTAAAAATTTTATCTCGTTACAGGCCCTAAATCTCCTAAATAAATTCGAGAGATAAAAAAAATCAAAACATCAGATTCGATTTATACAGATGTATGGGTCAAATTTAATCATTATTGTGTCACCGTCAAACAACGGACAAGAACTCTCCCTGTTGAGGAAGCACTTTGCGCAATGCGCTCCGTAGTTTGGAGCGGGTTTCTGTAGGCTTCCGCCTTATGGCTTAAATATTTTTAGGAAACTCGTCCTTCCACCAAATGAAGCGCCAGTCGTCGGCTTCCTCTTCTGTCAGAAGACAGGCTTCGAGCTGAGCCCTATACTTTTCTTTGTCGAGGTTTTGGCCAATGAACACCAATTCGTTCTTTCTATCTTCCCACTCGGGATGCCACCGCTTGAGCAGCTCGCTTCTGATTCCGGCATAGTCTGGATGCTGGTACCGCATCTCTTCGGGCATACTGCTCCACCAGGAGCCGGCGCTCTCCAGCCTTAGGCTGCCACCGGCTTGACTGAAGCTGATGGCCGTATCCGGACGGGAAGCCATCCAGAAAAGACCTTTCGCCCGGATGATGTTATGTGGGTAGTCATGGTGTAGGTATTTGTACCAACGTTGTGGATGAAAAGGCCGCTGCGAACGGAAAACGAAGGAGGATATCCCATATTCTTCCGTTTCGGGTGTATGCTCAGTTTCAAGCTCCTTCATCCATCCTGCCGAAGTGGAGGCTTTCTCAAAATCAAACATGCCGGTGCCCATAATCTCTTTTGGCGCCACCTGCCCGAATTGGGTGCGGATGATGTTAGCAGCCGGATTCAGCTTATGAATGGCGGCTTCCAAAATGCCAAGGGTTTCGTCGGAAACAAGATCTGCTTTGTTGAGCACAATGACATTTGCGAATTCGATCTGATCCGTCAATAAGTTGACGATGGCGCGGCTATCCATACCATCGTCTGTGAGTTGCCGATCCCACAGCGTCTCCGCACTGCCAAAGTCGCGGAAAAAGTTGAAGCAATCCACAACAGTTACCATGGTGTCGATATAGCTGAACGACGAAAGGTCTATACCATTAGCAGGATCGATATAGCTAAATGTCTGGGCAACCGGAATAGGTTCGGATATACCGGTGCTTTCAATCAGGAGATAATCGAACCTGCCTTCTTTTGCCAGTCGCTCGACCTCGATCATCAAGTCTTCCCGCAGCGTACAGCATATGCAGCCGTTGCTCATCTCCACCAGCTTTTCTTCTGTTCTGGACAGAACATTTTCCCGTTCAACGGTCTGTGCGTCAATGTTTACTTCGCTCATGTCATTAACGATAACTGCGACTTTTTGACCACCTTTGTTGTGCAACACATAGTTCAGCAGGGATGTTTTTCCGGCTCCGAGAAAGCCGCTCAACACGGTAACAGGTAATTTTCGGTTCATTGTTAAATATTTATTAAAGTCCTATCTTTTCTTTTTTGCAGAAACCGGACGATATGCGCCTCGACGACAGAAGTGTTGCAATTCGCGAAACGCGGAGCAAATCAATTCGGAAGTCTTGAACAATTTCTAGCGATCAGTCAATAAGACAAAAATAAAAACAATATTCAACAAATGCAACTGAGTTGCCTTTGTGAATTGATGGAAACAAAAATCAGATCCGGTAGTATGCTCATCGCTGTGGTGCCACGTTAGATGTCTTTTAAGCGTTGATCACTATTTGTTTTTCTGAACGGCTACGTGAAAATTCCGACAGCAAGTTCTGCCCAGATCATGAAGGCGACGAAGAGAACGGTTAGACAGGCCACGACGCGGGTCGACGTTTTTCGGAACAGTCGAAGGATGCCTTCGCACAATAAGCCTGTACACGATAACAGAACGCCCGCGACGAGAAAGTCAAACGCGGTCCAATTTACTTCTTCAGTGAATTGCATGGCAATTAGAGGAATAGCGAGTAGCAGTAAAGCGCCAAATAAGATGGCGAATAGCCGTTTGTTGGTTGCAGATGTTTTCATATGGATATATAAAAGTACTTTGTTATTCAAAGTTATTGAATACCTTTTATTTATGCAAAATAAAAATGTTCAATCTTAACAGATTCGTTCATACCAAAGTGGCAGTATGCGTAGATCCATACAGTTGAAGATCGGTTCTCGGGTGAATAGCCGGTTTTACGGTGTAAAAAAAAGCTGCCTTCAGAACGGAGGCAGCTTCATAAGTATAGGGGAAGGAATAGATGGACGTGTTAAAACGCGTATCTTACGCCGAGCTGTACCTGAAACGGATTTCCGCTAGGGTTGGCAAGACCGACACTGTTCACATTATATCTGAACTGTCTCGATGTCTGATCAAACCCTTCTCTTTGCAACCCGTAAATAGCCTGGTTGCCGAGGTTCTTCGTGACACCCCACTCTTTGTTCAGCATGTTCATGAAATTGAAGATCTCCGCAGAAACTTCGAATCCGTGTGTTTTGTAAAACTTGAACTCTTTGGCTACACGTAAATCAACTGTGCCGAAGAATCCGTTAACGCCCCCATTGCGTTCCGCAATTTTTCCTGCAGAGTTTATAATGAAATCTTTCATACTCTGGCTGGCTTCCGGATTGTCTAATATGGCCTGAAGGCCGTTGCGGATGTTTTCCGGTGTATTAGGATTTGTATAGTCGAAGATAAAAGCTAAGTCGTTGGACGACGTAACGAAATCGCCGTTGGTGTTCGCTCCAGAGAGCAGACTAAAGCGGGTTCCGCCCAGACCTGTATAGCGGAGTCCGACATTGACGCCCCAAAACGTAGGCAGCGTACCGTATACGACAACCTTGTGCCGGAATTGATTATCCGAGTACGTAATCGCACTTAGATTGCGTGGATCGTCGACTACGGGTTGTACTAATGTGGCGGTGTTGGCTACGTTTCCATTAAATGATGTGTTGTCTTTTGTGTCGTTCCATGTATAGCTAACGTTAATAACGCCGTCTTTATAGTAGTTGTAAGTTCCGTCAAGGACAATGGCGTACTGGTTGATCTTTCCGATACTGGTTAACTCCAAAACACGGCCTAACTCACTGGAAATACGTCCTTGTTGCCAATCCGGCTGTCCGTTCGCTGGTATGGACTCGGCAGGAACGTATACTCCGCGGTTACCTTCGTTTGCCAAGCGGAAGAACGGGTCCTGCACCATGTTACGCTCAATATAGGTATAGTTGTTCCGTCCTAACGTCATATATCCGGTGGCACTAATCTTAAAGCGATCGGTGATGAAGCGCGTGTATGATAAGTTGGCCTTATACACGGTCGGAACGTCGGCGTCTTGGCCTGTATAATTTATTGTCGGCACCTGGTACTGCGATAGACTAGGTATAGCGCTGGGATCCTGTCTATATCTAATAAAGTCAGGCGCTGGTACTGCCGTGCCCCGTACGTCCACGGTAGCAAAATTGGATCCGTCGAACGTCAGGTTGTTGATGATCATGTAGTTGTTGATGTCGGATGCAAAGATACCTGCCCCAAAGCGCAAGAAATCCGTCTGGTTTTGATTGATATCCCAGTTGAACTGTAAGCGGGGTTGCAGAATAAAGGACGCAAGCTTATTGTCGGTGCGGATGCCCAACTCATCAAAAACAAGCTGATTGAATGTGGCTTTGGGGTACGATGCGTAATCCATCCGTAGACCTGCCGTCATTTCAAATCCGGCAGCAAGGTTCTTACGCAATTGGCCATATAAACCCACATTGGCTATCGTTCCTTTTACCGTAACATCATCTTTTAGCGGAACCTCCCGATAATAACGATATGGAGTCATGTTCTCGAAGTTATCCAGGCCCGTGAAATGGAAGCGTCCATTAACTTCTGATCCATATCTCGATTGAGAGTGGGTGGCCATAATGTCTATACCGAATGTATACTTGGCCCAATTCGTGTCGTAGTATAGGTTGTTTACCAGTTGGAATACGTTGTTTTTAAATCCTTCCTGCGCAAAACGGTGTCCGCCAAGCTGTATGTTAGTCTGCAAGTTGGTGCCGTTAATTTCGGAAGCTACCTGCTCGACAATTGCCCGTGGAATATAATTGCGTCCAATCTGATCGTTTTGGGTGCTGTTCTGATAAACATATAAATGCTGCAGTTTTACCTCATTGGTTAAACGAGGAGAGATCGCCGTCCGGAGCGTAGCGAGGAAGCTATTGTCGAAGTTCTTGTCGTTTCCGTACGACTCGAGGATATTAATGGTCGTATTATCTGCTAACCCCAGCGGATTGTAGTCGTAGGTCAGATTGTTTCGGATGGTCAAGAGGTTTTTTTCGTTAATTTGCCAGTCGAGGCGGAGGAAGCCTGCGTCGGAAGTACGTTTTTTTGGAATTGCGCCTGTCTGAGCTCCGGCAGCAACGCCATATTTGCCTTGTGCAATTCCCAGATAACGATCAAGGGTTGCCTGCCCGATCCGGTAGAGCTCCTCGTTTGCACCTCCACGTATGTCTGCAATCAGCAGTGATCTGTTATCCTGCTGTCTGTCCCAAACCGCGAAAAAGTGTAGTTTGTCCTTGATAATTGGTCCGCCCAAAGAAAAGCCGTATTGATACGTGGAATAATCTCCGATTCTGGGATTTCCACGGATATCGTATTTGCTGGTAAGCCAGTCTGTCCGACCAAACACAAACGCAGAACCGGTAACGGTATTTGTACCAGATTTAGTCGCGGCGCTGATTGTACCGCCTCCGCTGCGTCCAAAAGTCACGTCATATTGGTTGGTAACGACCTTAAACTCACGTACGGCTTCCATGGAAATAGAATAAGGAGCGCCGCTTCGGCTTGTCGTAGCACCGGCCGAAGTTGGGTTCTTGGCGTTCATACCGTCGATGGTAAAGTTGGTTGAGGAACCGAGCTGTCCCGAGATGCTTCCTCCTCTGGCCAGCGGCGACAGGTCGGTTAGCGATGTAAAGTTACGGCCGTTGACCGGAAGAGACTTGATATCCTTTGATGAGAAGGCTGTCGCCGCTCCAAGGTAGTCTTTCGTGTTCTTCAGGCCCGAAGCATTAATTTCCACAGCGTCCAGGGCGCGGGAATTGGAAACGATCTGGATGTCCACCTGGGCAACATCTCCCTGATTTAAGTGGACGCCTGTCACAGATCCTTCTCCATCTTGCACATGCGTAGCAGTAACCGTATAGGGACCTCCCAGCGGCAACTGTTTGAGGTCAAAATTGCCCCGCTCGTTCGTCACGGTTGTCGTTGTGAAACCCGTCGATTCGTTTCGTACCCGAATCGTCGTTCCACTTACCGCCGTATTAGACGCGTTCGTCACGGATCCCCGGATAGAAGCCTGGGTGCCTTGAGCAAACGTACTCAGATGTAGCACAAGACCAAGTAAGGTCAGTAGCAAACAATAAAATGTTTGTTTTTTTCGTGATGGAATCATGTTGTTAATTTCGATTTAGTGTGCCACAAAGCTAGGTGTGCATTATTAACTCAAAAGAAGCGAAGTTTTAAGGATTTGTTAAGGGCCGCTCGTTTGCAGATAGGCAGAGCCCCGACAGTACGGTCAACGTTATAAAAAAAGCCCCCGAAAGCGGCTAAACTTTCGGGGGCTTCCTATGGGTGTGAAAATCGCGTTATGGAAGATCTTTTAATATCTCTGCTACGGCTCTTTCTAATTGCGGGTCCTTGTCAGCGATTCTGTCTGCAACCGTATTCTTTACATAAATATCCGGAGAGACTCCGCTCATTTCCAGATCCTGGCCTTCCAGCGTATAACATCCCCACGCAGGAACGCGATACATTGATCCGTCCACCAATCCTTTGGCGGAAGTAAATATAATCCAGCGGTAGGTCTCGGTTCCGATGACTTTACCGAGCTTCAGGGCTTTGAAACCCGCGGCGGTCATTTCTGCATCGCTTAAAGACTGCTCATTAATCAGCAGTACGATGGGTTTTCCTGCGGGCGTGAAGTTGCCCTGAGGAGCTCTCTTGCCTCCCCTATACTGCCATTGAAGATAGGGACGTTGCTGAAGAAACCGGAGCACTTCGTCGTGTACATTGCCGCCCGTATTGTAGCGCAAATCCAGGATGATCGCTTCCTTATTATTTTCCTGCTCTGCCATATCTATAAGAAAGCGATTCAATTCGCCCCCGCCCATGTTTTTCATATGGGAGTAAGCGATGCGGTTGTTGCTCCACGTATCTACTTTGTGCCGATTTTCCTTTATCCATTCGTCATAAAGCAGCTCTTTGAAACTGCTGCTGCTTTGCGGACGAATGTTCACATCATGCTCTTTCCCATCCCGTGCAACGGTGAGCTGGATTTCCGGGGCGAGTGAGGGCCACGTAAAATACAAGTCCCGATCTGCTGACGGATCTATTTCCTGCCCATTCACAGCGACCAGTCTATCCCCGGCTTTGATATCCACTTCCTTACGCGACGCCGGACTGTTTGGTACGATGCGGGCTACTCGAAATGGATCTTCTGCATCATAAATGAGGCCGAGTTCGTTTGTTACAAAGTTGAAGGCTTTACGCTCTTCTGCGCCGGTCGAATTGAAACCCAGGTGGGATGAGTTCAATTCGCCGAGCATATCGTTCAGGAGTATGCGTAGATCCGTCCGCGTATTGATGGCATCCAAATATCCCTCATATTTACGTTTAACCCCTGCCCAGTTTACCCCGTGGAAATCGGCGTCGTAAAAGTTCTCTTCTATGCCCGCCCAGGTCTCATAAAACATCTGTTTGAATTCCTGTGCCAGATCGCGGGTAAACTTAAAGCTGATATTCACTTTGTCCAGCTTATTGGCGTCGATATTGTACTTGTGTATAGTACCGCTGCTTAACGCATAGTGCTTCCCTCCTACTTCGAAAAGCTGGGCTATATGCGTGTCGGTCACCTTTTCCGTTTTTCCTTCCTCAAATGGCTCCGATACATGCCGGTAGAGTGCGCCTTTACCCTCATGATTGGAGGAAAAGAAAACAAAGGTCTTATCCCCTTTCTGAAACACCGCAGGATTGTGCTGCGTCCCGGATGAAGGGCTCACCTGGCTTATCCTGTCGGACAGATGCTCAAAATCGATAGTAACGATCTGGTTCTTTGTTTCCGCAGCAGAAGGCGTCTTTTTGGCGTTTTTATCTTTGGTGTTTGTCGTGTCGTTCTTTTCCGGCTTAGCATCGCGGAAGAGCTCGTCAAATTTGCTCTGTCGATAGGGTTCATCTATATTTTCCAACGCCATCTTATAGATGCTGGAGAACTGCATACCTGTAGGATAGGCGGGTTTGGTGCGGTTGCTTGCAAAGTAAATGTATTTCCCGTCCGGAGACCAGTAAGGGCTTGCTTCGGTCACGCCCGTGTTGGTAAGATTCGTTGTTTGGCCGTTGGAGAGGTTGTGTACAAAGATATCCTGCTCGAAGTTGCGGATTGCCGTGAATAATACATAATTGCCATCCGGAGAGAAGGATGGAGATGAATTTTGAAATGCCCATATCTCGTCCTTTACGATAACAGAACTTTTAAACGAGCTGAGGTCCATGAGGCGGACTTCATCCCTTCCGCTTAGATAAACAGCTTTTGTTAGCTCCTTGTTTAATACAACATCTCTATTGTTCCGTAAGTCGCTTGTATGCTGCTTAACCACGCCCGTGCCGTCCGCGTTTCGGGTAAACCAGTTTTGGTAACCTTTGTGCGTCTGACTGAAAAGCAACGTTTTGTTGTCCTTTAGCCATTTAACCTCCATCGCCCGTTCGCCGTTTCCGGGCATTTTGCGGACAAACTTACCTTCTATATCACTTACGAACACCTCTCCCCGCGATATAAAGGCCATCTTTTTTCCGTCGGGCGAAACATCGAAATAGCTGATGGCCGTATTCACGTCAAATTCTTTAGACTTCCCAAGCACGCTATTCCGGGCGAGCTGTATGCTTGGCTGAGTCGTTTTTTGATCCTTGACATTATAAATATACAGCTGATAATCTTTTTCAAATACAATTTTGCTGCCGTCGGCCGACACCGACGGACGTTTTATAGATTCCTTAAATTGGGTCAGAGCAGCCTTTTTGCCATTGCGGAAAGTAAATAGGTTATACTCGTCTGTCCCTTCGTCTGAAGCAAAATAGATGTTTCCCTGTCGGTCGACGCTTGGCCAAAAGTCTTTTCCTATATAGTCCGTATATTGCTTAAAGGTATTGCTTTTGGGATTGTAGGAATATATGTCGGGATTGAACGCTCCTTTATACCGCTTCCGGTTAGCAGAAGAGTAGCTCTCCCAGGAGTCATTGAACAGAAGCTCGCCGTTGGGCGTCTCTACCATCCCATGGATATAATTGAAATAGTGCGGAAAAACACGCGATGCTGTTCCTCCTTCGCGCCTTACTTTATAGCTACTAAAACGATTGTAACGCGAAGACGTAAAGTAAATGGTTTTGCTATCCCAGCTCCAGCTGTCCACTTCGTCGCTTCCATCGTGATAGGTCAACTGCTGAATATCGCCTCCACCAAGTGGCATGATGTAAACGTCCATATTGCCGTTTTGATTAGAGGAAAAGGCGAGCCATTGCCCATCGGGCGATATTCTCGGGCTGATCTCGTTGCCGTCCATTGCGGTCAACCGTAGCGCCGGCCCCCCTTCGCTTGGAACTTTCCATAAATCACCCTCGTAACTAAACACAAGCGTGCTTCCGTCGGGGCTTAATGTTGGATAAGACAAAAAGGATGGTTGCTGCGCCATTGTCCAGGAAGCCACAGTCATGGACAAAGCAAAAAAAGCGATCTTTTTATTGAACATATAAATTGGTGTAAAAATGTGCCTAAACAGCTGCGGGTATCTGTCGACCTGACAGATACGCATTCATAATCAGTGTTTTTACAAAGGTATAACTTCTGCCATATCCCAGAAGGTCCGTATTGTTTTTTTTACAACCTCGGATCGGAACGAAATCCTTATATAAAATATAATTGTTCTTTGTATATAGGGCCGTTTTATCTAAGTTTAGCATGCAGATAAGTTGCGGGACAATGCACGTGCTGGTCGTCGCCGCCCGATTAAGGCCGGACGGAGTGGTTTTTCCCGCGATATACACATAATTACTTACATATGAAAAGAGTGTTATTAGCGATCGGTTGTATTGTCTGGAGTGTGGGTTTCTGCTCCGCCCAGCGTACTGGCGGAAATAATTGGATATGGGGACCTTCTGTCGGATGGCAATATCAGAATGGCAACTTTATAAAGCTCTCCGGTTGGGGACTTTTCGCCCCAAATGAGAAACAGTACATTAAGTTCGATGCCGGAGCTAACTTCACCAGAATGGGCGGGCAGACCGTAGTCTTCCCGGAGGTTGGCGTAACATATTATCTTAGTGATAGGTTACTCTTCCCATTCATTAAAGCGGAGATTAACCCTTATACCATAACACCTAAGGTTGGTGTAGGTCTTTTATCGGTTGTTGACTTCGCCGTCGGATACGGATTCGATCTACGGACGAAAGAAGGGTTAAGACCTTTCCACGGCATAACAGGTTCAATCAGTATTAATGTCCCGCTGAATTTCCATTTGAACTAAGTGTTTGCGTTTTTTTGCGTAGTTGCCGTTCTTTTGGATAAAACACGTATTTTTGTTGTAAATCGTTTCAATGGATACATTTCGGCATTTGCAGCAGCCGACCGGCCGAAAGGTCTGGGTTCAAGGCAGGGAATATCTCTTTTTTGGTGGTACTGCGTACCTGGGCCTACTCGTAGATCCTGACTACATCGAGATATACAAAAATGGAATACACCGCTATGGTCTGAATAACGGTACCTCCCGAAGCAACAACGTTCAATTAGCTATTTATGAAGAGGTCGAGAGCCATTTGGCAAAGCGTTTTGGAATGGAGCAATGTCTCGTTCTTTCAAGCGGATATTTGGCGGCACAGCTTTGTATACAGCAATTGAAAAGGTTAGGGCAAGTACTTTATGCTCCGGGTGCGCACCCGGCATTGTGGGACGGAGAGGCGTCGGTTCCGAAGAGCGCGTTTTCCTCGTGGGCAGGGGAAACGGTTGGCTACATAAATCGGTCGCCCCACGATTCTTTTGTGATCGTCACCAACACATTTGATAATTTAACGCCGGCTGTACATGATTTCTCGCCGTTCGACCATATTGCCGAAGACAAACAGATATACTTCCTCTTGGACGATTCGCACGGTATCGGGGTTCAGGCGGCCTACAATTTCGCCGTAAACCCAGATCGGTTGCGGGGACATAAACGGGAGGTCGTGGTTGTAGCGTCGCTGGCTAAAGGGATGGGAACAGACGCGGGAGCAATATTCTGTTCGCAGGAAATGGCCTCTCTATTCCGGAACTCGCCGATTTTTTCAGGAGCCTCCCCTTCTAGTCCGGCCTCCCTGTATGCGCTCATAGCGGGCGAATGGGTTTACCGCAGACAGGTCGAGCGGTTGCAGCAAAATATTTCCCGATTGCAGGTCCTTTTGGGGGCGGGGTTTACTTCTATTCCTGCCTTCCCCGTGTTTACGGTAGGAAAGGTCGGCGCTTTTGATGATTTCCTTCAGCAGAACATCCTGATATCCAGCTTCCCGTATCCATCCGCTAAAGATCCGACAATTAATAGGATTGTTCTCTCGGCCCTGCACCAGCAAGAAGATATAGAACGCCTAGGGGCTGTTGCCAGTGCCATTCGGTGAGGCAATGTAATAAGGCGTTGAAAACTAAATGTCTATGGAATTTTGACCGAGGTTAATAGTCTATTTTTTTTCTATTTGTAGTTAAATATCTGATACAGAAAAGTTTCGGAAGCGTCATGTTTGGCAAAAAAACAGAAATAAATTTTTAAACATCATAAAAAAAAGATACTTTTGCATCCCCAAACTGCTATTGCGTTAAGGGTTGAGAAATAAATAATTACAGTAAAGACAGATATGACTAAAGCAGAAATTATTGCGGAGATCTCTAACAAAACAGGCTTAGAGAAAGTAGATGTTCAAGAAACAGTTGAAGCGTTTTTCAAGGTTGTAAAAAATGCGATGATTAGCGGCGAGAATGTGTACGTTAGAGGTTTTGGTAGCTTCGTGGTGAAAAAAAGAGCGGAAAAAACAGCGCGTAACATTTCAAAAAATACAGCGATCATTATTCCAGCCCACTACGTGCCTAGCTTTAAGCCGGCAAAAGTTTTTGTGGAAAAAGTTAAACAAGGAAATAAATAAGGATTTATGAATACCAAACAAATAGTAGTAATCGTGTCAGTTGTAGCCCTCATGGGCGTGTTGCTTGCGCGGCCTATAAAAGGTTTGGTAACGGAAGATAAAGGGACAAAAGCGTCTACGACCGCTGAATCCTCATCTGCTTTTAACTTCAAAAGTGTATCTGATATTACCAAGCAATCTATCAACCCTGGTTTAGCCCAGGAAATCACGGCATTAGAAGAAAAGGCAGAAAAGGCCAGTGGCGACGAAAAGCTCGCTTTATTGGAGCAGCTTGCTAAAAAGTGGGACGATTTAGCCAAATATGCACCTCAAGGTTTTATTTATGAGGAAATGGCGAAAATTTCTCCTAAATTTGAATATTGGTTAAAGGCTGGTGACGCTTACCGTTCTGCATATACGAACCTGCAGGACACGGCGATGGCGGCGGAGTTAAACCGGTTGGCTATCCAATCCTATGAAAAAGCAACAGAACTGGATGGCAATAGCCTGGATGCGAAGACCGGTCTAGGGGCCGCAATGGTAACCGGAACAAACAATCCAATGGCGGGCATTGCGCTGTTGAGAGAGGTGGTTGAGAAAGACCCTAAAAATATTCAGGCAAACAAAACGTTAGGACTATTTTCACTACAGTCCCGTCAATTTGACAAAGCTATTGAACGTTTCAAAACTGTTGTCGAGTTGAAACCAGATGCTGAATCGTATTTCTATCTGGCAACGGGATACGAAAATATTGGGCTAAAGAACGAAGCAATTGCTGCTTTTCAAAAAAGCAAGGAATTAGCTGCCGATCCTACCCTATCCCAGTTCATCGATAAAAGAGTCGAAGAGCTGAGTAAGTAATTAACATATTTATTTTATAATCATTTAAAAACATTAAAGCTATGCCAAGCGGAAAAAAAAGAAAAAGACACAAAATGGCTACTCACAAGCGTAAAAAACGTTTAAGAAAAAACAGACACAAGAAGAAATAAGCTTGTTGGTCTTTTAGGCTGAAGCCGCATAAGACATCGTACAATCTATGGTTTCGCTTCGGTAAGACTATAGATTGTATTTTTTCATTAACGGGTTTTTATGTTTCATCACACACTCCATGCATTAAGTTGTGCAGGCGTGTTAAAGTAAGTAGCTGTTGGTAAAGGAACTAATTATTGATTCGACTCCCGACAAGGGAGTAACTATTGCTTTACTACAGGACAAACAGCTTGTTGAGCTGAACAAGGAACAGGCCGATAACAATTTCGCTGTTGGCGATATTTATCTAGGGCGGATTAAAAAGATCATGCCCGGCCTAAATGCCGCTTTCGTAGATGTAGGCTACGAAAAAGATGCGTTCTTACATTATTTGGATTTAGGACCACAGGTTCAGTCTTTGCTCAAGCTTACGCGTATAGTAAAGAACGGTAGCTATCAAGAGAAGCTACTCAATAGTTTGAAGCTTGAAAAAGATATTGATAAAGCCGGAAAAATATCGGACATTTTGAGCCGAAACGTGCTTTTGCCCGTACAGATTGCCAAGGAACCTATTTCGACAAAGGGGCCCCGATTGAGTTCGGACCTCTCGATAGCAGGTAGATTTGTTGTATTGGTGCCTTTTTCGAGCACGGTTTCCATTTCCAAGAGGATTAAAGGAAACGCCGAACGGACACGGCTAAAGAAGATTGTAGAAAGTATCAAACCTGCAAACTTCGGTGTTATCATCCGGACGGTGTCCGAAGGAAAAGGGGTTGAAGAGATGCAGAAAGATCTGCTCGATTTAATCTCGAAATGGGAGCTGTTTACCAAACGCCTTAAGAATGCAGAACCATCACATAAGGTCCTCGGCGAAATGGATAGAGCTTCTACCATTTTGCGCGATATCTTAACGGATGAATTCACGCATATTCATGTAAATGATCAGGCCCTTTACGACGAAGTAAAATCCTATGTACAGGAAATTTCGCCCGATCTGGAAAAGATAGTGAAGCTCTATAAACATAAAGAGCCTATCTTTGACCACTTTGGCGTCGAAAGGCAGATTAAGGCGTCATTCGGCAAGACGGTGAACTTACAAGGTGGTGCCTATTTAGTCATTGAGCACACCGAGGCACTCCACGTTGTGGATGTCAATAGTGGCAACCGGATTGCCAGCAAGGAAAATCAGGAGGAAAATGCGCTCTTGGTTAATAAGGAGGCCGCAAAGGAAATCGCTAGACAGTTGCGGCTGCGCGATATGGGCGGAATTGTAGTCATTGATTTCATTGACATGCATAAACCGGCCAACAGAAAAGAGTTGCATAGTTTTTTAAAGGAGTGTATGGCAAATGACCGCGCAAAACATACCATCCTCCCACCAAGTAAATTTGGCTTGGTGCAGATAACAAGGCAACGAGTCAGACCCGAAATGAGCGTCGTGACAAACGAAAAGTGTCCAGCTTGTGAAGGTACTGGCGAAATCCGCTCAAGCATTGTATTGCTTGATGATATAGAGAATAATTTGAGTTTTATTCTTCAGGAACAGAATGAACAGGGAATAACTTTATGTGTACACCCTTATATAGGCGCCTACATTACGTCTGGTCTGTTTTCCAAAAGGCTCAAGTGGTTCTTTAAATACGGCAAGTGGATTAAAATTAAGACCGTATCATCTTATTACTTAACACAATTCCGATTCTTTAACAATAAGGATGAAGAAATTAAGTTATAACAAGACATTACGAAAAGGGGTGACACACGGTGTTACCTCTTTTTGTTTGCAAGCAGGTGCAATATTTCCTGAAGCTGATCTTCTGTGCTGCCCGCCTGCAGCCACTGTATAAGGAGACCTTCTTTTTCCATTTTTCGGAAAAACGTCATCTGCCTCTTAGCGTAGCGGTGGATTTCTGTTTCCAGCTTGCTGTAGAAAGAAGCCCTGTCCAGCTGACCAAGTAGATACAGCGAAGTATACTTATATTCGAGCCCGAAATATTGAAGATCCTCGTGGGTCATCCCCATGTCCAACAGACGCTTTACTTCTTCTTCAAGGCCCTCATCCATCCTTTCTTTTAAACGTTGGCTAATACGGCCGCGACGTATTTCGACCTGCGGATCTATACCGAAGATTATGGCCGGATAGCTCGGAGCTGGCGGCGAGGGCATTTGAAACAGACCGTTTCGTACTGCTTCGAGAATCTCAACGGCACGGACAAGTCTTTTATGCGAGCTTACGTCTACCTGGAAATCTGGTGGGATGCTGTAACGTTGCAGCCTGCTTCTTAGCTCTTCTTTGGTCAGAGGGAGAAGTTGCTCACGCAGTGGCGCATTTACCGGAACCTGGATGTAAGGCTGGGATACAAACAGGGAACGTAGATACAGGCCGGTCCCCCCTACAGCGATGGGGCATTTGCTCCGCGATAATATGTCCTCGTACGCCGTATGGAAGTCGGTTTGAAATTGCGATACGTCGTACCGCTCGTCCGGGTTTCTAATATTGATAAGGTGATAATGGACATCACCGTACTCACGGAGGTCTTTGCCGGTGCCAATATCCATTCCCCGATATACTTGGCGCGAGTCTACGCTGATGACCTCCCCGTTCATGACCTTTGCCAAAGCGACGCCGAGCTGGGTCTTCCCGGAAGCCGTTGGTCCCAAAATGGTATAAAGCAAATCAGGCGAAAGATTATCTTTCACCTGATTGAAATGAAGTATAGACGAAGGGCTTATCACACCACAAATTTAGTCCATTTTTCGTTGCTTTCATTGCTGGCCACGACGTTTTGTACGAAGGCCATACCGCGCACGCCATCTTTTACGGATGGGAAGTCGAGCTCTTCTGGAGTCGGCGTTCTTCCTTCGCGTTTAGCGCTTACAGTAGCGGCGAAGTTTCTATAGATATTGGCAAACGACTCGAGTAGCCCTTCCGGATGTCCTGCAGGGATACGTGTATTGTGTGTAGCGAAAGAGCTAAGGGTATACGGGGCGGCGTAGGCGTTCCCTGTACGGTAGATCTGTCTTGGCTGATCCAGCATTTTGATGATGAGGTTATTTGGATCTTCGTTGGCCCATTCTAGTCCGCCTTTTTCCCCATATACGCGGATCCGTACAGCGTTCTCTTCTCCCGCCGAGATCTGCGAGGCCATGAGGACGCCCTTGGCACCTTCCTCAAAACGCAATAAGACAGAGCCGTCGTCGTCGAGCTGACGTCCTTCAACAAATGTTGTTAGATCTGCGCATAAATCGGTTATACGTAGACCTGTTACGTATTCCGCAAGATGCGCCGCATGTGTTCCAATATCGCCCATAACCAAAGAAAGCCCGGACTTTTTAGGATCTGCCCGCCAGGCCGCTCCGGCATTTCCTTCCCGTTCTGTTAGGCGGCTAAGCCAGCCCTGCGGGTATTCAACAACAATTTTTCGGATTTTTCCAAAGTGCCCATCGTGTACCATGGCTTTGGCCTGCTTGACCATAGGATAGCCCGAATAGGTGTGGGTTAAACAGAGCGTGCGGCCGGTACTTTCTACGATTCTTTCCAACTCTTTGGCTTCGTCCAGGGTAACGGTCATCGGTTTTTCCACAACGACGTCGAAGCCGTTTTCCAGAGCGAGTTTTGCCGGACCAAAGTGCAGGAAGTTCGGGGTAACGATCGTTAAAAAGTCCATACGCTCCCCTTCAGGGAGCTGGGCCTCTTTCTGGATCATTTCCTCGTAGGTTGCGTATATCCTATCGGGTGACACAAACAGCTCTTCACCCGATTGTTTCGAGATCTCGGGGTTGACGCTGAACGCTCCGCAAACTAACTCTATTTTACCATCCATAAAGGCTGCTATACGGTGCACGGCGCCAATAAAGGCATCCTTGCCGCCGCCAACCATACCCATACGTAATTTACGTTTCATAAGACTGTGTAAGTTTAAGGTTTCTTTTTTCTAAGGTTAAACTTAGATAATTTTGCCTTTATATCCAATTTTAATTGTACGGCAGGCCGACACGGGACGATCAATCTCCGGAGTTTTCCGAAGGCGGAACGAAGCTGGCATAGCGAACAGGCTTTTTATAGGGGCAGCACAAGTTTGAGGCTTCCACAATTGCTGCGTAGATAGCCGCCCGGCGCCATGTTCATGAGTTCGTGCAGATGTTGTTCGCTTTTTATCGCTGTCCTCCCCTCGTCGGTGATCCAATATCGTTGGGGTGCTGTCTCGCCCCTGTTTTCAAACCCGAGGGTCTGAAGGTTAGACTCTTGCGACCAGTCCCGGTCTACATAAGTCATTATGTCGTCCGGTTGGAATTCTGATACAAAAGCTGAGATCAGCTTGGATAGACCACCGACCACGCGCAGTCCCGATTTATGGCAAAAACGCAACAACTCGAAAGAGCGGTAGGTTTCCGCTTTATCCCGCATATGGCGACCTCCGCTGAATACAGCAATGGACACCAGCTCGCCCTGATGGAATAATCCGTAGCGGTACTTTCCCGTTATGGGCGCCTGTAAGTGATGTTCAGCCAAAAAAGCATGGGCAACTTTTTTTTCTATTCTTACTGCCACGGTTTGTCGGGCATACACCACCCCTCCCTTGCCAAGTAGCGCCGCCAGCCTTAGACAGATTTTTTTACGCTCGTGCCGCAACTGGTCGTAATCCACATGAAATGTCCGATGTGGAGCGCTGGGGATCCGTCCCCCCGATACAGGTAGATAGATAAAAAGGGAAAACTGAGGAACTTCGGTGTACAGCGTTACTACATGCGCTTGCCGGCCACATACCAAGCGGATTTGTAGAGCCTCCTCCAGCTCCTTGATAAAATCTTTTATATATATCCGGATATCGTCGCCCATCGCTACAAAGTTAGCAGAATCTAAATCCATATAAATTATTATTGGTACCTTTGCGGAGAAATTTGAAAGTATGAAGTTACCTATTGTAGCATACGGCGATCCCATCTTGAGAAAGAAGGCAGAGGAGATTGACGAAGACTACCCGAACCTCAAACAGTTGATAGACGACATGTTTGAAACGATGTATGCGGCGCGGGGCGTGGGTTTGGCGGCTCCACAGGTCGGTTTGCCTATACGTTTGTTTGTGATTGATGCGTCGCCCTTTGCGGAAGACGATGAAGACGGAGAAGGAGATCCTTCGCTGAAAGACTTCAAGAAGGTCTTGATCAACCCGATCATTCTTGAAGAAAGTGGCGAGAAATGGGGTTTTAACGAAGGTTGTCTTAGTATACCGGATATCAATGAGGAGGTCGTACGTCCGTCGAACGTTCTGATTAATTATTTAGACGAAAACTTTGAAGAACAGGAAGTGATGTTGACCGGACTCGCGGCCCGTATCGTTCAGCATGAATATGACCATATTGAAGGAAAACTGTTTGTGGATAAGCTTGGGCCACTAAAAAAGGCTATGCTTAAAAGCAGATTAGACGCAATATCCAAGGGGATGATACGTGTAGGATATAAAATGAAGTTTCCGAACCTTAAAAAGAAAAGGTAAGTAGTACAGTGCTCCCAAAGCAGATGGAGCTTTTGGGGCATCGTATACTTTTCTTTATCATACGGCTCGCTATAGACGGACTATCCCCCGACAACCGGAAGCGAAAGTTTGTATTTTACTGCGACCAGACGGATGAGGAAGATAAGTGAAGCAGATGCAAATGCGTTAATAGTAGGATCCACACCTATTACACCAAGGACCACGTATAAAATAGCGCCCGACAGACAGGCCGTCGCATAGATCTCCTTGCGGAAAATCAGCGGCGTTTCGTTCATGAGGGTATCGCGGATGACACCTCCCATCACAGCAGAGAACATGCCCAGCACAATAGCCGCAATCTCCGAGCTGCCGTGCGTAAGCGATTTCTGTAAACCCACAATGCAAAAGAAGCCTATTCCTATAGCGTCAAAGAAAAACAACGTCCTGGCAAGTCTGTCTAGTTGTTTGTTGGCAAGCATGGAGATTGTTACGCCGGTAAGGATAGCGAGGAGATAGTTTCCGTCGTCGACCCATACCGGCCTCAGATTGAGAAATACGTCGCGGAGTGATCCTCCGCCGATGGCGGTAACAAATCCCGTAAACGTGGCTCCAAAAATGTCGATGTGTTTTCGATTTGCTGCCATAGCTCCGGAGATAGCAAAAACCATGGTTCCTAACAAATCAATGAAATAGATGATGTTCATCGGCGTCTGCAGCTTGTTTTACAATAATACTAAAAAAAACGATTATTGTTTGGAGGGCACTGAAAAAGCCTCAATTTTTTAATGAGATTTAAAGAAATGACTGAGTATAGGTGTTCCCTTACTCGGTCATTTTTGTTTAAAGGGTT
>NZ_VNHX01000025.1 GCF_008124885.1 Sphingobacterium allocomposti
ATGGTCGAAAAAACTCCTGAAACAACTTTCTCCGGACCAAACGACGAACCTAAATACAATAATCCGCTTATTTTATGACCAGTCATGGATAAATTGCCCATATCAACCGCTGGCGGCCTAGGCTAATCTCCTAAAACCATTACAGACCACAAGCCCATAATAAAACAAAGAAGGCGCCCTTTTTAGACGCCTTCTGCATTTTATACTTCCAGCCCGAACGATCACACAACGGCACTGGTCTCTTAGCGCATTGGATGTTACTTTATATTTAATGTTAAGAAGCCGTGAAATATCAATTTTGATTTGGAATTACCAATTTTTTATTGAAAAACAATATTATTTGTCGGAACAATAGTTTGTGTAACATTTTGTGTAAAAAAGTGATAAGAAGTATTGGATTTTTAAAAATATCATATATTTGTATTGTTTAACAAATTTTAACAATTTGTTCTTATAAGCGGCTATAAGGCTGCTGACGAGAGAAATATCTACTTAGGAATAACGCAGGGAAAACATCTACAGAAAATTTATAATAATCAACATCTACTTATTGTCGCCGGATTTTGGTTCCGGCATTGATACTTAACTAAACAAATAAAACACATGAAACAAAAATTACTCAGTTTAATTTTTGTGCTGACTTGTCTTATTGGACATACGTTTGCACAAGATCGTCTGGTGAGTGGAAAGGTGACTTCGGCGGCGGATGGTACTCCGCTCAGCGCCGTTTCGGTTGCTGTGGTCGGAACCTCCAGCGCTACGCAGACTGATCAGGATGGTAATTACACTATTCAGGTAGGAGAGGGTGCTACCTTGGCGTTTTCGTCTATAGGCTACCTAACACAGCGGATAGAAGTGGGCAGCAGAACTGTATTAAATGTGCAGCTGGCGGCCGATGAAACTGCTCTTGATGAAGTTGTTGTCACCGCTTTAGGTATACAACGGAACCGTAGAGACTTGGGATATTCTACGCAGCGCGTGTCCAGTCAGGAACTGACACAGGTAAACGCGGTGAATGTTGCAGGCGGATTAACCGGTAAAGTTTCCGGCTTGAACGTAACCGGTGTAAATAGCGGCGTATTTGAGAACGTGAAGATGAACCTTCGCGGTATCCGATCGTTGACCGGTAATAATAATCCGCTGTTGGTGGTAGATGGTGTTCCTATGGATCTGAATTTTTTACCCAACCTTAACCCAAATGACATTGAAAATGTGTCCGTATTGAAAGGTTCTGCTTCTGCTGCTATTTACGGTCCTGATGCACGCAATGGGGTTATCGTTGTTACAACCAAAAAAGGCAGCGATGTCCCTGTAATCACTGTTGGACATTCTACACAGTGGCAAAATGTTTCATTTTTCCCTGCGCTGCAAAAACAGTTTGGACAGGGATATGATGGTATAATCGATCCGATTGAAAACTGGTCCTGGGGGCCTGCATATGATGGATCGCAGGTTCAAATAGGAGATCCTCTCCCGAACGGAGATGTACAGATGGTAACGTACTCTGGTACAGACGAGCGAAAGAAGTTCTACGAAACCGGAGCAACCCATCAGACGGATGTTTCATTTGCCATGAAGGATTTCTTCTTGAGTGCTCAGGATGCTGTTATTAAGGGAATCGTGCCCAACGATAGAAATAGACGTACTTCCATACGATTGAATTCTGCCAGAGAATATAACAATTTCAGAGTAGGGTTGAATACAAACTACTCGCAGCAAAATTTTGATGTGTATGACGCGAGTGGCTCTGATGCGTATTTTTCCGCTCAGGGAGTTGGCGGGAACGATGGTTTATTTAACCAGCTGATCAATACTCCGGCGCATATACCGTTGACGTCTTATAAGGACTACAAGAATAACGTCTGGGCTCAGTACGACAACTGGTTTACGCACTACGGGCTTAACCCTTATTTTCAGGCGGGGAACTGGCGATCGGAAGGTAAGCGGCAGAACCTGATCACTAATTTGGACTTAAGTTATAAGGCGACTGACTGGTTGACGTTTCAGTACAGAGCGGGCTTAGTTTCCAGAAACCGGTCGGAGCGGAACCTTAGCCATGGTCATACCGTATCTCAATATGGTGCCGACAGAGATAAAACATCTGTTCCTGCTTCCATAGAGGAGTACAATTATAATGAAACACGCCTGTCATCAGATCTTTTTGCGCAGGTCGATAAGCAATTGGACGATGATTTTAAATTGGGAGCTATTCTCGGAACATATGTCAGACAGGTAGAATATCGGGGCACTTCTGTTGAGGCACCTACTTTATTAGTGCCAAACATATTCAATATCTCCAATAGGCTCGGAAATCTTAATGGAGAATCTGACGGATTTAAATCCAGACTGTTTTCTGTCTATGGTAACGTGTCCTTAAATTATAAAGGATGGGCGAACGTCGAGTTTACCGGAAGAACGGACAAAACGTCTTTACTGTCTGCTGAAAACAATACGTATTTTTATCCGGGGGTGTCAGGGGCTTTGGTGCTGACAGATGCGGTCGAAGGACTTAAAGGAAACGCGTTGTCTTATCTGAAGCTGAGAGCTGCATGGAACAAAACGGGTAATGCGGACATAACGCCATACACGCTATTTACTACCTATTCCCAGCCAGCCGATGGAGGGTTTCCGTACGGATCGGTTCCAGGTATGACATTGGGGAACACGGCATATTCTCCGGATCTTAAGCCTGAATTTATCAACAGTACAGAAGTAGGTGTGGAAACCGGATTCTTGAACGACCGTATCCGCTTAGAAGCTACCTATTTTTACCAGAGGAATACCGACCAGATCTTAGCAGTCAGGGTGTCTGATGCTACGGGCTTCCGTTCATCGTATCGTAATGCAGCTTCCTTTATTAATAAAGGTGTCGAACTTGACCTGAACGTGTCTCCGATTATTCGATTTGCCGATGGTGGGGTTCGTTTCAGAGCTAACGCCTTGTACAACGATAGTGAAATCACGTCGATATTCGACGAGCAGCAGCTGAACGAAATCGTGATTGGGACAAGCTACACCACAACCGGAAATTACGCAATAAAAGGCCAGCCTGCGTTTGTTTGGAAGGCGACAGATTATCTACGTGACGACCAAGGGCGGATCATTGTAAACCCGAACACGGGACGTCCTTCGTCTTCCAGCACGTTACAGACGTATGGACGTACGATGCCAAAATGGATACTATCGCTGAATCCATCAGTGGACTATAAATCATTTACGTTGTCAGCTTTATTTGAGCACAAAACCGGACATCAGGTGTCGTTTTTCGAGCTAGGTAGCTCGATGGCCTGGACGGGAGTTTCTGAGGCAACAGCATATAATAATCGGGAGCCGTTTATTTTACCGAACTCTGTAATCCCCGATCCTAATAATCCAGGGCAGTATATAGAAAATACGACTGCACGCATAGGTGAAAATGAAGAGATGTATAATCATTATACAGGCGAATATCGAACAGCTTCCCGCAACTTCCTTGTTGATGCGAGCAGCTGGCGGTTGAGAGAGTTATCTTTATCATATAATGTGCCTCAAGGTTGGTTGCAATCTAAACAGAGTGTATTGAAATCTTTATCGATTTCATTGGTAGGGCGTAACCTTGCGTTATGGTTGCCTAAGGAAAACAAGTACATGGACCCTGACTTTAACAGTTTCTTCGACGATGGAAGCAACTCCATGGGAATGGTCACAGCGACTTCTAATCCGCCGGTCAGAAATTACGGTTTTACAGTAAATGCAAAATTTTAATCATTAAAGAGGATTAAAAATGAGAAAGATATTTAATTTAGTTTTAGCAGCCTCTCTTTTAGTAACGGGAAGCTGTAGCGATAGTTTTTTTGATATAAACACTAATCCGAACAGGCCTACGGATGAGCACATTACACCTGACTTTTTGATGAGTTCGGTGGTGGCTAATACGGTGAAGAGGACTACCTCGACGTACGATTTTGCCGCCCACTGGATGGGATATTGGGCCAGAGGAAGTAGTTTTGGTCCCACACTCCCATTGGAGAACTACGATATTACATCTTCCTACGAAACTGGGCATTGGTCCGGGGTAACTCCGAACGCTGGATGGTACGACATTCTTTCGGATAACGAGGAGATGCAAAGAAAAGCTAGGGCGCAAAATCTCGATTTCTATGTTGGTGTAGCCAAAGTGATCAAATCGATTGGTTTTATGTACCTGGTAGATATGTATAACAATGTTCCTTATACGGAGGCCTTTAAGTTGGTTTCCGACGGTATTGTTGCGCCAAAGTATGACAAAGGAGAGGCTATTTACCAAGACCTTCTATTACAGTTAGACTCTGCTAGGATGATTTTTGCCAATAGTAGCTTGGAGGTTCCCGAAAGTGCGTCGACCGCAGATATTGTTTTTCACGGTGATGTCCAAATGTGGCGTAAATTGGTAAATACACAAACCCTTAGGTTATTGATCCACCAATCGCAAAAAGTGACAGATCCCTCGGCGCATATTTCAAAAATCGTAGCCGACGGCGCGGGCTTCCTCGGTGCAGGGGAGACTGCTTGGGTTAATCCAGGATATAGTAACGATCAGTATAAGGTAAATCCGATGTACGTTACTTATGTAAGAGATCATAACGGAAACCTGATTGACGGATTTAACCGCGCCAATAACCATCTTTTAGATAAATACCGCGATAATAGCGACATTCGTTACCAGTATGTATTTCTTCCAGCAACCAGTCCCATTGACGGCGTCCTTTGGGATGGGAACTACCTGGGCCAGGGTAATGAAGTTGGTAAAGGATCAACTAGCGAGTCGATCGTTATCGGAACAGGTTTAGTGTCCTCTCCATCGGACCCTGCGTGGTTATTTACTTCTGTTGAAAGTTTGTTTTTGCAGGCAGAGGCAGTACAGCGAGGCTGGATCTCCGGAAATCCGCAAACTGCATACGAGCGCGCAGTTCGGGAGTCTTTTATGTTTTTAGGCGTTGAAAATGGTGAAACGGAGGCTGCAACGTACCTAAGGAGACCTATCGCTTCGTGGTCTGCCGCGGCGAATAAGTTGGAGCTAATTATCAACCAGAAGTATTTGGCGTTACCGGGAATCAACAATTTCGAACCTTGGGTCGACTATAGAAGATTAGGTTATCCGACGGATGTGCCTTTGTCTAGAAATACGAGCATTGGTTCCCGCAGAATACCTTTAAGAATGCAATATCCGGCAAACGAATTCAGTTTCAACGCCACGAATGTTGAAGCTGAAGGAGACATCAATCCACAGACGGCGCGGATTTGGTGGGATGTTGATTAACAAAAACGTCGTAGTGAACACAAGGCCTCTAGGTATAAACCTAGAGGCTTTTTTTTTGCCCGTAAGCGATTGGTGCGCAAAACTTATACACTTTCAAACCGATTTACCATAATTTTAGACTACAGCCATTTGACGTGGTAAAATAATTTAGCGATTGCGATGAATAAAACGGTTTTACGGAGAAAAGCAAAGGATCATTTTAGAATTTTGAACAAAATGCAGTAAAAAGCATTTTTTTTCTTTGAAGTTGTTGTTCTACACATTATCTTAGCAAAAGTTAAAATTTAACAGTTATTAACAGTTTGCTACTAACTATCCTGTTAAGTTGTTATTTAACTAAAGAAACTACTAACTAAACAACACATGAAACGAACGGATTTAACTTTAATAAATATTTCCATGCGCTTATAGCAAAGGGTACCATTGTATTCTTTGTAGCATACCACTTGGGTTCTCCAAGATGGCTGAATTTAATTTGAATTTCTCGTTGCAAGTTTGCGATGTATTGCTACTATTAACCCCGAATTTGGGAAATTATTAACTAAACTAATAAAACACATGAAACAAAAATTACTCAGTTTTATTGTCGTGCTAACCTGTCTTATCGGACAGTCGTTTGCACAGACCCGACAAGTGAGCGGAAGGGTGACTTCAGCCAGTGATGGGACGCCCATCAGTGGGGCATCCGTGGTGATCGTTGGTGCGAGTTCGGCAACGCAAACCGATGGGAACGGAAATTACGTCATATCTGTCGCACCTAACGCAACGCTGTCATTCAGTTACGTTGGCTTTCACACTCGGCGCATTAATGTTGGCCAAGAAGCCATTATCAATGTACAACTGTCAGTTGACGAAACGTCTCTCGACGAGGTCGTAGTAACAGGTTATGGAACGACGACAAAATTACGGCAGACAGGGTCTACGGCTGTCGTACAGGCAAAAGACGTGGAACAAACTCCCTTCCCTTCTATCGATAGAGCTTTACAAGGTAAGGTTCCCGGGTTACAATCCACGGGAGGATCTGGACAACCGGGGTCTATGCAACAGGTGCGCATTAGGGGAGTGGGATCCATTTCGGGATCATCAGCGCCTCTTTACGTAATCGATGGTATACCTGTGAATTCAGGAGATCTTTCTAGAGCGACACCAACGGCGAACGTATTAGCTGGTATCAACCCTAACGACATTGAGAATATTACAGTGCTAAAGGATGCAGCTTCTACAGCAATTTATGGTTCTCGTGGTTCAAATGGAGTTATTTTGATCACCACGAAGTCTGGAAAGGCTGGAAGGACGAAGATTAGGCTCGATGCAGATTTCGGTACAGTTAAACCTGGAGTTTTTAATGACAGGACTCGGCCGTTAACTACGGAGGAGAATATACTGCTTACAGGGGAAGCATTGTTAAATAATCCGACTTACGTTAATGCATACAATTTAAGTTCAGACAATATTCGGGATTTCGTAATTGAGAATTTTGGTTTAGATCCGGCTATTAACACCAACTGGTATGACGAAGTAACTCGTACCGGAAACCAACAACAATATAATCTTTCGGTGGACGGCGGTAATGAGAAAACTACGTTTAATTTAGGCGGTGGTTATTTCAAACAGGCGGGGACGGTGCCGAAGTCAGATTTCTCAAGATACTCAGCTAAGATAAGCTTAAAACATAATCTAAACGACAAATTTACAATAGGAACAAATGCGATTCTTTCGACGTCAAATTTAAGAGGTCTATTAAATGGAGGAGCATTTGGTAACCCTGTTCTTACCAGCTTCTTTCTAATGCCTAGTCTTCCGGCCAGAAATGAAGACGGTAGCAATTATATAACAGGAGACTTAGCGCCGGGCGCAGGGTTATACAATCCTTTGGAAATTTTAGACAAAGATCGCCGTAGCAATAACACGCAAAAAGCTATTGGTTCCGTATATGCGGAGTACAAAATTTTGTCCAATTTAAAGCTTTCTTCGAAATATGGTATTGACTACAATAACATTGAGGAGGATTATTATAATAATCCAACGTACGGAGACGGACGTAATGTCGGGGGAAGAAGTTACCGGGATTATACACGCTATTTCAACTGGGTGTGGACAAACTTGTTAGAATATAATTGGGACATTGACGCGGACAATAACTGGGTCGCGAACGTAAAAGCTGGTTATGAGGCGCAAAAATCCCAAGCCTATACTTCATCGGTGGGGGTATATAACGTGCCATTAAATACCGATTATACGGTTCCGTCCGTTGGGGCGACGCCTATTACGGCCACTGGAACGCAGGATGATTATTCATTTGCTTCATTTCTTGCCTTAGGAGATGTCTCTTATAAAAATAAGTATGTGCTATCGGGAAGCTATCGTAATGATGGATCTTCTCGATTTGGTAGCGACAATCAATTTGGAAATTTCTGGTCATTAGGCGGAAGCTGGAATGTGGATCAGGAAGATTTTATGGAAGGAATTGGCGCGATAAGTGAATTGAAATTAAGATCATCATATGGTGTAACTGGTAACGCCGGAATAGGGAATAATGCATGGCGGACATTGTATGGCTACACAAGAACAACCTATAATTTTGTGTATGATGGAGCTATCGGAAGTGGTCCTACCCAATATGGTCTTAGTAACCTAACGTGGGAAAAGACAAACTCTTTTGATGTTGGTTTTGACATAGGGCTGTTCGACGGTCGCTTGCAAGCCACATTCGATTATTATAACAGGCAGTCAGAAGGGTTGTTGTATGCTGTTCCCGTTCCTTATTCAACTGGTTTCAACAGCTATGTTGCAAATTTTGCCGGTTTGCGAAACCGCGGTTGGGAGTTGGCTGTGAATGGTACACCGGTGAAAACGGATGACTTTCAATGGGATTTATATTTTAATATTTCTGTAAATAGAAATAAAACGACGAGACTGGTGGGCGACGAACAGGTGTCAAATCCTTTCATTCGGAAGGTAGGAGAAGATTATTTCTCATACTACTTACCTCAATGGGCAGGAGCTGATCCTGAAAATGGAGATCCCCTTTGGTACACCGACGAGTCAAGAACAGAAACGACGAACGTATATAGCAATGCGAAACGTGTACTTTTGGGAAAATCGGCTTTGCCTAAAGCCTTCGGTAGCTTTGGTACGACATTGAACTACAAAGGGGTAGGGCTCGACGCTATGTTCTACTATAATTTTGGAAATTATATTTATCAAGGGTTTTACTCCTATCAAAATAGTGGAGGTGCATACTATGGATCATATAATCAGAGCGCTCTTGAGTTGGACCGCTGGCAAAATCCGGGTGATGTCACCGATGTTCCGCGCCCGGTCTATGGGGGAAATAGGAACTCCTTCGGTGCGTCTGATCGTCTGTTGAAAAAAGGCGACTTTATCCGTCTTCGTGATATCACCTTGAGTTATAGTCTTCCTTCTACATGGATGGAGAGGGCTAAGTTGACTAATGTACGAGTCTATGTGAGAGGCTCCAACTTATGGACTTGGGTAAAAGATGACACTTTGCCATTTGACCCAGAGGCGGGCTCTTCTGACGTAGCAGGAGGAACGCAAGGTGTTACCAACTTTGATATATTTATTCCAAAGACGTTCACTTTCGGAGTTAATGTCGGTTTTTAAAAGTAAAAAGACTATTAAGATGAAACTTAGATTTAAAAGTATATTATTAGTAGGGATTATATTGGGCGGACTATTAAGCTCGTGCAGTAAGGATTTCTTGGATCAGCCGCCGTACACTTCTGTACCAGCTGAGGAAGCATTATTAACAGAGGCAGACGCCCTATCTGCGTTAACAGGTTCATATGCGGGGCTCCGCGTTTTTGATCTTTACGGAAGAACAATTCCGCTGATAGGCGATCTATGGGCCGATAACGTGCTGATTTCAACACGGAATGCGGGACGGTATACCGAGATATTCAATAACAATTTTGTGGAGAATAATCAATGGTTTACCGGGCTGTGGCAGAACGCTTATCGGGTAATTAATAGGGCAAATAATATTATTCATTCAACGCCAACAGGTAGCGAGGCGAACATTAACCAATACAAGGGTGAGGCATATGCAATACGCGCCTTGTTATACTTTGAACTCGTGAGATTTTTTGCTCGTCCGTATACGGACAACCCTGCTGGCCCAGGTGTTCCTTTAGTGCTTGCTTTTGATATCGACGCTAAGCCGGCGCGAGCGACAGTAGAGGAAGTTTATACACAAATTTTAGCAGATTTAGATCAGGCCTATTCGTTGATGACCTTGGCGCCCAGTACGGGACGTTTTTCGAAATATGCCGCTAGGGCGTTAGCCGCTAAAGTAAATTTACATAAAGGCACGCAGGCATCTTACCAATTGGCTTTCGATTATGCAAAGGACGTGATCGACAATAGCGGTGTCGACATCGTGCCTGCATCGAATCTTGTTAGTTATTGGGAAGCGACCGGTTCACAGTCTTTAGGGACAGAGACCCTTTTAGAAATTGTGTCGGATCAAATTGACAACGCAGGATTTGATGAACTTCCTTACTTTTTCGGGCAACAAGGGTATGGTGATGGCCTATCACAGAAGGCTTTATATGATTTATATACAGCTACTGACGTGAGAAAGGAACTCATCATTGTCGGAACAAGAACTAGGGCGGAGAACCCGGCTTTTATAATTAATAAGTACCCAGACTTAGTAAATTATGGAGCTAAAAAGATCTTAAGGATCTCTGATGTTTACCTGATTGCGTCTGAGGCCGCGTATCGACTTAATCAAGAAAACGTTGCAAAGGGGTTTCTTTCCGACTTGTTAGCAGAGAGAGATCCGGCCGCAGAAGTTACCGAATCGGGTGCAGCGCTTTTTGAAAGAATAATTTTAGAACGTAGAAAAGAACTTGCATTTGAAG
This sequence comes from Sphingobacterium allocomposti, assembly GCF_008124885.1. Classification (GTDB taxonomy): domain Bacteria; phylum Bacteroidota; class Bacteroidia; order Sphingobacteriales; family Sphingobacteriaceae; genus Sphingobacterium; species Sphingobacterium allocomposti. The sequence goes on from NZ_VNHX01000025.1 coordinate 10,168, forward strand.
GCGACAGGTACCATACGCTGAATAGACTGAAGCGGGATATCACAGGCCGGGTTCCAAGCCAGGCAACCGAGATTCCGTATTCGGATTTCCGCCGTGTTGCGCCGATACCTCAGGCCGAGCTTGATCGAAATAGCAACCTTGAGCCAAATGATGGGTGGCGACAATAATCATGACTAAAGAAGGAAACCGCCTCATAAGTGATGACTTATGAGGCGGTTTTTAGTTTTATAGTCGACGAGGGGAGCAGAGGCCACACGGAGGGAAACAGTACAACCAATCTGGACGGCGGAGCTGCTATCCTTTACTCCTTTAGATCGAAATCGGCGGGAATGTCGCGGAACTTTATTCGGTGAAGAACTCTCAAAACATCCTATATGGTTTTCTTAAATAGTGTTATTTGACGCTGGAAGTGTCTCCGGACGAATCAAAGGAGTTGAACGAGCAGAAGTGGAAATAACCTTTCATCTTCTATAATAAAAGGAGAAATCGGCTACCCAAATTATGGGAAGTTGATTTTCAATATTTTTGTCAATTTAAATATGAACTATGTCCCAATCTATTTTCAAAGTTAATGTAGGCAAAGAGAGCTATATATGGCTTTTTGTTGTAGGTATATTATTTGGTGTGATTCGATTCAGTAGTATACGGAATGGTGTTTATCTTTCCTCGGTAATTGCGTTATTCGTTCTTGCCTTAATATGGTATTTTGCGTTTTTACTACGCAAATTATGAAATTTCTAACGATAGACTTTTAGTCAAAACGCTTGAAGGGCAAAAAAAAATTGATATAGAAAGTATCCGTAAAATTGAAAAAGGAAACTCCATTTGGACCAGCGGGTTTTTCTATTTCTGGTATCCTTATCAAAAAGGACTGAATATTCATTACGGTCATGAAGAGATTTTTGTCAATCCAAAGCAACGGGAAGAATTCATTAGTAAATTATTGGAGATAAACCCTTCAATTGAAATCAATTAAGCTGGATTTTCCACCATATTGATTATTTATTGCCAATATACTGACCTCTTGGGCTACTTTGCCTGCGATGTTTTAGGAACGAATATGACGGTCACGGGAACAGTGACAAAACGGTGACGGCGGATAGAGGATACCGGGGAAGATGGTTGATAGGAACCACAAAGAACCAGATACCCAAGCCATTCAACGCTAAACAGAGCAGGTATGAACAGCAGAAACTCAAAAGGCACACCGAAAAAGAGTCCATAGAACCCGTTATCGACCATCTGAAATCAGATCATTGTGCAGGACGCAGCTTTTCAAAGGGATCTTCAGAGATAACATCAACATTATGCTGGCTGCCGCCGCATTCAACTTCAAAGGATGATGAATTGTATACGGTATCTTATTCTACGATTTTTTTACGATGGTGGGATAACCGCCGTAAGGCATATTTCGGTAGTGCACGGATAAATATGCCTTTTACATTTTACGTTACAGAACAGTTCAAAGCAGGACTCTTCCAAGTTACCAGGAGATATGCAATGCTCTTCCTTTGAAAAGATGGCTTTGGATTTGTTTTCGAATAGCACGGTCTATCCTGATTCAACTGTAATTCCCGTAATATTATGATATTTAAGGATTGTGATCCTATGAAGTTATGATATTTATTAGTTAATTCCCAGATATTCCTACAGATTCTTCTACTAGCCAAACTGACGAATATCGCTTTTTATACTTTACCTTTCACTTCTCAATTTTGCCAGACCCTTAACAAAACCGAACTCCCGATACTTCTCTGGCATCGCGTCGATGACCGGTTTAAAAGACTGATAAAGCTCTTGGCTCGTTACCCGACTAAGCAATATAAACGGTACAACAACCTGATCAGCGTGGGCAATTAAAAACTGTTGTTCTTCCGCTTCGAATTGTGGTAAGATCTTGTTTCCCCATAGCGTCTTTAGTTGTTGGTTAACAGTAGCAGCTTGCTGCAAATCGCCTCTGTCATTATAGTGGTAAAGTAAGTTTTGCAAGCTATCGCGCTGATGCTGGAACTGCTGTCTATACCGTTGTAGCATCGATTCATAAACCTCGTACGATTTCGCTTGCTTTCCTCCCACTTCAACGGATGGTGTGATATTGCTTTCGTTGGATAGTAATTGTTCTTCGATTTCTTCCTTCGTGATATTATCGGGTGTGTATAGCCGTATAGTTCCACCTTCTCTCGGGTCAATAAAGACGCGCTTTTGCAAGGAATAATACGACGGGTTGTCCAATGTATGCGGGCGAAGGCGCTTAAACTCGTTAGGACTAATTACGTCCCGGTCCCACATCACGGTAAGTAAATGAATGCCATACGAAAGGGAATCCAGTACAATTTCACCACGTAATGTATCTTCATAAACCTGTGTGCCATTGGAAAGGTTGAATACAGAGACAGTTTTATCACCTTCTATTGGTATATCAACGCGTAAGCTCACTTCGTTACGTGAAAAACTACAGGAGGCAAAAACATATATAAAAAATAAACAGGCGGATTGTATTGCATTTTTCATTGTTTGCGGTTAATATTTTTAAAGCACACTGCTTAACTTTGGTTGTTCTTCTATAAAGTTACGGATATTTTAGAAATTACCCTGCTGATCTCAGGTAAAACCGTATTGTCGGTTAACAGGAAAAGGTCTGGGTGTATGTCGCTTGCATAGACAGTCACGCGTTTGTGGCAAAAGCGTATCATTTTTTTCAATTTTATTAGTGGTTTTCCAAGGTGATAAATGTTGAAAAAATGAACGGCGGACGCAATTGCGGCCAGCGCGGAAGTAATTTCGTCCGCGTTGGACTACTTTACAGGTGACGTCCACGACTCTTCCTCGATGGTGCACTACTTTACCTGAGGTGCCGACGCACTTACGTCTGTTCTCGATGTATTTGCATCCGTGGCGGATGCTATGCCTTCCGTCTTCGAGGACTTCTCCTGCGCTGCGGAACTCCTCTCTCCGTCATGAATGTAATGACAGCCAGAGCTGATGTGTTTACTTCCGCTACTGAACACCTTCTGTCAGTCGTTGTTGTTATGTCCTCCAGTGCTGACGTTATTACGTCCAGTACGGAAGCAATGACCTCAAACGCGGAAGTACTTACGTCAGATGTGGAAGTAATTAAGTCAACCGTGGAGGTAATTCCGTCGAATGTCCAAGTGATTACGTCCGGCGTCAACAGTATAACCTCTACGGCCGATAGATTTAGGCCGACGTTCGACATCATTACGTGAACCGTTCAAGACATTACTTCCGATAAGAACGACATTTCCTCCGGCACGGAGGAAATGTCGTCGGTTGTACACGTAAGTTCGTCTGTATCCATGTAATGTCTTCCGCATTCCACGACATTACGTCCGTTGTGGAGTACTTTACGTCGAACGTCGACGTAAAGTACTCCAGAGTCGTTGAGGTTACGTCCGCACGATTTTTTGGTTTTTTTTCTTTCGGGGAGATATTAATATGTTGATTTTCAGCCAATTGTTATAACGTCGAACTTTGCTATATAAACGGGGCTGTCCATCGAAGCAATATTTTGGGTGCTCGGGGTGCTTCTATCATTTAAGTTGATAAGGTGTTTTTTGTTGAATTATTATGTGCGTTGACCTCTTCTCTAACCCATCTCACTTCATACGCCTATCAAATCGCGCAATTCTCACACATTTTAACTAAACCTTACTGGCCAAAATACTCAGCTCCTGTGCTACGCGTCCGGCTATCTCCTTGTAAGCTTGAGATATCGGCTCGTCCGCGTCGAGTAGGATCGGAAAACCGTTGTCGCCGGCGTCTGCCACCGCTTTGACTAGTGGAATCTCTCCTAAGAATGGGACATTGTTACTTTCCGAAAGGCGTTTTCCCCCGTCTTTGCCAAATATGTAGTACCTATTGCTTGGAAGTTCTGCGGGCGTAAAGTACGACATATTCTCCACTACGCCTAAAATAGGAATATTGATGCCTTCCATCTGATACATACCAATACCTTTGATAGCGTCGGCCAAGGCCACATGTTGGGGCGTCGTAACAATCACCGCTCCCGAAATCGGATAAGACTGTGCCACCGTAATATGGATATCACCGGTGCCGGGAGGCATATCGACGACTAGATAATCCAGGTCGCCCCAGTGCGTGTCGCCAAACAGCTGCTTAATTGCGGAGGTCGCCATCGGTCCGCGCCACGGAATAGGCTGATTCGGATCGGTGAAAAAGCCGATAGAAAGCAGCTTTAAGCCGAATTTCTCTAACGGTAAGATCTTTGTCTTTCCCTGAGGCGTTTGTATCGACTCGGGGCGTGCTCCTTCCAGTCCGAACATAATAGGCAACGAGGGCCCGTAAATATCGGCATCGAGCAGGCCGGTTTTCGCTCCCGTTTCGGCGAGCGCCAAGGCTAAGTTGGCCGCTACGGTAGATTTACCGACGCCGCCTTTCCCCGACGACACCAATATAATGTTTTTAATATCTTCCAGCTGAGCAGACTCGGTGCTAACCACCCTGGATGTCATGTTGATGTCTACTTCTACGTCTTTTCCGATGAACAGCGCGATGGCATTACGGCAGGCGTGCTCAATATGTCCTTTCAACGGGCAGGCCGGCGTGGTTAAGACGACATCAAACTTTACTTTGTTGGGGAGAATCTCTATATGCTGAATCATGTTTAGCGTCACCAGATCTTTCTTTAAGTCGGGCTCTTCTACATGACTTAATGCGTGCAGTACTTGTTCTTTTGTAATCATGGCAAAAGTTTATTCTGCGCAAATTTACGCATTGAAAAAGATAATCCTGTCATCCGTTTGTTGTTAAGCCAAATTGTCCCGTTAAACGTATTTTGTTATCTTAGTCGGTCAGCTTCAATTTCCGTGCATAGAAGTGGCGGCAAATTATACCATTAAATGACCGGTGAAGATATTACCTAAATAAAAATGAGCAAATACATCTATATCCTTTTATTGTTTTGGCTACCGCTCGGTCAAACTGGCGTCGCCCAGCGGACAATAGGCGTACCGAAGATCATAAACTATGCAAGCAAAGTGTATGGCAGCGGAGTACAGAATTGGGACGTGACGCAGGACGAGAATGGGATTATGTACTTCGGCAATAATGAAGGATTATTATCCTTCGACGGACGTTATTGGCGTGTCTATCCGTTACCGAATGCCACGATCGTGCGATCGGTATGTGCGGATCAAAACGGGCGGATTTATGTGGGCGGGCAGGACGAAATGGGCTATTTCGAGGCGGATGAAAAAGGTTCATTAACGTATCATTCACTCATTGGCAAAATACCGCAGCGCGAGCGGCAGTTTGCCGATATATGGCATATCGAGCGACTTGGTAACCACATTTTTTTTCAGGGAAACAAGCACATCTTCCATTACTATCAAGATCAGATTGTTGTAGATAAGCCTCACAGCAGCTGGCAGTATATGGCTTCCGCTAGCGGTATGCTGTACGCTCAGGATATGGAGAAGGGCATGATGCGGTACGAAGGCGGTGTCTGGAAGTCGTTGGGCTCACGTGCATCGCTCCCACACGGCGCCGTGATTATGGGAATGACTACCTACAGCAAGGATACCCTATTGATAGCAACGATAAAAGATGGCCTTTTCTTATTGGATAACGATGGTCTTCATCCTAAGGCTACGTCGGTAGACGGACAGTGGGCCACAAACCGTATCTCGAGCGTTCATGCCTTGGGGCAGGGGTTGTTTGCAGTGGGGATGTATCCCGGCGGAATGCTGATTATGAATAAAGAAGGAAGGGTCATACAGCGGTACCGCTATGGTGAAGGCCTGCAGACAAACAATGTCCGCGACATCTTTAAAGATAGGAACGGCAACCTGTGGCTTGCGTTGGACGACGGGATAGATTATATAGCTACCCGTAGCGCGATAACCTATATTTATCCAGACAACGACACCAAAAGCGGTACCTATACGCTACGGGTTTTTGATGGCCGACTTTATGTCGGTACCTCCAATGGTTTATATGTCACAGCGTATAGGAGGGATGTACCGGATAATATCGGCATGTCGGAAGCACGGTTTGAGAAAGTGCGACGGAGTGACGGACAAGTATGGTCTATTCACGACATAAATGGAAGGCTGCTCGTGGGGCATGAGGACGGCAGCTTCGAGGTAAGAGACGGCGGCTTACATCCGCTCCATACCGCCACAGGAATCTGGACATACCGCTCCACTTCGCGTGTCTTCCCATCCCGAAATATCATCGTCGGCTCCTATCTTGGTTTACGACATCTTCTATTCGATGGTGAGCACTTTGTTGACAACGGACAGATAGCCGGCTCGTACGAAACCCTTAGATTTGTTTGCTATGACGACCGTGAAAATGTTGCTTGGGTCTCTCATCCATATCGGGGCGTTTTTAAGCTATCTTTATCGTCCGACTTTAAAAAGATTACAGATCAGAAGCGATACGATACGGGAGGCGGGCTGCCGTCGATGCTGCATACGTATGTCTTCTTTATACGCAATGAGGTTTTGGTCTCAACTCCACAAGGTATCTTCGTTTACAATGCCGCGAATGATACGTTTGAGCCGTCAGAACGATATCGCTCTCTTCATATTCCTGTTCAGTACATGACGGAAGACAAAATGGGAAACGTGTGGTTTGCAAGCAACAAAAGACTAGGTGTGCTGGATTTTTCGCGGCCGGCCGGCGACCGGCCGTTTACGGCATTTTACTTTCCGGAGCTGAACGGCGAAATATTAGGAGGTTTCGAGTCGGTCTACGTGCACGATTTGGAAAACGTGTTTATCAGTGGGCAAAAGGGGGGAATCCTTCTTAATTATAACGCTTATCAGCAGCGGGCTGTTAAGCCTAAGGTACTGCTTCATTCGGTAAAGGCCTTTGACGGCGACAAGAAAGAGCAATTAATTTTCGGGGGATATAAAAGCGGTAATGACATCTATCCTAGGCTCGGTTATGCCGCTAACTCATTACAGTTTAGCTTTAGTTCGCCCATGTATGAGCAGCAGGAGCAGGTGGAGTTTAGCTACGTGCTGGAGGGACTGGAGACGCGCTGGTCGACTTGGAGTAATCGAAGTGAGAAGGAATACACGAATCTGCCGGCCGGCGATTACGTCTTTAAAGTAAAATCGCGCAATGGCATGGGGAACGAATCAGACGTATATGCATTTTCGTTCCACATAGCACCGCCTTGGTATGCCCACCCGTTAAGCTACATTGCGTATGCGCTTTTGGTTGTGGCCCTGATGTGGTGGCTGCTCAATATGCAGCGTAAAAAACTGAGAGAAAGACATCAGGGCGAACTTCGCCTCAGACAGCTGGAAATAGAAAAGAAGGAAAAAGAGGTGATCAAGCTACGTAATGAAAAACTGGAAGCCGAACTAGGCTTTAAAGACAGGGAACTGGCAAACCTGACCATGAATATTATACAGCGTGGAGAAGTGCTGAACAAAATTAAGGATAACGTTACGCACACGATGCAGCGCCTGGAAGATAAAGAAGCGCAGCAGAATTTCAGGCAACTGATCCGCCTGATCCGATCCGCAGAAAAAGCCAACGAAGACTGGAACAAATTTAACGCGCATATCCATCACGCCAACGAGAATTTCTTCCAACGGCTTAAACAGCACCACCCCGATCTGACGGCGAACGAGTTAAAACTATGTGCGCTGCTGAAGATGAACCTCCTCTCCAAAGAGATCGCTCAATTGATGCACGTCACGGTCAAAGCTGTGGAAGTAAGCCGATACCGCCTGCGTAAAAAGCTTAAAATCGATTCCGAGGTCAATCTTTACGACTACTTGATGCAATATACGAAGGCTGATGGTTAACAGGTTTCTGCCGAAACTTTTATTATCCTTATTTTCAGTTGTTTATAACGAGGCTGTAGCGTTTTTGTAGGGGCTTTTTGGCTTAAATTGGGACCTCTTCGTGTTCTCTGTAGAGGTGATTGTAGTCTTACAAAAAGTAGGTGTGATCCGTCATAAGCCTAATTTTGACAGATGTTTCCCAGACTATCGGGTTAACAATGACCAAAGATTTTATAAACCATGTTAAATGATTTCAGCTTATGAGAATTAGAATTTTACATGCATTCATGTTGCTCTGTATGTGCTTTTCTGTTGTGGCTGTTGCCGCACAATCCATACAGGTGCGTGGACGGGTTACGTCCACCGTTACAGGTGAGCCCTTGGCGGGTGTCACTGTATCTGTGCGCGGAAGTTCCGTAGCAACAAGTACGGATGCGTCGGGGCGGTACGAACTGACTGTGCCCGAGGGACGGACAACCCTGGTATTTACGCAGCTGGGTATGCGTACTGCCGAGGTGAGCGTGACGGCCGGCGGGACCTATGATGTGCAGATGCAGGAGAACCAGGACGAATTAGAGGAAGTAGTTGTGGTAGGATACGGAACGCAGAAGAAAAGCGTCGTCACGGGAGCCATCAGTAGCGTAAAGGCGAGCGATCTGGAAACGATGCCTGTCACGCGTATTGAACAGTCGCTGCAAGGACGTACTTCCGGTCTGACGATTGCAGCAAACTCCGGACAACCGGGGTCGGCTGCTACAATCCGTGTCCGGGGTATTACGACCTTCGGTAATAATAATCCGTTGTGGGTAGTTGACGGTGTAGTCGTAGATGCGGGGGGGATAAGCTACCTTAATCAATCGGATATCGAGTCGATTGAAGTGCTCAAAGACGCATCCTCTCAAGCAATTTACGGGGCACGGGCAGCAGCCGGTGTTATCTTGGTTACGACAAAGAAAGGTGCTACAGGTACGCCTAGAATTAATTATAATACCTTTATAGGAACGTCCGCTCCGGCACGGAAGCTAAGTTTATTGAATGCTGCGGAATATGCTACACTACGCAATGAATCGGCGGTGGCAGCAGGTGGCTCTATCCTCTTCAGTGATCCACGATCTTTGGGGGAGGGAACGGATTGGCAAGAAGAAATCTTTAACAGGAATGCGTTTCGGCAAAACCACGAAGTAAGTGTAAGTGGTGGAAATGACGTGTCGACGTTCTACAGCTCCTTTGGCTATCTTTCACAAGAGGGTATCGTAGCTTCGGAAATATCGAATTACAAGCGCGTAAATATTCGACTCAACTCCGAACATAAGATTGCCAAATGGTTGACCTTGGGGCAAAACTTAGGCTATTCGCACGAACGGAGTCAGGGTATTGGCAATACCAACAGTGAATATGGTGGGCCTCTTTCGTCAGCCATCAACCTCGATCCTATCACGCCGGTTATCGAAACCGATCCGGATGTCTTAAACGATCCGGATAGACCATATCTTACAGAAGCGGTGCCAAGGGATGCTTTTGGTAATCCATATGGAATATCTACCCTTGTATTGCAGGAAATGACGAATCCGTTGGCGTATATGCAAACCCGGTTGGGAAACCACGGATGGTCTGATAATATAGTCGGAAACGTATATGGCGAGATTAAACTGATGGAAGGCTTGAAAATACGGTCTACATTGGGCTCGAAACTTTCGTTTTGGGGGGACGAAAACTTTACGCCGGTACATTATCTGAACAGCTTGGTCAAAAGAGACGAAAATAGTTATGCCCGTGCAAACCATAGAGGTTTCGACTGGAATCTGGAAAACACAATTTCCTATACCCGTAGTATCGAAGAACATAATTTCACGATATTGCTAGGACAGGGAGCGTATTATGACAATCGGGCTAGAGGTCTTAATGTAACCTATTTCGGTCTACCAGTCAATAATTATGAAGATGCGTCCCTCAACTACAATTTGCCGTCCGATCAAAGGGAAGCGACGGGATACGAAAACGTTGGACATACGGTGTCATCTTTATTTGCCCGTGTCAATTATAACTATCAAGAGAAATACCTAGCAGAGGGGTTGGTGCGTCGCGATGGATCTTCCCGCTTCGGATCCAATAATAAATATGGGGTGTTTCCTTCCTTTTCTTTGGGGTGGGTTGTAAGCAGGGAAGACTTTCTCGCTGATAATCCCTACATCAATATGCTTAAGATCCGGGGAGGTTATGGTGTGGTCGGTATCGATAATATCGGTGATTTTGCCTACCTCTCGACCATCGGAGGCGGAAGAAATTATACGATCGGTACAGGCGATATGCCCACGATAGGGTATAGTCCGAATGCGCCTTCCAATCCGGATTTGCGCTGGGAACAAACAAGCCAGACCAACATCGGATTGGAGGCGACGCTCCTGAGAAAGTTTAATGTGACTTTCGACTGGTACAAGAAGGTAACAACTGGTATTCTACAGAATCCCCGTATTCCATTTTATGTGGGCGCTGTTGGGAATCCTGCCGCTAATGTAGCGGATATGGAAAACACCGGGGTAGAACTGGAATTGGGGTATAACGATAAAATAGGGGAGGTTCAATTCTCGCTGAACGGAAATGTTTCCTATTTAAAAAACAAGGTAACGGATATTGGGGCAGGAGTCAGCTTTATAAATGGGGAGCGGTTTCAGGCATCCAGCTATGAGATTACGCGGACCAGCGTGGGACATGCTTTCAATTCCTTTTATGGATTTCAGACCATGGGTATCTTCCAGAATGAGGCCGAGATAAACGCCTATACCCATACTGACGGCCGGGTTATCCAGCCAAATGCCCGCCTCGGAGATTTCAAATGGGCAGATCTGAATGGAGACGGCGTCATTAACGAAAATGACCGCACGTTTATCGGAGATCCTACACCAAACTGGTCGTTCGGTTTTACCTTAAACCTAGCCTGGAAGAATTTAGACGCAGTCATTTTCGGACAAGGTGTTGCCGGAAACAAAATTTTTCAAGGTTTACGTCGATTGGATGTAAACAATGCTAACTATGCTAAGCAGGCGTTGGGTAGGTGGACAGGCGAAGGGTCTTCCTATACTTTCCCACGTTTAACGGATGCCGATGATAATAACAATTTCACGAACCCATCCGATTTCTATTTAGAGGATGGAAGCTATTTCCGCTTCAAGACCGTACAGCTGGGATATACCTTGCCAAACGGCTGGACGAGGCGGATCAGTTTGCAGAAAGCGCGGATATACGTTATGGCCGAAAACCTTCTTACGTTTACGCGTTATTCCGGTTTTGATCCGGAGATTGGTGGAGGTGTCATGAGTATAGACCGCGGCGTTTATCCGCAGGCTAGATCATTCATGGTTGGACTTAATGTTGCATTTTAAAAAAGATCACAAATGAAACGATATATTAAATCATCTGTCCTATTAACCGGCATCCTGATTTTGGGGCTGCAATCCTGTTCAGACAGCTTTTTGGAGCTTAAGCCTAGAGGGACCGATTTGGAGGAAAATTATTATAAGAACGGGCAGGAAGCCTACAATGGCCTGGTTGCCATTTACGATGTGGTGGGATATCAAGCTGCAAATTATACGACAAAAATACTCGCTACTTCTGCTGCGTCGGACGACCACTATGCAGGGGGCGGCGGTTCTTCGGATCTTCCACATCTGCAGGCTTGGTCAAATTATTCGCTGACGCCAGCGGTGGGCCCGCAAGAAGATCTTTGGCAACGAAATTACATGGGCATTATGCGTGCCAATGTATTATTGCAAAAATTACCAGATATCCCGATGAGCGAACAGGAAAAAGCGCGATTTACGGCTGAATCGAAAGCATTGAGAGCTTATTTTTATTTCGATCTCATCCGCTATTTCCGCAATGTCCCATTGATCGAAGCGCCCTTAGCAGGAGACGAGATATACCAGGTAACGCAGGCTGATCCTGCCGATGTATATGCATTGATAGAAAAAGACCTGAACGAGGCAATACCTGATCTGCCGTTAACCGTTTCGCGCTTAAATGAAGCAGGGAGGTTTTCCCAAGGCACGGCTAAGGCCATTTTAGGAAAAGTATATCTGCAGCAGGAAAAATTTACGCAAGCTGCAGCACACTTCGCCGATGTGAACGGAACACCTGGTCAAAGTAGTCCTTACGGTTACCGGTTATTGGAAAATTATGGAGATATCTTCCAGGTGGAGAATAAATTCAATGCCGAATCTATCCTGGAAATTTCGTTTACGAATACGTCTGTTGGCGATTGGGGATGTATTCAGTGTACGGAAGGAAATATACTGAATATCATGATTGGCCCCCGTAGCTACGGACAGGGTGCCGGAGCGCCCGATTATGTAGCGGGTTGGGGTTTTTTACCGATAACACAAAATTTGGCAGATGTAATGCGGAATGACCCGCGATATCCCCATACAATTATTGATATGAACCAGCTGGTAGCGGAAGGAAAAGCTTCCTACACGCCGGGCTACATGGATACGGGATATTTCCTAAAAAAATATGCTGGTAGGGAATCTAATCGTTGGAGCGGCGCGGGAACATACGAACTCAATTTTCCTCAAAATATCTACGAAATCCGTTTGGCAGACACCTACTTGCTGGAAGCCGAAGCATTAGTAAGAGGTGGGGGAGACGCCACGCGTGCCGGCGCTCTGTTAAACGCCGTGAGGCGTCGGGTAGGACTGGATCCTGTATCGGCCACCATCGAAAACATCAAGCGCGAGCGTCGACTGGAATTGGCCGGAGAAGGACATCGCTGGTTTGATCTTGTACGTTGGGGAGATGCCCCGACAGCACTTGGAGACAGAGGCTTCGTTGCGGGTAAACACGAAGTGTTGCCTATTCCGTTATTGGAATTGGATAATACCCTCTTGGAACAAAATAAAGAATACGGTGGAACAAAATAAAAAGTGGAATTATGATAATCAATTATAAAGTATTAACGAAAGTGAAGATGTGGGGAACTTTGCTCCTGTTACTCTTCGTGCAATCCTGTCAGATTGAGGGCGAGAGCCTGTCACTGCGTGAATTACCGAAGCCCGATTTTGACGCGGAGGAGATAGGGCCGGGCCGCATAAGACTAACAAACAGAAGCAACCAGCCTACTATCGCGCGGTGGACTGTATTAAGCAGCGGGCAGAAACTGGAAGGGGATGTCGTTGAGGTGAATTTAATTTTTGAAGGCTCCTATGACGTTAAATTAGATGTGACTGGACAAGGCGGAATGGCAAGTGTTACCAAAACGGTGTCGGTGTCGGCAGACGACCCCGAGGCATGCAGCGATGATAAATTGTTGGGTTTTTTGGCAAGCTGTACGCAGAAAACGTGGCGATTGAATCCGGAGGCGGGCGCATTTAAGGTGGGGCCGGGACCAGATAATGGCGACTGGTGGAGCAGCGGTACGGCGGACGTCGTGACGAGATCTTGCGAATTTAATGACGAATTTACTTTTTATTTTAATGCTGAAGGCACCTTTGCTTATGACAATAAAGGTGATTTCTTTGCCGACGGCTACCTGGGAAACAAAACCGCAGGTTGCGAACCCGCGGATAATCTTAAGGGAGACCAGATGCTCTGGAATTCCGGAACGTTTCAATTTGGAGTCGTCGAAGGTACAGGTGTAAAAAGGTTGGGACAGCTTCGCTTAATAGGCAAAGGCGCACATATTGGTGTAAAGAAAGCACACAACGGTGGCGAAACAGATACAGGTCCAGCAACGGACTATATATTGTACGATGTTCTGGATATGCAGAAAAATGTGAACGGACAAGGGTACGACCTTTTGAAAATTGGTGTCAACATCGGTGGAGATGGTTGGTGGACCTTTACTTTACGGTCTTTTGAAAATTAGCCGAGATGCCTATTCGTGTAAATTAAAATGAAACAGATATGAACTTGTGGTTAGTACCGGTCGTGCTTTTGCTGTCCTGCTCAGAGAAGCCATATGTAAACAATATTATAATACCAGAACCTATCGCTCCTAAAGAATATGAGTTCTCGAAAACGCCCTCCTGGGCCGACGAATTTGACTACGAGGGGCTTCCTGACCCCAGCAGGTGGGGTTACGATACTGGTGGAAGCGGTTGGGGAAATAACGAACTACAGCACTATACCGAAGCCCGCCCTGCGAATGTGCACGTCGCTGACGGTGTGTTGACCATCACGGCCCGCAAAGAAGCTTACGAAGGCAGCGGGTATACGTCCACACGCTTGATAAGCAAGGGGAAAGGTGATTTTCTCTACGGCCGGTTTGAAGTTAAAGCGAAAGTTCCAACCGGACGGGGGACATGGCCTGCTGTATGGATGTTGCCTACCGACTGGGCATACGGCGGATGGCCTGCGTCCGGCGAAATTGATATTCTCGAACACGTAGGGTATGATCAGGATGTGGTGCATATCAGCGTGCATACGGAGAGCTATAACCACGCCATAGGAACCCAGAAAACAGCATTCAGAAAAATTCAGAATGCCTCGACGGAATTTCATACCTTCCGCGTGGATTGGACACCAACCTATATCCGTGGATTTGTAGATGATGTGCAATTATTCGACTTCCAGAACGAAGGGAAGGGATATAAGGCCTGGCCGTTTGATAAGCGGTTTCATTGGCTCCTGAATCTGGCAGTAGGAGGCAACTGGGGCGGGCAACAGGGCATAGACGACGATGCCTTCCCGGCATACTTCCAGGTGGATTACGTGAGGGTTTATGAACTGCTGAATCCTTAAAAAATTGAATCTTTCTAAAACGGGAGGCGCCGTCTTAAGGCGGTTCGCTGGCCACTGCGCAGGTGCCTCCCAACGAAAGTCTGCAAGGCCGTACGATATACAGACGGGGCGGTGAAGAACAAGAGAAGAGGGAGGGTTGTCTGATTTAAAAAAAATGTCCTATTTTTAAATCGAAATCCGGCGGTATGAACATTTTGCAGAAATTACCTTCCCTGAGCAGGAAGCAACGAAAGATCGCGTTAGTTACGGTAGGGGGTATTATTTTACTCGTGCTGATTGGCGTAGGCGTGGGGCTGTCCGTACGTGGAAAAGTCCTTAACAAAGCCATGAAAAGGGCCGAAGCTGTACTTCTGGACCGGTACAACATAGATTTTAAGGTCCGCGACGTCGGGTTTACGGGGCTGGCGACGGTTACCTTTCAGGATATCGAGGTGCTTCCGAGAGATCGTGATACGCTCGCCCGGATCGAAAAAATGGCGGTGTCGGTCCGCCTCTGGCCGCTGCTTTTCGGAGATGTAAAAATAGGAAACCTCGTCCTGAAAAATTCGGAAGTTACATTGATTAAGCGCGACTCTTTAAGTAACTACGATTTCCTCTTTAAAAAAAGAGCGCAAGAGAAAACAGCAACGGACGATAATATCGAACGTAATTACGCAGCATTGATTGACGGGGTCATGAAGCAGGTTTTCTTTAAAATCCCGCGGGATATGGAGCTGGAGGACTTCGAGCTTTCCTATCGGGATGACAGTGTGTACCAGCGTATCCGTCTACCGAAAGCCGTGATTGACGGTGGAGACTTTGAGACTAGTTTATTCTTAAACGATCATGATGCACAATGGAACCTGGCGGGACATGTCAACCCCGACAGGCAGCAATTGCGCGTTGAGGTGTCGTCAGAGCAGGAAAATGTCGAGTTGCCCCTATTGGAGCGGAAATTCGGCTTGCGCGCGAGTTTCGATAAGGTGATGTTCGAACTCGAAAAGGTGAAGAGGGTAACGAAAGACTCCTTGACGTTGGCCGGCGAATGGGCTTTTGAGAACCTGCGCGTCCGTCATCAGCGCTTGTCGGAGGACGAGATTCTGCTTCCCGAGGCCGTGGGACAAGGGCAGATCAATATCGGTAGACTTGCTATGGAGGTAGATCCCACAAGCCAGATCCGCGTGAAGGAATTTGTGTTTAAACCACATGTCCAGTTTGTCCCTAAGCCGGAAAGGCAGGTCAAGTTATCTGTTCATACCGGCTTCTTCGCGGCGCAGAAACTTTTCGACGCCATTCCCCGAGGGCTGTTTGAAACGGTCGAAGGAATAGAGGTGGAAGGAGATATCGCGTATGATCTGGATTTTTCCGTTAATTTTGCGAAGCCCGACGAATTGACCTTCCGCTCGAGAATGGACGACAGCAGGTTGAAAATAAAGAAATGGGGAAAGGCCGACATTCCGCAGATGAACACTGCATTTACGTACCACGCATATGAAGATACAACTTTGATGCGGACGATTGTAGTAGGGCCATCTAATCCCAGCTTTACACCGTTAAATCAGATTGCCCCCATACTAAAGAAGACGGTGCTGAATACCGAGGATCCTTACTTTTATGAACACCGTGGTTTCGAGGAAGAGGCATTCAAGCTGTCTATTGCGACGAATATTAAGGAGCGCGCATTTAAGCGGGGAGCAAGTACGATATCGATGCAGCTGGTGAAAAATCTCTTCCTAAACCGTAACAAGACCATGATGCGCAAACTGGAGGAAATCTTGCTGGTGTGGCTGATGGAGGCGTCGAGGGAGGTAAGCAAAGACCGTATGTTCGAGGTGTACCTGAATATTATCGAATGGGGAAAAAATGTTTATGGGATCACGGAGGCCGCGTCTTATTATTTTGGAAAGAAGCCGGCCGACCTGACGATCGGCGAAAGCTTGTACCTGTCAAGTATTATTCCCCGGCCTAAAACTGCCCTGGGATCGTTCGATTATACCGGACACCTGAAACCGTGGGTACAACGACATTTCAATACCTATGGTTACATCATGACGAAGCGGGGACAATTACAGGACGAGGCCGTCCCCTCGGCCTATGGGTTTTACGACGTTACGCTGCAGTCCAATCTTCGTCCGCCGCGTCCTAAAGGGATCGTAGATACAGCCTTCAGAGAAATAGATCCCGAACAGGAAGCGATTATGAAGGAGATGGAAATCGAGGAGGCTACGCGGAAAAGCTTATTGGAGAAGCTGTTTGGTATTGAGAAGTGAGATATGAGTATTGAGACGCAAGATCTTGCGTCTCCACAGCTATATGCTATCTGCCATCAGCCATCAGCTTCCCTCAACGACTTTACGGCTTTTGGTTATCGCCATCTGCCATTAGCCATGAGATTGCTTCGTCGTGCCTCCTCGCAATGGGCGTTTTTTTTGCGGCTTCGCGGCTACGCTATTTCAAGGCAGCCCTGTGCTGGGAAAGGACCGGCATTGGTTCGACTGCGTCAGCGGGCCGCCATAATAGCCGTTAAAAACCGTTCCTTGTCTGAACGTAGTGAGTTTGGAACGGTTTAGGCTAGGATAAGGCACGGTAGCATCAAGAACCTCGGCCGAAGGACCTTGTTTACTTGGGTCCTTCCAAGTAAAACCCCGCCCCGGGTTGAGGGGCTATGAAGAAGTGAGAGACTAGATGTGAGTAGTTAGTATTGAGAAGTGAGATATGAGAAGCTAGATGTGAGATATGAGAAGTGAGATATGAGTAATTTGCAGTTAGGAGTTAGAATGGTTAGATGACGTAATTCGTGATTTGGAATTACCAACCTTATCTAACTTCACTTCACGATTTTACAAATCAACGGCTTTACGGCTTTTTGGTTATCGCCATCTGCCATTATCCATGAGATTGCTTAGTCGTGCCTCCTCGCAATGGGCGTTTTTTTTGCGGCTTCGCGGCTACGCTATTTCAAGGCAGCCCTGTGCTGGGAAAGGACCGGCATTGGTTCGACTGCGTCAGCGGGCCGCCATAATAGCCGTTAAAAACCGTTCCTTGTCTGAACGTAGTGAGTTTGGAACGGTTTAGGCTAGGATAAGGCACGGTAGCATCAAGAACCTCGGCCGAAGGACCTTGTTTACTTGGGTCCTTCCAAGTAAAACCCCGCCCCGGGTTGAGGGGCTATGAAGAAGTGAGAGACTAGATGTGAGTAGTTAGTATTGAGATATGAGATATGAGTAATTTGGAGTTAAGAGTTAGAATAGTTAGAAGACGGTCGTTGCTATCAAAAACAACTTCACAGCTTATAGCCTTGCTATTAGCCATTAGCTTCCCTCAACGACTTTACAAATCAACGGCTTTACGGCTTATAGCCATTAGCCATTAGCTACAAAAAACGGATAGATATGAATAGCATTCAGATAGATAACTTAAACTTCGAACTGTTTATCGATTATGATCAGATAAAAAAGCGTATCCGCTTAATGGGGATTGATATCAGCCTGCGTTATGCCGATAAACATCCTGTTTTTGTAGGCGTCTTAAACGGGTGTTTCATGTTTATGGCCGATCTACTGAAGCAGGTGCATGTTCCCTGTGAAATCTCTTTTGTCAAGCTGGCTTCTTATAAAGGGACATCGCAAGGCGATTTACAGGAGCTTTTCGGCGTTGGGATGGACCTTGGGGGGAGAGACGTTATTATCGTCGAAGATATCATTGATTCGGGCAATTCACTCAGGCATACGATAAACGCGCTGGAACGGCTCGGCGTAGGCAGCATCGCCGTCTGTACGCTGCTTATGAAGCCCGACTGTTTACAACATCACTTCGACAATATCATGTACGTAGGCTTTGAAATCGATAAAGAATTTGTGGTAGGGTACGGACTGGATTATAACGGACAGTGCCGTAACCTACCTGACATTTATCGACATGTGGAGTCGACCTGATTACTCCTGGTCCACCTGTGGCACAGCATCGCGGTAAAACAGGGTGTACGGGTCGGAAGGGTAAATCTTACTGTCGGGATTGTGTCTGAACGGAACGGCAGGATCAAATATTTCCTGCAGCGTATCACGGAGAAAGCGTACAAACGCATCTTGCGTATAGATAAGCTGTTCTCCCGCAATAATAACATCTTTTCCATTACTGAAAAGTGTCCCTTCCTCCCGCATTTTCCGGGCGACATAAAGGTTCGGCTCCAGCTGTCTTCTGCCGGTTACCTGTTCGAATACATATGCATAAAACAGCGTCTGTATAAGGGCTTTGTTCTCCGTATTCGGCGCCAGAACCTTCTCCAGACTTTTGAACAAAACGCTGTCGCCCCCGGTTTTGTAGTCTACAATACGCGTTTTTATTTCGTCGTGGTGTGTGACGACTTCGTCGACGCGATCGATTATACCGAAAAGACGTACCGTTTGTTCGCTCCCGTCAACTGAAATAGGAAAATCCAATGTATAATCTTCGTCGTTTTCTAATTCAATGATACGGAAAGCTTTGAAGTGCTGCATGTCATGCGTGAGATACATGCGGACATATTCGCTTGCTATCTTATGCATAATCCGTTGCATGCTATTCAGATCAGCCAGCGATGTCATTGCTGTGTGGTATTGATTGCCGATTTCCTCGGTGATGAGTGCATCCACCTCTGCCAACTTTTCGGACAGCTGTTTCGTGGAAGTGAAATGCTCGAGCCCTTTGTAAGGTTTTAACAGCTTTTCCATCACGTTATGGATGACAGTGCCCAGTCTGTTCATCTCAAACTCGTGTGAAATGGACGGTGGTTCTTTTATATCTGCAACATGCTTCAAAAAGAATTGTAACGGCGACTGCAGGTACGTGGTAAATGCTGTGGCCGATAGCTTCTTTTTACCGAGAATATAAGTATTCCATAAATGTTCCTTAATCTTTCCGGACTTGGGTATAATGAGTTCGGGACAAGGATCCGGAAATCGAACCGGCTGCTGTTGTGTGTGGACAATAAAGCGGAAGCTGCTTTCGAATCGCAGCTGTTTAATAAACCGGCTTTCTTCGCCGGTGCTGCTTTCGTCTACAATGCTGTTATAAAATAAATGGATCCCCTCGCTGAACTGAAAATGCCGATAAAACAGGTAGGCGGATAAGGCGTCCTGGTTTTCCAATACGGGAAGGTCGTATGCACGCCTTAAGCTGTTGGGTAAAAACGTGGGCGAACTCGACGTTTGCGGAAGTATCCCTTCATTGGCACCCAGGATATATATATAGTCAAAATTAAGACAACGGCTCTCTAATAGCCCCATGATCTGGACGCCTCGTAGCGGATCACCCTCAATGGCCGAGTTGACAGGGTGAATTGCCTTTCGGATCAGCCCTATCTGAAAAGCTATTGAAGTGGGCCTGATCCGGTCTATACCTAGCTTTAACTGGTTTAGCACCTTTTTTGTTTCGACAATTAAATTGCTGTCGATCTGACGTACCCTGTCTTCTGTAGCGATTGATGATAATAAGCTGTCCAGTAGGTTGATAAGTGTGGGTATAAGTTCCGTAGGAGAAGCCAGCGGCTTAAAGAACCGCGGGAAGACACTGCTGTGCAGGGCGATAGCCTCGATATCCACTTCGAAGAGCTGTTTAGTGGAAATCTCATCCAGCAGTGCCGTCTTCTCCGACGGCGAGACGTGTGTAAGCGGATGATTAATAAATGCTTCCAGCTGTTGGAACGCCACCTTTTTCTTCTTTTTATGCGAAATTTCCTCGTGGGTACGCATCCACAGGTCGATAAGTCCGTAGATGGGCGACTGAATCAACGGATATCCAGTCGTGATATTCGGTTTGAGGTCGGGAAGACTCTGCAGAAGTGGGACCAACATGCTTTCGTCCGCGAGCAGAATTGCCGCACTTTTACCCTCCGCCCGGTGCTGAAGAAGCACGTTGTGGAGTAGCTTCGCCTGACTGTTCTTGCCCGTCGAGGCGTATAGATGTACTTCCGAATTGCGGTGTCCGATCATGTTGGGCGGTTCCCCTAAAGCATTCTCGAGTTGATACTGCTGCAGGTTCCGTCGGATGAACAGGCCAGCCTCCTGTTGAGGGTCATTTAGGTAATACGCATCTACATCAAAGTAAAAGAGTGCACGGTCTTCTTCCTGCCACTTTTTAAATAAGTGGGCTTCCGCTTTATTTAGTGCGTTAAAGCCCACGAATAGGATCTTTTTATACCTTTTTTCGAAGTCCGGATAAGGCACCGCGCCTTCAACGATGTCGCGATACAACGTGGGGTAATTGAGTTGGCCCGCCTGCTGCAGTTTGGTCTTAAAACGTTTATATAGAACGGGGAGGCGCTTCCAAAGACGGAGGAAGCGTTGCTGCAAACCCGTGTGGCCCGCTAAACTGAACGACTGCCAGAACTGGCGGATGAAATGCTGCTGTTCCACGGTCAGATGCTGAAATGCAATATCGATCTTCGTCGTGTCGTACAGCTCCATATAGATATGCTCGATGTCTACAAGCTCATAGTCCAGTTGGCCGAAATCGCTTAAGATAATTTCGGCGACAGGATAAAACTCTTCCAAAGACTCCGGTTCGGCACCCTCCGCGGCGAGCAGCTCATTATGCAACTCAAACAGATAAAAAAATTGGGTGAGAGGGGATACTTCCACAGCGTCGGTCGACAGCTTGAAAAACTCCTGTATCGTAAAAAAATGAGGAGACCAAAGTGCTCTGCCATAAACATCAGCGAGATGTTTTTTTAAGTAAGTAATGGGACGCTTATTATTAAATATGATGGCAATATCGGATAGGTCGCTGCCAAACCGTTGTTGTATATCCTCTGCTACCAGTCGTAGAAATGGTTTGTTCATGTTGTGTAATGTTACTTGTTAGTAGGTGCACGATAGATTTCTTTTGTCATGGCGAGCCGGTCTTGACCCTTCGACAGAGCCTGTACTGAGCCTGCCGAAGTGCTCAGGGTGACCTTGTCTTGGCTGAGCGTGTCGATCCGTTCTTCGACAGCGCTGTAGAGCCCCCTCGACAAGCCTATGGTGATAACGCAGCCGAAGCCGTAGATTCAATACTTCATCTTTGCCAGGCTGAGCGTGTCGATCCGTTCTTCGACAGCACTGTAGAGCCCCCTCGACAAGCCTATGGTGATAACGCAGCCGACGCCGCAGGTTCAATACTTCATCTTTGTCAGGCTGAGCCTGTCGAAGCCTTCGAGAACGTATTTCTGTCATGTTCTGTATGTTAGGTTACTTCAACTAGTTCATTGATCTTGGCATAGTAAAGATAGCCCTTAACGTTGGCATAGCCTAGGTTCGTCAATGCCCGCTTGTAACTGTCCACTTGCCACTGATGGTCGGCATAATCGCCCTTAGTAAATTTAAAATCCAGGACGATGGTCGATTCTTCGCTCGTAAAAACTTTGTCGGGGCGGATGGTGTCGCCGTTTTCAAGGATAATGCTGGCTTCATTCCAGATCTTATAACCACCGGTAAGCCACTGATGAATTTGTGGGTGGTGCCATATCTGTCGTATCTCCTGTTGTATAAACGGCCGATCTTCTGTGGTCAGGACTCCCTGCTCCACATATTGGTCGATCATAACATCAATTTCCTCTTCTTTGGTGATCGCCGCCATAATTTCATGTGCAAGAATGCCATACTGGGCGGCCTTTTCCAGCATCATGATGCTATTGATTGTCCGTCTGGAGGACTTGTCGAAGGCTTTTTGCAATTCGCCGGACAAGGGGTAAGACGAAAGGGCAATGGGCCTATGCTCCTCGTTTTGAACGGGCATAGACGGGCGTTCTGCTTCAATGTCGTCCCCGCGTGCAAGGGTCTGATCTACGATCACCTCATTTTGCTGGATGGCGAACGGAGCGTCCTGCGCAGATAATACCTGAAAGACGACGTCGCTGATATAGTCGTTCTTGACTTCCTGACCCAGTATCTGTCCCGTTTTTTTGTCTATGTTCTCCTTAAAGGCAGGAGCCAGTATGTAGAGATGCTGTATAGCGCGGGTGGTGGCAACATAAAATGTATTTAACGCGTCCATATAGTTAAACAACATTTCTTCAAAATATTGCTTATAGAAAATAGAATTCCCGAGGCTGCTGGTATATTTTACAGGAATCTTGCCAAGGGCGTGAAAGGGCGAGTCCTGTGTATCAATCCAGAAGTCGCCGTTGGTCATCCCGTCGAGGTCCCACGAACAGAAAGGGAGCACCACTACATCGTAGGCGAGCCCTTTAGACTTGTGTATAGTGGTTATCTCAATGGCATCAATTTTACCGTTTCCGGGAAGTGTGGCACGATGTCCTTCTTCTTCCCAATACTCGAGAAACTGAGTGATACCCCGTTCTCCGTTGGCGGAAAAGACAGAAATCATGTCTTTAAAGGCTAAGATATAGGGAAGGTGCATGTTTTCGCCATGGTGTAGCCCATATATTTCGATCAGCTGTTCAATGAGATGAATGAGGGGAGACTGCTGGAGTTTGGTCCACTGATCGAGCAGGAGTGCTGGCAATAGGCGGACAAGCTCCTGTAGATCGTTACTTTTAAACGCTAACCAGTAATCGGGATCGAAGCTCTCCTGTCTGCTGAGGAGCGCATAGAGATAGGCTATTTTGGCGCGGTAAATAACTTGTTTGTCAGAAGTGTAGACCAGCGCTTTTAAGGTTTCGATCAGCAATAGAATGGCGTCGTTAGCTGCTAGCGATAAAGCGTCGCCGGATACGATGTCGAAGTCGACGCCGCTGCTGTTCTTATATTGCATCAGCTTTTGGATAACATCGCGTGCCTGCGCATTGCTTCGGACGAGAACGCCGATTTGTTTCGGCACGTATCGTCCGGACGAAATCCAGTCGCCGATTTTCTCAGCCATGAGATCCAGTGCTTGTTCAGCTACCTGCTTTCGGCGCTGGCGTCCCTCCTCTACGGGCAGATAGCGGATTTCGATCGATCCAGCCGCTCCCTGTGTGGATAGGCGGTGGGGAGGTACTTCCTGACGGCTGTTGGCATAAGCCTTCGCCAGCATGGACGCGTTCCCCGAATCTGTCCACCATTGCTTTCCCTCGTCGTCAAGTGCTTCAAAGACTTTCTCGTTGAGTACATCCTGCAGTCTCAGCGGGACGTGCTCAAAAAGGTAATTGTTTAAGGTGATGATATTCGGAAAGCTCCGGAAGTTTGTATCCAGCGTTCCGTTTTCTATAAAAAGCTGGCGCTGCCCTTCCGGCAGATGGAACGATTGTGCCACCTGATCCTCCACCTGATGGAGTAAGATGCGCCAGTCGCCGTTACGCCACCGGTATATGCTCTGTTTGACGTCGCCCACAATAAGGTGTTCGCTGATTTTTTGCTTTGCATTGCCCAACGCGTTAACGAGTAACGGACTGTAATTCCGCCATTGAATGCGCGACGTGTCCTGAAATTCGTCGAACAGGAAATAGTTATAGCGGTTACCGATTTTCTCCCAGACAAATGTAGGGTCGTTGTGTTCGTCGAGCCCAAGTTTGTTGAGTAGGATCTGCGAGTCTGAGATAAGCTGCGCTCCATTATCTTTGCGCCATTGACTTAACAGGTCGCTCATCTCTTTTAATAGGCGTAGGTAATAAAGATTCCCCTGTACGGCATGGTAAGCAACATACGTGGGGTAGAGTTTATACAATTCCGCAAACTGCCGGAAAATGGGCTGCAGCGCCGATCTGATATCATCGCGGACGCATTTGTTGCAATCCGTAAACGCATTCTGGTCGTCGGCAAGCTTAAGAAACCGTTCGAATATTTTCTGCAGGTCGGCGGGCGAAGCTTTATGGACATTGGGACTGACCTTGGCCGCTGAAATCAACCCGTTTCGGGATTTTCCCTTTAAGTCGTCCGCGCCGAGTTGAAAGGTTTGAAATATGTCGAGAAACGCCTGAATGGTTTGGCTGAGCGTATTCAGAAAGAACCTGGTTTTCTCCTGAACGTCTTTATTTAGCAGTGTAAACACTTCGCCTGCGTCGGCCACCGTGAGGTACGCATTAAATTCCTGAAAGTTCTCCGTAAAAATAAGGTTCGCAAGCGACAACAGCTGCTGGCGATAATTCCAGTTCTCGTTGTTGGCAATTTTCTGTTCCGCATATTGTATGATCCAGTCCAAGAGGTCGGGCCGGTCGTCCAGTAGCTGGTTTAACATGACGGCTAGGTCCTGTTTAACTTTAGACGTATTCATTTCTATTTTATAGGCCGCATCAAGGTTCAGCTCATAAGTAAAGCTGCGGATCACTTTTTGGGAAAAGCCGTCTATTGTACTGATGGTAAAATGTCCATAGTCATGGAGTATCTTCCGGTATACCCGATAGGCCTTTTGCTGAATGATATCTTCCGTCCAACCGGCAGACTCTTGACGTAACAGGGGTCGGAAGTCGGCAATCCTCTTCTCCTGGCTGCCGAGGGCCAAGCCGTGTAGAACCCCAAGGATACGCTCCTTCATTTCAGCCGTGGCTTTATTGGTGAAGGTCACGGCAAGTATCTCCCGATAGCTATTTTCGCTGGAAAGCAGGAGTGTGAGGTAGTGCAGGGTCAAACTAAAGGTCTTTCCCGAACCGGCAGAAGCTTTTAATATCTTTAACGGAGCTACAGTCTTCATACTACAAAGTAAAAATTAAAAATTAAAAGTAAGAAGAAGTTGGAAGTTAATAGCGGATGGCTGATAGCTAATGGCAAATGGCTATAGGCCGTTGATTGGTAAAGTCGTGAAGTTAGATAAGGTTGATAGGGTTAATAAGGTTGATGTGGTTAGTGAGTGAGAAATCGAAGATGGCCGTGGAAGCGTGAAGGCTACTTCGTAGTTAGAGGAGGTTAGATGAGTGAGGTAAAGTTAGATAGGTGGTTCGTGGCTAATGGCCATCGGCTATAAGCCAACAGCCATTAGCTAAAGTCGTGAAGACGTAAATTTGTAAAAAGTCCAAACTCCTAAAATGAACCGTAAAAAAACCGTCATTGCGAGGAGGCGGCGCGGCGACGAATTTCTGAAGACTGACTCCCAACCCCCAATCGCCTTTACGTTTCACACTCTTTTTTTTGATTTCAAAGTATTTCATTATATTGCGACAATTACGAAGGATACCAGGGATTAACCTCCGATGTACGAATCATTGTGAATAGGCTTCATTAGGTTGGGAAGCAAGGCGGGATTAATATCAGCTGATCCTCTATGCAACCGGAAAAAATATTACGTACATATGAAAAAATCGCACTATCTACTGTTGGCTTGCGGACTTTTGTCGTCCTGTAAATCAGATGATATAACGGATATTTCATCAGATAGAATTTCAAGTATTGAAAGGATCTCTACCGTTGGATATGGAGTGCCGCCTTTGATTGAACGACATGCGTTTGTCTACGATGAACGTGGCCTTCTGAAAAAGGTAGATGAAAGGGTGTTCTATTACGGAGTAAATGATAAAGCAGAATATAGCCGCGTTTTCCTCACCTCATTTCAGCCAAACGGCAACTCCGTATATGTTGAGCGGTTATCTTACCGATGGGATGCACAAGGAAGGTTGATAGATATCAATCTAGACAGCCTTTATAAAAAGACGCCAGCGATTCCTGGCGGGATTTCGACAGACGGGCCCGAGAGTTTGATAAGAAATATCGTGCTGGCCAGCTATAAGTATAACGGAACGGACCGGAAACCGTCCGCTATCTTCTATCGTCCCATAACACACTCCGGCTCCAATATCATAATAATAGGCGATGAAGAGAAGGTAGAATATACATACGAGGGGGGAAATGTGTCTTCCAGCGTTCGCACAGGAAAGATAAATAGCAGCGGGCACCCCGTCCGTATGACAACAGTAAACACTTACCTGCCGAATAAGCACCACTTCGCGGAAATATATAACAAGCTCGGATTTCATCCTTATAATTTTGCGGAAGTTGTTCCTCAAAATTGTGTCAACACCAGCGAGCGGAAGGTAGATGGGTTTAATAGCGACGGGTTCACACCTCCCAAAGGAGGCGATATCAATTTTGTGGATATAAGCGGAGACGTAATAAGCTTTCCTTTTGTGTTTACGGGAAAAGCAACATATAGCTATCATTTCAATGATATGGGTTTACCCATTGAAATTACTGAAGGCGGCGACGGTGTAACGCAGCGGACTGTAATTACTTATAAATAGTATTCCATCAAATCGACGTTAAGGAAGTTTTAGTTTTTTCCTTTTGATTTTTAATTATTATCTTTGCGTCCCCTCTTGCACGAAGCTCGGGGGATATGTTGGATACATAAAAGAACTATAAAAAATGGCAACTAAAATCAGATTGCAAAGACACGGTAAAAAAGGAAAGCCTTTTTACCACGTTGTAGTAGCAGATGCACGTGCTCCACGTGACGGTAAATTTATTGAGCGTTTGGGATCTTACAACCCTAACACAAATCCTGCAACCATCGTTTTAGATTTTGACAAAGCGTTGGATTGGATGAACAAAGGAGCGCAGCCTACAGATACCGCCCGCGCTATCTTATCCTACAAAGGTGTTTTATACAAGAAACACTTACAGGGTGGTGTTAAAAAAGGCGCTTTCGACGAAGCTAAAGCGGACGAGCTTTTTGCACAGTGGTTGGAAGGCAAAGAAGCTAAAATCGAAAGCAAGAAATCTGGTTTAGCGCAAACTAAAGAGGAAGCTAAGAAAGCTGCTCTTGCTGCTGAAGCAAAGAAAAGTGCTGAAAAAGCTGCTGCTATTGCTGCTAAAAACACACCTGCTGCGGAAGAGGCTCCTGTTGAAGAAGCGGAAGCTGAAGCACCTGCATCAGAAGAAACTGAAGGATAATTACGTTCTATACAGATTCAGAAAAGCCGGATTCAAGGGATCCGGCTTTTTTTGTTTATTGCTTACCCCTATAGCAGCCTGACGCTGTCACCCCGACTTTCATTTTAATTTTTACTTTTTAATTGAAATCACGATATTAGCGACGCTTATAGAGAAAGGCAGAGGGAATAGACCCGCTGAAGCCTTAGCAACCTGGTGGATGGCCAAGGTGCTACATTCTACTTCCTGTGTAGGAAGAAAGATAAGCTGACGAACCACCTCCGTGCGTTTTCTCTAAGCCTAAATCGATAAACATGAAGATTGTAGACCATATCAAAAACGCGAACGGAAAGACCTTATTCTCCTTTGAGCTATTGCCTCCTGCCAAAGGACAGGGCATTCAGAGTATTTTCAAAACGATGGATGAGCTGATGGAGTTTAAGCCTCCTTTTATCGATGTAACTTATCACCGTGAAGACTACCTCTATAAGCAGCACGAAAGCGGCCTGCTGGAACGGGTAGCGTACCGTAAGCGGCCGGGTACGGTAGCGATCTGCGCCGCCATCATGAGCAAGTATAAGGTTGATGCGGTTCCCCACCTGATTTGTGGCGGTTTTACGAAGGAGGAGACAGAAAATGCATTAATCGACCTCAATTTTTTGGGAATCGATAACGTATTGGTGTTACGTGGCGATGCGCGCAAGGGCGATCCTGACTTTGTACCTACTCCCGGCGGACATGCGTATGCCACGGATCTTTTACAGCAGGTGGTCGACATGAACCAGGGGAAATACTTACACGAAGACATTGAAAGCTCTGAAAAGACGAATTTCTGTATCGGCGTGGCGGGATACCCTGAGAAACATTTCGAAGCGCCGAATTTTAACACCGACTTTAAGTGGTTAAAAAAGAAGGTCGAAATGGGAGCGGAGTTTATCGTAACACAGATGTTCTTTAACGTCGAAAAATATAAGGAATTTGTGAACAAATGCCGCGACAATGGCATACACATTCCCATTATTCCGGGATTAAAGCCGCTAACAACAAAGAAGCAGCTTATTACACTTCCTAAAATCTTCCACTTAGATATTCCCGAAGAGCTCAGCGACGCAGTAGACGCCTGCAAGACCAACGCGGATGTCCGCCAGGTAGGAGAGGAATGGCTGGTGAACCAATGTAAGGAATTGATTAAGTTTGGAGCCCCCGTGTTACATTTCTACACCATGAGTAATCCCGGACCCACGAAAAAGATCGTTGAACGCTTAGCGTAAGGGCACCACCCTAACGGGCTAACTGCTTGTTTTATAGTTGTTAGGCAAGATAGGTCTTTCGTTAAATAATGTTAACGAAAGACCTATCTTCTTATTTTGTTCGTAATTTACTGTTCAATTTTACCAAGAATGATCCTCATGAATTACGAAAAGACCAACAACCTTATCGGATGGCTTCTTGCTATTAGTGTTACGGTAGTCTATATGCTGACAGCAGACCGCTTCAGCAGCTGGTGGGACACAGGCGAATTCATTGCTGCAGCGTATAAGCTTCAAATTGTCCATCAGCCCGGAGCTCCACTTTTTCTTATGATACAGAACGTGTTTTCCAACCTGGCCATGGGCGACGCGTCGCGTATCGCTTTTTGCATGAACATCGGGTCTGCTGTGTGCAGCGGACTAACGGTGTTGTTTCTTTTCTGGACAATTACCGCCTTGGCTTCGAAGGTGATCCGTCAGCAAACAAAGGAAGCTAAGGGCTGGGAAGCGGCACTGATTATGCTCGCGGGCGTTACTGGTGCGGGAGCCTATGCCTTCAGCGATACATTTTGGTATTCAGCTGTGGAATCGGAGGTATATGCCATGTCTTCGTTGTGCACGGCTGCCGTTTTCTGGCTTATCCTAAAATGGGAAAAGCGGGCCGATGAACCGCAGGCAGACCGGTGGCTCCTCCTAATCATGTACATCATGGGGCTGTCCATAGGCGTGCACCTGCTCAATTTGCTGACCATTCCAGCGTTGGCACTGATTATATACTTCCGGCGGACCGGCAAGACGTCGTTGCGGGGTATTTCAGCTGCACTCTTGTCTGGGATAGCGGCGCTCGCTTTTGTCCTCTGGGGGATTATCCAATATTCGGTGCGCTTGGCCGCGCAGTTTGATCTCTTTTTTGTCAATCACTTGGGACTGGGGTTTGGTTCGGGGGTAATGTGTTTTGCGCTCCTCCTGATAGCAGCGCTGATCTGGGGTATTAGGTATAGTATACACCGACAGAAGCCGTTGTTGAATACCGCTTTGCTGGGCGTTTGCTTTGTTCTTTTTGGCTATACGTCGTTTGCCATGATTGTCATCAGGGCGCACGCCGATCCTCCGCTGAACAATAATGCCCCCGACAACGTGTATTCTTTCCTCGGCTATCTAAGCAGGGAGCAATATAGCAGCGAACCGCTCGTGAAGGGGCCTAGCTTCGACGCCAAGGTCCTCGACGTGGCCTATCAGACAACTTATAAGAAAGGGGAGAAACAATACGAAAAGATGACGCGTCAGTCGTCTTACGTGTTCGATAAAGAAATGTTCTTCCCACGTGTATATAGCGAGAAACATGCTGAGTTCTATAGAATGTATTTAGGGCTTCGCCCCGGGGAAACACCCAGTTTTCTGGATAACTTGCGTTTTTTCTTTTCTTACCAACTAGGCGACATGTACGGTCGTTACTTCTTGTGGAATTTTGTAGGTAGACAAAACGATGAACCAAAGTATGCCGGAAACACAAGCGGAAACTGGGTGTCCGGTGTAACAGCCACGGATGATGCCCGCCTGGGCGGGCAACGCGATCTTCCGGTCCATCAGTATACAAATCCCAGTAGAAATGTATACTACTATATTCCGTTACTGGTTGGCATTGCCGGATTGATCTGGCATTTCCGACGCGACAGAAAGCATGCGGCTATCGTGGCCTTGCTGTTCTTCTTTACGGGAATAGCGATTGTGCTGTATTTAAACCAGTCGCCTGTGCAGCCAAGGGAGAGAGACTACGCTTATGCAGGGTCCTTCTATGCCTTTTCGATCTGGATCGGTTTTGGCGTATTTGCCGTTGCCGACCTCCTGCGCAGAAAGCTATCGGCTCCCGTAAGGACGGTGATGGCAGGCGTTCTCTGTCTTTCCGGCGTACCGCTACTGCTGCTGAACGAAAATTTTGACGATCACGATAGGTCAGCGCGCGACTTGGTCCGCCACGTGGCACATAACTACCTTCAATCCTGTGAACCAAATGCCATCTTGTTCACTTATGCCGATAATGATACCTTCCCACTATGGTATTTGCAGGAAGTGGAAGGGGTGAGGACAGATGTGCGGATAGTCAATCTAAGCTATCTGTTATCGCACTGGTACGTGAAGCAGCTGGCTAATAAGGTTAATGACGCCGCTCCCGTAGATACCTCTATCGCATTCGACAAGGTAGCACAGGGTGTTAGAGATTACCTGCCTTTTGTTGATCAGGGCATTTCGGAAGCCGTCGACCTGGATATGTTGCTGCAGTTTATGCTGTCCGATAACCCGACGAATCAGCTGTCGATGCAGGATGGCAGTCTGATAAATTACCTTCCGGCAAAGCGGATCAAAATGGCGGTGGATAAGGAGTCGGTATTAAGCAGTGGCGTCGTGCCCGAAAAGTGGGCGTCCTCGATCGTAGAGGAGATGGAATGGGAATATTCGCAAAATTATATGACGAGAGCCGAACTGGCCCTTCTAGGTATCATAAAGAGCAACAACTGGAAGCGTCCTATCTATTTTACGAACTATACGCCAGCAGAGCGAATGGCCGGACTTTCCCGCTACCTTATCGATGAAGGGTTGGTAAAGAAGCTGCTCCCGGTGGCGTTTGACGACGTTGACGGGACAGGCGCCGTCAACGTCGATAGGCTCTATGAACTGGCAGTGCATGACTTCGAATGGGGTAATTACGCCAGCCAGAATTACGTGGATATCGATTCCCGCAACTACATGGACAATTTTGTCATTCCCGATATTTACGAGCGCACTGTTCAGCTGTTAAACCAACATGGAGATACCGAACGTGCCGGGCACGTCGCGGTCAAGGCGGCTTCACTCTTGCCGAAACGTATATATGGAGCGCAGGAAGCCTATCATTACAGTGGTGTTGTTGATACGCTCTATAAAGGGAAGAGAACGCATATTGCCAACGAAATTGTGGAGCGACACATTCATTTTCTGGAGGGTAACTTCAGATATGCAGATGCGCTGGCACGGGATAAGCCGGAAGCGCTCGACGCCCGGTCTATACAATACAGCATGGCCGCGTTGGAAAGGTATCGGACTATCTTGGGGACGGCGAAAGACGAACGGTATGCAGCCATCGACGACTTATATAATCGGTACCGTGCACGTTTCTTTTCCGAGTAGGGTAAGGGAGTTAGATGTTAGTAGTGAGATTTGAGTAGTGAGTATTGAGAAGTCAGAAATTAGATATTAGAAGTGAGATTTGAGTAGTGAGTATTTGAGAGGCAAGATCTTGCGTCTCCACAGCTATCTGCCAATAACTATTAGCCTCTCACTTTACGACTTTACAAATCGACAACTTTACGGCTAAACTCTATGGAAAGGCAGCCTTGTGCGGGAGGAAAGGACCGGCATCGGTTCGACTGCGTCAGCATTTCTAGTGATTGGTGGTTAGGAGTCAGGGGTTAGATCGTGATTAGAGACTTCACAAATTAATTTCCAACTTCCTTTTTAATTTTTACTTTTTAATTTTTCCAACCTTCCAAGTAAAACCCCGCCCCGGGTTGAGGGGCTATAAAGATGTGAGATGTTAGATATTGAAGTGAGTATTGAGTAGTGAGTATTTGAGACGCAAGATCTTGCATCTCCACAGCTATCTGCCATCAGTTATTAGCCTCTCACTTTACGACTTTACAAATCGACAACTTTACGGCTTATAGCCATCTGCCATTCGCTATAGCTTAGGATTGCTTCGTACCCGAGGAAAGGGGTACGAAGCATCTTTTTACCGTTACGATTTTTTTACTTCTTTAGCCCAGGAGTCCTTTAACGTAACCGTCCGGTTGAAGACTGGTTTGTGTTCGGTGGACTTGCTGTCTAATGTGAAATAGCCCAAGCGGATAAATTGATAACCTTGGTTAGGCTTTGCATTTAACAGGTCGGGCTCTAAATAGGCCGTTTCTATAATTTGTAGGCTATCAGGATTGATAGACTCCTTAAAGTCTTCGGCAGCGGCCGGATTTTCCTCGTTAAATAGACGGTCATAGAGCCTCACTTCGGCTTCTTTCGCATGAGCGACGGACACCCAGTGTATGGTGCCTTTCACTTTCAGACCAGATGTATCTTCGCCCGACTTCGAATTTTGAACGTATGTACAGTGTACTTCCGTTACTTTGCCATTTTCGTCTTTCACGAAGTCATGACATTCTACAATATAAGCATGCTTCAGGCGTACAGATAACCCCGGGCCCAGGCGGAAAAATTTCTTGGGCGGCGCTTCCATGAAATCATCACGCTCAATCCATAGTTCCTTGCTGAACGGGATGATGCGGTGACCATCGCCTCCCTCGACTTCCGGATTGTTCTCGCCGACGAGCTCTTCGATCTGCCCGTCGGGATAGTTTGTGATGACAAGCTTTATCGGATCGAGCACGGCCATGCGGCGCCAAGCTGTCTGGTTGAGATCCTCACGGATACAGAATTCCAGTAAACTCACGTCGATCATATTCTCCCGCTTTTGTACACCTATTCTATCGCAGAAGTTGCGGATGGACGCCGGCGTGTATCCACGTCTGCGTAATCCTGATATTGTCGGCATCCGTGGATCGTCCCAACTTTCTACATATCCTTCGTTGACAAGTTGCAATAGCTTCCGTTTACTCATGACAGTATAGGAGAGGTTAAGCCTGGCGAACTCGTATTGTTTCGACGGATAAATTCCCAGCTTCTCAATACACCAGTCGTAAAGCGGCCGGTGCGGAATAAATTCTAACGTGCAGATCGAGTGTGTGATTTTCTCGATGGCATCGGACTGCCCGTGTGCGAAGTCATACATTGGATAAATACACCATTTATCGCCCGTGCGATGGTGATGGGCATGCTTGATACGGTATAAGAGCGGATCGCGGAGGTGCATATTGGGGCTCGCCAGATCGATCTTAGCCCGCAGCACTTTCTCCCCATCCTTGTATTTTCCGTCGCGCATTTCCTGGAACAGACGTAAGTTCTCCTCCATAGACCGGTCCCTGTAAGGTGTAGGCGTGCCGGGCTCGGTAGGGGTACCTTTTGCAGCAGCGATTTCTTCGGCGGTACTGTCGTCCACGTACGCCAGTCCCTTTTTGATTAAGTCAACTGCGTAGCCGTATAAGATCTCGAAGTAATCCGATGTATATAGTTCTTGTGCCCACTGAAAACCTAGCCACTGTATATCATATTTGATGCTTTCGACATATTCTGTGTCTTCGGTAACAGGGTTTGTGTCGTCGAAACGAAGGTTGGTCTGCCCGTTATATTTCTGTCCTAAGCCAAAATTTAGACAGATCGATTTGGCATGACCGATATGGAGATAACCGTTAGGTTCGGGAGGAAAACGGGTTAGTACACGCCCATCATGCTTCCCGTTACGAAGATCCTCTTCAATAATCTCCTCGATAAAATTCAGTGGTTTTTCTTCATTTAACATAGTACAAACCTACATAAATTGCTTTGCATTCGCCAGCAGCTGAAAGATAAAAAATTATTTGCCAGACACACCTTTAACTATCGTATCGCAGCTTGGATTATACGGCGATAACGATATAGGAGCAAGATTGGCAACGATGAAGCGCTGTCCGATGCCGCGAGGCATAAGGAGCATTTTTGCCGCACAGCATGCCAGCGCTTCCTTTATTATTCCCTATATAAATCGACCAGACCTTCCGGTAAATCGACTTCTATAACCTGGTCTTCGGCATCGATGCCCAAGATGAGCTCGTCATTTAGGGGGAAAAGAAGTTCTTTCCCCTGGAAATCTACCGTTGCCACAAACTGTTGAGGCAGTTCCTGTACATCCGTGATTTCACCTATTTCACCCTCGTGTTCATCGACCACTAAAAAACCGATTAGATCGTGGTATCTAAAGTCGTCCGGATCCCGTTCGGGCATCTTGTCGTTGGGGAGATATACCTTTTTTCTTAAGAGCGGCTGCGCTTTATCGATGTGATCGATGTCTTCGAAATATAAGTAGGCTGTGCTGTTTTTCTGCAGCTTGACAGCACTTACAAAATAAGGCACCAGCTTCTTATCCATTTCTAAAAAAAGAATATCCAGATCTAACTCGGCATAGTCCTCGAACTCGAAGAAAAGCTGTAGTTCGCCTTTGAGGCCCCGTGTTTTCGTAATATAGCCGATATAAAATGCGTCGCTGATGTTCATGATGCAAAGTAACGAAGTAAAAAGCCAAAACTCAAAAATAAAAAAGCGTTATGGGGCGAACAACAGGTTTCTTTTGTGATGGCGAGTGTGGCGTACACCTTCGACAATGTTATCCTTCGACTACGCTCAGGATGACACCGACAGCTCCATAGCAGGGTGCCTCTTCCATGTCACCCTGAGCCTGTCGAAGGGTCTGTCGAAGCCCTTTCGGTGTCTATCCTTCGACTACGATCAGGATGACACCGCCTCCCTGTTAGGGGTTTTATTTTGACGTGTTTTCAGAAGAGGACGGCCGTTCCAAGCGAATTTGACAAAAAAATATCCAATAGTTGCACAAGCGGCGTTTCCTTCCCCAGACTTATCCCAATAGGGCTGCACGAAGGACGTCTTAGCTGATATGGCATTGAGTTGCTAAGCTTATAAAGAATCATCGAACTCACGTTTTAAATGCGTATTTTAGACGAATGGGAAGATTGTTGACAGTTATGAAGCACAACCTCTATATTTTATTTCTCCTGCTTGTGGCCGCGAATACGAGTGTGGCTCAAAAGAAGAAAAATCTGCAGGTACTGGTGTACGGGTCGGGGATACTGGCCTTTTCAGCGGCCGTCCAGAGCGCACAATCGAGCGTGCCAACGGTATGGGTGGTCGATTCAGAAGCATTGGTTCCCCAGTTCTCCGAGCGGGCTGTCGAAGTGGAGAACGCTGATGGGACAGACGGAGGCATTTGGTTGGATTTGTTGATGGATATGGCACTTTCGAAGACGCGCAGTGATTCGTTGGCAGATGTGGTCAAACATGATATGAGTCCGCGGCTGTTCCAGAACGCCATGGAGCGGATAATCAATAAGCAGCAGTACCTACAGATCATTCGCGGCAGAAGTATCGAAAACTTGAAAAAGGGGAAGAAGAACTGGCAAGTGACGCTTAACGATAAGCAGAAGCTGGATGTCATGTGTCTGGTAGACGCCTCGGACGATCAGCCCTTATGGGCCCTGTCCGGTTTGACGGGAGAGCTGCAGGCCACCGCGCCATTGTCTGCCAAAGACCTGTCACTGGTGCAACAGCGGACATTGGTTGCATCAGGTGGTGCAGACAGTATCTATGCTGTTCAGCTGAAGCACCTGCTCGCCGGTCAAATGGAAAACCTTTTTACGTTGCGTGGTGTGCAGGGCATATTCGGTGACAGGCTGGAGGATGCGCCCCTCCGGTCGTCTGTAGGGCAGGCACTTGGCGCCTGTGCAGCTTATCTGGCGTTCTTTAAGCAAACAGCCGATAAGATTGATGTCCGCAAAGTGCAGATGGAATTGTTGACATACGGAGCACGTATTTTGCCCTATCAGGACGTTAAAATAGAAGATAATAATTTTTTAGCTGTTCAGAAAACAGGACTGGCCGGAATTTTACAAGGAGAGAATAATGGATCCCAATATCGTTTAGGGAAAGATGCCAAGGTGCGCTTCGATGAGATTGAACCCATTTTTGACCAGCTGTATTCCCGGAGCCAATTGTGGTTTTTAGACAATAAAGGAGAGTTCCTTCGGTGGAAAGATTTCCTTTCCCTGATTAAATTCGTAGGTCTACGCGGAGACGAAGTGGAACGGCAGATGGAAAAAGATTGGAGTACCAAGCTTAAGTTTGATGGCGCTTACGATCCGGAAGGGCTGGTCCAGCGTTATGAGTTTATGGTTGTTTTGGACCGCTATGCTACACCGTTTGTTAAAGCGGTCAACCAGCAAGGACAGTTTGTACAGTAGTGTGTAACAGAGAATTAATAGTTTATAATGTTCATAAGGCTAATAAAGTCACCATATGGACCTTATTAACCTTATGAACGAACCCTATAAAGCAAGTTGCTTATTGGAATGCAAATACTTTTCCTAAAGCCTCGTTGCTGGTAAAAGTATTGTCTAAGTTAATCAACTCGCCTGTTCCGATATTGATCACCATGCCGTGTACAGCTAGGTCCTGTCCGTTTTTCCATGCATTTTGGACGATCGATGTGGTGCATAGGTTGAAGACCTGTTCCTTCACGTTCAACTCCACCAATCTGTCGGTTTTCTTCTCCGTGTCTTCTATAGCATCGATTTCTTCGGCATGTAAACGGTAGACGTCTTTAATGTGACACAACCAGTTGTCGATAATACCAAATTGTTTACGGCTCAAAGACGCAGCCACCCCGCCGCAACCATAATGGCCTGCCACGATGATGTGTTTCACTTTAAGCACATTTACAGCGTAGTCTAGCACAGACAGCATACTCATGTCGGAATGGACGCACATGTTTGCAATATTCCGATGGACGAACACTTCGCCTGGCTTGGTTCCTGTGATTTCGTTTGCCGGAACCCGGCTGTCTGCACAGCCGATCCATAGAATCTCGGGATTCTGTCCCTTAGCTAGTTGTTCAAAGCGTCCAGTTGTGTCGTCCTTTACGAAGGACATCCAACCTTTGTTACCGTCTAAAATTTTCTGAAACCCTAATTCTAATTCTTTATTTCCCATGTTTATTTTGTTTGTGTTGCGATCAGCTTAAACCTGACCAAATTAGGTTATTTTTAATAATTTTTGAAATGGTTATTTTTTATATGTGATTGCTTCGAGCTGGATGTCGATACCTTTGCTGACTGCGTTCATTTCGAAATCTTTCAGCACTTCTATAACATCTTTATCGATAAACTTGCTTTGTTTTCCGTCGATGCGTATTGCTTCGACATTTTTAGGCAAGCTATAAAGCTTTTGCTGAATCGGCACCTTATTCAGAAAGGAAACCTCCTCCGCCAATGTCATAATAACCGTTTTTTCTCCATTTTGTTCGCGTATTTCCATCTTAAATGCGTTCTGCATATTGGCGCGGATAATGTAAAAAATGGCCACTAGGATTCCTATTCCCACACCCATCAGCAGGTCGGTGAATACGACGGCAGTGATGGTGACAAAGAAGGGGATAAACTGATCCAGGCCTTTGCGATACATGGCTTTAAACAGTGAAGGCTTGGCGAGTTTATAACCTGTATGCAATAGGATTGCAGCTAAGCTGGCAAGCGGGATCAGGTTGATGATACTTGGTATGGCTAAAAGAGCCACGAGCAGCCACAAACCATGAAGCATCGCCGACTGCCTTGTTCTGCCCCCCGCCTGAACGTTTGCCGATGAGCGTACAATGACGGACGTCATCGGAAGCCCTCCCAAAAAGCCGCTTGTTACATTGCCGACACCCTGCGCGATCAATTCGCGGTTCGTCGGCGTATTTCTTTTGAACGGATCAAGCTTGTCAATAGCTTCGATGCTCAACAGGGTTTCAAGACTGGCGATGATGGCAATAGTGATAGCCGTAATCCAGACATCCTTGTTGAGGATCTGCGAGAAATCCGGAAAAGCAAAAAGCTGTGTAAACTCCTGGAATGAGTCGACAATCGGGATAACGACAAAATGTGACGATGTAAGCCCCATTCCCGATCCCTGTAGTGCGTAGGCTATAGCAATTCCCAGAATAACAACCATGAGTGGCGCTGGAACCTTATTGGCTCCTTTTATTTTGGGCCAGTAGATCAGCAAAGCGAGCGATACCAGACAGATAATTGTCGCTCCCCAGTTAATTCCGTTCAGGATCGTGTCTTTAAAAGACGAAATTCCTCCACCGTTATCTATTTCGAAAGCATGCGCCTCTGTCATTCCAAAGGCCAGGGGTATCTGTTTCAGAATGATCGTTATCCCGATAGCAGCCAACATTCCGAGAATAACCGCAGAAGGGAAATAGTTACCAATCATGCCTGCTTTAATAATCCCAAGAATCAGCTGAACAATACCGGCAATGACAACGGCAAGTAGGAAGGTTTCGTAGGCACCGAGCTTTTCGATGGCGCCCAGCACAATTACGGTCAATCCGGCGGCGGGACCGCTCACACTCAACGGAGATTTACTGATCGACGCTACCACGATACCGCCAACCACACCGGTAACAATCCCTGCAAGCAATGGCGCACCTGAGGCCATTGCAATACCCAAACATAGTGGTAGTGCAACTAAAAAGACTACAACACTAGCTGGGAAATCATATTTTAAGTCCCTTTTCGAAAGTTTAAGAAAAGCGGACGTACGAGTTCCTAACATAAAAAATTATAACTAAATGTTCCGTTTGTTTATTCCAATAAAGTCCATGAAATTCCTAGCATGCTGTCTTCCGAACAGCGACGAAGGAGAACGATTAACAGTTAGGAGGGGGGGTAGGGACAGATGGATGGTAGGCTTGAATAAGCCGTTCGTTCTTGAGATAGTGCGCTTGTTTACCAAGATTTTCCACTACAGGGCAGAATGAAAGGTAGTCCGAGCTGGTCGTGCTGAAAAACTTAGAGCCGGCCTCATGTAGATCTTCCGCCGGACTATTTCCTTTTGCGGTGTTTTCTATTTCGACCTGAAGTACCACCTGAAGTACGGTTCCTTTGTCCAGGACATCCACAAACATAGGCGTAGCCGAAATCAACATCTTTACGACGAAGATCGCAAAACATAATTTGGCTGCCGCTATTTGTGTTATCTTGTTTAGCACCTTTTTTAATTTTAGTACAAGGTAAAAATACAATTTTTCTTTCTAATAATAGAATGTTTGACATGGACAAATGTTATTTTTTTATTAAAAACCCATATCTTTCTATATATAATTGAAATTGTTACATTTCTATGTCATATTTGTTTTAAAATATTAACTTGCCGGATATGGATTCAAAAAAACAGGAGTTTATCCAGAAAATCACAACGTCTTATAGTCCTAAGGGCGCCTTTATTCAGCTGGGAGCAGGGATATTGGATGGCGAGGTCGTAACGGAGGCCAAAGTAAATTTAGCGTTGAAGATGATGAACAGGCACGGGCTGATTGCCGGCGCGACAGGTACGGGCAAAACCAGAACCTTGCAGCTTATCGCTGAACAGCTATCGGACGCCGGTGTCCCCGTATTTATGCTTGATGTCAAAGGAGATCTGTCGGGACTGGCGGAGGCAGGAAAAACAAACGATGCCCTAATCGAAAGAGGTAATCTGGTTGGGATGCCCTTTCAGGCAGCTTCATTTCCGTTGGAGATTTTTTCCCTGAGCGGTACCCTTGGCGCTCCGATGCGGATTACAGTGGAGGATTTTGGCCCGATCTTGTTGGCCCGGATTCTGGACCTGAACGATACGCAGACTGGCGTGTTGGCGGCCCTATTTAAATATGCACAGGATAAGCAAATGCCGCTGGTCGACCTCAATGACCTCAAAAGACTGCTTTCGTACCTCACAGAAGGGCCAGGTGCCGAGGAAATTAAGGACGACTATGGAAAAATAAGTACGGCGACGTCGGGAACAATCTTACGGAAGGTAGTTGCCGTAGAGCAGCAGGGGATAGCACATATTTTTGGCGAAAAGGAATTCGATATTCAGGATCTGTTTAACAAAGTAGACGGCAGGGGTGTGATTACCTTGCTGAATATTTCGGATATACAGGATAAGCCGCTCGTATTCTCGACGTTCCTTTTAAGCCTGTTGGCGCAGTTGTTTAAGAATCTGCCAGAGGTGGGAGATCTCGACAAGCCGAAGCTGGTATTCTTTTTTGACGAAGCTCACCTCCTGTTTAACGGCGCGAGCAAGGCCTTTCTTTCCCAGATAGAGCAGATTGTCCGCCTTATCCGGTCGAAAGGGGTCGGCGTTTTCTTTTGTACGCAGGCCGCCACGGATATTCCGGAGTCGGTATTGGGTCAGCTCGGCAACCGTATCCAGCATGCCTTACGCGCCTTTACGCCTAACGACGCGGAAAATTTGCGCAAAACGGTCCGAACATACCCCCATTCGCCGTTTTATGAGATAGACAAAGCGCTGACCTCGCTGGGGACCGGGCAGGCCATGATCACGGTATTAAACGACAAAGGTATCCCGACGGAGGTTGTTGCAACACACCTTGTCCCTGCGCGGGCCGTTATGGGGCCGTGTACGCCACAGCTTTATACCCAGATTGTGGGAGAGTCGACGTTTTTTAATAAATATCAGGAGCGCGTGGACAGACGTAGTGCTGCGGAAATCGTAGATGAGAAAATGCGTACGTTCGAAGCGGAAAAGGCGCGGGAGGAAGCACAGAAATCAGCCGAAAAAGCGAATGGAAGTACCCGACGTAGAAGTACCCGGCAGACACCGTTGGAAGCAGCGAAAACGCAGGCTTCCAGAACGTTAGCGAGAGAGGGGGCAAAGCTGTTGGGTAAAATAGCGAATGGCATATTGCAGGCTATCTTTAAAAAGAAATAGAATAATATTTCTATCTTTGGGCGACTTGTATTTTGTAACCGTTACTAATTAAAACAGATAATGAGTAAACCAACATTGATAATTCTCGCCGCAGGAATGGCCAGCCGTTACGGATCATTAAAGCAGATCGATGCATTTGGCCCCCATGGCGAAACGATTATAGATTATTCTATTTATGATGCAATCCGCGCAGGTTTTGGTAAAGTGGTGTTTATTATACGCGAAGAATTTTTAGACAAGATCAAAGCCGTGTTCGATGAGAAATTACAGGGTAAAATAGAAGTAGACTATGCTTTTCAGAGCTATGATCTAAATCGATTCGGTATAGATAAGGTCATTGAGCGGGCCAAACCCTGGGGAACGGCACATGCGGTGATGAGCGCGAAAGATAAGGTCGACGGCCCTTTTTGTGTTATTAATGCAGACGACTTTTACGGAACGGATTCTTTCCAAAAGATGGCTCAATTTCTGACGACGGATGTCACCGACGATACGATGGCCTTGATGGGATTTCAGGTTGGCAATACCATGTCGGATTACGGGTATGTGTCACGTGGAATCTGCGAAGTAGATCAGGATGGACATTTGGTATCGGTCACAGAACGGACAAATATCTATTATGTGTCTGACGGACAGGAAAGCAAAAAAATTGTCTACGAGGAAGGAGGACAACAATACGACCTTGATCCAGCTACCCGCGTGTCCATGAATTTCTGGGGTTTTACACCACGGATTTTCGAAGTAGCAGAAGGGATGTTCAGAAATTTTGTTGACGAAAACGGCGATAATCCTAAATCGGAGTTCTTTATCCCTTCAGTGCCGGATCATATGGTAAAGAACGGTATGGCTGATTTCCGCGTTATCCCGACATCGTCGAAATGGTTTGGCGTGACATATAAAGAGGATAAGCCCATCGTGCAGGAGTCTATTTCAAAACTGATAGCCGACGGCGTTTATCCTGAAAAGTTGTTTTAACCGGTTCCGCTACGACGTCGCGGATTATATATAACCCGACCTCGATTGCTATCCATTGTTACTGGTGATGGGTGTCGGGAGTTAGGGTTAGGGGTTAGATTGTGATTCGTTTTTCGTAATTAGGAGTTAGGGGGGAGCTTTACGAATCAGCAGCTTAACGACTTTACGTCTATAGCTTTAACCCAAAGCAGCGCCCCTAGGTAAAAAACACAAAAGCCGGCAAAAGCCGGCTTTTGTTATGGATACAGATGTGTTATTTTACTTTACTTCTTCGAATTCCACATCCTGAACGTCATCTCCTCCTTGTTTGTTATTCTGCCCTTGAGCTGCGTCTCCTTGGGGTTGTTGAGCTCCTCCTTGCTGCGACGCAGCATACATTTCCTCCGATGCTGCATTCCATGCGTTTTGCAATTCAGCAGATGCCGCGTCGATGTCGGCAAAGTTACGGGCAGCGTGCGCTGCTTTTAGTTTTTCTAAGCCAGCCTCTATAGGAGCTTTCTTATCGGCGGAGATCTTGTCGCCGTACTCTTTCAACTGCTTTTCGGTAGAGAAGATTAAAGCATCCGCAGCGTTGATTTTGTCTGCTTCTTCTTTAACTTTCTTATCTGCTTCTGCGTTAGCTTCTGCTTCCTGTTTCATTTTTTGGATTTCCTCTTCTGATAAGCCCGATGAAGCCTCGATACGGATATTTTGTTCTTTACCTGTCGCTTTATCTTTCGCAGAAACCTTGATGATACCATTGGCGTCGATGTCAAATGTTACTTCGATCTGAGGTACGCCCCGTGGAGCAGCCGGAATACCGTCTAAGTGGAAACGGCCGATTGTACGGTTCTGTGATGCCATTGGGCGCTCTCCCTGCAGGATATGGATTTCCACAGACGGCTGGTTATCAGAAGCGGTTGAAAATACTTCCGACTTCTTTGTCGGGATAGTGGTATTCGCCTCGATAAGTTTCGTCATCACACCACCCATGGTCTCGATACCCAAAGAAAGCGGTGTAACATCAAGTAAAAGGACATCCTTTACCTCGCCGGTTAAGACTCCGCCCTGGATAGCCGCACCTAACGCGACGACCTCATCAGGGTTTACCCCTTTGGAAGGCTCTTTACCGAAGAAGTTCTTTACGGCTTCAACGATGGCCGGTATACGGGTTGAACCGCCCACTAAGATTATCTCATCGATATCCGAAGTAGAATAGCCGGCGTTTTTCAAGGCCGATTTACAAGGTTCAATCGTACGTTGTATCAAATCAGCAGCCAGCGATTCGAACTTTGCACGTGACAATGAGCGGACTAAGTGTTTAGGTCCTGTTGCATCAGCCGTAATATAAGGCAGGTTGATTTCCGTAGATGTCGTGCTGGACAGTTCGATCTTTGCTTTTTCTGCGGCCTCTTTCAGACGCTGTAATGCCATAGCATCTTTTTTCAGGTCGAACCCGCCATTTTCTGCAGCAAATTCCTGTGCCAACCAGTCAATGATCACGTTATCAAAGTCGTCACCGCCCAAGTGCGTATCGCCATCAGTAGACTTCACTTCAAATACTCCGTCGCCCAATTCTAAGACAGAAACGTCGTGCGTACCACCTCCACAGTCGAACACCACAATTTTCATGTCCTTGTGAGCTTTGTCCAGACCGTATGCCAACGCTGCCGCAGTAGGCTCGTTGATAATACGTTTAACATTCAAACCGGCAATTTCACCGGCCTCTTTTGTTGCCTGGCGCTGCGCGTCATTGAAGTATGCAGGAACTGTAATCACGGCCTCCGTCACTTCCTGACCCAAAAAGTCTTCTGCCGTCTTCTTCATTTTTTGAAGAATCATTGCTGATATCTCCTGGGGTGTATATTTGCGGTCGTCGATTTCGACACGGGGTGTGTTATTATCTCCTTTGATGACTTTATAAGGAACTTGTTGTGCTTCTTTCACAGACTCGTCGTACGATAAGCCCATAAAACGTTTGATCGAATAAACGGTCTTATGCGGGTTCGTAATCGCTTGACGCTTAGCCGGGTCGCCCACTTTACGCTCACCGCCATCTACAAAAGCTACAATGGAAGGCGTTGTGCGTTTCCCTTCATTGTTTGCAATCACTACGGGCTCGTTACCTTCCATCACAGCAACACATGAGTTCGTAGTACCTAAGTCGATTCCTATAATTTTTGACATATCTTGTGTTTTAATATTTACGCATTACTTGTTTGTTACTTGTTCTTAACAACAGCTGTGCCAACGTTAAAATCGTCATAAAAACGTAATTTATGTCTTTTTTACAAAGATATCCTCTGCCAAACTGTCATTTTTCCCGCGACTAGCGGGCGGTTGTCAGTAGTCGCGGATATGAGAAAGTCGAGTGGCTAACGAGTGAATAGGGAACAGCGCGGTTAGATGCACGACTTTCTTGCTCATCGAACTTTAACTAGCCATCTCGCTTATCAGTGGCAGTTTACAGCATGGGCAACGCGAAGCGGAGATGCGTAACTGCCCATTCCCGATCTACCAGAAGCATCCCTTTTTGGGACGCTGTCGCTGTCCAATACCACTGGTTACCCCCACTGTACCCCTTTGGGTATATGGAATAATTTGCTAAATTCGTCTTACGTAACATAACACGATATGACCTTTCAGGAATATTTAGATTATTTTGAACAGATTTTGGAATCTCCCGAAGATTTCGACCCCTACGGGGACCCCGAATATTTAAATTACACCAAGCTTAACTGGTCAAGGATGAACCGCTGGCTTAAGCGCTTCGAACCAAATGATGCCATTAAAACCGCCGTCGCCGCAATTACCGAATCGCAGCATTGGATCGTTATTACCGAGCCATGGTGCGGAGACGCAGCCCATTCGGTCGCGCAACTTTATCAGATCGTTAAAAACAACCCCAATATAGATTTTGAAATTCAGCTGAGGGACGCTGAACCTTTTCTGATCGAAGATTACTTGACTAATGGGGGGAAATC
This sequence comes from Sphingobacterium allocomposti, assembly GCF_008124885.1. Lineage (GTDB taxonomy): Bacteria > Bacteroidota > Bacteroidia > Sphingobacteriales > Sphingobacteriaceae > Sphingobacterium > Sphingobacterium allocomposti. The sequence goes on from NZ_VNHX01000025.1 coordinate 55,056, forward strand.
GATACCAAAGCTTGTCATCCGCAATGACGTCGGGCACGATAAGTTTATTTGGGGACCCCGCCCAAAACCCCTGCAAGAGCTATTTGTCAGTATGAAAGAAAAGGGTGCTTCTTTTGACGATATTAAGGAAGCTATGCAGAAATGGTATAACGAAGACAAAGGTGAAGTTTTACAGCAAGAACTTCTGTCTGCATTGAGCTAGCCATGAATATCGAAGATATACGCGAGTATTGCTTATCGAAGAAGGGTACGACTGAGGAATTGCCGTTTGGACCCGATACGTTGGTTTTTAAGGTCGGTGGGAAAGTTTATCTCTTAGTAGGGCTGAATCAAATCGACGAGCTGTCGTTTAATGTAAAATGCGATCCCGACGCCGCATTGGAACTTAGAGCCGATTTTCCCGGCACGGTAACCCCCGGCTATCATATGAATAAGAAACATTGGAATACGGTCTATTGTAATAGAGAGCTGTCCGATCAGCGTCTGCAGGAGCTTATTGATCATAGCTACGCGCTGGTCTTCGCATCGTTGCCGAAGAAAGTGGCGGCTTCCATCTAGAAGTGAGATTTGAGTATTGAGAAGTTAGAAGTGAGAAATTAGAAGTCAGAAGCTAGAATAGTTAGAGCGTCTTACGACTTTACAAATCCACGACTTTACGGCTTATAGCCATCTGCCATCCGCCATCTGCCATGCACTATTAGCCTTTCACCTCACGACTTCACAAATCCACGGCTTTACGGCTTATAGCCATCTGCCATCAGCCATCAGCCATCCGCTATTAGCCTTTCACCTCATGACTTCACAAATCAACAACTTTACGGCTTATAGCCATCTGCCATCAGCCATCAGCCATCCGCTATTAGCCTTTCACCTCATGACTTCACAAATCAACAACTTTACGGCTTTTAGCTTATCGCCATCTGCCATCAGCCATCAGCCATCAGCTTCCCTCAACGACTTTACAAATCCACGACTTCACGGCTTATAGCCATCCGCCAATAGCCATCTGCCATGCACTATTAGCCTTTCACCTCACGGCTTCACAAATCAACGACTTTACGGCTTATAGCCATTAGCCATCTGGCATCTGCCATCAGCCATCAGCTTCCCTCAACGACTTTACAAATCCACGACTTCACGGCTTATAGCTTATCGCCATCTGCCATCTGCCATCAGCTTCCCTCAACGACTTTACAAATCCACGACTTCACGGCTTATAGCCATCCGCCAATAGCCAATAGCCATCTGCTTAATCAGTAAATCAGATTTTCCAGCAGGTTCCGCCGCATCTGTCGGGCATTACCGCCGCCGCCACCAAACATCCGGTTGTTCCCCAGCGAGTTAAAAAAGTCCTGTGTTGAGATCGCTTTGCTTTTTTTATCCCGCCACGTTGAAGGAACGTTGTCCGTGACAAAATCAACTTTTCTTGCCCAATAGTTAATATGCATTTCAGGGATTGCCAGTCCCAGAATCATCCCCGGCAGCCCATGAACCAAGGCTGGCCCGCCCGAGACAGGGATCTGGTCGGTGTAAAAGGCAACAATATACAATGAGTCAGGCGTAGCGCCATTGACGCGCCGGCACTCATAGCCGGCGATGTCTCTATACTCGTCCGTAAAGCGCCAAGTGATCTGTTGAAGCGAGTCTCTAAGAAGATATTTTTCGTCGAGTTCCAGCTCGAGTTCGGTTTCCCCCTTTTTCAGGTTCTGATAGTATGTTTTGTTCTGGTTGCGCCCCACGCCGCGGCGGACAGTGTTGCCCATATTTCTGCTGTTTGGACGGCCGCCTCGGCCAGGGGACATCCCGATACGGGAAGATCCCGTAGTTTCCTCATTTTCTAAGGCGGTCATAAGCGTTTCATCCTCATCAAAATGGAGGCTGAACATCGAAGATGTCTTTTCCGGAGCTTCATCGATATTGCCGCCAAAGCGCATCATCATGCCTCGGTTTTGGTTGGCCGAACGGTTGCTCATTTCTCGCAACCGGGCGCGGACATATACTTCTTTCTCAAATGTTATTCTACCTTTCAGGGGGAAGTAGGCGTGCTGTGCATGTAGGAGGCCGCTCCAAAGCGACAATGCGCCTAAACCTATTATTATATACAGTAACCTAATCATTTTTCTTACCTAAATTTTTATTGAAATCCCATTTTAACCCCACCATGAAATATTGGGTCAACATATCCTGCTGCGTCTGCGAGAAGCTGCTGTTCCCCATGGAACGGTTCGTGTTGTTGAAGCTATTGAAAACATCGAATGCCTTAATGCTTAATAAGAGCGACTCATTTTTCAGCAGCTTCCGCGCGAGCTCGAGATTCATATAGAACTGTTGTATAGGCTCCGGAAATACTTTAGTTTTGCCGGTATAGCTATAAAATATCACTTGTGTGAGGCTAAACTTATACGGCAGCGTATACTTCAGGTCCGCATTTGTAGACGACCGGAAAGCCGTGTTGTTGAACTGTGTCTGAATGGAATTCTCCTCGTTATTTAAGCCGATGCTGAGGTTGATATTAAAGTCCACGTTTTTAGAGGTCTGTTTGTTGGCATTTACACCGATATTGGCATTGGTGGTATTGCTTCTGTTTAGCTCTCCATTAATATATTCGTAATTGTTGTCAAAGTATACCGTCGAAAACGGGCCAAACTGCACCAGGCCGTTCCATATAGGCTTGCCGTAGTTAACGTTGACACGTCCATTCCAGTTGACATGATCGCCGATGTTGACAAAGGTGGCGGTCGTTCTACCCGCTTCGTCCACAATAGATTTGTTTACGATGGCGTTGTTCGTAAAGCTCGTGGAGGCGTTGATATTCAGCGAAGAGGCCTTAAGCAGGCTGAACTTGCTGAAATTTATATTCAGGTTATTATTCACTTCCCTTTTCAGATCAGGATTACCCAGCTGCCGGTATAGCTCGTTCGTCGGTGGCTGCAACGGCTGCAGTTGGGAAAAACTCGGAACATTCGTGCTGTTTTGGTATCCGAAGTTCAGATTTTTGCTGTTGCTGATCCGGTAAGACACGTTGGCGTTGAAGTTATTCTGCCAGAATTCGCGCGATAAATCGATATTTCTATAGGAATCCGTCAGTCCTTGATATCTGTAAGTTATCCTGTTGGAGAGGTTGATGTTCACTTTCTCAGAATTGAAGTTCAGGTTTATATCCGCTCCGTTATTGCGGGAAATGTCTTCCTGGTTCTTTGAGTATAGGGTGTCCAGCACATTTTGTCCGTCCTGTCCATTGTCATAGGCGTTGATAAGTCCCGAGCTGTTATTTACATTAAACAGGTAGCCGACGGTTAAGTACAGCTGCTGCGTGATAGGCTCGCGGAAGTTGACGGAACCGCCGATCCGGTTGTTTTTGTTCTCCGTGAGGCGTGTTTGATCGATTATTTTTGTCCGTTCGAACGTTCCTGTGCTATCGTACAGGTGAGTAATCTCGTCTATCAGGTTGACGGACTCAGAATCGCCAAAATGGGTGTTAACGTGCAGGTTTAAGCTCGTTCCGCGTTTATTGAGCCGGCGTCGATAGTCCATCCGGAGGTCGAGGTTTTCGTTTGTTGTCCTGCTGCTGTTGTTCTGCTCGAACTCGTTGGCTTTAATATTTTCGTTCCGGGTTGTACTGCTCGATGCGGTATTGGAAGACTCCCGTTGTCCTTTGCTTCCGTTTAGCTGTATATTTAGGTTACTCAGCGAGTCAGGACGAAACCTCATCTGCGAGCGGATCACATGATTCTTATTATCCGATTCCGACCGGGACTGTTGGGACGTTTCCTGTGTTTGAAGGTCGCCCAGAACCCGTTTGCTGAAGTTTTCCGATTCATTCTGCTGTCCTTGGTTGTTGAAATTGTAGCTCGATGTCAGGTGGAGTTTCCGTTGCAAAAAGTTGTTTTCATAGTTCACGCCGGCGCTTTTGTAGCTCGGGTTGCCGATAATCTGGTTGTTCATTCTGACACGGCCCGCATCGCCCGAGTTACTCATATTGTTCCAGTTGCCCGTGACACCGATGCGCTCAGCGCGGTTGAATTTTGCTGTAAACAGATTCGCATCAAAAAGATCATGGGTACCCATGCTGGCATTCGCGTTTCCAAAGATCCCTTTTCGGGCTTCCTCTTTTAGAACGACGTTTACCGTCTGTAAGCGTACGCCGTCGTCTACGCCTGTCAGTTCAGCCTCCTCAGACTTCCGTTCATATACCTGGACCTTGTCGACAGCATCAGCACGGACATTGCGGATGGCAATTTTCGGGTCGTAGCCAAAAAACTCCTCGCCGTCTATCAGTACCTTAGATACCGTTTTCCCCTGCGCGGTTATTTCGCCGCTGGCTGAAACGGTTAGTCCCGGTAAGCGGCGAAGCAGATCTTCCAGCTTGGCATTTTTTTCGGTCTCGAAACTTCCGGCATCATACTCGATGGTATCGCCTTTCAGCTTGATCGGAATCTTCTGGTTGATCACCACTTCTTCTAACAGATTTGACCGCGAATGGATTTTTATGGAATCCAATCGTATATTCTTGTCGGCAAGTGTAATTTCCTGACTATATATCTCGAATTTAGGATAAGTGGTCAGCAATAGGTATTGCCCCTTCTCCACTTTGTTTAATGCGAAGTGCCCCTTTTCGTCGGCCCGCGTGAAATAGCGCATAATTGAATCTGCATCGAGCAAAACGATAGATGCATTTTCGAGCGCCCTATTGTCCGCAGCATCGACAACCGTTCCCTCAACCGTGGTCTGTGCATAAACGTAGTGCGTGATGAAAAACAAAAAAAACAGTAGACTCTTTTTCATCTATATAGGTATCCATGAGTGTTAAATGACCAATGTGTCAATGGCTCCGTTACACCCGGTTTGTCTCTAAAAGGCAATGAATGCTGCATAATCGTTGATGTCTGTTGGTTATTAGCTGTATAATACAAGACAAAAAATCTGTCACCATGATGACAAGGCAATGAACCGGCCTGCTGCCGCTACAACGCGGGCTATTCATTTGTGCCCATCTTCAAACGCATTCATGAGCTCATCTTGTTCAGCTGCCGCGTCGTACCTCCTCGCAATGGCGCATTTTTTATTTGTCCTGTGCTATGAATTTAAGTTGTGTATTGATAAGTTGCATTTTCAATCCGGTTTTAGTTGTCAAACGGCTCTAACCAAAGTTGACACCCAAAGAAAAGAAGAAATAGGGTAAATTAGTGTTAAATAGACATGTGTAATAGCTTTGATACAAAGAGTTGGACGGTTGACAGAATACTTGCCGGCCTGACTGTCCATACCTGCGACGTGTTTTCGTTTTGTGTGTCAGATTAAGTAGTAAAAAAGGCCGCACGTGTAGAATGGAGCTGCCGTGCTTGCGCTGAAGCCTAGCTTCAAAGGTTGCTGCCGGCCCGCGGCGGATTATACGTAACACGTATGAAATAGAAGTGATATGGACGCCAAGGGTGTCTCCCTAGAGTTCATGAGCTAGTGCGGATTCCGGGTACAGGATGTAATCCGTTCGTAACGAATATTTTGCTAATGCAGAAGTATGGATCTGCAGCATTTTACGTAAGTTTGGGTCGTAAACCGTTAAAAATTAAGAGATATGTTTCTTCTGCGGACTTTTGTGAAGACTATTAGACTTGTTGTCGCCGCCGCCCTCATATGGGCAATAGGGGCTTTTGCCAAGGATGAACTGGTGGGGGAGGACGGCCTTTCCTGGTGGTCGGAGGTAGAATGTTTAGCTTCCGGCAAAAACGATAAACAGTGGTTGGAGGTGCATGCTGACCTTAAGCTGTTTGCTGCAGATTCTGTGCTGGTGTCGTTGAAGGTGTTGTTCAATGGGGCATCTTCGAGGAGTTAAGCTTTACATTCGCTCTTTATAAAAAAAGCAACCTCCTATAAAGAGGTTGCTTTTTTTATCGCCTGAAGACCAGGTTATTTGACTTCAGATACACGGATAGTGTTGGTTCTTCCCTTTTCGTGCAGTGGCGTAGAAGAGGTGTTGATAACGATTTGTCCGGTAGCTACCAGGTCGTGTTCTTTAAGCAGCCTGTTGACATCCTGAATCGTTCCATCCGTACTTTCGAATTTCTCATAAATAAATACGCGTACACCCCATACCAAGCTCAACAAGTTCAATAATTTCTTGTTGCCTGTGAAAACATAAATATCGGCATCAGGGCGGTAGCTTGAGATTTCGAACGCGGTATAGCCCGACGAGGTCATTACGGCGATGGCCGAAGCCTGGGTATGCTCTGCAAGATAGATCGACGAGCCACAGATAGCGTCAGGGATAATTGTAGGTGCCTGTTGTACGCTTTCTTTACGGCTGTAATAAGGGTATGATGTGTGCTCCACATGCGTAATAATCTTGGCCATGGTCTCGATGACAATCTCGGGAAACTCGCCTACAGAGGTTTCTCCGCTTAACATCACCGCATCAGCTCCATCCAGTACGGAGTTTGCTACGTCGTTCACCTCCGCACGCGTAGGACGTGGCGTTGTGATCATACTTTCCAGCATCTGGGTTGCAATGATGACAGGTTTAGACAGGTTACGGCATTTCTGCACGATCATTTTCTGTAATCCCGGAACTTCTTCCATCGGCATTTCGACGCCGAGGTCGCCGCGGGCCACCATGACGGCATCTGTCGCCTCGATAATAGCATCGATATTGTCAATAGCCTCCGGCTTTTCGATCTTTGCTACGACCAACGCATGGCTTCCTTTAGCTTTAATGATCTCCTTACACTGCACAATATCCTCTGCCGAGCGTACGAAAGACATCGCTATCCAATCTGCGCCGTTGTCTAACGCGAAGTTTAAGTTGTCCAGGTCCTCTTCTGTCAGGGAAGGTATAGATACCTTTGTATTCGGAAGGTTAACCCCTTTGCGCGACGTTAGAACGCCACCATGGATCACTTCGCACTTTACCGTGTCTTTGTGATTTGTGCTTAAAACGCGGAGCTGCAGCTTTCCGTCGTCGAGCAAGATAATCTCTCCCTCTTTGACATCATTAGGAAAGTTTTCGTATGTGATATATATACGGTTTTCATCACCGATGAGTTCTTCTGTTGTGATTTCCACTGCAGAGCCGTTAATTAATACGGCGCCGCCTTCCTTCATCTTTCCGATGCGGATTTTAGGACCTTGGAGATCCGCTAAGATGCCGACATTAAAAGGGTGCTCATTATTAATTTCCCGGATGGTTTTGATCGTTTTTAAATGATCCTCCTGGCTTCCGTGTGAAAAGTTCAGGCGGCAAACATCCACACCTTTGGCAATCATATTGGTCAATATACTTTTGTCCGACGATGCTGGACCAAGTGTGGCTACGATTTTTGTCCTTTTTTGAATCTTGTTCATTTACAGTATTTTATTTGTGTATGCTTGTTTATATTCTTTGCTTAGAAAAAACATGATATGCAAAAATAGCAATCTGTTTTTAAGTTAGGTTTACTAATGTGTAAAATTTACACTTTGCTAAGTCAAAACACTAAAATATAAGATTTTCTTTGGATTTCAATGAAGTAGGGTCTAATTCTTTTGCCAATATCACTTCGGAGATGCTCTTTACACCGTCTAATAAGGCGCGTAAATCCTCCTGATCAATATAATGTTTGATGAGAAGGAAGTAGTCGAAGTTTGGCAGTTCGGGGATCAATATAGCCCCTTCGAGGCTGCGGTTGTTGATGAGGTAGAACTCCGACTCGAAGTTGGCCTCGCAATACCGGTAGGTAATAAAGTGGTGCTTCAGCAGTTTCTTTTGGCGGTTCCGCTCGAAGACAATGTGATAATCCATTTCGTCCTTATCCTTCTCCTTCACGTAACCTTTATGGTCAATATAGTCTTCCTTACCGCGTACGAAAGCCAAACCTGTGTGCTTATATATAAAATGACAAAGACGATAATCACGGAGTGGTGAGCTGATACCGACCAATACGAAGTCCAACTCCAGGTCGACATCCATATCCAAGGTTAAATGTTTCTTTATCACGCTCACAGTTTTGGAAATTAACCCCGAAGTTAGTAAAAAGTTGGAGAAAATTGAGGAGGTTGATAAGGTTAATAGAGTTGAGGAGGTTGGGTAAAGTTGGGACACGATTGGGTTTGGTAGATAAAAAAAATTTTTTTAATATTGAATGTAGGCCTGATGACGATGGGTTTTAAAACAAATACAAGGTGAAAACGTTCTTATTTCAAATCTTCCAATCAAAAAAGGTTTGATAATTGGGGAAATTTATTTTTCTTTGCACAGATTTATTAAACAATTAAATTATAAAATCATGTCAGATATCGCATCAAGAGTAAAAGCAATTATCGTTGAGAAGTTAGGTGTAGATGAAAACGAAGTAACACCAGAGGCTTCATTCACGAATGATTTAGGTGCAGACTCACTTGACACAGTTGAGTTGATCATGGAATTCGAAAAAGAATTTAACGTAGCTATTCCAGACGATCAAGCTGAAAACATCAGTACAGTAGGTCAGGCTATCTCTTACTTGGAAAAGAACGTTAATAACTAATTTATTAGGCCAAACATATTTAATGGAGCTTAAAAGAGTAGTTGTAACAGGGTTAGGCGCTCTTACACCACTAGGCAACACGGTCGCAGCATACTGGGACGGGTTGATTAATGGTGTAAGTGGCGCTGCTCCTATTACGCATTTCGATGCATCAAAATTTAAGACCCAATTCGCTTGTGAAGTGAAGGGATTTGATCCGCACGAATTTATGGATCGCAAGGAGGCTCGCAAAGTCGATCCTTTTGTACAGTATGCTATTGCTTCTACTGACGAAGCAGTGAAGGATGCTGGTTTAGAATTTGATAAGCTGGATACCAACCGGATCGGCGTGATCTGGGGCTCAGGTATCGGTGGTTTAAAAACCTTTTTTGAAGAGGTGGCCAGTTTCGCTAAGGGCGACGGAACACCTCGGTTCAATCCATTTTTCATTCCGAAGATGTTGGTTGATATTGCGCCGGGGCATATTTCTATGCGTTACGGGTTGAGAGGGCCTAACTTCTCTGCAGTATCAGCTTGTGCTTCATCGACTAACGCGATGATCGATGCGTTTAACTATATCCGTATGGGTATGGCTGACGTGATTATTACCGGAGGTTCGGAAGCAACAATTAATGAAGCGGGGATAGGTGGGTTTAATGCTATGCATGCATTATCTACCCGCAACGATGATCCTAAAACCGCTTCCCGCCCGTTTGATAAAGACCGTGACGGTTTCGTCTCGGGAGAAGGATCGGGTGCAATTATATTGGAAAGTCTGGAACATGCGTTGGCGCGTGGCGCTAAGATCTATGCGGAAGTAGCAGGAGGCGGCATGAGTGCCGACGCACATCATATTACAGCGTCGCATCCAGAAGGTCTGGGTGCAAAATTGGCTATGAGCAAAGCCATCGCTGATGCGAAGTTCAGTTATGCTGATGTCGATTATATAAACGTGCATGGAACATCTACCCCTGTCGGTGACATCAGTGAAACGAAGGCTATTATCGATCTTTTTGGCGACCATGCCTACAAGCTGAACATTAGTTCGACCAAATCTATGACGGGGCACCTACTGGGAGCTGCAGGTGCAATCGAAGCTATTGCTTCCATTCTGTCTGTGAAAAACGATATAGTACCTCCGACGATTAATCACTTTACGGACGATCCGGAAATTGATAATAACCTGAACTTTACCTTTAACGCTGCGCAGAAACGCGTCGTAAATGCAGCGCTAAGCAACACATTTGGCTTTGGTGGCCACAATGCTTCAATTATTGTGAAGAAGTATCACTCTTAATGCATAAAGAGGATCAGTAGATAAAAAAATAGGTAGTTTCGATGAGAAACTGCCTATTCCTTATTATAGAGTAGAATGCCTTTGTCAAGGATATATTATTTATACTTTTCTCCACACAGAGCTTACGTTCGTAAACTAAAGAATGTTCTTGGGTTTGTCCCGGGAAATATTAAGCTGTATCAGATGGCCTTTCGGCATAAGTCGGTGGCCACAACCATAAAAGATGGCGTGAAGAACAGTAACGAACGCCTTGAGTTTCTGGGAGACGCGGTGTTGGGGTCGGTAATCGCAGAATTGCTGTTTAAGTTATATCCGTACAAAGACGAAGGATTCCTTACCGAGCTGCGCTCAAAGATCGTAAGCCGTGCAAACCTAAACCAGCTGTCCCGGAAGTTGGGGTTTAACGAATTCATGGAATACGATGCACGGATGATCAGTTATCCCAACAAGCAGAGTTCGCTTCTTGGCGACGCCTTCGAAGCGGTTATCGGCGCGGTGTATATGGATAAAGGATACCGCTTTACAAAGGAGTTCTTGCTGACGCGCATAATCAAACCTCACGTCGACATTCACACGCTTGAAATCACCGAAACGAATTTTAAAAGCCGTTTGATCGAATGGTGTCAGCATCTCGGTAAGGAGGTGCAGTTTGTTCAGGTAGAAAATCCTCCGGGAGAGTCCGGCAAGCTGTTTAGCGTCGAAGTTATCGTCGACGGAGAAGTATGCGGCCTCGGGCGGGATTTTAATAAGAAAAGTGCCGAAAAACTCGCCGCAGAAAAAGCCTGTGAATATTTAAAGATATTTGAGGCGGAAGAGTTTTCCCGATAATCTGGTCTTTCGCTTTTCGCTTAGTTATATTACCTTTGCCGTATGGCAAATATTAAACCTTCTCTTGCGAAAGGAACGCGCGATTTCACTCCTTCCGAGATGGAAAAGCGAAACTACATATTCAACGTACTCCGTGCTATTTTCAAAAAATTTGGATACAGCGAGATTCAGACACCTTCGTTTGAAAACCTCTCAACATTGACAGGAAAGTATGGAGAAGAAGGCGATAAACTAATTTTCAAGATACTCAACTCGGGCGACTACCTAAGCAAAGTTCCCGACGGCGCGTTGGCCGACAAAGCATCGAACAAGCTGATTCCCTACATTTCCGAAAAAGCGCTGCGGTACGATCTGACCGTTCCGTTTGCCCGGTTTGTCGTGATGCATCAACATGAGATCACCCTGCCGTTTAAGCGATTTCAGATTCAGCCGGTGTGGCGCGCCGACCGCCCTCAGCGGGGACGGTACCGTGAATTTTATCAGTGCGACGTAGATGTCGTGGGCTCATCTTCTTTGCTTAATGAAGCTGAATTTATTCTGGTTTATCAGGAGGCTTTAGAAGTCTTAGGGCTCACGGATTTCACCATCAAAGTGAATAACAGAAAGGTGTTGACCGGCATTGCCGAAGTCATCGGCAAGCCGGAGCTTATTGTAGATATGACGGTGGCGATCGATAAGCTGGATAAGATTGGGTTGGAGGGTGTGAACAGCGAACTGCTGGAACGCGGGTTTACCCCCGAAGACCTGGCTGTGTTGAAACCTATTATTCTGCTGGAAGGGACAAATCAGGATAAGCTGGCATCGCTCAGGGAAGTTCTGGCGTCGTCAGCCACCGGAATGACGGGCATTGCCGAATTAGAAGAGGTTTTCGCCTATCTGACCAGGTTCGGTAAAGCTGAGCTTCTGGAAAAAGTCGTCGAAGTAGACATCACGTTGGCGCGTGGGCTCAACTACTATACCGGCTGCATCTTTGAGGTAAAGACAAATCAGGTAGCTATGGGGAGTATCGGCGGCGGCGGCAGGTACGACGACCTGACCGGTATGTTCGGGCTGAAAGACCTGACCGGCGTAGGTATATCGTTCGGTGCAGACCGTATCTACGACGTTCTGGAAGAGTTGAACCTGTTTCCGGCATCGTCCGCAGCGTCGACCGAGGTGCTTATTGTCAACTTTGAGAAAGAAGCCGAATCCTACACGCTGCCACTGCTGGCGCGACTACGGGAAGCCGGTGTAGCAGCAGAGCTATACCCAGCGGCCAACAAGCTGAAAAAGCAGATGAGCTATGCGGACGATAAGAAAATTCCCTATGTATTGTTGGTAGGCGAGGAAGAAATACAGTCAGGACTATTGTCCTTAAAAAACATGGCGACAGGAGAACAACAGAAAGCTTCCGTCGAACAGTTGATAGTTTTGTTAAAAAACGGGACGGCCATATAGGCCGTTTGCTTTTTTAACGGGTTGGAGAATAAAATACTTTTGTGACAAAAAAGCGCCATTTCCATCGGAAATTTTATCCGAAATATCGTTATAAATGATTAGATTTGTGGTCGGATTAGTTAAGAAATTCAATACTTTAAAATGAGTTCAACACCTATAACAAAAGAAACATATTTAGAGTGGTATAGATCTATGCTGCTTATGCGTAAATTCGAGGAGAAGGCTGGACAATTATACGGACAGCAAAAGATCCGTGGATTCTGTCACTTGTACATCGGTCAGGAGGCCGTAGTGGCGGGAACAATGTCTGTCATCAAACCAGAGGACTCTTTGATTACGGCTTATCGTGATCATGCGCATGCTTTGGCTAAAGGCGTTTCAGCTGATGCTTGTATGGCGGAGCTTTTCGGTAAAGCGACAGGTTGTTCAAAAGGTAAGGGCGGTTCTATGCACTTCTTCTCTAAAGAGCACAAGTTTATGGGTGGACACGGTATTGTTGGAGGACAGATCCCATTAGGTGCCGGTATTGCTTTTGCAGAAAAATATTTGGGTACCGACAATGTTAACATCTGCTACATGGGAGATGGAGCTGTCCGTCAAGGGGCATTCAACGAAACCTTGAACATGGCCATGCTCTGGAAGTTGCCAGTGATCTTTGTCTGTGAAAATAACGGTTACGCGATGGGTACATCGGTATCCCGCACAACCAACATGATGGACATCTACAAGATGGGACATGGTTTTGATATGCCTAGTGCTCCGGTGGATGGAATGGATGTGGTTGCTGTTCACAACGCAATGGATGAGGCTGTTCAACGTGCGCGCGCAGGCGAAGGGCCAACATTTTTGGAGATCCGTACATATCGTTATAAAGGACACTCGATGTCAGACCCGGCTAAATACCGTACAAAAGAGGAACTGGAAGAATATAAAGGCCGCGACCCATTGTTGTCTACAAAAGCGGCTATCTTGGAAAACAAATATGCTGACGACGCATGGTTCGCTGAGGTAGATGCGGAAATTAAAAAGATTGTCGAAGACTCTGTTAAATTTGCAGAAGAGTCGCCGTATCCAGACCCTTCTGAAATTTATAAAGATGTGTATGTCCAGGAGGATTATCCTTTTATCATGGACTAATAGCAAAGGAATTACTTTAACTTAAAGATATAATCTACTATACAAATGGCTGAAGTAGTAAGAATGCCCAAAATGAGCGACACCATGACCGAAGGTGTTATCGCTAAATGGCACAAAAAAGTCGGTGACAAGGTAAACTCCGGGGACTTGATCGCGGAAGTTGAAACAGATAAAGCAACAATGGACTTTGAATCATACCAAGAAGGGACATTGTTGTATATAGGCCCGAAGGAGGGCGAGTCTGTCGCTATAGACGCTGTTATAGCTGTGCTAGGCGAAGAAGGAGAGGACTATAAAGCACTCCTTGAAGGCGGAGACACGAGCGAGCCTGCAAAGAGCGAAGAAAAAGAGGCGGAAAAACCGGCTACGGAGGAATCATCCGACGCTACCCCGTCAGTATCGGCGGAAGAGCTGGGATGTACCGTTATTACGATGCCTTTGTTGAGCGACACCATGACAGAAGGTGTCATCGCTCAGTGGAACTTCAAAGTCGGTGATGCAATTAAGTCTGACGACGCAATTGCTGACGTAGAAACAGATAAAGCAACGATGGAAGTTACAGCATATGCTGAAGGAACATTGTTGTATATCGGTGTGGAAGCAGGACAGGCTGCCAAAGTAAATGATATCATCGCGATTGTTGGCCCTGCCGGCACGGACGTGACACCATTGTTGAACCAGAAATCTTCTTCTGGTGGCGCGAAATCTGAGGCGAAAGCAGCGTCCAAGAGCGAGCAACCTGAAACCAAAGCGGAAACAGAAACAGCATCTTCTTCGGTAAAAGAAGATGACTCCCGCGTAAAAGCTTCACCGCTGGCGCGCAAAATAGCGAAGGAGAAAGGTATCAACCTAAGTGATGTAAAAGGATCTGCCGAAGGTGGTCGCATCGTGAAAAAAGATATCGAAAACTTCGTGCCTGCGGCAAAAGCAGCATCGCCACAGGCCGCTACGCCTGCTGCAGCTGCAGCTCCAGAGACAAAATCTATTACGTTGCCTCAATATGTAGGCGAAGAGAAATATGCCGAGCAGAACGTTTCGCAAATGCGTAAGACAATCGCCCGCCGCTTATCGGAGTCGTTGTTTACTGCTCCACATTTCTATCTAACCATCTCGGTGGATATGGATAATGCCATTGCAGCCCGCGGACAGATCAACGACGTTGCGCCGGTTAAGGTATCTTTTAACGATATCGTTATTAAAGCTGTGGCCATCGCGTTGAAGCAGCATCCAGCCGTAAATTCTTCCTGGAGAGGTGATAAGATCCGCTTCAACGAGCACGTTAACATCGGTGTCGCCATGGCGGTAGAAGATGGCTTGTTGGTGCCTGTGGTCCGTTTTGCTGACGGCAAGTCGCTATCGCATATTTCGGCCGAGGTGAAAGAATATGGTCAAAGAGCTAAAGCGAAAAAATTACAGCCGGCAGACTGGGAAGGCTCTACATTCACTGTTTCAAATCTGGGAATGTTTGGCATCGACGAGTTTACGTCTATCATCAACTCTCCGGATGGTGCAATCCTATCGGTAGGAGCCATTCAACAGGTACCTGTGGTTAAGAACGGTGCTATTGTTCCGGGCAATATCATGAAGTTGACATTAGGATGTGATCACCGCGTGGTCGACGGAGCAACAGGTGCTGCTTTCCTTCAGACGCTGAAAGGCTTATTGGAAGCACCGATCCGCCTGTTAGCCTAATAAAGTAGATAGTTTTCTGATGCCTGTTTAGATTTTTGGGAATTTTTATAGGCAACTCGATACCGTAATTCCCCTTAGCGAGCGCTAAGGGGATTTTTTGTAAAGTTGTTGATTTGTGAAGTCGTGAAGCGAGGGGCTAATAGCGGATGGCAGATGGCTATCGGCAAATGGCCATAAGCCGTAAAATAGTGGAT
>NZ_VNHX01000026.1 GCF_008124885.1 Sphingobacterium allocomposti
CTTCGGCAACTCCTTTTAGGGTTCGCACTAGAGGCTGAAAGCCTCTAGTGCGAACCCTAAAAGGAGTGATGTGACACAGTTCAGTTTACACTACCAAAAGATAATTTAATCTTTAGCCACCCTGAAGTCCATAAAAAAGAAGCAACTATCATGAGCAGTAGGAATGCGACGAAGTCCGATTTCGATCACGTTATTTCCTGTATTAAACGAGGAGATATCTGTCCATCGAAATATATCACCCATCAAATTCCTTTTCGACAGCTAAAAGATACGTTCCCTTCGTTATTAAACAGTGAAACCGGAGTAATAAAAGCCGTTGTTAATTTTGATTAGGTTACAAGCAACTACAGAGTAAGTTAAACGTATAAGCTCGAAATAATAATAACTTGGCGGGTACTACATCTCTAATCGCTTTCTATATTTTGTTGGCTTCTCACCCGTGAGCTTTTTAAAAAGCCTATTGAAATAGGAAACGTTTTCAAAACCTAATTGGAAAGCCAATTCTTGGACACTATAATTCTGAAGTAGCATCATCAATTGTGCTTTTTCGATTTTTTTTTGATTTATGTATTTTCCCGGAGTACAGTTCAGCTGTTTTTTAAATAAGCGTATGAAATGATCTTTTGTAAGGAAAGACATGTCTGCCAACTGATCAATGCCGATCGGAGTATGGATGTTACTATGTATGTATTCGAGAACTCTTGCCATTCGCTCGTCGACATTTGGCGTTTTTTGAGTCGCGAAAGCAAAAAAGCGAGATATTAACTGCTGGATAATACCGTGGCTTTCCAATTCAAGTGCAAGCGGTGTATGTCCCTGCATGGCGATGTTTTTTATAAGTTCTGTCGAGTTGTCATAGGCATCGGGATCATAAAATGACAATTCCCTGCCTGGATTAATGGAATAAAGACGTTCGACTAAATCCAGCAGTAGCGAGTCTCCCTCGATTTCAATAGGGAAATTCAACTGGTCAAATACACTCGATTTCTTTTCCAAAGTTTCATAAATATGGATATAGTAAAGACAAAACTCATCGTCACATTCATAGCTATGAGGTGTGTATGAAGGTGTCAGATAAAGATGTCCTTCTTTTAATTGGTATTTGTTCCCATCCCGTTTTAGCCAAGCAGTTCCTTTCTTTACTACGTGAATACGGGTAAATGGACTGTTTATGTTTTTCCAATTCCAATCGGACTGGTGTTCTGCATATCCAATATTCAGTAAAATGAAATCCAACTGATACTTCTCTTTTCGCAAGACTCCTCCTTTTTTATCCTTGGTATATTCTGCTATAATCCGACACCTACCTCCCCCTTATTTGTAACGGATTACAATATAAATATAGCTCTTTTTTTTTCTTCTTGTCCACACGTCACCTATAAAAAAGTCGATATCGTTTAACTTTAAGTCGATTCTTGCAAAGAAAATTCCTCCATGAGGGTTTAGTTTTGGTTTGTTGTAAACCTGATATCAATTTAATCAGTGAGGTATATAATATAGTGGATTATATCATAGATAAACTAAACAAATCCTAATAAATATCTACTTAAGCCCTAAATAAAAAAGAATTTAACACAATATGGAAGTCATAAAAACTAAAGTAGGCTACACGCAAAAAAAACACAATCAACCAATAAAGAGATATTGTCAAACCCTAGATTTAATAGACGATTCACAAATGGTACAAGCGTATGTTGACGCCCATACGGAAACGAATCACTGGAAAGAAATTCGAAACGGGCTCAGAGATGTCGGAATATTAGAAATGGAGATATATATGCTGGGAAACAAGCTGTTTATGGTTATCGAAACGGGTTTAGACTTCGATTGGGACGCAGCCTTTTCAAAACTAGACACATTACCCAGACAAGCCGAATGGGAGAATAAGATGTCTTTTTTTCAACGTTCAAATGGAAAAACATCAAGTGAAAAGTGGCAGTTAATGGAAAGAATATTCTGTCTTTATGATTCCGACGGTGAGTAATGCCCAATGATTCCAATCGAAATAGCGATAAATCGATAAAGTGTAATGTTTTGTCGATAACGTGATTGGAACAGCGATGGCAATTAATTTAACTTTGTTTATTAAATGATAAGCAACCTTTTGTAAGCCGGGTGATCACATTTATTTTTAGCTGATGGTCGTTCGACAACGCAATGTTTAAACGTATAGTTATTATGAATAGAAGAACCGTAATTAAGATGTTAGGCGCCACCATACCTGCGCTGTATTTAAGTAAGAATAGTCTTGGACTGAGTAACTGGGGAAAGGTGCCGTTTAAACCCGATTGGTCATCTTTGGAAAACTATCGTGTACCAGACTGGTTTCGAGATGCAAAGTTCGGCATCTGGGCGCACTGGGGGCCTCAGTGTCAACCCGAAAGAGGAGATTGGTATGCTCGGGGCATGTATGAGGAAGGTTCTGATCAATACAAATACCATGTTGAAAAATATGGACATCCATCGGTTTTTGGATTTAAGGATGTCATCAATGAGTGGAAAGCCGAAAAATGGGATCCAGAAGCGCTCATGGATTTATACAAAAGAACAGGGGCTCAATACTTTATGACTTTAGCCAATCACCATGATAACCTTGACCTGTACGAAAGTAGTCATCATAAGTGGAATAGTATCAACGTTGGACCAAAAAAAGATATCGTGCTTGGATGGGAGAAGGCCGCGAAAAAACGAAGACTCCGATTTGGCGTAAGTGTTCATGCGGCGCACGCCTGGACATGGTACGAAACAGCTCAACGCTCAGATAAGCAAGGACCGCTCAAAGGCGTTCCCTACGACGGAAAGCTGACCAAAGCTGACGGCAAAGGAAAGTGGTGGGAAGGATACGATCCACAAGAGTTATATGTTCAAAATCACCCATTGAGCAAAGGAAGTGAAGAGGGGCATACTATACACAGGCAATGGCATTGGGATATCGACACAGGTGTCAGTATTCCATCAGCGTCGTACTGTGAAAATTTCAAAGATCGAACGTTGGAACTTATCGATAAATACAATCCCGATGTTGTTTATTTTGACGATACAGCTCTGCCGCTATGGCCTATTAGCAATGTTGGACTAGAAATAGCCGCATACTATTATAATAAAAGTATGAAGCAAAATAAGGGAAAGGTCGATGTAGTGATCAATGGTAAGATATTGAATGAACAACAGCGTAAATGTATGGTGTGGGATATCGAAAGAGGGCAAAGCAATAAAATTGAACCGGAACCTTGGCAAACATGTACCTGTATCGGAGCATGGCATTACGATCGACGTGTTTATGACAATAACCACTATAAGTCTGCAAAGACCGTGGTTCATATGCTGGTCGACGTCGTTAGCAAAAATGGAAATCTTTTATTAAGTGTTCCATTAAGAGGAGATGGATCCTTGGATGATAAGGCTAGAAAGGTGGTTGAAGGAATAGCTTCTTGGATGAACATAAATTCGGAATCTATTATAGGAACTAGGCCGTGGCATACTTTCGGAGAAGGTCCTGCGCAATTAGAAGCGCCAGAGCTCCATGCACAAGGGTTTAACGAGGGACGAGGGAAACCGTTCACAAGTGAAGACATCAGGTTTACAAAAAAAGGAAATGTTTTGTATGCCATCATTATGGGAAAACTCGACAAGGAAAGTGTGAAAATAGTTTCTTTGGCTAAAGGAGCAACTGACACGAAAACTGTAAAAAAAGTAAATATGTTAGGATACAAAGGGAATCTTTCCTTTGTGCAAGATCATAATGGTTTGGTAGTTAGAATACCAGAAGCAGCTCCGCAAGACGATATCGGTGTTGTTTTGAAAATTTCTTGATATAAACCGAGAGACTGACATGATTATTAGTATGCTGATTGTCAGTTTTAAATTCTTTCCATCGTTGATAATTTTTCTAGCTCTGGATTTATCCATATGGATCTGTAATACCAGCTGCTTTTCTTAACACAAAAAAGATTAAAAGATGATTGCCAATTTTAAACGATATAGCCATATCAAATGGCACCGTATTGTCGCTATTCTACTCCTAATATTCGTGCAAAACCTTTATGGCCAGCAATACAATTCAATTTCTGGTTTAGTGAAAAATGAAAAGGGAGAACCTATGATTGCTGCGACAGTATTGATAAAGGGGACAAATAAGTCTATATCAACTGACCAAAGAGGAGAGTTCACGCTTCAATACGAGCTTTCAGGTTCGTCGGATATCCTTTCTGTTACTTTCGCGGGCTACAAACCAGTTGACTTGAGAATAGGAGACCAAACCTTTTTTAATATAGAAATGTTACCCGTAACGGAAGGTTTGGAAGAAGTGGTTGTTATCGGCTACGGGACGGAAAAGAAAGTGAATCTTACGGGAGCGGTTTCATCAGTTTCTGAAAAAGATATAGAAAACAGGCCCATTACACAGGCATCTCAAGCACTTGCAGGTCTCGCAACAGGTGTGACTGTCTCACAGGGAGCCGGAAGACCAGGTAATGATGGAGCGTCCATAAGAATCAGGGGAATGGGAACGTTTTCCGGAGCCGGAAATGATCCGTTAGTACTCATAGATGGTTTGGCTGCTTCAATAAATGATATTGATCCCAATAATATAAAGAGTATATCGGTGTTAAAAGACGCCGCTTCGGCATCGATTTATGGAACTCGTGCTGCGAATGGTGTTATTTTAATTGAAACAAAGAAGGGGTCTAGCGGGAGATTGAAGGTGAACTATAATAATACATTAGGGGTGCAGAAAGTGACAGAGCTACCCGATTTCATGAGCTCTGTGAATTATGCGGAGCTGTTTAATGAGGCAAATGTCAATATGGGCCGCGCATTGACCTATACAGATGAGGAAATTGAGAAATTTCGATCGGGCGTCGATAGGGATAATTATCCAGATGTACCCCACCTTAAAAACCTGTTGACTTCGGGTTCTGGCTTTCAAACAAATCATAATCTGGGTTTTTCCGGAGGTTCCGATAAATCTACATATCTTTTCTCCCTTGGCTATTTAAATCAAGATGGGATTGTTGCCAAAAACAATTATCAGCGCTATAACTTTTTGTTAAATTTTACCGGCGAGATACTTGATAACCTAAAGCTGAATGTGAACATAAACGGAAATACAGCAAAAACTGAGGAACCGAAACATTTTGATGGCGATATGATGCATATGATTGGTTTTGCAGTTCGGCAAGGGCCAATTTATGCTGGCAGGAAAAGTGATGGAACATATGGGTATCAGGATAATTACAGCCCCGAGGCGTGGATGTCGAGTGAATCTTTTATTAATCGAGCAAACAAATTTTTCCTTGGTGGAGCGGAACTGGCTTGGGAAATCGTCCCCGGACTTACCTGGAGTGGCAAAGCAGGATATAACTATTCAAGTTATACGGACAACAGCTTCACCTCAGATTTCGTTTTCGACGAAAACAAAAAAGTTGGACCCAATAATCTGAATGTTTCCTCCGGAGATAATTCACTAATTACCCTACAGTCTTTATTAGCATTTGACAAACAGTTTGGCACCCATACACTAAATCTCTTAGGTGGGTATTCAGAGGAAAGGAATCGTTCAGATTGGATGTCCGCTTTTAGGGATAATTTCCCTAGTAATCTCCTTCATGAACTGAATGCGGGCGCTGCATCGAACATGCAATCCTCAGGATCGGCTGGAGAGTGGGCTTTACGATCTTTCTTTGGACGGGCAAAATATAACATTGACGATCGTTATCTCTTTGAAGCTAATGCCAGATATGATGGTACTTCCAGATTTCCGGCAGCGGGTAGATGGGGAATATTCCCTTCTGTGTCCGGAGCTTGGCGTATTTCCGAAGAACAATTTTTCAAAGAAAATGTTCGGGGCATTGACAATCTGAAGATACGGGCATCATGGGGGAAGTTGGGAAATCAGAATATAGGTAATTATCCTTATCAGAATGTTCTAAGCTTGGGATACGGTTATCCTATTGGGGGTGTCCTCGCGCCGGGTGCACGCCTCGTCAATCTGGCTAACGAAGAAATCACTTGGGAAACTACCACCGTCACTGACGTAGGACTTGATATGTCGATATTAAATGGCAAGCTTGATTTCTTAATAGATTACTTTGACAAATATACAGATAATATCCTTTATAACTTGACTGTTTCCAGTGTGCTGGGCTTAACTCCATCAGAGGTCAACGCTGCAGCCGTCCGGAATCGAGGCTTTGAGATCATGGCTCGATATAACACACAGATAGGTAAGGTTGGTCTATCGATTAGTCCCAATTTTTCTTACACTAATAATCGTATAGAAAAACTGGCGGGTGGTTTACAACAGGATATTGAAAAAGGATTGTTTGTTGGAAGTTCTATAGGTGCTATATACGGATATCGCGCAGATGGCCTATTTATAAATGACGACGATATAGCAAATTATCCAGGACAGCCATATTCAGCTGAACCCGGATTCGTACGCTATGCCGATATCAGCGGTCCTGACGGTGTTCCAGACGGAATTGTAGATCCTACGTATGACCGGGAAATAATAGGTAATACCGCTCCTAAATATAGTTACGGAGGAACTGTTAGTCTTGATTACAAAAGGTTCGATTTTTCCATATTGCTACACGGCTTAGCTGGATTTTATCGTCAAATGGGAGCGTATCAGGCATTTGCATTCTACAACGGTGGACAAATTCAAAAATGGCAAG
The DNA here is from genome assembly GCF_008124885.1 of Sphingobacterium allocomposti. Taxonomy (GTDB): domain Bacteria; phylum Bacteroidota; class Bacteroidia; order Sphingobacteriales; family Sphingobacteriaceae; genus Sphingobacterium; species Sphingobacterium allocomposti. The sequence continues at coordinate 6,678 of NZ_VNHX01000026.1, forward strand.
CAGACAACAGGTGGTCACCGGAAAATCCTGATCCTAATGCAGAGTATATAAAACTGACCAGTCTGAATATGGGCTCGGGAACAATCATGACTTCAACTTTCTGGAATAGAAATGCGTCGTTCATCAGACTGAAGAATCTTCAATTTGGCTACTCATTTCCAGAAGAGTTGACCAGAAAAATGAACGTATCAAAACTTAGAGTATTCTTCAGCGGACAAAATCTGTTTTCATTCAACAGCTTTTATAAGGGATGGGATCCTGAAATGAATCAAGGGACAGGCGATAATACTCCGTTTTATCCGATCACTGCAGTGTATACTTTTGGGTTAAATATCAATTTTTAAGGACATTTATCTAACGATCATGAAGCTAAAAAACATTTACATCATTGCCAAATCATCGATATTGTTGCTGGTAGCAGTGGTTACCAGCTGTAGTAAGGGATTCTTTGAAAAATATCCACTGGATGCAGTTTCTGATAACACATTTTGGAATACAGAAAATGATGCGCTGCTCGCGTTAATGGGATGTTATAATACAGGAGCCTTTTGGAAAGGTGAAGATTTCTGGACGCCAAGGAGTTTGTTATATCTCGACTTAATGGCTGGAAACGGCTCGGAAAAAGAATTAATTCCCGACCGCGTGACTGACGGTACGCTGAATTCTGCATACGGGTTGATTGCATCATACTGGGCCAATTCGTATCAAAAAATTGCAGCATGTAACAATTTTCTGGACCATATTGATCAGGTTTCTATGGATGAAACAGAAAAAGAGATTATGGTCGCTGAAGTCCGTACTCTTCGGGCATACGAGTATTTTAACCTTGCCCTATATTACGGAGGGGTACCTTTGATAACAAATGTCCTAACCATAGAACAGGCAAATAATGTCGAGAGAGCAACAAAGGAAGAAGTTTGGTCTTTTGCAGAAAAAGAACTTTCCGAAAGTTATCCTATATTACCCGTTACAAGACCTGCCGATCAAGAGGGACGGATTACTTCTGGAGCTTCTTTGGCGATATTGGGACGACTTCTTATGGCTGAGGAAAAATGGGATGCTGCAGCTAACACTTATAAAACAATTATCGATGCGGACGTCTATACGATAGATCCTGAATTTCTACCTCTTTTCCAACTAGGTAACGGTGGTGGCAAAGAAGTTATTTTGAGTTCTCAATACAAGGAAGATGTTTATGGACATGTTTTACCACAATATCTTTATCCGGAAACTTGGGGAGGTTGGCATCAGTTTTCTCCATATAATGAACTAGTAAAAACTTTTGAATGTATAGATGGCAAAACGATCGAACAGTCTCCGTTATACGAAGTACATAATCCCTATGAAAACAGGGATCCTAGACTGGATTATACTGTATTAATTTCTGATAGATCAGTTTTTAAAGGACAGACATATATTTCCCGTCCGGGAACAACCTCTCCAGACCGTTTTAACCGGTATAACTGGAGCGGGTATGCTATCCGAAAATTTATGGATGATTCATTTGACGGAAATCTTATGAACTATGGAGCAAACTGGCCTCTTATTAGATATGCTGAAGTTCTACTTGGTTACCTTGAATCTAAACTTGAAGCAGGCGACGTAATTGACCGATCCCTGTTGGATCAAACCATAAATAAGTTGCGGAGTAGATCAGATGTTAATATGCCCGCTGTCACTACAACCGAACCAGCCGAGCTGCGGAGCGCTATCAGAAGAGAGCGGAGAGTAGAGTTTGCATTCGAAGGTCTCCGGTATTTTGATATCCTACGCTGGGGTATAGCCGGCGAAGAACTGAACCGGCAATTTACAGGGATGAAATTGACCAACGAGCCTGCCAATTATACGGATTTTGCTGTTGACGAAGAGGGGTATCTTATCTATCAAAAACGGGCATTTAAAATCGGCGTAAATGAACTGTGGCCTATTCCTTTATCGGAATTACAGATCAATAGCCGTCTGAGGCAGAACCCCGGATATTAATCCGGGTGTTTTCCTGGTATGTTAGTTTTAATCGTCAGAGCTTTTTACCCCCCCCCAGCAATCAGCTCCAATGACAGATAGAACTATCAATCAATTTTAAAGTAACTAATTAATATAAACCATATGATACGTAAAAAATACTTTAACAACGTAAAGTTCGTGAGGATGATCTCACTCGTGTTGTTGATATTTGGCTTAAGCAATGCTGCCAAGTCGCAACGTATTACTGTCTCCGGGACTGTAAAGGATAGTACTCAAGTTCTGGGAGGTGTAACCGTTAGTGTACAGGGAACGGCCAGCGTTTCCTCCAATTGATCCATATCGCGTCCTATCCGTGTATCCAACAGTTTAGCGTAATGTTGGGTGGTCTTGATATCCGTGTGGCCGAGCATCTTGGATACCGTCTCTATCGGGACATCATTGGATAGGGTAACCGTTGTGGCAAAAGTATGCCTTGCCATGTGGAAGGTCAGCTTCTTGGTGATACCACAGAGGTCAGCAATCTCTTTAAGGTAACTGTTCATCTTTTGGTTACTGAGAACAGGAAGAAGCTTACCTTTGGAAACACAGGGAGGATAATCCCGGTAACGTGAAAGAATTTCCAATGCCTTTGGCAATAAGGGAATATTCGACGCGGTCTCTGTTTTCTCCCGATTGGTAAATATCCAAAGCTTGCCTCCGAAACCTTTTCCGATATCGCTGACGGTAAGTTTTTTAACATCGGCGTATGACAGCCCTGTGTAGCAGCAGAACACAAAGATATCACGTACATGTGCAAGTCTTGGAACGCTAAACAATTTACGCTCTATGCGCTCCAGTTCGTGTTCGTTAAGGAATTCTTTTTCTTTCGCTTTGGCCGAATTCTTATAAGAAGCAAAGGGATCATCAATAATCCATTTGTGTGCGATGCACAACTTTACGATCTTCCGCAGATGCTTGATGTACTTGGCAGCCGAAACCTCTGAGCAACCCTGCGCAGAACGTAGGTAAAATTCGTACCCCGTTACAAACCCGTGATCGATCTTTCTGACATCAATGTCGGAACATTCGTGCTCTGTCTTTAGATATTGTTCGATGTGGGACAGCGAGGTCTTATACCCTTTGAGTGTATTGGGTTTAAATCCATTGCCCAGCAATGCTTCCATCTGCCCATTATGTTCAAGGAAAACTGCCAACAGTGTTTTTCTCTTGATATCCTTTCCAAGATATTTCAGTTTGATAGATTCTGAGGTAATATCCTCTCCTCCTTTGGTCATCTGGAGGTGGATGTCAGCGACTTTGTGCTCAAGGGTATCCAGATATGCGTTCAGTGTTTTAATGTCCTCTTTGGTTCCCTTGGCACGGTTTGCCTTGGAGATCCATTTAGTAGGTTCACAATCTTGACCGGTGGAAATTTCTTTGGGAATGCCATCCACGGTGATGCGCATGTAGATCGGCTTCGGGCCGCTCACGTAGTTTTTTGGTCTCTTCAGGTAGAAGAGCAAAGAATAATTTGTACTCATGATTTTATCATTTAAGTGAAACAAACTTAGCTTTGCAGCCTAACGAAATCAAGATGTTCAGTTATTGAACAGGTTGTCGTTCAACAACTTAATGTACTTTCAGTGAGTAGCGGTAGGTTAGGGATTGACTCACTGAATCACTCACTGTTTTTATGCGAATAATTGAATGAATCAGGATGCTGTAAAAAACAAAAAGCCCGCAAACGTTTAATTTGCAGGCTTTTGTATGTTTTGATTTCAAGATGTGTAGCCCGTAGGGGAATCGAACCCCTGTTTCAAGAATGAAAATCTTGCGTCCTAACCCCTAGACGAACGGGCCTTGTTGTGTTTCGGTGTGCAAATATAGAAAGGATTATTTATTGTGCAAAATAAATTTTAAAAAAATAGAGAAGTCGGAAAAAAGGTTCTTTAGCGCATGGTAGATTATGGATAAAAATCATTAGTATTGTCCTGTTGAGCGCTCTAGGGCTTCTTAGTTCTCCGGATACCTTCAAGGATGACGGTTCTGTCGGAGCGGGGATGCCAGCCCGGGACTATCCTGCACAATGAATGAGTGTGGTTATTTCTTATTGGAATTTTTGAATATGAGACGAGTCTGTGTAATTTCCTCGGTGTTGATAGGAATTTTGTTGGTTGGTAACTGCTTGTCGCTATTAGCCCAACCTGTTGTTTCAAAGGTTGAGCTGATCTGGCGGCCTGCCTCATCTTATGATGGAAAGGACAACCTGGAGCTGGATCTGGTGCTGAAAAACCGGTCTGCCGGGATTATTGCTTTAGACGGGGCGGATCTTTGGTTTAACGCGATTCTCCCTATAGCGGAGAAGAAAACGGATGTGTACGAGCTGTCTGAGGAAAACGGAAACTTATTCCGTATCCGTTTTGAAAAAGGCGTGCGGCTGGCTGCGTCCGACTCGTTGATTGTCACATACACCTCCCGTTATCCGATATTTAATGTATCCAGTGCCCCTAACGGTTTTTATTTTCAGGATCGGCGGAATCCTGCCAAGGTGGAATCTGTCAATCTCATCCTCGAAGATATGCCGTTGTCTGATGAAGCGCGCCATGCCTATTGGGCCACGCTGTATGACAAGAATCATGTTAGGCAGGCATCGTCAGCCAAGAACTTGATTTTACCCAGTCCAAAGTCGCTGAAAACAAGCCGGGGCCAGCTGTTGCTAAAGGGGGAAGTGGGGTATAACATCGATCCCGCTTTTGAATCTGAACAGCCCAATTTCGATGATTTTGCGAAACTATTTGGACATATCACGTTCGTTCCGCGGGCTGACGGAGCACTAGTGACGATCCGTAAAGCGGCGGGGTATGGTCGCGAAGCGTACTCCCTGCAGGTTGGCAAGAAAGGAATTGTTATCGAGGCGACGGAGCCAGCAGGCGTGTTCTATGCACTACAAACGTTGCGGTCGGCTCTCGGCGCTTCGGCGCTCCAGAACCATACGGTTCATGTCCCTTATATGGAAGTAGACGACGAGCCCCGTTATGCCTACAGGGGATATATGATGGATATCGCCCGAAACTTTAAGGATAAAAAAGTTATTTTAAAGTATATAGACCTTATGTCGCATTATAAGCTCAATACGTTTCACCTTCATTTTATAGATGACGAGGGATGGCGTATCGAGATAGCGGCGTTGCCTGAGTTGACAGAGATCGGTGCTAACCGTACGCCTCTTTTCGCGCAGCGCACGGGAATTCAGCCGTCGTACGGTTCGGGAGCTGTTTCTACAGCAAAAGATTACCTGAGCCGGCAGGATTTCATAGACATCTTGAGGTATGCCAAGCAACGCCATATAACCGTGGTTCCTGAGATCGAGACACCTGGGCATGCGCGGGCCTCGATCAAAGCAATGGAAGTACGTTACCAGCGATATATGGCGAAGGGAAACAAAGCGGAAGCCGAAAGATATCTCCTGCACGACTTTGATGACAAGTCTGTTTATAGCTCGGCGCAGTACTGGAACGACAACGTGATGAACGTTGCATTGCCTTCCGTGTACGATTTTCTTTCGGTAGTTTTAGACGAAATCAAGGGCATGTATGTTGAAGCGGGTGTTGAACTAAAGAAGGTATCTCTAGGGGGAGACGAGGTGCCGGTCGGTGCATGGGAAAAGTCGCCCAAAATTAGGTCCTTGATGGACAGCTTAGGTATGTCATCGGTGCATGAGGTATGGCCTTATTATATCACCAAAATAAACGAGCTCTGTCGGCAGAAAGGACTTCAGCTTGCCGGTTGGGAGGAAATGGGCATGGTTAATGACGGAACAGGCATGAAGGTAAACGGCGCGCTGGCATCGGCTAACATCCAGCTCGATGTGTGGAACAACCTTATTGGCGGAGGGCAGGAGGATCTGGCCTATAGGCTTGCGAATGCGGGATATCCCACTGTTTTTATCAGTGCAAACAACAACTATTTTGATATGGCGTGGGACACCCATTTCGAGGAGCCGGGGCTAAAATGGGCAACCTATGCGGATCTGTATCAATCGTTTACATTCTTGCCGGAGCATTTTTTTGCGAACATCCACCACAGTGTGAACGGAGCGAAATACGAGAAAGGATTTTTTGCGGATAAAGTGAGGCTAAGCGAAAAGGGGAAGGCCAACCTTTTAGGGATAAAAGGAGGGCTTTGGTCGGAGACCGTTGTTTCTGAAGAACGTCTGGATTACATGATGTTCCCGCGTTTTTTTTCGTTAGCTGAACGGGCATGGGCGCCACAACGGCCTTACGAAAACGACTTTTCGTTCGATATTCGTGCCTTTAATAAAGACTATAGCGCCTTTCTCAATAAAGTTAGTCTGGATGAGCTGCCCAAGATCGCTTCGACGGCACGTTACCGGTTACCTGCCGTCGGTGTGAAAGAAGAAGGGGGACGGTTACTCGCAAATGCTGAATATCCAGGCTTCAAAATTTATTACACGACTGATGGCAGTATGCCCACTTCTCAAAGTGCCGTTTACACACGTCCTTTGACAGTCGAGAGGGGAACCACCTACCGGTTTGCCGTGATCGATCAGGATGGCCGCCGTGGGACGGTTTCACTGATCAGGAAATAAACGGAAGTACGTTCCTGAGATCAATGTCCTGATGTGAGGCATGATATAGGCAGGTGTCTCCCTGTAATACCAAAAGCTGGGGAGACTCGTGTCTTACCTGCCAGCGCTCGGCAATATAGTCAGAGATATCACGTAAGGCAATCAGATCGAGGTAATAGATTGCCGTGTCGTTGGGCAGCATAGCAAAGTCATACGCCAAGTTCCGTTTGGCCATGCTGCTTACGGAGCAACGCGTGCTATGTTTAAACACAACTACCGGCTCGCCCGTAGCGATAGCTTCCTGAAGCTGTTCTTTCGAAGATAATGTTTTCCAGGCCATGATGGTGCTTCTTGCTATAAGTTAGAAAATTTTGATTCTTCCATATCTGTAAAAGCTGCTGCAGTTGGGAAGGTGGCGCTTTTCTCGGAACCGTCCATGCTTTTGAAGACTGTCGGCAAAACCAAACCTCCTCCGATGTCTTTGTAGCCATTCACAAAATATTCATTCCCCTCTTTGTCGATAATCTGTTTGATATATCCTGTTTCTCCATTAAAAAGGAGTTCTCCGGATAGGCTATTGTCTTTCAGCTGAAAGGACACGGACAGCAGCTTTTCGGCATTCACAATTTTTGACGAAACCTTTCCTGTTCTGGTGTCGGGAGCGTCTATCAAAGCAGGCAGAAAAATAAAGGCGGCATCTTTTTTAAACTGCTCGTTGATCCTTGTAAAAACGGTATTTACTTCTGTGGACACGGGCCTTTCTTCTCCGTTACTGAAAAGCTTCGACAACTTTTCGGTTTTGAAGTTGAAGAGTGCGACAATATTGTTTCCACTCTCGGTCTTGCCTTCGAAGCGGACCTGTCCAGAACGTTTGTTTATGAGAAATTTACGCCCGTTTTGCAGAAATTCGGAATCGTTTCCTGTTACGGAAAACAAAATATAGTTGGTACTATCCCATTTGGTCTTTCCGCCTATGCCCCGCCATAAAGATGAGCTCAGCTCAAGAGGGGCCTGTGCCTGGGCGATCTCTTGTGAAAAGACAAGAAAATTGATGATGACTGCTGTTAGGAATGTTTTCATAGTTGACTCCTATTAATGGATAAGGAACCATTTTCTTTGACAAAAGTTTAAAAGATGAATGGCTCCTTAATAAATACGGTTACGGTGTGTATAAATGTATGCTTTTCCCAACGTGCCGCAAGAGTTTAAGAGAGGGTGTTAAAGGGCAGCTGAAAGGAACAGGTCGGGGTGTTATCTGTAGCGGTTTCATACACTCAGGTTAACAAAGCACGACTATTTAGTGCTGTTTTGCAATGATTCCCATCTGAATAGCTGTGACGGCAGCTTCTTCGCCTTTGTTTCCATGCTTGCCGCCTGCCCGATCCATGGCCTGTTCTAAATTGTCGGTGGTAAGTACACCAAAGATGACCGGTTTATTGTATTTAATCGAGACGTTCGCGATCCCGTTGGCTACTGCGTCGCAGATGAAATCAAAATGTCTTGTTTCTCCCTGGATAACGCAACCGAGACATATAACAGCATCGATCTCCCTATTGCGTAGAATAATGTCAGCTCCGGAAATAAGCTCGTAACTGCCGGGAACCTGAACGACTTCGATGTCGGTTTCTTTAGCTCCATGTTGCTGTAAGCTTCTTAGTGCGCCGTCCAAGAGTGATCCGGTAACCTGGGCGTTCCATTGGGAAACCACAATCGCGAATTTCAGCCCTTCGGCCCGTCCGACCTCCATATGTGAGAAATCGGACAAGTTTTTTAAACTACTTGACATGGGGGCAAAGATAAATAAAACCTTGAGTAATCCCTAATCCTATAGCTGCGCCGGGCTGCGTTGCCTTCGCTTGACTTATTCCGATAGGCCTGTTCGAAGGCGCCTTACTTGGCATTGCATTGAATTTCGGAGCTCCTAAAGAATAGCCGTACACAGGTTATAAAGAACGTGGGCAACTTTCGGTGGCCACAGAAGATAACGGTTGCAATAAAAAAGGCTGCTTTTCTCAAGCAGCCTATAGATTTTTTCATCGATTTTATATTCACCTTCAGGTGGAGGCAGATGCTGTTACTGCTTTGCCTGAACCCGTGCAAGCGGTCCGTCGATCATGTTTGCTTCTGGACTTTCCGGGTAATCCGTTTTGATGATCTGATACACCTGCTCTGCGCTCTTAAAGTCTTCGAGCGCTTCATATACCAAGCCGAGTTTCTTTAAGAATAGGGGCGTCGTGTACGAGTTTTTGCGTTTATCAGCCGCTTTTTTATAATAGTCGGCCGCCTTTTTGTAATCTTTTGATTCCGAATAAGCATCCCCGATTAAGCCTGTAACCAATGGATCTAAGATGTCGCTACCTGTATCCGAGTACTTTTGAAGGTATTTGATTGCTTCCTGATAGTTTCCCTGACGAAGGTAAAGGCCGCCAAGGTAAGCGTTAGCTATGTTAGCCGACTTTGTGTTGGAATATTCTTCTGCAATTTCCTTGAAGCCAAGGAAGGATCCATCGCCGTTAATGGCTTTTGCCTGAAGCGAATCAATCATGGCATATTCCTCTGCTTTGTAGATCTGATTTGCGGCTTTCTCTGCACGCGGCGCTAGATATAGTTTTTGATAACCCCAATACAGCAATATTAAGACAAGGATACCGCCAATGATGAAGGTTATGCTTTTTTGGTTGTCCTGGAAAAAAGAACCTGATGTTTTTTTAGGCTCAGTTGGATTTACATTCGTGTTTGACATCTGTTATTATCGTATAATAAATATGGAACGCAAAATTACACTTTTAAAATTTTATTACAAGTTTAAGTAAAAAATATCGGCTTTATATCAATCAGTTGCCGTTTGGATCTCTTTGTCAAGCTGTTCGTAGATGGAATTCTGGCTTTTAAATTCGGGGACGATTGCCTTCATCTGCCGGACCACGTCCATGCTGCTGTTTGATTTCGTCTGGTCAAACAAACGGACAATCTGTTCGCTCACGAGCTCGTAATTGTTTTCGCGTACCTGGGCGATCAGAATCTTTTGATGGTGGGTCGGGAGCGTATTTTCCAGGTCGTTTAAAAGTTCTTCGTAGAGTTTTTCCCCCGGACGTAAGCCCGTAAACTTGATGTCGATGTCCTTGTAAGGCACGAGACCGGATAGTTTGATCATCTTTTCGGCGAGGTCAACAATTTTTACTGATTTTCCCATGTCGAAAACGAATATCTCGCCACCCTTTCCCATGCACCCTGCCTCGATCACGAGTTGACAGGCTTCGGGAATGGTCATAAAATAGCGGGTGATATCGGGATGGGTAACGGTTAATGGGCCTCCTTTTTCTATCTGTTCGCGGAAGCGTGGAATAACCGACCCGTTAGATCCCAGCACGTTGCCGAAGCGGGTTGTTATAAAACGCGTAGCGGCCTCGTTGCGTGCGATAAGATGATTGTTGAGGGACTGCACGTACATTTCTGCAATCCGTTTGGTGGCGCCCATTACGTTCGTCGGGTTGACGGCCTTATCCGTCGATACGAAGACGAATTTCAGCACGTCAAACTCAACCGCGAGGTTGGCGAGTGTATATGTGCCCAGCACGTTTGTACGTACGCCTTCAATGGGATGATTTTCCATCATCGGGACGTGCTTGTAAGCCGCGGCATGATATACATATTGTGGTTTGAAGGTCTCGAACAAGGTCCGCATCCTTTCTTCATTCTTTACGTCTGCGATGAAGGACTGGTAAGCTTGGTTCTTGAACCGCTCCTGAAGGTCGAGGTGCAGGTTGTGCAACGGAGACTCCGCCTGATCGCAGAGAATAATGAGCTGGGGATTAAAATGCCCTAGCTGTTTAGCTATTTCGCTGCCGATCGATCCCGCCGCTCCGGTAACGAGGATGCGTTTCCCCGCCAGCTGATCCGATATGTTATCATGCGATAGTTTTATGGGCGCCCGTTCCAATAGATCTTCGATTTTTACCTTCTTGATCTGACTTGGTGAGACCGTTCCATTGATAATTTCGCTGACTGGGGGCAACGTCAGGACGTTAACCTTTCTTTCCAGACAGATGTCGATCACCGTATCTTTCTTCTCTATACTGACGTTATGCGACGCAAAGATAAGTTCGTCAATAGCCAGCTTATCTATTAAGCGTTCGAGGTCTTTCGAATCGTATATTTTAACGCCGTCGATATATTTGCCGATTTTTGTGTCGTTGTCGTCCAGGTAAGCTACAATAAATTTATTCGATTTGAGGTCGTGATCGAAAGTACGTTTAACAGCGATACCGAGGTCGCCGGCACCGTAAACGGCGATGTTCTTCTTTTCCGTGGTTTTTGTCTTGCTGTATTGAAAGAAAATTTTGATCAAGGTGCGGTACGTGGTTAGTCCGGTGAACGCGAATAAGCTGTAGATGATAATCACGTTAGTGGGGATCAGCGTCGGTATTCGCAGCGCTATCAGGATAAGCTTTATTGCGAAAAGGATGATAACGTTGAATAGCAATGTCGAAAGTATGCGGATGGAGTCTACGGCACTCGTGTAGCGCACGATACCTGAATAGAGCTTAAAAACCAGAAAAGAAAAAGAAGTGACCCCAAGACAATAGATAATCTCCAGCGCAAACTGCGGCCGCGCGAAGGCGTTTAAGTTAAAGGAATAAAATACCGCGTAAGCACAAATAAAGGCTATGGCTGCGATGGCTAGGTCAAAGATAAAAATAGTCCATCTGGGAACTATACCCATTTGGTTAAAAAACGGAAATTTCTGCATCAACACTATTTTACACTACAAGTCTGTTTAAAAGTTATTCAATTATTTTTTATGTCTCTTTTGGCTTGGACCCTGCTAAATTGGTCTCCAGACTGCTTCCGGACTTCGTAAGAAACGGCCTTGTCCCGCTCAAAACATTCTATAAAAGTTCTTCCAATACAATCTAAACAGACTCTAAATTTATGTAAAAAAAATGGATTTGTTCATCATAGTCCAGAAATATCAATAATAATCTTTAAATTCACTAGTTTAAAAAATGAATGTGATCGATGCAGCATGAATGACATATCAAAAATTGCACAGACGGCTGTCTACCAGCCTCAGGAATCCTTGGCCAGCGTAGGAAAGGGCCGGCATGCGCTGAGGATAGGCGTTCCTAAAGAGATCTCTTTTCAGGAGAAAAGGATCCCTTTGACTCCTCTTTCTGTCGCGCTATTGGTGGAGTATGGGCACGATGTGGTTATAGAATCCGGAGCTGGCGAAGCGTCGAACTTTTTGGATAGGCATTACAGTGAACAAGGAGCGCGGATCAGCAGTGATAAGCAGGAGATCTTTCAGTGTGATATTGTCATAAAGATAGCAAGCCCGACCTTAGAGGAGGTGGGAATGATGAGACAAAAGCAGGTGCTTCTATCTTCACACCAACCTTCTCTCATGAATTTGAAGGTGTTGCAGGCGCTTATGCGAAAGCAGATTACAGCGCTGTCGTATGAATACCTGAAAGACGAAGGGGGGCATTTAACGGTCGTCCGTGCAATGAGTGAAATTGTGGGCGCCACGTCGGTGCTAATCGCGGCAGAATACTTAAGTAATGTTTTCGATGGAAAAGGACTGATGTTGGGGGGAGTGACGGGCGTTCCACCGACCGAGATGGTAATTATCGGCGCGGGAACGGTTGGCGAATATGCTGCCCGTACGGCGATCGCATTAGGCGCTCAGGTGAAGGTATTCGATAGCTCGGTTTATCGTTTGCGACGGCTACAGAATAATGTGGGAAGCCGGGTGTTCACTTCCGTGATGCAGCCGATCGTTTTAAACAAGGCTGTTCGATCTTCAGATGTCGTCATCGGTGCCGTCAGGGCGACAAACGGACGCTCGCCGTGTATAATTTCGGAAGAAACAGTCTCCAGAATGAAGCCCAACTCCGTGCTGATCGATGTGAGTATTGACCAAGGGGGGTGCTTCGAAACGTCGGAAGTCACCACGCACGATAAGCCCGTATTTCGTAAATACGACGTCATTCATTATTGTGTGCCTAACATTGCATCGCGTGTGGCGCGTACGGCCACCTACGCACTGACTAACATATTAACGCCGTTATTGGTACAGATAGGCGAGTGCGGAGGTATGAACAACATGATTTGGGCCGACAAGTGTATCAGAAGCGCAATCTACCTGTACCAAGGTATGTTGACCAATAAAGATATCGCGGAGAAGTTTAATTTGCCGTCGAAAGACCTTGACCTTATAATTGTCGCAAATCAGTAGTCATGAAAATTGTTTACCTTATATTATCGTCTGTTTTGTTTTTAAACTACTACACGCTGGCTCAGGAGAAAGTGGCGTTATACGCGGAAATTCCCAACCTGAATAAGCCTATGGATGCATTGGGAGAGGAGGATATCCCTGTGTTGTATAAATATGAGATCCCGGGCGCGGAGCGGGCTGTATTGGTCATTCCCGGCGGGGGATATGCACATGTCGCCATCGGGCATGAGGGCCACGAGGTAGCGAAGGAGTTTAATAGACAAGGCTATAGTGCTTTTGTTTTGTATTACCGTCTGCCTAAAGACGAAACGATGAAGCAGCGGAAGTTTGGGCCTTTGCAGGATGCCCAACGGGGTATGCAATATATACGGGAGCAGTACACCTTTCAGAAGGTCGGCGTTATCGGGTTCTCCGCCGGAGGGCACTTGGCTGCTTCGCTGTCCAACCATTACGATGATGTGAAAATTGATAATCCGAAAAAAACGGACTTAAGGCCGGACTTTTCTGTGTTGATATATCCCGTCATATCGATGGACGATGAAATAACGCATCGTGGGTCGAAGACCAACCTCATTGGCGCACAAGCATCTGACGAAGACCTGAACTATTTTTCTCTGGAACAGCAGGTGTCAGCGAAGACCCCTGCAACGTTTATTGTACACGCGGAAGACGACAAAGTGGTGCCCATTGCAAATGCTCAGCGGTATAAGGAAGCGTTAGACAGGCAGTCCCTTAAGAGTGAATTGTTTTTCTATGAGGGGGGCGGGCACGGTTTTGGGCTGGTGAATAAGAAGGATCCCAGAAAGTGGTCCACACGTATGTTTGAATGGTTAACAGAAATACAATGAAGAGCATTATAAGTGTATTAGCGTTGGTACTCAGCATGGGCCTTGCCGCTGCCCAGGAGTGGAAGCAGCCGCTTCATGCGACGGTCCCGGACTTCGTGGTCGAGAATAAACAGGGGCAGAAGATCAATGCACAATCGCTACGGGGTAAGCTTGTATTGATCAATTTTTTTGCAACATGGTGTCCTCCTTGCCGGCAGGAGTTGCCCCGTTTACAGGAGGAAATTTGGCAAAAGTGGGGTGGAAGAGCGGACTTCACGGTGATGGTACTGGCGCGGGAGGAAGGATGGGACAAGCTTGACCCTTTTATCCGGGACAAGGGATACACGTTTCCGATCTATCCGGATCTGAACCGTGGCGTCTTTAGCTTGTTTGCGGACTCCCAGATCCCGCGGAACGTTCTTGTAGATAAAGATGGAAAAATTATATATCAGTCCATCGGCTATGAGCCAGAGGAATTTTCGTCGTTGGTTTCTCTTATCGCCTCCAAACTGGAAAAAGAATAGTAACCTGCGTTGGATACGTATAGGTTAAGACCTCCACGAGATCTTTTTTAATCGTACACATATTCATACGTTCGGTCGGTTAATCAAACACGATATGGCGTCGAATACTTATGTTGACTTTGTCGCCTATGCGGAGGTTTTTTGATGGATGTTGGATGGCGTGTAAAGAAAGCTGACCGTCCGCTAGGACAAGCTCTTTGTAGAACCCACGGAAGCGAATGTCCGTAACGGAGAATGTTCCTTGGGGATGCTCCTCAAAGGCAATATCTTCTTGATGGATGGCGATGGGAGAGGAGACGTTGATGCCTAATGACGATGCCTGGTCTACGGAAAGGATATTGCTTTTTGCAAGCAATTGCGCCGTATAACTGTGGGCAGGTTCATAATATAATTGCTGCGGAGGCCCCTGTTCGATAATCTTCGCCCCCTTCATGACAATGAGTTCGTCTGCCAGGGCAAGTACTTCGGTCGGGTCATGCGACACGAGAAGAATAGTAAGCCCTGTTTCGTCTACGATATGTCTTATATCTTGCTGTAATGCGTCCCTGAAGGCGGCGTCGACCTGATTGAAAGGTTCGTCCATCAGCAACACCTCAGGCTCGTTTATTAATGCGCGGGCGATTGCCACGCGTTGCTTTTCGCCTCCGCTCAGATCGGCGACACGTTGTTGGGCCAGGTGGTCAATTTTTAGCTTTTGTAACGTTTCCTGTGTTCGGGATGCTTTGCGTTCCAAGTTGGTGTTAGGCAATTGTGAAGCAATGTTGTCCCAGACTTTTGCGTAGAGGTTAAGGTCGTCAAAGCCCTGCGAAACGAGCTTCATGGCGTCGTGCCCTGGGATAAGCTTGTCCTTCCGGGTAGGAACTAGCCACCCGCGGTAACGTATCTCGCCGGATGACGGCTCGAGAAGCCCGTAGATGAGCTTCAGCAGTGTGCTCTTTCCACTTCCGGATTCGCCAATAATAGCAGTTATGTTTCTTTCTGCAATGCCGAACGCTACATGATCTACAGCGGTAACCTGTTCTTTTGCTTCAAAGACGTGCGATACATTTTCTCCATAAATGAGCGGGATTCCGAGTTTCTGTTGATCCGTCGGCAGATATTGACATGAAGAAGTTTGTTTTGCCATAAAATAAAAGTGCCGTACACTATGCACGGCACAAAAGTACGCATTTATATTTTAACCGATGCTACTATCGGACATGTCCACAGTGATAGCGAGGGCGCCATGCGTTATCAAGAGTAGGTGCCGTGTAGAAGGCCCTGTCTGTCCGGTATCCCTGGAAATCCAGGTTATTCCTGCCCTGTGTTTTCCTCCTCAACGGCTTTGTTCCAAACGGACATTTACAATGTGTACCGGCGATTACCTAGAATCCCAAGGTGAGGCCGAATGTGAAATTATTTACGTTCGCTGCCGTGGGTGTGTTCTCAAACATGTCGTTCAGGTAGTATTTTGTAAAAACGCCCATCGCGCCGAAGCCCACTCTTGCGAAGAGCCCATATTGGAAGCTTGCGAGATGATAGTTGTCTCTATATTTTTGCTTGCCCAGCTCCTCGCTTTTTAAGCGTTGTGTTCCCTTTAGAAGGATTCCGGTCATGGCGCCGAAGGCTATTTTAGCGCGCTCCCCATGTTTATTTTTTCTGGTTCTGAATTCGAAGCTAAGAGGAACACGCAGATAGGTGGAAGTCAGGATATTCTTTTTATAGTTGATATCCGATTCGCTGTAGCTCAAGGTAGGCCCATCCTGGTCAAAGATAATATCGTTTTTCAGCCGCAGATAGTTCCACTCGAATCCGGTAGACAGATACATTTTGAACTGGTCGTTAAAACGTAGTCCAATCTGTGCGATATCGAAACCGAAGTTGGACGCCTTTTTGTAATCTAGATATTGGTTATCGGGAGAGAGATTAAAGCTGCCGTCGTCGATAAGTCTTGAAAAACCCCAGTCAATGCGGGTAAACGTTAGTCCGCCGAAGACACGGGGATACCTGATTTCCTCCCCTCGGTCATCGTAGTCTTTCTTTCCGAGTGTCGGTGAGAAATCCATTTTGCTGTCTTCTGTTGTGTCTGCTGGGGTGTGTTGAGCGTGGGCTGTATTCGCTGAAATTAAACACAGTGCTACTATCGGCCAAAGGTAGCCGCCAATTCTTTTTTTCATCATGGTTATCTTCTTTTTCTTTTGTTTTTTACTAATGAGTGATATATGTCGACCCGGAAGGATCCTTCTTCGTCTTTACTAAAATGTATTGTTTTACTGTCGTCCGGGTTCACTATCTCCGTCACCTTGTTCAGTAGCGTCGTTACCAGTCCCCGTTCGGGTGGGCGGCTTCCTGCCAGCATCGCATCCTCCTCTTCTGGATTTTCGACAAGTGGCTGAATTGGACCAATTTCTACTACCCGATGAGTCGGCAGGCGGGCTGGCACGCTGTCTGCCTTGTCGCTGAGCGATAGGCTGGCTAAGGCCAACTCAGATAGGCGAAGAGGTTCACTGCCGGGCGATTTTCCGACCGGTGCGTTCCTCTTTTTTGGAGGTGGCGGAAGGGAGGGACGCTGCAGAACGGTGGTGGCCTGGGGCTGAGGCAGCTGCTCAGTCTGACTGTTTTCTGCCGGAGCGGTTATCGGCTGTGTGTCGTTGTGGGGGCGTTCGATATGTCCGACTCTGGCCGTCTGTATTTCGTGTTCCGGTTGCAATACACGGTAGCACAGTAGGCCTGTCAGCATGCAGAGCGCAATGGCGGCAGCGCCGCGCCAGGAATACATCCGCTTTAGCGGTGTGTTACGCCTCTTGCCGAGCTGGGCGTCGATGTTTTTCCAGATGCCGTCCGGCGGTGTCGCTTCCGCGTGCTCCAGCGAGTCCCGGAATAATTTGTCGAGTTGCTTATCGTTCATCGTTTTGCCTCCTCCATGTTTAATAATTTTTCTTTCAACCACTGCCTGGCCCGCGACAGCTGCGATTTGGAGTTGCCCTCCGAAATGCACAGCATATCTGCAATCTCGCGGTGGCTATACCCTTCGATGGCGTACAGGTTAAAGATTGTCCGGTATCCCACGGGCAGGTTCTTGACCACTGCCAACAGATCTTGGTATTGCAGGTCGTCCTGAATTGTATATTGAGCCGCTATATCCTCATGTTTCGGTTCGATAGGGGCAATAAAATTCACGCTGTTTCTCCGGTGTGTTTCGATCGCGGTGTTTACTATAATCCGGCGTATCCAGCCTTCGAGCGATCCTTGCCCGCGGTACAGCTCTCCTTTGCTAAAGACTTTTATAAACCCTGTCTGCAATATATCCTGCGCCTCCAGCTGATGCTGTGCGTAGCGCAGACATACGGCGAACATCTTCTTGGAAAACAGCTGATAAAGCTGAAACTGCGCCTTTCGGTCGCCGGTTAGGCACTTTTCCCATAGGATATCCAAGCTATTCTTTTCCAAGGTTAATTAGTCTTTTATAAGGAAGACGAGAAGGCGAGAACAAAGGTTGCACGCGGTGGAAATTATTTTACCACGATGTGTCTACTTTCGGGAGACAGGACGTCGATGGTAATAGTCCGGGCGTCTGGGGGGAGGAGGTTGGGAATTCTCTCTGGCCATTCCACGAAGCAGTATGCATTGGCATAAAAATACTCTTCATAGCCGAGGTCGTAAGCTTCGGCCTCGTCTTTTAACCGGTAAAAATCAAAATGGTATACGGGTCCGTGCGGCGATAAATATTCATTGACAATAGCGAAGGTGGGGCTGGAAGTGGGCTCCGTTACCCCCAGGTGTTGGCAAAGTGCATTGACGAGGGTGGTTTTTCCAGCGCCCATGGTTCCGTATAGTAAAAAGATGCGGTCCCGCGGACAGCCTGTCAGAATCTTTTCTGCAGCACTGTTTATCTCCTGTAGGCTGTTGATCGTGATTTCCATATCCAAACTTATGCAATTTGTCTTTTTTTTGCAACGAGTTGCGGCTCCGGACAGCGGTTCCACCTACTTGGGCGTGTACACGGCATAGGGGATTACCATTTCCTCCAGTGATATTCCGCCGTGTTGGAACGTTCCATTATAATAGTTGACAAAGTGGTTGTAGTTGTTTGGATAAACAAAATAGTAGTCGTCTTTCGAAAAAACGAACGTTGAACTGACGTGTAGTTTTGGTAGTTGTGCTTCGTGCGGGTTCTTGATGATAAAGACCTCTTTTCCGTTGTAATTAAGGTTTTTTCCCTGTTTGTAGCGCAGATTGGTGTTGGTATTTCTGTCTCCGACAATTTTACTCGGCTTTTTCACACGTATTGTGCCGTGATCTGTTGTGATAATAACGCGTACATGACGCTGCGCCAGCCATTTTAGCGTGTCGAGAAGGGGGGAGTGCTCAAACCAGGAGAGCGTGAGGGAGCGGTAGGCACTCTCGTTGTTGGCCAGCTCACGTATCATAGCCATGTCGGTGCGGGCGTGTGACAGCATATCAACAAAGTTGTATACCAGAACGTTGAGGTCGTTTTGCATTAAGTTGTTTAACGAGTCCAAAATGTCTTTGCCTTGATCCAGCGTAAGGATTTTGTGGTACGAGTGTTTGATGTCTCTGCGGTATATCCGGCTGATCTGGTCGGCCAGGAATTTATCTTCATATAAATTTTTACCTCCTTCTTCATCGTCATTCTGCCACATATTAGGGAATCTCTTTTCCATTTCCAGTGGGGTGAGGCCACTGAAGATGGCGTTTCTCGCGTATTGTGTTGCGGTCGGTAAGATGCTGTAGTAGGCATCTTCTTCTTCCAGTCTATAGTAGTCTGTAATGATCTCGTTTATCACCTTCCATTGATCGTAACGTAAGTTGTCGATAAGAAAGAAGAATGTCGGCTGTTCAGCCTGCAGCGAGGGAAACACTTTTTTCTTGAACAGCTGATGAGACTGAATTGGCCCTTCCGTTTTGTTTTGTATCCAGGAGAGGTAATTTTTCTCGACGAATTTAGAGAAGAGCGTGTTGGCATCTGCTTTTTGCATGGTCAGTATTTCGTGCATGCCTGCGTCTTCCAGCTTCTGGAGAGAAAGTTCCCAGTAGATAAGCTTTTTATAGGCGTCTACCCACTGCCGGTGATCCAGATCGTCATTAATGGTCATGCCCAGGTTCCTAAACTCCTGTTGGTAGGCCATGGAGGTTTTCTCGCTGACAAGGCGTTTGTTTTCGGTAAACTTTTTTATGGTCAACAGTATCTGTTTAGGGTTTACGGGCTTGATCAGGTAGTCGTCTATCTTGGAGCCTATGGCATCCTCCATGAGATGTTCTTCCTCATTTTTTGTTACCAATACGGTGGGGATGGTTGGGTTGATGGTCTTTAAGATGGCTAGCGTTTCCAACCCCGTTTTGCCCGGCATATTCTCATCAAGGAAAACAAGGTCGAAAGGTTCACTTTGAAAGGCCTCGACCGCGTCGTTTCCATTGTTGACGGTTTTTACTTTATATCCCCTTTCTTCCAGTAACAGAATATGTGGACGCAAAAACTCAATTTCATCGTCCGCCCAAAGTATATGTATTTTGTGTGTCATGTAATTCTAGTTTAGTAGTGTTATAAGGCATTGTGTTGTAAAAACAACAGACGGAGCATTTTCGGTTTGAATCTCGCAACAAAATAGTCAAAGCGGTAGATTGTCGCCTGATTTTTAACATTAATTAACTTCATTCTCCTTATCTTTGCGTTTAATTTAGACAAGTCAAAAACGTTAACGGGTTGAACAGGCGACATTGGCGTCAATTGCTGAAATATTAGGCCAGCGGACCCGTTTAAACAGTGTGGAATATCTGCAGGTCGTTTAACGGCCAATGCTGCATGGTTCTGAACATTTAGTTCTTGTCTCAAACTTAGATAAATTTGCGTTTATATGCAATTGTAATGCCCATTACTATTGGCGTTTAAAGCAGATTATCGAAATATCATCTACTTCCGAAAAATTCGGGCAGTGGAATTTTAACGATGATAATTAAAAAAAAGCAGCTGCAAGTTGAACAAGAAGAAGATAATAAATGACCCTGTGTACGGATTTGTAAGCATCCCGTCGGCTTTCATTTTTGATCTGATCCAACATCCCTTTATCCAGCGGTTGCGCTTTATTAAGCAGGTTAGCATGACGCATCTGGTGTACCCGGGAGCGCTGCACACGCGGTTTCAGCATGTTATCGGTGCAATGCATCTGACGTGTCTGGCCGTCGATACGCTTCGAAGTAAGGACGTTGAAATCTCTCAGGAAGAGGAGGAAGCTGTTTTGGCGGCCATTCTTCTACACGATATCGGTCACGGGCCTTTTTCCCATTCGTTAGAGCATACGCTTATTGAGGGGGTCTCGCACGAGATGATATCGTCCTTATTGATGGACCGTTTAAACGAAGAGTTCGGTGGACGGCTATCGTTGGCCATCACCATTTTCAACGACCGGTATCCGCGAAAATTTTTCCACCAGCTGGTTTCCAGTCAGCTGGATACCGACCGTATGGATTACCTGAACCGTGATAGCTTTTTCACCGGTGTGTCGGAAGGGGTTATTTCTTTTGACCGTATTATCAAGATGCTTAATGTGGAGCAGGGCGAACTGGTGGTGGAAGCAAAAGGCATCTATTCTGTTGAGAAGTTCCTGATTGCCCGTCGACTCATGTATTGGCAGGTGTATCTGCATAAGACCGTTATCGGAGCGGAGCAGATGCTGATAAAGATTCTATATCGGGCCAAAGAGCTGAGCGGGCAGGGGCATCCGTTGTTTGCTACGTCAGCACTGCGCCATTTTCTGGTGAACAAGATTGATATTCATAATTTTTTAGAAGATCGGGCTCATTTAATGTGGTTTACGCGCCTAGATGATACCGATATTATGTCGGCCCTGAAGGAGTGGGTATATGCAGAGGATAAGATATTGAGAACGTTGTGCCGGAAGTTGATGAATAGAGACCTCTTGCGCACAGAGTTGAGGAATAGGCCGTTTACGGAAGCAGAAGTAGCTACTGTGCGCGGCAAAGTCAAGGAACACTTCCGCCTAAATGATAGCGAGGTAGACTATTTCGTTTACACGCAGGTTATTCAGAACAGTGCGTACGATGCGAAAAAGAACAACATCAAGATCGTTAATAAACTGGGTGAGATACAAGATATTACCGAAGCATCCGACCTGTCCAATTTGGAAGCACTGGCTAAGCGCGTAGAAAAATTTGCGATTTCGTATCCCAAGGAGGTGGGGTTTCCGTTATATGAAGGTTAATAATTTGGTAAGAAATAATTAAGAAAAAGTATACATTTGTAAGATGCAATTTACTGCAAACCAAATAGCAACATTATTGAACGGGTATGTCGAAGGAGATTCGGATGTCGTTGTAAATCAGTTGGCAAAGATAGAAGAGGGGGGTAAGGGCGCATTAGCATTCTTGTCAAATCCAAAATACGAACATTTTCTTTATCAAACTAAGGCATCTGTTGTCATTGTCAATGAAGATCTGCAGCTTTTAAAGCCTGTAGAGGCTAGCTTAATACGTGTTAAGGATGCTTATTCTGCTTTTTCTGAATTACTTCATGTCTATCATCAGTTGAGAAACGACCGGAGCGGGATCGAGGAGCCTTCCTTTGTCCATGAATCTGTCGTTGTCGGTGAAAATTTCTCCATAGGTGCTTTTTCCTATGTTGGAAGAGATGTCACAATAGGCAATAATGTAACTATATACCCGCAGGTTTATATCGGCGACGGTGTTACTATTGGCGACGACTGCACGTTGCATCCGGGGGTTAAGATATATTATGACTGTAAACTAGGAAAGCGGGTGGTCGTGCACAGTGGCACGGTAATCGGAAGCGACGGTTTTGGCTTCGCTCCACAAAGGGATGGAACGTACAGCAAAGTTCCGCAGATCGGAAATGTGGTGATCGAAGATGATGTCGAGATCGGTGCCAATACGGCAATCGACCGGGCGACATTGGGATCGACTGTCATCCGTCAAGGCGTGAAGCTGGATAACCTTATCCAGATTGCGCATAATGTAGAAATCGGCAAGCATACGGTAGCGGCGGCACAGACCGGAATTTCGGGAAGCACGAAGATCGGCGAGCATGTGGTTTTAGGTGGGCAGGTAGGTATTGTCGGGCATATCCAGGTGGCTGCCGGGTCGCAGGTACAGGCGCAGTCAGGGATTAATCGATCTATTGATCAGGAAAATAAAAAGTGGGGTGGAACTCCGGCGATGCCTTACAGCAGCAACCTGCGCTCGCACGTAATTTATGCGAAGCTTCCGTCGTTAGAAAAGCGTATCGCGGAGCTGGAGGCCCAATTGAAAGAAATAAAAGACGAAACTCGATAAATTTGCTAAATAGATGTTGGGTATGAATGTAAAACAGAGGACTATACAGTCTGAAATCTCTATTTCGGGTATTGGTTTGCACACAGGAAAAGCTGTGAATATGACGATCAAGCCTGCACCGGAATTTCATTGGTATAAATTCAAGCGGGTCGATCTCGATGGCGCTCCAGTGGTTGCCGTCGATGCGGACAACGTATCCGATACTTCGCGGGGAACGACAATTTCTCAGAATGGGGCTTCTATCAGTACGATCGAACATTTAATGGCAGCTTTGGTCGGGCTGCAGGTCGATAATGTTCTTATAGAGATTGACGGACCGGAGGTCCCCATTTTAGATGGGAGCTCCAAAATCTATGTAGAGAAGCTTCGCGAAGCGGGGTTCGTCGACCAGGACGCAGATAGAGATTATTACGAGATTAAAGATAATATATCGTATGTGGAAAAAGAGCGTAAGGTCGAGATTATAGCAATGCCCCTAGATGGGTATCGTTTAACGTGCATGATCGACTTCAACTCTCCGGTGCTGGGAAGTCAGCACGCCTCCATCAGCAACATTTCGGAGTTCACCAACGAGATCGCCGGGTCCCGCACATTCTGTTTTCTTCATGAATTGGAGAGTTTGCTCAATCACAATCTGATTAAGGGCGGAGATTTATCCAATGCCATTGTCATTGTTGACAAGGAGGTTAGCAAAGCAGAGCTGGATAAGCTGTCCGGACTGTTCAACAAGTCGGTGGATGTGGCTAGCGAGGGTATATTAAACAATATTCAGCTACGCTACCAAAATGAGCCGGCCCGACATAAATTGCTGGACATGATCGGTGATCTGGCGCTTGTCGGACGCCCTTTAAAAGGCCATATTATGGCGGCGCGTCCGGGACACGCCGCAAATGCTGCCTTTGCGAAAAAAATTAAAGCGCAGATCAAGCGAGACAAAAACCGAAAGAACATGAAGGTGTACGATCCAAATATGCCGCCGGTATACGATACGGTGCAGATCATGAAGATATTGCCGCACCGTCAGCCGATGCTCATGGTTGACAAGATTCTTGAACTTTCGGAAACACATGTGGTAGGGCTAAAGAACGTAACCATGAATGAAGATCTGTTTATGGGACATTTTCCGGGCGCTCCGGTGTTTCCGGGCGTTTTACAAATTGAAGCAATGGCGCAGACAGGTGGTATTTTAGTGTTAAATACGGTGCCTGATCCAGAAAATTGGCTTACGCTGTTCCTAAAAATAGAAAACGCTCGTTTTAAGAACCAAGTGACGCCGGGAGATACCATCATCTTCAACTGTGAGTTGCTTGAACCTATTCGCCGTGGTATCGCCCGAATGAAGGGTATCGGGATGGTAGGAGACAAAGTAGTGAGTGAAGCCGAATTGATGGCTCAAATTGTTAAAGTAAAAGGTAATTAATATGATACAACCGTTATCATACATACATCCTGAAGCGAAAATCGCACAGAATGTGGTCGTTGAGCCCTTTTCTACGATTTATAAGGATGTTGAAATTGGGGAGGGAACGTGGATAGGCTCCAACGTGACTATCATGAATGGAGCACGTATTGGGAAAAATTGTAAAATATTTCCCGGTGCCGTAATCTCGGGAGAGCCCCAGGATCTGAAATTCGAAGGAGAGGTTACGACGGCCGAGATCGGCGATAACACGACAATCCGCGAATGTGTAACTATCAACAGGGGTACGAAAGACCGCTATAAAACCGTGATAGGGAAGAATTGTCTTATTCAGGCATATAGTCATATAGCGCACGACTGTATCGTCGGTGATAACTGCATTTTCTCGAACTCCAGCACGCTGGCAGGACATATTACCGTTGGCGACTATGTGGTATTGGCGGGTATGGTCGCTGTCCACCAGTTCTGCCAGATAGGTTCACATGCGTTTGTGACAGGGGGTACGTTGGTACGTAAAGATGTTCCTCCTTTTATCAAGGCTGCCCGCGAGCCTATATCATACGCCGGTATAAATTCAGTCGGGCTGCGCCGAAGAGGGTTTACTGCTGAGCAAATTACAGAGATTCAGGATATATATAGGGTATTGTTTGTCCAAAACCGTAATCTGACAAAAGCGTTGGATCTAATCGAAGCGGAATTTGCGCCGACAGAATTGCGGGATGAGATTCTATCCTTTGTGCGAAACTCCAATCGGGGCGTCATCAAAGGATTTAATCAGGGTCGGATTTCTACACTTTAATATAGGGATTATTGAGTATAACTTTACTAGACTTAGGTAGGCGGTACAATAGAGAGTGGATTTTCCGGCATATGAACTATAGCTTTGTCTATGGCCGGAAGTATGCGATTTTGGGCCCGAATGGTTCAGGGAAGTCCACGTTTTTGAAGGTACTTTCCTCGGCTCTTACGCCGAGTGAAGGACAGCTTGTCTATAAAACGCCGGGCGGCGACACTGTTTCCATAGATGCTATTTACTCTTTTCTGGCAGTGGCGGCTCCTTATATGGAGCTGGTCGAAGAGTTTACGTTGCGCGAAATGGTAAACTTTCATTTCAAATTCAAATCTTATCTGGCAGGTTTTGATTTTCAGGCGTTGCTTACGTTAACCGGATTGGAGCGTTCTGCTGACAAGGAGATCCGCTTTTTTTCCTCGGGCATGAAACAGCGCTTAAAGCTGGCCCTGGCCTGTTGTTCCGACTGCCCGATCGTGCTTCTAGATGAACCGACGACCAATCTGGACGTGGAAGGTGAGGCTTGGTATCAGGCGTTGATCGAAGAAACCATCGGACCGGATAGACTCTTGATTATAGGCTCCAACCAGAAAAGGGAGTATAGCTTTTGCGATGAGCATATCGACATCCTGTCGTATAAAGGCGGATTAGGAGCGAGGTAACAGGTGCTCAAGATGAGCCTGCCGCGTATTTTAAAAAAAGCAGTATATTTTGTAGTTTTGTCAATAAATTCAAAAAGATTGTTATGTCAAAAGCATCTGAAGTAAAAGCAGGAAATATACTTCGTTTTAATGGGGAGCTTGTTTCTGTAGAGGAATACATACATCGTACACCGGGTAACCTGCGGGCATTTTACCAGGCACGTATGCGTAACGTGCGTACGGGGAAATTGGTTGAATATCGTTTTCGCACGGACGAGGAAGTTGAGATTGCCCGTGTGGAAACCAATGATTACCAATACTTGTACGACGATGGCGAGTTTTTTGTAGTGATGGACAACAATACTTACGAGCAGTTTAATATTCCGAAAGTGTTGTTTGGCGATACCGCTCGCTTTTTAAAGGAGGGTATGAATGTCATTATCGCATTCGAAAGTGAAGAGCCTATCATGGCGCAGGCACCGACGACGGTGGAACTTGAAATAACATATACCGAACCAGCGGTAAAAGGAGACACATCTACAAATGCATTGAAAAATGCAACGGTTGAGACCGGTGTCGAGATCAGGGTTCCGCTCTTTATCAATCAGGGCGATAAGGTTAAGGTTGATACACGGACGGGCGATTACATCGAACGTGTTAAATAACAATATTAGGTTTAGGTTGATTATTCGGTCTTGTTAGCTGCTCAGCGCAAGGCCGTTTTTTTTACCCGCAGTTGCGTTAGGAAGTAAACTGAAAGGGAGTGATCCAACACAGGCATGAATCGGCTCTGTCCAAAAGGCTAACGACGGCGTCAGCCTTTTGGACAGCCGCGTTGATATGGATGGAAGAGGCATTTCCTTGCAGTTCATGAGCTAATGTCAACCCTAGCTTCGGAGATGCAATGACAAAAGGCGAATTAAGAGCTTACTACAGGGATGTCCGTATGTCGATGACGGCGGCCGACATTTCATTGTTCAATGTGCGTATTCTCTCCCACCTTTTAAGGATGGATTGGAGAGGGGTTGAATACGTACACTGCTTTCTGCCGATAGTCCGGCACAAGGAGCCGGATATGTGGGCTTTTATGGAGACGCTGCAGGAACAATATCCGGATATCAAGATTGTTGTGAGCCGCTCGAGCTCTGCCGACTTCTCTATGGCTAATTTTCTTTTCTCTAAAGACCTGCTGCTGTGTGAAAACAAATGGGGCATACTTGAACCCATAGATGGCGAGCGCGTTGATGAATCATTGCTGGACGTCGTTTTAGTACCCTTGCTGGTCGCAGACCAGAGAGGAAATAGGGTAGGGTATGGCAAGGGATTCTATGACCGCTTTCTGGTACGCTGCCGGCCCGACTGCATAAAGGTTGGTGTCACCTATTTTGATCCTGTTGATAAGATCGACGATGTTGACGCGTGGGATATTCCGTTAAATCAGCTGATAACGCCCTCATCGGTCTATCGGTTTTAACTTACGATAAAATAGGAGTCTGAGACTCCCGTTTATGGGCTGATCCGTAGAGACCGCTTCGCTAACTGTACGGACAGTGTGGGCTTCGACGGGCCTGTACTGAGCCTGCCGAAGTGCTCAGCCTGACATTGTCCCATTTCAGGTCGATCGATCTATCGGTTTTAAGTGCGTAAAGAGATGGGTATATCTCCCATCTCAGGTCGGATATCACTTGTCTATTTATATAAAATCCTGAACTTAATCGTATTGTCGATCTGCTTTAATTGTTTAAGAACGTTCTTATCGTAGGCCGTGTGGATATCGGTTACGGCGTATCCGATATCTCCTTTTGTCATCAAAAACTGAGAGATAATATTGATCTCGTTTTCGGCGTAAACGTTGTTGATCTGTGCCATGACGCCCGGTACGTTCCGGTGGATGTGAAGAAGGCGATGAGCTTTCGTGAGGCGTGGAAGTATGAGGTTCGGGAAGTTTCTACTCATGTAGGTGTCGCCGTTGTTGATGAAATCTGCCATTCTCCGTGGAATAAATTCCGCATTTCGTTTTTTGTTCTTTTTGTCGTCGAAGACAACAATACCCTTTTCCGTGCAGATTTTTTTACTGATATGTGCCTTGGCATCGCCCAGGTAGCCAATAGTTTTGAGCTTGTCTGCCTGCGCTAATTGTTCTTCGTCTATGGATATTCCATCGGCGAGTAGAAGGAGTCCTACATCTTTAGTATACTTTTCTTCAAAAGCAGCCTTAACACGGACAGAGAATCCATCGCGCTTTAAAATGTGGACAGCAATTTCGGGCACATCTCCAACAATTAAACAGAGGATTCTGTTTTTGGGGTAAGATATTGCGCGGGGAAGATCGTTAACATACAAGAACTCGTCGAAGCTAGGGGTAATATGATCCGCCTTTTCGGTGACACTTTTTCTGGATATGTTTTCGGTGAAGGCAAAGAACTTTTCGATGAGTCCTGATTCTTTCAGCTGAAAGTCGGAATAGCCGTCGCCAATGCCATAGATACGGCCGTCGAGTTTAAGTTCTTTTAATAGCTTTACTTTGCCGCCTTCGTCCGACAGCGGGTTGTTTTCATCGTAACCTATGATATTGCCTTCTTCGTCAAATTTGAACGTGTTGGCGTATATATTTTCCTTTTTGATGTGATAAGGTGTGACGACCGGTGTGATAAACTCCTTAAATCCCCCTGATACAATCCATGCCGTATCTTCATTCTTCTTGAAGAACTCCTTGTTACGTTCAAAAGAGCGGGACACTTTCTTTTTAAGGTGAGCTACCAGTTTATTGAGATGGGTTTTATTGGCGTTGAGTAACTTGACCCGCCCCGACAGGCTCTCGCGGAACGAGATTTTGCCTTCCATTGCGAGATTTGTAAAATCTTCAATTTGTTTATAGATTTTGTCTTTGTCCGGGTGGTTTTCCAAAGAAATGCGGGCGAGTTCATCCAGCGCTTCGACTTGTGTAAATGTGCTATCGAAATCAATGATGTAATAGTTCTTCACGATGGTTTAGTTTGATGTTATGATTACGGTTTAAATTGTAGACTCATTTCTTTCAAAGTTACATCAACGGGTTTAAAGATGTATCCTGTGGTGTCGGTGATCTTTTTGTTGGAATAAGCCAGCTTCGAGGCTGCAGCTTGAGCTGTTTCCCTGGTCAGTGTGGGGCGGGTACCTTTAATGAAGGCTACAAGCTTCGCTATCCTCCATGCTGCGCCCAACATAAAAGGTTTAGCCTCTATACGTGGAGCGGGTTTTTCCAGCAGTATGGCGACGCGTTCCAACAGGCTTTTGTTGCTTAAGTTTTCGCTATTTAGCACGAAACGTTCTCCGGTTATCTCCGTATTGTTCATCAGCATGATCATCACGCGGGCCACATCTTCGACATCCACGACACCGATGGTTCCGGGGGGATATATTTTTAATCCCTTCTGCACCAGTTCAAAGATGACACCCGAGCCCTTCCTGCCTGTGCCAACTCCCATAATAACCGAAGGATTTACGATGACGGCATCCAGACCTTCTACAATTCCGCGCCACACTTCCATTTCGCTTTCGTATTTGGAGAGGGCGTATTTTGAGTTGTCGGCGCCGTCGTCCCATTGATTCTTTTCAGAGATTAGCTCGTTGGCTTTTCTTTCACCCAGCGCCGCAATGGAGCTGACGTGCACCAGCCGGGCCCCGTGCTCCAGGCAGAGGTTCACAATATGCTTTGTGCCTTCGACGTTGGTGTGTAACATCGACGCCCAATCTTCTTTCTGATAGGAGATCTTTGCCGCACAGTGGTATACCTTAGTGACGCCTTCAAACAAATCGGCGAGCGAAAAATAGTCTGTTATATCGGCATCCACCCATTGGACCAGCGAGGACGAACGAAGAATCTCCGGAATTGCCGACTGTTCTCTTTTTGTGGCTATTACGGCTGCTCCGCCGTCAACCAAAAACTTGATCAATGTAGACCCTAAGAACCCTGTTCCGCCTGTTACTAATATCACTTGCTAACTATTTGTTGAAAACTTACTCTTTCCAAAAATAGCTTAATAAATGCATATTTGCGAAATACTCAGTACATTGTTTCTGTTTTTTGTATTCATAATCTCTAGTTCTATGTCTTTAGCTGATTTTTTTACTCCTCTATCTACGCGTACGTTCTGTTCAGGATCTGATTTCTACAATACCCAGTTTGGTAAGGTTATCGATGCGTATGAAACGTCTTTTCCAGATATGGAGGATCCGACCCGGAAGCCGCAGATCGCACTGATTGGCGTTGAAGAAGAACGCGGGGCCGTGAATAATGCGGGGACAAGGAAAGCGCCGGATGCTATCCGAAGGTATCTGTACAACTTATACCACGGGGATTATCAGGTGCGGATAGCGGATCTGGGGAACATTCAGGCCGGCGCGAGCGTAAGAGATACCTATGTTGCATTGCGTACCGTGATAGAAGAACTGGTCAAGCAGGACATCCTGCCTATTGTCATCGGTGGTGGGCAAGATTTAACTTACGCGCAATACACAGCATACGAGGGGCTGGAGCAGCGTGTGGAAGTTGCTGTAATCGATGCTAGGTTTGATCTGGATCAGGACAATGCTGAGGACACCGAATTGAACTCTCAGACTTATCTGAATCACATCATTTTGCATCAACCAGACTACTTATTTAACTTGAGTAATCTGGCGTATCAGACTTATCTCGTGAGCAAGGAATCTATCAATATGTATGACAAGTTGTTTTTCAGTGCCATGCGTATAGGTATGATGGCTGGTAAGCTGGATCAGGCGGAGCCACTGATTCGGGCAGCAGATATGGTTAGTTTTGACATTGGTGCTATACGAGCTTCGGAAGCTCCGGGAAACGCGAATGCCAATCCCAACGGGCTTTATGGTGATGAAGCCTGTCAGTTGGCGCGCTATGCGGGGATGTCAGACAAATGTACGTCAATAGGGTTCTACGAGTACAATCCGACCTTCGATCCAATGGGACATACGGCGAGCTTAGCTGCGCAGATGATCTGGTGCTTCGTAGATGGATACTATAATCGAAAGAACGACGCTCCCCTTGTGCCGAAGTCGGCCTATATTATATATAGAACAACTTTGGAGAATGACGACTACGAGTTGGTATTTGTGAAAAGTAAAAAGTCTGACCGCTGGTGGATGCAGGTGCCTTATTTTGGATCGAAATCTGTAAACGAACGGTATTACTGGGTTCCGTGCAGATATGAAGATTATCAGCAAGCTGTCAGCGGTGATATGCCCGACCTGTGGTGGAAGACCCATCAGAAGCTACAATAATTATAACTGAACCGTTCGGAATGCGCGGGCCGACGTTTTTTTGTTCTCCGTTGCCGCAGAGCTATAAAACAACAAGCTGCTAAATATAAAATCAGATGCCGGTTAAAACGACCGGCAAAGATTCACAGCAGGCACAAAATGGGGAATGAGTCATACGGGGCATGACTGCGCTATGGCTGGAGTGTGAAAGGAGCACTCTCCTTCCCAGTTTATGAGCTAACGCAGATTCTGGATTAAGCCGGCCTTTAAGCCGCAGTGCCGGGGAGGGCGTTCTCCCGGGCGTATGAAGTTTGTAACATATGGAAATATTGTTTATTATCGTTATCGCGGTATTGCTGGTGGTTATCATTGTGCTGGTGCGCAACAACGCGCGGGGCGTAAGCCGCGCCGTGCTTGATGAGGTAACGGCGGAAAGAAATGCTGCTCAGCTGGACCTCGCCCGTTCGCTTGAGCGCGAGCGCCTGCTTGCCGAAGCAAAAGATGACTTGAGTAGGTCCTTGGAAAAAGAGAGGAGCGAACGTGGCGCCCTAGAGCGGACGTTAGAAAGTACCAATGCTTTTCTGCAGGCGCAACAGGAAAAATTTCAGGTGCAACAGGAAGAGATCGTGCAGATGAGAGAACAGTTTCATCTGGAATTTCAGCACATAGCCAACCGGATCCTCGATGAGAAGACCGAGAAGTTTACGGCTGTTAACCAACGTCAAATGGACCAAATCCTGACACCACTCCAGGAAAAAATTAAGACTTTCGAGGAAAAGGTTGAACGCACGTACCAGCAGGAGGCTGCCGAGAGAAATGTGCTCAAAGGGGTTGTGGAGCAGCTTATGCAACAAAGTGCTCTAATAAAAAATGAGGCCAACAACCTGACAAGAGCTTTAAAGGGGGACACTAAGAAGCAAGGCAACTGGGGCGAGATTATTCTGGAGCGCGTGTTAGAGCGCTCAGGGCTGGTTAAAGATCAGGAATACCGCTTACAGTCGGTTTTCCGGGAAGACGACTTGCGAAAGATCCCTGACGCTATTATTTTGCTGCCGGAAAATAAACACCTTGTCGTCGATGCCAAGGTCTCTCTAACCGCGTATGAGCGGTGGGTAAACGAAGAAGATAGGGAGCAGCAGTTGCCGCTACTCCGGCAGCATGTGCAATCCATAGAAGGTCACGTCCGCGAACTGTCGTCAAAGAACTACCAAGACCTTTATGGTATTCACTCTCCGGATTTCGTCCTACTGTTTATTCCGATTGAATCGGCGCTAAGTGTGGCTGTGAAGGAGAAACCGGACTTATTTGCCGACGCGTGGGACAGGCGTGTCGTTATCGTTAGCCCATCCACCTTGTTGGCCACCTTGCGTACCATTGCCAGCATATGGGTTCAGGAGCGACAGAACAGAAATGTCCTGGAGATCGCTAAGGAAGCAGGAGCCCTCTATGACAAGTTTGTGGGCTTTCTAACAGATATGCAACAGATCGACATCTACCTGAAGCGTGCGGCAGAAAAACACGAGGATGCTATGAAGAAGCTATCGACCGGCGCGGGGAACGTCACGCGGAAGATAGAAAATCTAAAAGCACTCGGGGCCAAGGCAAATAAACAGATTGACAGCCGCTTTCTGGAAGAATAAGCCTGTTTAGCAGTACTAGCCGGCGTTACGGGGCTGAAAATCGGCTGCTACCGCTTATTAGTAGCCTGCGGCGAAGTCGTCTCCGCGTGGATCCGCACCTGTTTGGAGCTTCCCGTTAGGAAGTACGACGATATTCTCCATGCGTCCTATTGCGCCTCGCAGGTGAAGTTTGTACCCGTCATCCTCAAGGCTGCTTCGGATGGGAAGAGCAATGGCTGCTTTCTCGATATCGATCCGATCAGGCTGCCACTGGTGATGAAACCGCGGCGCGCTTACGGATTGTTGGGCGTCCATCCCAAACTCTATGACATTGAGGATGCCCTGGAACACGGATGTAATAATTGTGGAACCTCCCGGTGTACCGATTACCATTTTTAGCTTGCCGTCTTCTTCGACAATAGTCGGCGTCATGGCGCTTAGCATACGTTTGCCGGGTTCTATGGCGTTCGCTTTACCGCCTATTAGTCCGTATAGGTTCGGCGATCCGGGCTTGGCCGAGAAGTCATCCATTTCGTTGTTGAGCAGAAATCCGGCGCCGCCGACCCACACGCAGGAGCCATAGGATCCGTTAATTGTCGTGGTCAACGATACGGCATTTCCTTCTTTATCGACAATACTGAAGTGTGTCGTCTCTTCCGACTCGTATCCAGGGAAGGATGCTGCTTTTACGTCGGCGCTTGGAGTTGCGCGGGAAAAACTCACCTTCGACATGCGCTCCTGGTTATGTCTTTTATCCGTTAGATGTTCGACCGGAACGCGGTAAAAGTCGGGGTCGCCCAGATGGGTGGCCCGATCTGCATATACCCGTCGCTCAGCCTCTACCATCGCTCTTATGGTGCTGTCGGCCTGGAACCCCCACTGTGACAGCGGATAGGGTTCTACGGATTGTAATAGCGCAAGTAAGGCAACACCGCCGCTTGACGGAGGGGCCATGGAAATGATCTTAAACTGTTTGTACTGTCCGACAATAGGATCTCGCCAGACGGCTTCATAATCAGCGAGGTCGGCGTGTGATATAATTCCGTTACCCCGTTCCATCTCGGCGACGATCAAGTCGGCCGTTTCGCCTTTATAAAAGCCGTCCCGTCCATTGGAGGCGATCCGCTTCAGTGTTTTTGCCAGTTCGGGCTGGACGAAAACATCTCCGTTCTTCCAGGGAATGTCGCGTATGATGGCTGCGCCATCCTTATTTAGCTCCCGAAAGCGGCTTTGGTACGTATTAAATTCTTTCGCCTGTCGCTCCGTAATAGGGAATCCATTCCCGGCAAGGCTGATGGCTGGCGCGAGAAGGTCCTCCCAGGGCAAAGAGCCATATTTTTTATGGGCTTCCTCCATTCCCGCTACCGTGCCCGGTACGCCGGCGGCTAGCTGCCCATACAGGCTTAGGTCTGTGATAGGGTTGCCCTGATCATCGAGGTACATATCGCGGAACGCCTTGCGCGGCGCCTTTTCCCTGAAATCTAAAGAGGCTATCTGGCCGTCATGGCTACGGTATACCATAAATCCTCCCCCGCCGATATTTCCGGCGTTGGGATAGACCACAGCAAGTGCAAATTGTACCGCTATGGCCGCGTCGACAGCATTCCCTCCTTTTTTTAGGATAGCAACACCTACTTCGGAAGCGATGGGATGGGCCGTAATTACCGCTGCATTTTCAAACTCCTTACTCGTGGAGGCCGTCTGCTTACCAATAGGTTGAATGGCGCAGGACGTTGCTATCAATAGGATGCAAAAAAATTGGGATAGTAGCTTCATACAGTAAACATAGGTATTTTGCGTTTTTATGCCAAACTTAAATGAAAAATTCGTTTTTACGCGCAAAGTTATAGCGCGAGGATGGAAACATAGTATAGGTTCTGTCATTTAAAAGAGTCGTTTTTAATGATGAGAAAAAATCGGTTTTTCGTACGCTTCGGCCGGATGTAGGTTCTTCTTTTTGTCTATAACTTCCTGCTACACTTGGTGTTTTATGTTTTGGTGTTTTAAAATTCGCAGGTTTGCCAAAATATAACTTTCTATTGTGTAGAAGAGTTTGTATCTTGGAGGCCATATTATTTTCGGCTTTTTTGCAATATGAAACCTGCACAAATTGCCATATAGAAAATAATGAACAACCGAATGCAGTGAGCTCATGAATACCATTGAACCGCCGAAGATAGTATAGATACCTTCGGGATAGGCACGAAACGAATAAACACGACTGAATATTTATGCAAGCTTTATTGCCATTAAAAAAACAATTTATTCTGATGAGAAATCTGTTCGTCACCTTGTTGTTGCTTGTTTGTGCGGCTAGTTTGTCCGCTCAGCACCTGCGCATCCTGTCCTATAACATCCACCATGGAAATCCTCCCGCTACCCCCGGTAAAATAGATCTGGAAGCCATAGCAGCTGTTATTAAGTCTTCAAAGGCCGACTTGGTTGGTCTGCAGGAGGTGGATATCCGTGTATCGCGTTCTAATATGGTCGACCAGGCAAAGGAGCTCGCGGAGATGACAGGGATGTCTTACTTCTTTTCAAAGGGAATCGATCTAGAGAGAGGGGAATACGGGACGCTTATTCTTACCAAACATAAAATAGTAGGGAATAGGCGCTACGACCTGCCGATGGTTGTGCCGAGTGAGAACAGATCGTTGGCTATTATAGATGTCGAACTTCCGGGAGGAAAGATTGTTTCGTTTGCAAATACGCATTTAGATTTAAAGCAGGAGAATCGCCTGGCGCAGGCAAACTATATTACCGAGTTGGGCGACTGGTACGACCGGCCTCTTATTTTGGTGGGTGACCTGAATGCTCGGCCCGATAGCGAGTCGATCCGAGTACTGGAAGGGTATTTTCAGCGGAATACGACCTCAAACGGTCCGACCAGCCCCAATACAGAAGCAAAAAATGAAATAGATTACATTATGGTCGGAAAGCATACAAAGTTTTCATGGAAAACATATAAAACGCTTCCGGAGCTCTCCGCTTCCGACCATCTGCCTGTATTTGCCGAGATCGTTATTCACTAGCAGCTCACCGGCAGTTGGTGCCGGGTATTCTATTGCAGCTTTTTATTGTTTTTATGGCGCTCGGCGTCCCGGATAGATTTTTTCTCTAGATTTTTCTCCAGCGCTTCGGTCAGATCTACTCCAGTTTGGTTCGCGAGGCATATAAGTACAAAAAGTACGTCTGCCATCTCGTCTCCCAGGTTTACGTCTTCATCAGACTTTTTGAAAGATTGTTCTCCGTATTTCCTAGCCATAATCCTGGCTACCTCTCCGACCTCCTCCATGAGAATGGCGGTGTTTGTTAGTTCGTTGAAATAGCGGATGCCGGTTGTTTTTATCCATTCATCCACGAGTTGTTGTGCTTCTTTGATGTTCATATTTTTTTGTTAGTGTATCCCTATTTCTCGCTGCGTTAGTGGTTGTCTTTGTCTTTTGTATTCATTACGATGGTGACGGGTCCGTCGTTTTGTAAATCAATTTTCATGTCGGCACCAAATATTCCTAGCTGTACCTGCTTTTCGAGAAGGATGGATAGGTATTCAGCCATTTTATGGTATAAAGGTCTCGCGTGATCCGGTTTCGCCGCCCGTGTAAAAGACGGTCTGTTTCCTTTTTTTGTCTGGGCAAATAAGGTAAACTGTGAAATCAGCAGAATGTTACCGCCAATATCCTGTATAGACTTATTCATCAAGCCAGCTTCATCAGAGAAGATACGTAGGCTCACCAGCTTTTGGCCGAGCCATCGTAAGTCCGTATCGTCGTCGTCATGTTCTACACCCAGAAAGACAAGCAGGCCCTGATTAATTTCTCCCGTGCACACCCCGTCTACGGTACAGGCCGCACGGTTCACCCTTTGTATAACAGCTCTCATGCCGCAAAATAAAAGTTAAAAGTCGAAAAGTAAAATTAGGAGTTAGATATTAGAATTAAGATTTGAGATATGAGAAGCTTCACGACTTTACGGTTTTTAGCGTATAGTTGTTGGCTTATAGTTTATAGCCATCTGCTTCACGACTTTACAAATCAACGGCTTTTAGCCATCCGCCATTAGCTATCTGCCATCTGCCATCTGCCATTAGCTATCTGCCATCTGCCACCTGCTATCCGCCATCTGCCATCCGCCAATAGCTATTAGCTTCACATCACGACTTTACAAATCAACGACTTTACGGCTTTTTAGCTTATAGCTGTTGGCTTATAGCTTATAGCCATCTGCCATTAGCTATCCGCCATTTGCCATTTGCCAATAGCTATTAGCTTCACAGCACGACTTTACAAATCAACGACTTTACGGCTTTTTAGCTTATAGCCATCTGCCACCTGCTATCCGCCATTTGCCATTTGCCAATAGCTATTAGCTTCACATCACGACTTTACAAATCAACGACTTTACGGCTTTTTAGCTTATAGCCATCTGCCACCTGCTATCCGCCATTTGCCATTTGCCAATAGCTATTAGCTTCACAGCACGACTTTACAAATCAACGACTTTACGGCTTTTTAGCCATCCGCCATCTGCCATCTGCCATATGCCATCAGCTATCCGCCACCTGCTATCCGCCATCTGCCATCCGCCAATAGCTATTAGCTTCACATCACGACTTTACAAATCAACGACTTCACGGTTTTTAGCCATCCGCCATTTGCCAATAGCTATTAGCTTCACAGCACGACTTTACAAATCCCCGACTTTACGGCTTTTTAGCTTATAGCTGTTGGCTTATAGCTTATAGCCATCCGCCATCCGCCATCCGCCATCTGCCATCCGCCATTTGCCATATGCCATCTGCTTTTAGAACCGGATATTCAGCCCCAGGAGAAAATTAGTTTCTGCCTGGGGGTAGTAAGCATTTCCATAAAGGCGCGTACCATCGGTCGAAAGTCCTCCGTACGTATAGCCGTTGGCTTCGTATTTTTCATTAAAGATGTTGTTAATGGCTAAATTCGCGTCGATATGCTCTAGTCCCCAGGCAGCAAAATTATACCGTATACGGAGGTTGTTTACGAAAAACGGGTCTATACTGCGTTCTTTAGCCTGTGTATTATCCAGGTATTGTCTAGATACATATTTGCTTGCCAGGCTTATTTCTAACGGAGAAATAGGGGCATAAGAAAACTCGTTCGACAGTATAACTGACGGCGAGAAAGAAATGGTGGTCGACTTGTATGTCCTTTCCACCTGAGGAGCCCCTGTATCTCCCCAGTTGTCGTCCAGAACACTGAGATATTCGGTGTAATTTCGGATTCTATTTTCGCTGAGACCTGCTGTCGCTTTCCATTGCAATTGCTTCATCACCTGCCATCCCGCATCTAGTTCGAGTCCGATGCGGTAGCTATTCGGTACATTCTCGCGAATATTGGCGCCGACGTCGTTGATCTCTCCTGTCAGGACGAGCTGGTCTTTATAGAACATTCCGTAGGCGTTTGCTCCTACATTAAGATTTCTCCCCCGTAGGCGGTAGCCGATCTCCATGTTGTGCATCTTTTCTGGTTTTGGTCTCGCATCGGCAAGAGAAGATACGTAGTCGTCGCGCACCGGCTCTTTGTGGGCAAAAGCATACGACGCGTATACGTTGGCCGTAGGCGATAGTGTATACGTTGTACCGATCTTAGGATTGAAGAAATGATGTTTTATGTTTACATCGGCAAGTTGCTGGTTGTGATCATAGCCTTCGAACGTGTAATCGACAAACCGGTACTGTAGGTCGGCATAGAAGTGTGTTGATCCGAACCTGCCGTCCCATTTCCCATAAATATTGGCGTCGTTTTTCTCAGCATCATTAAAATAGTATTTATCACCGAGGCGGCTGGTTGAAGCGTACTGCGCCCATATCACTTCGCCATAGTGGTCGCCCCGATATTGATTGGCAGCTCCGCCGATGGTCAGGTTTTGGCTGGCACTAAATTTATGGTTGAAAGAGAAGACCGTTCCATAGAAGTGGTTGTCCAGCCATCGGCGTCGTACGAGGTCGGTGCTATTTATTACTGTTTCGCCAATCTGGATCGGCTCGAAATTATACGTACTGAAGGGATCGTCGGATCTATATTCTTCATAGTAGCCCTTTCCCCGGGTGTAGTGTAAAGCCAGATTCCATGTGGTTCTTTCCGATGCAAAATAGTTATAATGCAGGTGGTGGTGCGTTTGTACATAATTGTCTGTCTGGTTTTCGTAGGTAAAGCGGTTATATCTACGATTTGTTCCCAGCATTTCTTCCGGAACGCCGTCCCAGGCCTGATAGGTCTTTTCTTTCCCCGAGAAGATAGTGGCCTTGAGTTGATGCTTTTCGCCGTAGTACCCACCGTCGAAATAGAATGATTTTAGATCAGACGAAGCACGTTCAATGTAGCCATCGGAGCTGATCCGTGATAATCGGGCATTAAATGCATATTTATCTTTTAGCAGTCCCGAACCGACTTTAACCGTGTTCTTCCATGTATTGTACGATCCGAATGTGTTGTTCAGCTCGGCATAAGGAGTGGTCTCAAGGGCGTCGGTTTGTATATTAAGCGAAGCTCCAAAGGCCCCCGCGCCGTTTGTAGAGGTTCCTATTCCACGCTGAATCTGTATGCTCTGCACACTGGATGCGAAATCAGGAAGGTTGACAAAGAAAGATCCCATACTTTCGGCATCATTCAAAGGGATACCGTTTAAGGTTACGTTAATACGCTGGTTGTTTGATCCCCGTATGGTCATATTTGTATAGCCAATGCCCGCTCCTGCGTCGGAGCCGACCACGACGGAAGGCGTCTGATCCAGGAGAAAGGGTATGTCTTGCCCGAGGTTGAGGCGACTTAAATCCTCTTTCGAGAGGTTTTTAAATGTTGTGGCGGAGTTTTCAGCGGCCCGTGTTGCCATGACCATTACTTCGCCCGTCATCCTGTTGTCGGGCTGGAGCGTTGCTGTAATATCGGACCGTTGCTGTAGATCTACCTGCGCCACATACGGAGCAAAGCCCAAGTACCGTACGGTAAGCTCTGCCGTTTTCGCTTGCTGACCTGAAAAAATGGCAGTTCCGTGTTCATCCGTAGATTTGGTGGTTCCCTGTAGCTGGACGGTCGCCCCCTGCAGTGGTTTGCTTCTGTGGTCGAGTACATATACAGTTACGTCTTTTTGAGCAAAGGCGATCAAGCTGGAAAGCCATATTGTGGCGGTAATCAATGCTTGCTTTAACATAAAAAATAAAAATTAATACAGTTAAACCTACTATTGCAAGGGGTTACCAATAGTTATTTATTTAACCAACCTTTCCCTACGCCAGCATTATCTGGATCAGGTGTGTCCCTATCGGAATTGGGACCGGGTATAATCTCAGCCTTTGTTTGTGTCCGAAAACAAGGCACCCCTATGATGCCGCAAAAATAGAGATTAATTCCGTAAACACAAATTGTCTGTTTTATTTAAAATATTTAGAACGAATTTTTTAGTTGATGAAAGTTGTTTTTCATTGGATAAAAATTATAAATTAGCGGGCTTGTTTTTAAAGAGATTTTTTTACAGATGGGATCATGGCTCCATTTTTGATTTCTTCTAAGAACACGAAATTAGTTTAGTAGGGAAATGAAGTACGTTTCAGCGAGTATAGTTGTGCCGGTAAAGGGCAACTTCATAAAAAATGGTGTGGTCGCTATCGACGGATCCGGTACAGTGACGGGCGTTTTCGCGGAAGACGACCCGCTCGTGCGCGAGGTTGCAGTGGAATTTCACGATGGCGTATTAGTTCCCGGGTTCGTAAATGCCCATTGTCATATCGAGCTTTCACACATGTTGGGCAAGACCGATCGGGAAGTAGGACTGCCTAAATTTTTGTCGACTGTCATGAAGATGCGGGCGGCGGAGCCAGATGAAATCATTGCCGACATCAAGAGGGCCGACCGGTCGATGTACGAGAAAGGGATTCAGGCGGTAGGGGATCATGTAAACACCGAGCTATCTGCCGCCGTAAAGAAAGAAAGTCCTATCATCTATCATACGTTTGTCGAGCTGATGGCTATGGCGAAAGAAGATATACAGCCGAGAATAGACCGGGCCAGAGATATAGAGTTTTATTTTGAGCCGGATCGTGCGTCTATTACGCCGCATGCTCCATACTCCTGTTCGAAGGATTTCTTCAAAGTGTTTCGGAAGATGATTAGGGAAGATAATCTGTTAAGTATTCATAACCAAGAAAGTGAGGAGGAAAACAGGTTATTCCGTTATAAGGAAGGTGCGTTTCTGGACTTCTATGCCGAAATGGGTTTAGACGCCAGCGCTTTTAAAGCCCAGGCGAGGAACTCTGTGCAATCTTACTTGCCGCATCTTCCCCGGAACAATAAGCTTATTTTGGTGCACAACACGTTTACCTCCCTAAAGGATGTTGATTTTATTAACAGACAGGGGCGCGATGTCTTCTTTTGTGTCTGTCCTAAGGCAAACTTATACATAGAGGGTAAACTCCCTAAAATACTGAATTTCGTTCCCGACCAGGAAAGGATGGTCATCGGGACCGATAGCCTGGCATCCAACGATACGTTGGACATATTGGAGGAGATGAAGGTCTTGGCAGATCATTTTGATCACCTTGATTTTCTTCAGATTTTACAGTGGGCGACGATAAACGGGGCGGCAGCCCTCGGCCTGTCGGATATGTTGGGATCTATAGAAGTAGGTAAGCGCCCGGGCCTTGTCCTATTGGAGGGTATGCATAACCTCCGTCTGACGGACAATGTGACCTCACGCCGACTCGTTTAGCGATCAGCAAAAATACGGAATGGGCGAGAACCAGCAGCCCGCCAAGCCGAAAAGAAGAATTGGGGGGCATCAAGGGCGACTGCCCCGGTGGATGGCTTAGGAAAAAGATTTCGGGTGCTGGTGAATGCGGCGCATTTTAGCTAAGTTTGTTTTATGAAGCGTTTTAATATACATGTCACGGGTAAGGTGCAGGGCGTGTACTTCCGGGCCACCTGCAAGGCCGTCGCAGACCAGCTTGGTGTAAAAGGATTTGTTGTCAATGAGCCGGATGGCTCTGTATATATAGAGGCGGAGGGAGGCGCCTTTGCTTTAGAATCCTTACTTGAGTTTTGTCATGAAGGGCCGGACCGTGCCGAGGTGGAACATGTGACGTATGAGGAAGCGCCGCTCAGGGGTTTCCGTAATTTCGAGGTGTTAAAGAAAAGAAAGTAATCGCTGTGTCGGTCGTAAAGAAGTTCATAGGTGATACAGCAATTTACGGGCTATCCACTATTGTCTCTCGTCTCCTTAATTTTGTCCTAACCCCCGTGTTCGTCCGTAAATTTCCTGCGTCGGTGTACGGGATTTTTACGAACGTATATTCTTGGGCAGCTCTTGTCAATACATTCCTGGCGTTCGGCATGGAAACCACTTATTTCCGTTTCCTCCAGAAATTTGAGAAAGGAGAACGGAATCGGGTGTTTAACAGCACGTTTATTGTCACGCTTTGTACCTCTACCGTCTTTCTTACTCTGTTATTCACGTTTGCCGGACCTATCGCAGGCTGGTTTGGACAAAAGGGTATACAGTCTATATCCGACTATCAGACGTATGTGACCCTAATGGGCGTCACGCTAGCTGTCGATGCTTTGGCTGTTGTGCCATTTGCTAAGCTGCGTTCGGAAAACCGTCCTATCCGGTACGGCGCGCTTAAGCTCGTTAACATTATCGTCTTTGTGTGTGTCAGCCTTTTTTTTATTCTTTTTCTACCGTGGCTGCTGAAGCTTTACCCGCAGTATCAGTCTTATTTTCTCTGGTATAGGGAGAATTGGCTGGGATATGTCTTTCTGGCAAACCTGATCGCGAGTTCCGTTACGTTGATCATGTTGTTGCCGGAGTTTAAGGCCTTTCGGCTCAAGGTCGATTATGAGCTGCTGCGCTCGATGTTCAACTATAGCTTCCCAATCTTTGTGGCCAACCTATCCTTTATTATAAATGAGCACTTAGATAAGGTGCTGATGCCCAGTTTGCTGCCCGACGGTGTAGGAGAGCGTGATCTGGGGATTTATGGGGCGATAACAAAGATAGCCGTATTTCTTAGTATCTTCGTTCAGGCTTTCCGTCTGGGCGCTGAGCCTTTTTTCTTCTCCTATGCCAAAAATCAGCATGCAAAGAAGACCTATGCGCTTATCATGGAATATTTTGCCATTTTCATGATGTTGGTCATGATGGGACTGTCCATGAACATTGAGTGGCTTAAGTACTTTATAGAAGGTGGGAATGCCGCCGAAACAGCTAAGTACTGGTCGGGCCTCGATTATATACCGCTCATACTATTTAACTATGTCCTGCTGGGGATTTATATGAATCTCTCCATCTGGTATAAGCTGTCGGATCAAACCCGATATGGACTATATATATCGGGAATAGGGGCGATCATTACCTGTGTCTGCTGTTATATATTTATTCCGAGGTGGAGCTATATAGGAGCTATCATAGTGACGTCCATCACGTACTTGACCATGGTAAGTCTGTCCTACTACTGGGGGCAGAAAAACTATGCTATTCCTTATAGGCTGAGGAAGATTGCCGGACATATCCTATTAGGGTCGGCCCTTGTCGCTTCGAACTATATCTTATTTGACCGGAATGTCTGGACGGGGAACCTCATGTTACTCCTTTATATCGGCTACGTTGCCTTTTCCGAGAGAAAGTTTCTGCTGAACATCATCCGTTCCTGACGGTTCTCCCCAGAGATCCGGAGGAGCCGTTTAAACGGCCTCCTCTGCAAATCTGTGCTTTATTTCTTCGAGTACTTCGAGAATTTCCCGATAGTCCTGTAAGTTGACGAGCGATGTACGGTATTC
Organism: Sphingobacterium allocomposti; assembly: GCF_008124885.1. Lineage (GTDB taxonomy): Bacteria > Bacteroidota > Bacteroidia > Sphingobacteriales > Sphingobacteriaceae > Sphingobacterium > Sphingobacterium allocomposti. The sequence goes on from NZ_VNHX01000026.1 coordinate 49,637, forward strand.
TTTAAAATTCGGAATCCCTTTGAAGTAGTTGGCATAATGCCGGCGCATCTCAAATACTCCGGTTTTTTCGCCTTTCCACTCGATGGATTTGTTGAGATGCGTTTTACATACTTCTACCCGTTCGCCAATTGTTGGTCCTTCGAGGCGTTGGCCCGTCTCGAAAAAATGTTTGATCTCTCGAAAAATCCATGGATATCCGATCGACGCCCGTCCAATCATGATTCCGTCGACTTCAAACTCCTGGCGCCAGGCTGCCGCCTTCTCCACAGAGTCCACGTCTCCATTGCCAAAAATCGGAATATGTATGCGGGGGTTCCGCTTTACATCCCGGATCATGGTCCAGTCGGCTTGCCCTTTATACATCTGCGAACGGGTGCGACCGTGGATGGAGAGGGCTTTTATGCCGACGTCCTGTAGCCGTTCGGCCACTTCATAAACGTTTTTTGTGGTGTCGTCCCAGCCAAGACGGGTTTTTACGGTTACGGGCAGGTGTGTCGCTTCGACTACCGCCTTGGTCATAGCAACCATCTTATCAACGTCCTGCAGGAGACTGGCACCCGCACCTCTACAAGCGACATTCTTTACAGGACAGCCGTAGTTGATGTCTATCAGGTCCGGCTGTGCTAAGGTACAGATCTCGGCAGATCGGCGCATGCTTTCTATGTCCGAGCCAAAGATCTGGATCCCGATAGGCCTTTCATATTCGAAAATGTCCAACTTCTGCTTAGACTTCGCCGCATCGCGGATCAAGCCTTCTGAAGAGATAAACTCCGTGTACATCATGTCCACTCCGTTTTGCTTGCAGACGTAGCGGAACGGGGGATCACTAACATCTTCCATCGGAGCAAGAAGCAACGGAAATTCTCCTAAATCAATATGTTCACCAATCTTTACAGTCATCTCCAAAATTTTTACAAAGGTACGAAAAATCAAAATATTAGCTATTGGCATATGGCATATGGCAGATAGCATATGGCAGATGGCTAAAAGCCGTGAAGTCGTTGATTTGTAAAGTCGTGAAGCAGATAGCTAATGGCAGATGGCTAAAAGCCGTGAAGTCGCTGATTTGTAAAGTCGTGATGTGAAGCTAATGGCGGATGGCTAAAAACCGTGAAGTCGTTGATTTGTAAAGTCGTGATGTGAAGCTAATAGCTATTTGCAGATGGCAGATAGTTAAAAGCCGTAAAGCCGTTGGTTTGTAAAGTTCGAAGAAGTAAAAATTAAAAAGTAAAAATTAAAAAAAGCTGTAAAGGCGTGGAGTTGCTGATTCGTAAAGCTAATATCTAGTTTCTAACATCTCACTACTCATATCTCACTACTAAATTATTTGAATTGGCAGTCGTCGAGGTGGTCGTTTACCATTCCGACAGCCTGCATAAACGCGTAACAGATTGTAGTACCAAAAAATTTGACTCCTCTTTTCTTCAGATCTTTGGCGATCCGATCTGACGCGTCGCTACGTGTCGCGGCATGGCGCAGATCTTTCAAGGAGTTAACGACGGGTTTACCATCGGGCATGAAGGTGTAGAGATAGCTGTAGAAAGACCCGAACTCCCGTTGTATCTGCATGAATACCTGCGCATTCGTGATAGTGGCCTCTATCTTGCCGCGGTGCCGGATGATGTCCGGATTGGTTACCAGCTCTTCGACGTGCTGCGGCGTAAATGCAGCTACTTTTTTATAATCAAAGTTGGCAAAAGCACGGCGGTAGCCTTCGCGCCGTCTCAGGATGGTTATCCAACTCAGTCCGGCTTGTGCAGATTCGAGGACGAGAAATTCAAATAGTACCTGATCGTCCGTTACAGGTTTGCCCCACTCTTCATCATGGTATTTCACATACAGTTCGTCGGTTCCGCACCAGGGGCAGCGCGTAATTTGTTGGTTGTCCATGTTTCGTTTCTTAGCTTGCTGATTTGTTCATATTTAAATAGTCTGTGCTTTTTTTGCCATATGGCATGTCCGGGTTTCCCGCGGCGAGGTTGCTGGGTTCGGTCATTTTCACTTGTGTTTGTGCTTTGACAATCATGAACATTTCTTACTTTTACGCCAAAGTAAGGATTTTTTTAGATGTATCTGTTAAAACGGTTCCTTTTGAGTAGTCTGCTCTGTCTGCAAGTCGGCTTTGGAAATGCGCAGACCGATTCTGTGGACCATCCGGTGGATACATTGCAGACTGTGGCGGAAGCGGTAGATACGTTCAACTATGTCTTTCCGCCCGAGGAGCGGCCGAATCAACTCTTAGAACAGTTTTTGGCTGATATTCAGCTGCGGAGTATAGATCCCGTACAGATGCTCCTGTCAATGCGCGATGCCGCCCCCGAGCCGGACGGTCGGCAGGGATTAATCAAAAGTGAACGCCCCTCTTGGGTGTTGCTGGCTGTGTTTACCTTGTTTTTGGCGATAGCCGTAGTCCGCTTACTTTTTCCGGGGGATTTCACACGTATCGTGCAGGCCTACTTTGACGAGCGGACGCTGCAGCAGGTAAGTAAGGAGGATAACATGCTGACGTCATGGCCTTACATTTTCCTGTATCTCATTTTTAGCCTCGCGTTGGGATTGTTTATAGTACTGATAGAATCGTCGTTTACCCGTTCGGACATTTTGAATTGGAATAATTATGGAAGAACAGCACTCGTGGTAGCCGTTCTGTTTATTGTTAAGATACTTATCATTCGGTTTATTTCGTTTGTTTTTGAGATAGACCGGTTGGTCCGGGAGTATGTGACTGTGCTATATTTAGTTTATTTTAACAGTATGCTGCTGTTGATGCCCTTTCTTTTGGTTGTAACGTTTTTGCCGACGTATTACTTTAAATTTGTGTTAATTTTGTTTGCTGTAGTCGTTTGTAGCCTGTTCATTTATAGGTTTTTGCGAACCGCTTTCCGGCTTTTTGGAAATCTAAAGTTTTCAGTTTTTTATTTAATTCTGTATCTTTGCGCACTTGAAGTAGCGCCGATTTTGATATTGGTTAGAACATTGAGCAATTAAAAAAATTGAATATGCAAGTAGATGTAGCAAGAGCCAAGAAGGTAAAAAGCATTTTAGTTACCTTACCAAAACCTGAAAATGATAAGTCTCCTTATTTTACGTTGGCAGAGAAATATAACCTGAAGTTAGATTTTAGAGGTTTTATTCATGTGGAGGGTGTGTCTGCTAAGGAGGTGCGCAAGGAAAAAATTAACTTTTCGGATTTTTCAGCGGTTATTTTCACCAGCAAAAATGCGGTCGATCATTTTTTTCGTGTGTGTGAGGAAATGCGCTACGAAGTGTCTTCGGAAATGAAGTACTTCTGTATTTCCGAAACTATTGCTCTTTATCTACAAAAGTATATTCAGTATCGCAAGCGTAAGATTTTCTTCGGCAAGCAAACAGCGAAAGACCTCGAAGAGGTATTAAAGAAACATAGCAAGGAGAAGTTTTTGTTTCCGTGCTCCGATGTAGCAAATGAGGAGACGCAAAAGTGGTTGCAGGACAACGGATATGATTTTACACCGGCCGTTCTCTTTCGTACGGTAATCAGTGACATTAAAGACCTGGAGAACGTTTTTTACGATGTTATTGTGTTTTTTAGTCCGTCGAGCGTACAGTCGCTCTATGAAAACTTCCCCGATTTCAAGCAAAATAATACACGCATTGCGGCGTTTGGAACGAGTACACAGCAGGAATTGCTGAAGCATGGCCTGATTTTGGATATTCCGGCTCCTACACCTGAAGCACCAAGTATGACGATGGCCGTAGAACAGTATATCAAGCAGGTGAATAAATAGAAATTGATAGACAGCCATAAAAAAGCAGAGCAACCTCATTGCTCTGCTTTTTTTATGGCTGTTGGGGTCGGAAGCGCGGTTTTGCATCCGCTCACGTCTGATGCAGACTACACGTTAGGAATGAAAGCGAAAGGTCATGACCTACAACTGGCATGAAATAGGAGATGGGCACGCCGGGGTTCGTGAATGAGCTATCGATCGGATGTCAAGGAGCCTTGTAGTTTATGCGCTAATGAGGTTCTGGGTTTAACCCCTAATAATCGGGACGGGCCGCTAATTGTGACAAAATTCTTATTTAGAGTGTGTAAAAATTAAGATAGTGAACGGTGTATTTAATAGAGATATTTTTTTAAGTTTGTAAGTAGTTGTTAAGCGTTAAGACTTGTGAAACTAAAACCAGTAAATAGCATATCAGGAGTGTCTTCGAAAGAATTTGTTAGGGAATATCTTAACAAAGGGCAACCGGTTATTATAAAGGATTTTATCCGTCAGGACAGTCCTTGTTGGCAAAAATGGAGTTACGACTATTTTAAGGAAATAGCCGGGAATGAACAGATCGATGTGTATGGACGTGAAGAAGAGTCACAAAACCACGCTGCGAGCCCGCCGGTCGGTCGGATGAGCTTTGGCGAATATTTAGATAAGATCAGCTCAGAGCCTACCGAACTGCGCCTGTTTTTGTTTAACCTGTTGAAGATCCGGCCGGAGCTTAAGAAAGATGTTATCTACAACGACGTTACCGGAGGAAAGGTTTTGCAGTGGTTGCCATATATGTTCTTTGGCGGAGAGGGATCGGCGACCCGGAACCACTTTGATATCGACATGTCCCATGTATTTATCTCGCAATTTCAGGGGACAAAACGAATCTGGTTGTTTCCGAACAGCCAGTCTGATTTAATGTACAAGCTGCCCTATAACTTCCATAGCATCGCCAACCTGAAGATGAGTAATCCGGAGGAGTATCCGGGACTGAAATATCTTGATGGGTACGAGGCCGTTATCAACCCCGGTGACACCCTATATATGCCTGCAGGCTGGTGGCATTATATACAGTATGAGACCGAGGGATATTCCATCTCTGTCCGCGCATTGGCCAATTCAGTCAGTGAAAAGCTAAAGGGCGCCCGAAATCTGTTTATCACGAGACACTTCGACGACACCATGCGCAAGATCTTTAAGCATAAATGGCTGGATTACAAGATAGAGGTGGCTAAGAAGCGGGCTAATAGAGCCATACGTAAAAGAAGTTAGAAGTTAGATATAAGAAGTGAGATATAAGAAGTGAGATTTGAGTAGTGAGTATTTGAGACGCAAGATCTTGCGTCTCCACAGCTATATGCCATTAGCTATCAGCCATCTGCCATTTGGCAATAGCTATTAGCTTCACTTCACGACTTTACAAATCAACGACTTTACAGCTTACGGCTATCTGCCATTTGCCAATAGCTATTAACTTCACTTTACTACTTTACAAATCAACGACTTTACGGCTTATAGCTATTTCAGCTGGGCCGAAAATTCCTTAATCGCAGCCGCGGGATCCTCGGTTTTCATAAAGTTCTCTCCAATGAGGAAGCCATTGAAGCCGGCCTTTTTCAGTTGGTTGATCGTTTCTGGATCAGCTATCCCGCTTTCGGAGACCTTAATATAATGTTCAGGAATTTTTCCTACAAGATCATAAGAATGGTTGAGATCAACATTAAAATTCTTTAGGTTGCGGTTGTTTACGCCAATGGCATCAACGCTGCTGGACAAGTTTGACGCCAGCTCATTTTCGTTGTGTACTTCCAATAAAACGTTTAAACCAATATCTTTGGCATAGCAAGCGAGCTCCTCGACTTCGCCCGGAGATAGACATGCTGCGATTAGCAAGATGATGTCAGCTCCGTAGGCTTTTGCCTCCGCGATTTGATAAGTGTCAATAACAAACTCCTTGCGTAATAGCGGAAGTCTAAGAGCTTCTCTTGCGGCAGTCAGATCCGCCAGCGATCCTTTAAAGAACTCGGGATCCGTAAGTACCGAAACTGCTGAAGCGCCCGCTTCCTGATAGCCTTTCACGACGTCCTGGACAGCCGCACTGCCATTGATTAAACCTTTTGAAGGAGAAGCACGTTTGAATTCGGCGATGATACCGGTCCTCCCGGGGTGGAATATAGACTCTCTTAAAGAGTAGCACGTCCGGTTGAAAAGTGGATATTGTTTCAATTCTTCGGCCGAAACCCGCTTTTTAGCTTCTGCGACTTCTGCTTTTTTTTGTGCTATTATCTTATCTAATATAGTCATTGTTTGTTTTCTTACTTGTTTGAAGGTTAAATAGGGCTGATAGATTAATAAGGTTCAGAAGCCATATCGGCTCCCCAACTTTATTTACTTTTCCAAATCAGCTCTCCAACCAATTCGCTATCAGTCTTTTTCCGTTTGTTGTTAGCACCGACTCTGGGTGAAACTGCATGCCGCGGACGTCATACTCAGTATGGGAGAGGGCCATGATCACGCCATTCGCGTCTACAGCCGTAATTTTGAGACAAGCGGGCAGTGTGGCCTGGTCTACGGCCCAGGAGTGGTAACGGCCTATTTTTGCGTCGTGAGGATAGTTCCTAAACAGCCGCTCTTCCGGGTCGGTGACAATAAGGTCTGTGGCAACGCCATGCAAAGGTTTCGGCATATTGTATAAAGTTCCGCCAAATACCTCCGCTATGGCCTGCTGGCCAAGGCAGATGCCTAGGATACTTTTGTGAGCCGCATACGTGCGGATAACATCCAATAACAAGCCGGCTTCCTCGGGTATGCCGGGACCGGGAGACAATAGAATCTTGTCATAAGCTTCGATCTCTTCCATCGCAAACTTATCATTTCTGAGGACGATGTAGTCCTGTTCCAGTTCCTGAAGAAGGTGAACCAGGTTGTAAGTGAATGAGTCGTAGTTGTCAATCACCAATATTTTTTTATTGTTCATGGCTGTCGTGCTGTTGATCTTTTAATTGTTTTTCTAAAATATCGCGAAACTGGCGCTCCGCCTGCGCATAATTTAGCGGCGTACTAGGCCCGTAAAGCGTCGCGCTGGTCGGGGGGATGTTTGCGCCCAGCTCTGTGCGGGAGCTTTCTGCCAGTTCTTTCCTTTTTCTGATAAATGTTTCGCGAAGCGCTATCAGCTCGAGGATCCGATGATCTATGGTATCGATAGAAGCGTTTACGTGCGATACCGTTTCGCAATATTCCAGGGGACGTATCATAGTGTTTCGGCTATTTCCAATGCGCGGCGTAAGGCGGCGATCTTGTTGTTTACTTCCTGCAATTCTTTTTCCGCGTCCGAATCGAGAACAATACCGGCGCCGGCCTGGTAATGGAGCACGTTCTGCTTGCTGAGGAACGATCGGATCATAATAGCATGATTGAAATCGCCGTTGAAGCCCATATAGCCGATGGCTCCGGAATAAAACGAGCGTTGCAGTCCTTCATAACGGTCTATAAGTGTCAGGGCCATATGTTTAGGCGCGCCCGAAAGCGTTCCTGCCGGAAACGTGTCGCCGACTACCTCAAAAGGATCGGAATAGCCATTTAACCTGCCCGAGACCTGAGAGACAAGGTGTATAATATGGGAGTAGTATTGGGCTTCTTTATATGATTTGACCTGGACATTTGTACAGTGCCGGCTTAGGTCGTTGCGTGCTAAATCCACGAGCATTACGTGCTCTGCCGACTCTTTGGGGTCGTTTTTCAGCGCTTCGGCAATCTTTTCGTCTTGTTCCATGTCGCCCGTCCGTTTGAACGTGCCTGCTATCGGATAGATGGTGGCCTGCCCCTTTTTTATCGTAAGCTGGGCTTCCGGTGAGGAACCGAACAGCTTAAAGCCGCCGTAGTCGAAATAGAATAAATAGGGGGATGGATTAACTGATCGGAGAGCCCGGTACACGTTAAACTCGTCTCCTTGAAAGCGTGTCGAAAAAGCGCGGGACGGAACGATTTGAAAGACGTCGCCGCGCTGTATATGCTGTTTCATTTTATTAACCAGCAATATAAAGGCGTCGTCGGTCATGTTAGATTCTTCGTTCCCTTTTCTTTTAAAGTCGTATTCTGGGAAATTTTTGTTTTGTATCAGGTACTCTAGACGGTCAAGTTCCGAATGTTCGTGGTCGAGTAAATTTTCAAAGATGTATAGTTGGTTCCGGAAGTGATCTATGGCGATAACATACTTATAGATATGGTATTGTAGATGCGGGATTTCGCGTGCTTGGTCGGGAGGTGTGGTCAGTGTTATGTCTTCAAAGTGTTCGATGGCGTCGAAGGTAAAATAGCCAAACAAGCCGGATGAAATTACCGGAAAGACCTCGTCTTCGGTTGTTGAAAACTGGCTACGGAATAGGGAGACTTCCTGGCAGAGGTCGATGGCGTTGGCATCTTTGTAGATCGTGTCCGAATTAGGGTAACTGACGCGCAGCTGTTCACTGGTCAGTTGGATGCCCGCGATGGGGTGGCAGCAGATGTAACTAATGTTGTTGTCCCTGCTGTGGTATTCCGAACTTTCGAGAAGCAGGCTATTGGGAAATGTGTCCCGAAGCCGCAGATAAATGCTGACCGGAGTCGTTGTATCTGCAAGTATTTTTCTGTGTTGTGTCCTAATTTTGTGTGCCATCTTTTTATGTTTCTTAAAAGTATAAAAAAAAGCCCGACGTTTTATCGTCGGGCCTACTTTCACAATGGTTTTGGTTGATTATGAATATTTTATAACATACCAAATTCGCTCCCGACGCTTTTCGCTTCGAGCCACCACCAGTTTGTATGTAGATTCCTTATTGTCATTTGTACACCACAAATTTATAATTATTTTTTGTTTATCAAACTTTTTTTGAGAAAAAAACAAACTTTACGATCAATCGTTAATCATTCAGCAAATCAGGCCTGCGTTCTTGTGTGCGTTTTAGCTGCTGCTCGTCGCGCCAGGCCGCGATCCTGGCTTCGTGTCCGCTCAGTAAGACGTCCGGAACTCTGTGGCCGCGCCAGTCGGCAGGCCGGGTATAAATCGGTGCATCGAGCAGGCCGTCCTGGAAGGAATCCGACAGCGCTGAAGTTTCGTCGGAAAGTACCCCGGGGATAAGCCGGGCGACAGCATCGACCAATATGGCAGCCGGTAGTTCGCCCCCTGAAAGCACATAGTCGCCAACGGAAATCTCTTTTGTTACAAACACGTCGCGGATGCGCTGGTCGATTCCTTTATAGTGACCGCACAGTATGATGATGTTTTGTGCCGAGGACAAAGCGTTCGCGATATGTTGGTTTAAAGTCTGTCCATCGGGAGTCATGTAGATAACTTCGTCATAAGTTCGTTCTGCCTGCAGTTTCTCTATGCACGCGGCAAAAGGTTCGATCTGCATAACCATTCCGGAGCCACCTCCGTAAGGGTAGTCATCGACCGATTTATGCTTGTTATTGGCATAATCCCTTAGATTGTGTACGTGTATCTCTACCAGGCCCTTTTTCTGTGCCCGCTGTAAGATGGAGTGCGCAAAAGGGCTTTCTAATAGGCCCGGTAATACGGTGATGATGTCGAATCGCATGCTGCAAAGATAGTAAGTTATCTCCTAGCCGCAAGCCGTAAAGTCGTGGATTTGTAAAGTCGTAAAGTGAGAGGCTAATAGCGGATGGCAGATAGCGGATAGCAAATGGCAAATGGCAGATAGCTGTGGAGACGCAAGATCTTGCGTCTCAAATACTCACTACTCAAATCTCACTTCTAATTTCTGACTTCTCACTTCTTTATAGCCCCTCAACCCGGGGCGGGGTTTTACTTGGAAGGACCCAAGTAAACAAGGTCCTCCGGCCGAGGTTCTTGATGCTACCGTGCCTTATCCTAGCCTAAACCGTTCCAAACTCACTTCGTTCAGACAAGGAACGGTTTTTAACGGCTATTATGGCGGCCCGCTGACGCAGTCGAACCGATGCCGGTCCTTTCTGCCGTTAATAGGGGATGGCAAATAGCCGTAAGCCGTAAAGTCGTGGATCTGTGAAGTCGTAAAGTGAGAGGTTAATAGCTATTGGCAGATAGCTGATGGCAGATAGCTGTGGAGACGCAAGATCTTGCGTCTCAAATACTCACTACTCAAATCTCACTTCTAATATCTGATTTCTCACTTCTTTATAGCCCCTCAACCCGGGGCGGGGTTTTACTTGGAAGGACCCAAGTAAACAAGGTCCTTCGGCCGAGGTTCTTGATGCTACCGTGCCTTATCCTAGCCTAAACCGTTCCAAACTCACTTCGTTCAGACAAGGAACGGTTCTTGGCGGCTATTATGGCGGCCCGCTGACGCAGTCGAACCAATGCCGGTCCTTTCTGCCGCTAATAGGGGATGGCAAATGGCAGATGGCTATAAGCCGTAAAGGTGTTAATTTGTAAAGTCGTAAAGTGAGAGGCTAATAGCGGATGGCAGATAGCGGATAGCAAATGGCAAATGGCAGATAGCTGATGGCGAGTGGATATAAATCGTGAGGTTGTTTTTGATAGCAACGAGCGTCATCTAACCATTCTAGCCCATCTAACTACTCTAAGTCTTATCCCCTAACCGTAAAGTTGTGGATTTGTAAAGTCGTAAAGTGACAGGCTAATAGCGGATGGCAAATGGCAGATGGCTGTGGAGACGCAAGATCTTGCGTCTCAAATACTCACTACTCCAAATCACGAATCACGAGAAGCGAATTTTTCAATACTCAAATCTCAAATCTCAAATTTCACTTCTGACTTCTCATTTCTATGTCCAAAAACTGGTTGCATCGACTATAGTTTGTGTTACAAATTGAGCTTTCACCAATTTTCTTTTGCTATACGATTCACTTATAGATAGATTTTTAGTTTTTTGGTTGTTTAAATTCGTAATTTCGGAATATTATTCTGTATTATATCGTTTTTGTGAATGAAATGTTAAGTTTTATCTATTTAGCTTTTCGTAATCTTTCAAGAAACTTCTTGTTTTTTTTTGAAAGTCTGAATGTTTTTTATGATAAACTTGTAATAACAACTTTATAATCCTAAATTTGCTGCCCCTAATGCAGATTAGGTTACTACCCGAATTATAATTCTATTTTATCAAAAGAAATTGGCTTGGTCGGTATGTACTGACGGAGATCTGATCGTCTTTGATATAAAAGAATAATGGTCTTTGTTAAACGTGTACTCTTCCGTCAGGCTGTTGAGAAGAATATTAATTAACAAATACTATAAATAACATGAATCAAAAATTACTCAGCTTTTTTCTGCTGTGTACGCTTTTTATCGGAGCGGCATACGGGCAGAATCGACAGGTGACGGGTAGAGTGACCTCCGCGACGGATGGATCAGCGCTAGCTGGTGTTTCTGTTGCATTAGTGGGAAGTACAACCGCTACCCAGACGGATGAGAACGGTCGTTATACGATATCCGTTTCATCCAACGGAACGCTAACGTTTACTTATGTAGGGTATGCGTCGCAGCGGATTGCAGTAGGTAACCAATCTGTTGTGAATGTGGCACTGGTCGACGACCAGGAGACGTTAGAGGAAGTCGTTGTTCAGGTTCCTTACGGAACAGTAAAGAAGACGGCTTTTACGGGTTCAGAGTCAACCATCACTTCCAAGACATTTGAGAAACAGCAGGTGGCGTCGTTCACAAAGGCGTTAGAAGGAACCGTGGCAGGTATTCAGGCTAATAATGGGGGTGGAGCTCCTGGTACCAGCGCAGATATCCGTATCAGAGGGATTGGTTCTGTAAACGCTAGTTCGTCGCCGTTGTACGTTATCGACGGAGTGCCTTACTCGGGTTCCAACGTTGCCATATCTACTGATGATATTGAGAGTACGACTGTGTTGAAGGATGCCGCGGCGACGGCGTTGTATGGATCACGTGCCGCCAACGGCGTGATCATGATTACAACGAAGAAAGGGCGTTCAAACGCTCCTCGCCTCAACTTTACCGCTCGTTTAGGCTTTTTAAACCGTGCCATTCCCGAATATGATCGCGTTAGCATACCTGAATATTATGAGGGTATGTGGCACGCTACCCGTAATAGGCTGGCGGGAGGTAACCCTGCGAATATCACGGACGCGATTAACCAAAATGCATCAAACGCGTTAATCCCAGGTCTCCGTTATAATGCTACAGACCGCGCGGACAATGAAATCGTATTGCCAAACGGAGAGTTTAATCCCGCTGCGAAAATTCTTTATGCGGACGATTGGCAGGATGTTCTGTTTGGAACGCCATTCAGACAGGATTACAACCTAAACTATTCCGGAGGATCAGAAAAATCAACGCACTATGTGTCATTAGGCTACTTAAACGAGCCGGGCTACGTGAAGTTCTCGGGTTATGAGCGCTTCAACGCAAGAGTAAATGTAGATTCAAAGATCAAAGACTGGTTGTCCTCGGGTATAAACCTGGACGGAGCACTTGCCTATCAGGACAACGTGCAGTCGGGAGGAGGTACAACGACGATAAATCCTTTCTACTACACCCGTATGATGGGGCCTATTTATCCGGTTTGGCAACGCGACCGGAGCGGTAACTTTGTCCTCAATGAATTGACAGGAGAACGTGAGCTGGACTGGGGCTTAAACTCTCAAATGGGCGCGAGACCATATGCGGGTAACTCCAACTTATTGGGGTCGTTGGCGCTGGATGAAAGAAGCGGAAAAATCGGGAATGTTAACTTTAATACGTACTTAGAAGCGCGTTTCTTAAAAGATTTTACGTTCAGAACTACCCTCGGAGGAAACTATTACAACCGTTACGGAACTACCTTTCAGAATCCGGAGTTCGGTGACGCACAGAATGTGAGAGGACGTTCAACGAAAATCCAAAATAGACAGCTTTCTTTCACCTTCAACCAGGTATTGACGTATGACAAAACGTTTTTGGATGACCACAACTTAAATGTTATGGTTGGACACGAAAACTATCGGTTGGAGCGGAACTTTTTGTCGGCAACCCGTTCAGGGTTTCCATTTCCGGGCAATTCGGAACTAGCGCCTGCCGCTACATTGGAAGATGCTACTTCCTATGAGAACTATCACCGGATTGAAGGTTACTTTAGCCGGGTGAACTATACATACCTCGATAAGTATCTATTGTCCGGTAGTTTCCGTCGCGACGGAACCTCACGTTTCTATCCGGGAAGAAATGGTAACGGCAGCAACCAATGGGGTAATTTCTATTCTGTTGGAGCAGGATGGAGAATCAGTCAGGAAGATTTCCTAAAAGACGTAAGTTGGATTAACGAGCTTAAGCTGCGCGCAAGTTACGGTGAGCAAGGTAACGAAGGCGTGGTGCAGACCCGCAGTTCAAATGAAACGGATCAGGAGAACCCAACCAACACGAATATAGATAATTTCTACGGTTGGCAAAGTTTATACGGCTACGGGTGGAACAACGTAAACATGCCGGGCGCTATTGTATCGTCATTGCCTAATGAAGGACTGAGCTGGGAGAAGAATAAGGCGGTTAATGTCGGATTGGACTTTACGTTGTTTAACAGACGCATCGACGGTACAATCGAGTGGTATAACAGGGAGTCTACCAACCTTCTGTTCCAGGTTCCCCTGCCGATGTCTACAGGTATTACGTCGATCTGGCGGAACGTGGGTGCAATGTACAACCGCGGTTTTGACTTGCAGATCGGATATAATGCTATCCGTCGTACGGATTTCGACTGGAGAATCGACCTTAACTTAAGCCATTACAAAAACAGGATCACCAAACTTCCGGAAGAAAGCAGAGCTGATGGTATCATCAGTGGTACCAAAAAGCTGATGGAAGGCGAAGACTTGTACCAGTTTTGGTTGAGGGATTACGCAGGAGTTGATCCGAATAACGGCGATGCACTATGGTATATGGACGAATTGGATGAGAATAATAATGTTGTAGGCCGTACGACAACGAATAACGTCAACAACGCAACGTATTACTACCATGGCTCGGCTATCCCTGATTTTGTGGGCGGGATGACAAACTCTTTCCGCTACAAACAGTTCGACTTATCTGTCCTTTTAACATACCAGTTGGGCGGTAAGTTTTATGATGGAAATTATGCATCCTTGATGCATCAGGGCAGTTACGGTACGCACTGGCATAAAGACATTCTGGATGCGTGGAAGGCGCCTGGAGATATCACCGACGTACCTCGCCTTCAAAATAATATTGCTAGCGCAAACGCGGGTAACGCGGCATCTTCCAGATTCTTATTCGATGCCACATACCTCAATATTAAAAATATTACGTTGGGTTACAACTTTGATAAAGCAGGTATCTCGCGGTTTGGGTTATCAGGTTTACGTCTGTTTGCAAACGTCGATAATGCAGCCATCTTCACGAAAAGAAGAGGTATGGATCCGCAACGGGCGTTTACCGGTACGGCAGACTATACCTACCCAACCATGCGTAACTTCACTTTTGGTGTAACTATAGGTTTATAATAGAAAGCAAAAATGAGAACACTATATAAAGGAATAATGGCTGCGGCCTTGGCTTGTGCCCTGTTAGCTACCAGCTGTAAGAAAGACTATTTGGTGACCAATCCTACGGATAATGTAAGCGCGGATATTGTTTTTGAAACAACAGACGGCGCAATGGTCGCGTTGAACGGAACAATCCGTACGATGTACAGCTCACTTACCAATCACGGAAATTTTGGACAGAAGTCGTATGATCTGACATCTGACTTAATGGGTGAGGATATGTTGTTGCATGCCCAAGGGTACAACTGGTTCACAGCAGAGTACAACTACTCGGTTTTGAGTAATGCGAACCCCAGTCAGCGTCCGGATCGTACGTGGTTTTACTACTACCGGATCATCAATAATGTTAACCGTATTATTGAGCAGCTGCCCACTGCAACTGGATCGCAGGCGGACAAGGATTTGATTTTAGGACAGGCGCTTGCTTTGCGCGCTCACTCTTATTTTTATCTGGTAAACTTTTTCTCTAAATATGGCGAGCAGCATGCAGGTGTACCGCTTTACACTGAGCCTACGACGGAAGGAAAACCGAGAGGAACAGTTAAAGAGGTTTACGATCAGATTTACAGCGATCTAACAGAGGCTGTTGACCTATTGGAAGGTAAGTCGCGTCAACATCTATCCCATGTAAACCAGGCTACTGCCGAAGGGATCTTCGCGCGTGTAGCTTTGCAGAGGGGTGATTACGCGAAAGCGTTGGAGATGGCGACGCAGGCTATCAATAACAGCGGAAAGAGACTATTTACAGCCTCAGAATATACAGCTTCGGCATTTAACACGCTAAGTGCGGCGGAATGGCTATGGGGCGGGGAAGTAAATGTGGAGCAGGCTACGATTTTCGCTTCTTTTTATTCGCATATGGATAACAGACCGGCGACAGGTGGCTACGCAGCGCTTGGCGGTCAGAAGAAAATCACGAAATATCTGTACGACAAGATCCCTACAGGCGACGTCCGTAAGACTTTGTTCCAAGGCGAGCAGGATGCAGATATTCCTATTTATTCTCAGCGCAAATTTGAGTTGAGACAGGCCGGCAACTGGGCTTCGGACTACCTTTTCATGCGCTTGGCTGAGCTTTACTTGATTAAAGCGGAGGCAGAGGCTCGCCTAGGACAGGAAAACGTCGCTCTTCAGACCTTAGCTGACCTGGTCAAAACGAGGTATGCAGCCTATGAAACCGCAGGATTGACGGGAGAAACGCTGTTAAGCGAAATCCTGTTGCAACGTAGAATAGAGCTTTGGGGTGAAGGGTTTGGTATTTTAGACGTGAAGCGCCTTGGAAAAGGGCTTAATCGTCCTACCGGAGCCGGAAACCATGGCGGGGAGAACCTGAACGGCGATGGTGGTAACAACTTTGCGCCAAATGTTACGACGCTTCCCGCAACGTCTAACAGATGGTTGTTCGCTATCCCACAAGATGAAATAAACGCAAATAAGCAGTTGTCTGTAAGCGATCAGAATCCGCTGGATTAACGATAGCATTACAGCAAGTATAGATCCGCCATAAGCGGTGATCTATTAGTCCCGAGGTTGTCTAAAAAGCCTTTTTTTAAAAAGGAATCCCCGATACGTGAAAGTGTCGGGGATTTTTATTGTTTGTCCTAAAAAATGGTTATTTTTAGGTGTACCCAAACAATATGGCAAACATACTATTCAAAGCATTACCATCCAATAGTCCGAGTCTTTTTCCGGAAGATATTTTTGCAA
>NZ_VNHX01000027.1 GCF_008124885.1 Sphingobacterium allocomposti
AAGCCTACATTAAGATACGAAAAAAGGAGCAGAAAACTGCTGTTTTCCACTCCTTTTTTTAGCCTTTTTTCTAAGGGGACTTTTTCAGTGCCCTTGCGATCGCAGTGCCTTTTTTTGTGAACGTCTTTTCTTTAATCCATTAATGCTTATTCCGATGGCACAATGAACGCCGTACACGCTGTTTCGAAGGTCATTGAGAATCCCATGATTATTGGCGTTCCGATGGGGGTGGTAAAACCTCTTTTTCCTCCGTAAGTTTTTTGTCTAGTTCAACAGGTAGGATTGATTAGAAATCATCATCATCAAAGTCGTCAAATTCCCCAATTGAATCGATTTCGTCCATTATGCCGAAATCGTCATCATAGACATCATCTGCATCATCCTCTGGACCGTTAAAATTGATGATCTCATCAATTAAAACTTCTTGTTCTGCCACTTGCATCATAGTCTTCTCGTGTTAAAAAATGATAAATCTATTGTTTGTTACCTAGCGTAAAATTAGTTAAGAATCTTCTAACTTTAAATTTTTTTTATTTTTTTATCGTTTGTAAATGAGGTGATTATGTGGCGTATGGCCTAGTCAGAAGTCTCGCCGATACTATTCTCTTCCGTAACGATATCTTTTAGTTGCGGCAGGTCTTTGGGGGAGTTCAGGCCGAAATGATGCATAAACTGCTCGCTGGTGCCGTAAAGCAAAGGCTTTCCGATCGTATCGGCCTTTCCTTCAATCTGAATAAGCTTCTTTTCCAGCAAGCGCTGGATGGAATAATCACAGTTTACGCCACGTATCTGTTCGACCTCGAGCTTTGTTATAGGTTGGCGGTACGCAATAATAGCTAACGTCTCCAGGGCCGATTGGCTCAGCTTCTTGCGGTCTTTGTGCGCCTGCAGCTGATTGACCACCTCATGGTACTTTTCTTTCGTGAGAAATTGGTATTGGTTATTGATGGTTTTAAGTGCGAATACGTGGTCTTCATCTTCGTATTTTACCTGTATCTTCTTCAGCAGGTCGACCACCTCGTCTTTGTTTATGTCGATAGCCAAGGCGTCCTGTAACACCTGTTTTAACTCTTGTGCACTTATTCCTTCTTCGGCAGCGAATATGGCAGCTTCTATATTCAATAAGATGTCTTTCACTCTAGTGTTCCTTAATAGTTAATGATCTGCTCTTCCATATCCGGAAGTTCTCTAAACTCGTACTTTTGTGTGCGCAACTGGGGCTCGAAGCCGGCCTCGCGTATAGCTTCTTGTATGGAACGGGAGGTAAACCGATGTGGTGCCCCGGCAGCCGATACGACATTTTCCTCGATCATGATTGAACCGAAGTCGTTCGCCCCCGCATGCAGACACAGCTGTGCTGTACGCTTACCCACCGTTAGCCAGGACGCCTGAATATTTTTTATGTTGGGTAACATTATCCGGCTCAAAGCGATCATGCGGATATATTCTTCGCTGGTTATAGTATTGGTGATACCGCGCAGTCGCTTTAGAAGCGTGCCGTCATCTTGAAACGGCCACGGAATAAAAGCTATAAAACCATAAGCGTCGGCAGGCCTTTCTTCTTGTACCTCTCTGATCCAGACCAAGTGCTCGAAACGTTCTTCTATGGTCTCGATATGCCCAAACATCATGGTGGCGGACGTCGGCAGGTTAATCTTATGTGCTGCGCGCATTACATCAAGCCATTCCTGGCCTCCACATTTTCCCTTTGAGATGAGACGTCGCACCCGGTCGTTCAAAATTTCAGCTCCTGCTCCCGGCAGCGAATCCAATCCGGCATCCTTTAATTCGCGTAGCACGTCGATATGCGGAAGTCCCTCGAGTTTGGCAATATGAGCTATCTCCGGTGGTCCTAATGAATGTAGTTTAAGCGTTGGATATAGCTCCTTAAGCTGTCTGAATAACGTAGCATAAAACGACAGCCCCAGGTCGGGATGGTGGCCGCCCTGCAGGAGAAGTTGGTCGCCGCCATAGCGGAATGTTTCCTCGACCTTCTGTTTGTATGTTTCTATATCCGTTATATAGCTCTCGTCGTGTCCCGGACGGCGGAAGAAGTTACAGAACTTGCAGTTCGCAATACAGACATTGGTGGTATTTACGTTCCTATCGATCTGCCAGGTAACCTTGCCGTGCGGAACCTGCATCTTTCTCAGTTCGTTCGCGACGTATGTCAGGTCTGCGGTTGCTGCGTTATGATAAAGGAATATCCCTTCCTCTTTGCTTAGAAAATCAAAGGTTAACGCCCGCTCAAGTAATTTATCTACATTCATCAAAACAAAGATACGTAGGATTTCTGTTAGTGTGAAATAGGGAGTATGACAGATTTCGTTCTACGGGCGTGCAGATACCTCAAACGCAGTAGAGGCACTATTTCAAAGTTTTTTCGATGACGGCCGGCAGGGCTACAGGCGGTTTGCTTATTTGGATCTGTGGTCTATGCTGTAAACGGGGAGAAGTAGATTCAGTAAAGCAACATCAATCTGCCGTTGCAGCGACCGGGGAGGGCATCGCCGGCCTGCCCAACACCACGCTCGCCGGATATTTTTTACCTTTAAAAGAAAAACTATTATAAGAAATTTTTGTTATATTTATTGAAAAACAATGGAGGTCATGACGAAAACCGTACCAGTCCTAGTAGAGCGGACATATTCCGCTAGTCTTGATGCCGTGTGGGATGCCTTAACGGATAAGACGAAAATAAAAGCATGGTATTTCGAGATACCAGACTTTGAACCAAAAGAGGGGGCAGAGTTCGAGTTTTATGAGCCCGGTGATGCCAAGCGTTATCGACATCATTGTAAAATTTTGGATGTTAAGCCTAAGGAGCTGCTGCGGTACAGTTGGGCGCATCCTTCACACAGCGAAGGATCATCGGTTGTCAGCTGGCACCTGATGCCACGGGGTAGTGCTACTACTGTGCGCTTGGTGCATGAGGGGGTCGAGAACTTTTCTGACGCCGGCGACAACTTTGCCCGTGCAAAATATGAGAAAGGATGGAATACGATTCTGAGTGCTTCGTTAGCACATTTCCTGGAGGAAAACGGGCGGTAAGCGCCGGGTTTTACCGGAGCCGTGTCGGTGTCCCGTCTGCACAGTAATTAAACTAAAGAAAAAATAGCGGTTATGGAATTAATACATGTTGCGGAGCAAGCTAAGTGGCTGGCTTTGAATGATGAGGTGCAAGTCGGAGAACTTGTTTATGAGATAGCCAACGGTGTAATGACGATTACGCACACCGAGGTCGAACCCTTCTACCGAGGGAACAAAATAGCAGAAGAACTGGTGTTAGCGGCGATCAAACAGGCCCGCGAAAGCAATCTTAAAGTTGTTCCCGCCTGTTCGTTTGCAGTAACAGTTTTTGAGCGGTATCCCGACCAGCGCGATGTTTTAGCTGAATAAGGGGGGCGGGTATTCGCTTTTTCGAACCAATTATCGTCTGCACGACGGGCGGGGCATCTCCTAGAGGATGAGCAACAGAGCAGATAGCAGGACCAGTATCATAATCAATATTCTGAAACCCTTTTCGGGAAGCACTTTAATAATCTTAATGCCGATTATACCACCCACCAGTATAAACGGGAGCGCTATAAGGTTGAGGTAAAGTCCCGCCCAGCTTAGGTTGTTCCATACGAGGCCCTGTAACGGGATTTTTGTGAGGTTAAGTATCATAATAAACCAAGCAGACGTGGCGGCAAAGCTGATTTTCGGTAGCCTTTTTGATAACATGTAGACCGAAAGCGCCGGTCCTGCAGCATTGCCGATCATTGTCGAAAAACCGAGTATAAGACCGAAGATCGGAGCGTACCAACGATTGCCGACCAACCGGTCCTGTACATCTTTGGAAGCCCTTTCAAGCCAGAGCATGATGCCCATGCCCACGATAATGCAGACACCGATCAGCACCTTAAAGACCTGATCGTTTACGCTTCCGCCCAAAAATAGTCCGATACCGAGACCGGCCAACGAGGCAGGCAGCAATTTTTTTACTTCCATCCATAGAAACGCCTTCCGGTAATAGACGACAGCTATCAGATCGGCAAAACAGAGTAGAATCAGAACAATACCCGTAGAGTACCTGGCACCAAACAGGAAGGCAAACAAAGGAACAGCAAGCGTTCCCACGTTTTGTATTCCTGTTTTCGACATGCCGATCAACATGGCGCATACGAAATACAGCACCCATCCGGAAGGAGAGGAAATTAACTGCAGCGCTTCTTCCATGTGCCCGGTCAACTATTCAACAAATTTAAAACGCCGTCCGCGTTTATTTCGCTATAGTTGTGTATATAGAAGTCGCAGGGAGGCAGCTGCTCCCGGGTATGGCTACTTAAAACACCAACAACTTTCATTCCTGCACGAAGTGCTGCCGTAACGCCGGAAAAAGAGTCTTCAAAAACCACACATTCAGCGGGGGAGACTCCCAACCGTTCCGCCGACATCAGATACACTTCCGGATCGGGCTTATGATGGGTCACGTCTTCACTTGCCAGGAGTGATTCCATCTTCTCTTCAATTTTTAGCACATCTAGTATCAGATCTAGATTCGCCCGCGGAGCCGAGGTAGCCACGGCTGTCCTAAAACCGTGAAGCTTTAGATCTTCCAAAAACTCTATATAGTAGGGTAGGGTTTCCACTTTTTCCCTATAAATGCTGCGGAACAACCCCTCTTTTTCCTCTTCCAGCTTTCTCAATTCTTCCCCAGATATCGCCCGCTTAAAAAAATGGGTCATTATGTAGCTGTTATGTTTGCCGTACATATGCTCTTCGAACTCCTGTTCGGTGTACGGGATCTGATAGTTATCGAAGAACGCTTCGAATGCTTTTGCATGGTATGGGTTTGTGTGGCAAATAACACCGTCCATGTCAAAGATGACGGCTTTTTGGCTAAAATCTTTAGTTTTATCGTTTAAATGCATTTAAAGACACTTTTTTGTTATATATTTACTAATAATTTTATCAAACGTACTCACTTTGTTATGACGTTTGAAGCGAAATGTTTTGTAAAAGCTTTATAAAAACAATGGCGACAATCACACCAACAATTCTACAAAACAATCGGCGCAAAGACGGGCGATGGGTTGTTGTTTACAGGCTTACACACCGGCGGCAATCGGTGTATATAAAGACCTCAAACCTTATAGGTCCGTCACAGCTCAACAAAGATAATACTATCAAGCAGAAATACGTAATCGACTATCTGGCGTCGGAAGTGAAGCTCCTGGAGCATAGGATCGCTTCTTTAGGCCTTAAAGCAGAGAGGTACACAGCGGCCCAGCTCAAAGAGTATATCTTAGCCTCGGATCAGGATGTTGATTTTCTGCAATTCTGTGACGAGCATTACGAAGTGTTAAAGAGGACGCTTAAGCCTAACACCGTAGGCACCTACCGGACTACCATAAACCATCTTAAGGACTTTCAGGGTAATAAAAAGTTATTCTGCCGAGAAATTACCTCGGCATATGTCAAGAGGTTCATGGAGTACGTACAGGAGCCTAAAACCATCGTTAGAATGGTAGGCGAGGGGAGCCGTCAGACTTCGCTTAGAAAGAGTAGAACAGTATCTGGCAACTCACTGTACACGATATTTTTCCGGTTCAGGAAGCTATTCGATTGGTGCAAGGAGCGGTATAATGACGAGGATATGGGAATAATACGAATACCCAATAGCCCGTTCGACAGAGTTCCGGCCCCAAAGATGCAGGCAACAAAGAAAAGGAGCATAAGCGTAGAGGACATACGCAAGATAAGGGACTATCAGCCGGTAAGCTCGACGGAGATGGCAGCCAAGAACCTGTTCATGCTATCGTTTTACCTGTGCGGCATCAACATGATCGATATTAGAAACAACATATCCTCTATAGGTAAGCGATTGGAATACTACAGGTCAAAAGTAGAAAGACGAAACGACAGAGGCTTTATAAGCATTAAGATCCCGAAGGAGGCCAAGCCCTACATGCAGTGGTATATCGAGGTTAAGGATCGTTGGTCGAACTCCAAGAACATGACCTTTGCTGCCAATAAGGGACTTAAGAGCATGTCGGAGAAGCTGGATATCGACCCAAATCTTTCTACCTACTATGCCCGGCACTCTTTTGCAACTATTGGCCGTAACGACTGCCGGATACCGGAGGAGTATATATCACGAGCGCTTAATCACGTTGGCTCAGGCAACAGGGTAACCGACATCTATCTGGCGCCGGATTGGTCTATAATAGATGAGGTACAAGAAAAGGTAATTAATAAAATAAATGAAGATATACACACTAAATAAATTAGTATATTTGAAGTATGGATACACAAAAACTAAACGTTCTTGTTTTCGACGGCGTCGTAAAATTTGCCAGTGAACCTGACTACTATATGCAGGGGCAGGATGAATATATCATTGAGTTGACGATAGACAACCAGATGTTGGATGATCACGAGTTTTTATCATCGTATATTCGGGACAAGGCATCATCATTCCTAACCAAGGAAAAGGTAAAACCGCAAGATTATTATATGGAAGTAGTTTTCGTACAACATCATGCGGAATTACTCAAAGAGGAAAAGACTTTGATTCGAGTAATTACCAAGAAAAAATAAAAATTATTTAGTTAAAAATAATTTATTATGAAACTAGACATAGAGCTTTGCAGGGTCATATTGCAGAAAATTGAGGATGAGGGAGGTATAGATGGTATGGAAGATTTTCCTAGCATAGACGGTCACGACGACCATTTCGTATACTACCAGATTAAGAAGATGGGCGAGGCAGGCTATGTAAAGCATAAAATACACGGCAAAGGGAGTCGAAGTGATTATGATTATTTTACAGTAGAACTAACCTTTCAGGGACACGATTTTTTGAAGCAAATGTTAGATGATACAATATGGAGCAAGACGAAGTCTATAGCCAAGAAAAGTGGCATGTCTTTAACCTTCGAAACAGTGAAAGCAATTATACCAATAGCCATACAATCATTATTGCCATAATCGGCATATACGGACAGTACAAAATTACTAGGTGAGCCTTCTGTTTAAATTGACAGAGGGCTTTTTCTTTTTGTATGCCTTTAAACAAAACTTGCAAAGCTAAAAAGTTTAGCATAAATTTGATTTAGTTTTAGCAATTTTTAGCAATGGCAGCACCTAAAGGGAATCAGTTTTGGAAGTTACGATCTAAACATGGACGGGATAAGTTGTTCTCATCCCCCCAAATGCTATGGGATGCAGCTTGCGAATATTTCCAATGGTGCGATGAAAATCCTTGGGTAAAGAACGAAGCGGTAAAGTCAGGTGATTTAGCTGGAACAATCATTAGAGTGCCGACATCAAGACCTTATACATTAACGGGGTTATGCTTATACCTAGATTGCAACACAAAGTATTTCAGCGATTTTGAATCGGGTTTGAAGGAATCCGATAAAGATTTTTCCGAAGTCGTTACACGTATACGGGAAACAATCTACTCGCAAAAATTCGAAGGTGCTGCCGTAGGTGCCTTCAATCCCAATATCATTGCAAGGGATTTAGGTTTGGCAGACAAACAGGAGCATGACGTAAGTGCTAAAATAGAACAGATTACGGGAATGGTCATTAAGTAATGCAAATTGTATTTGATACCAATGGGAACGAAAAGCAAAAAGAAGTCTGCGTACTATGGAATGATCCAATAGTATCGGATATAGCTTACGGCGGTTCCAAAGGATCGGGTAAATCATATTTAGGGTGTTCTTTGATATTTGGCGATGCTTGTATGTATCCTGAAACACATTATTTCATAGCTCGTAAAAAGCTAAATGATATTAGGAAATATACAATACCATCAATTCACGAGGTGTTTGGGCATTGGGGGCTCAATGATCGGTATTTTTCATTCAATGGACAGGACAACTACTTTACGCTGTACAATAAGAGTCGCGTGTATCTATTAGAAGCTAAATACCTGCCATCCGATCCACAATATTACCGATTCGGTTCTATGCAAATGACAAGGGGCTGGATTGAGGAAGCGGGAGAATTTGAAGAAGCGGCAAAAAATAATCTAAGCGCTTCTATCGGTAGGTGGAAGAACGACACGTATAATCTAGCACCTAAATTGTTGCAGACCTGTAATCCTTCTAAGAACTATCTCTACCGCGACTACTACATGAAGCATAAGAAGGGTATGATTGAGGAATGGCGTAGATTCGTTCAGGCTTTGCCGTCGGATAATAAAAAGCTCCCGTCCGGTTACTTGGAAAACCTTAAACGTACTTTGACAACAAATGAAAAGGAGCGACTTCTATACGGTAATTGGGAGTACGACGATGATCCGGCTGTACTTATCGACTATAACAAGATAATAGACCTTTTCAGTAATGATTTTGTAGAAGAGGGAGAAAGGTATATCACAGCGGATATAGCCCGGTTTGGTAGGGATAGAACGGTTATAGGTGTATGGAATGGGTTTAGATTAATTCGTATCGTTACGATTGGTAAAAATAAGGTTACCGAGGCGGCCCAAGCCATAAAGGAATTGAAGGATCAGTATTTCGTTCCCACGTCCAATATAGTAGTAGATGAGGACGGTGTAGGTGGTGGTGTTGTAGATATTTTGGAGTGCAACGGATTTGTAAACAATTCCAGTCCATTAGACAACCCTGATAGTAAAGAGCCGGAGAACTACAGCAACTTAAAGAGTCAAATGTACTATGCTTTAGCTAGGAAGATAAATGAGGTAGGAATGTACATTAACTGCGATGACAGCGAAATTAAGGATGCTATAATCCAAGAACTGGAACAGGTTAAGCAACACAACATGGACAAGGATACTAAAAAATCAGTATTGCCAAAAGAAAAGATTAAAGAGTTGTTGGGTAGATCCCCCGATTACGCAGATATGATAATGATGAGGATGTGGTTTGAGTATAGATTTAAATTCGAGTTCTATGTCAGATAAGGAAAAAAACATTGTTCTGGCCATACGGCTGGTTATATCGGTAGCGATGGTCTACCTAGTGCATGCATTCGTAATAGCGGATGCATCAGTATTTAATTGGCATTGGGTTGCCAGACTTACTTTTGTCCTATCAACCCTTTCCTTGTTTGTGACTGTAAATAAATCGGAAAATGTCTAGTTTAGGAACATTGGTAAGTAAGGCTCTAGGCTTCAACAGTGACCGCCGACGCGTGGAAAATCAGCTTAACGAAATACTCTACGGGAACCTGATCAACTTCAAGGACGTGGTATTTTACAACTACTGCAAAGAGGACTTTATCACGAAAGGATATATGGCAAATGCAGAGGTGTATTCTATTGTCCGCAAGATAGTCGATAAGTGTTCTTTTGCTCCCATGTACGTCTACATAGATAAGGAAGATAAGAAGGCAATGCGGTATAAGTCGTGCAAGCGTTCTATCGATAGGGTGGAGCATGCCAAATACAACATATACCGAACCAAGTCGCTGGACTTTGCCCCGGAAAACAATGATCTTTCCCGTTTAATAGATAGGCCCAATGAACAACAGACCTGGGCCGAATTGGTTGAGCTGTTACGTATCTTCTACTTTGTGCAGGGTGAGGCATTTCTATACCGGGAAACGGCGGAGGGTAGTGACATCGCGCAATCAGTTCATGTTTGTCCGGCGAACCTTATGGAACCGGTATTCGGAGGAACAATAGACGGGCCTATAACCGGATGGAAGCTGAATATGCTAAACGGCTCCATCCGCAAACTGGACGCTAAAGACGTGTTTCAACTCAAAATGGCAAACCCCAAGTTTGATAGCATGGGTAGCCAGTTGCGAGGTATGTCTCCACTTGAAGCTGGGCAAAGATATCTGCAGCTCGACGATTCAGCGGTTAAGGCTTGGTTAAATGGGGTAGTCAATGAGGGAGCTAAAGGTTTGATCAGTCCTAACCATGCCGATCCCAAATTATGGCTTAGCCCTACCCAAGTAGATGCCCTTCAAGACAGCATAGAGAAGAAAATACACGGGACCGAAAACAAGAACAAGGTTATCGCGTCTGCAATGCCTTTGCAGTACACGGCAATCGGTTTAAGTCCGCAGGCGCTAGCGGTGATAGATGGTCTTAAGTACTCCAACATCAAGCTATGCGATTTATGGGGCGTTCCTCCGGTGCTGTTCGATCCTAATCCGACATATCAGAACATGAAGGAAGCAAGGGAAAGGTTTGTCAACGAAGTTATTTTGCCATATCTATCCAAAGAAGAAGATGCGCTAAATAGATGGCTTGTAGAACCGTTTAGACGTCAGGATAAGCGCAACTATGTCTTGGACTACGATACTAGCGTATACGACGAACTGAAACTTGATCTAGAGGAAAGGAAAGCATTAGCTGAGATACTTTCGATCAACGAAATGCGAGTTCTGGAAGGGTGGGAGGAGCTGCCGGAGGAAGTGGCTAACCAAGTATTCATATCACAGGGTAAAGTTCCTTTGAGCGAATATGAAATGGGTATAACATTAAATGATGATTTAAATAAATAATTATGATCACAGAGATTATTTACGAGGCTAAATGTAAGCATTGCGTTTTCTTTGAGAAAGGTAGGGTATTAAAGAATAATGGAGAAGAATCTAAACGAGTTATACATTTTTGTAATAACAAAGAATCAGAGCTAGATCACCAAATGATTACTTTAAAAGATAAAGCGTGTGATAAAATACAATTACTATAACTAATGAACCCACGCCTACAACTAAGAAGATACGCCAACAGGGAGAATAGAAAGCTAAAAGCATATGAACGCAAGTATGCCAAGGTTATCTATTCCATTCTTGATAAGCAGCTGGAAGAGGCAATTCGCAACATCCAGCATGGCGCCATGTTCTTGGATTATGACATGTATGATAGACTGAGTGATCTGTATAGAGAGGTGGGGGTCGATCTGGCTAATGATCAGTACGACGCCCTGACGTCCTTCCATACCAAAGCATCGAACTTCTTTCTCAACCAATGGCTTGAATTCATGACCAACTATATCTTGGCCAATATGGGTCTAAGAGTGTCCCGTATAAACGAGACAACCCGAAAGAAGATCCAGGAGACCATAGCAATCGGTAACAACTTAGGGATGACTATAGAAAAGATATCTTCGTTCCTGAGGCAACGTATCGGCACTTTCAACCGGTACCGAGCTACCATGATTGCTAGAACAGAGATCGCCGAAGCTGCTAATGTAGCAAAAGAAAAGAGCTCGCAGGACTGGGAGCAGGAAACCGGAGAGAACGTGTACAAGATGTGGATACACCGTTATGCAAAAGAACCTCGTCTTTTCCATCACGAGCAGGACAACGGGAAGGCTATTCCGAAAAGCGAATACTTCTTGGTTAGGAATCCAAAAACAGGGCTCTTAGACGAGATGATGAGGCCCCACGATCCCAACGTAGGGGGAGAACAGAATATCAATTGTTCGTGTGTAGCTGTGTATGTATCGGAGGGATACGCCCGTAGAGTCAACGCCACTAAATAAGTTGTTGCTAAAATTTGCTAAAAAAATTTGGTTCGAATAGCTAAAATATTTAGCTTTGGTACTAAATTAATTAGCAATGAGTGAATTGGTATACAAATCAGCATCGGTTCCTTTCAAGGACATGGATGACACGACAGGTCTACTGATAGGCTATGCTAATATTTATTCCCAAAAGGATCTCGTTGGGGACATATCCAATCCTTCCTCGTTTGTAAAGACTGTTAGCGAGCGAAAGGCTAAGATCAAAATCTATAAAAACCACGACAATAATCTACTGGTAGGTGTTCCTCAGGAGCTTAATCCCTATGATCCGGTAGGGTTACATCTTACTGCAAAAATGCTGATGGAAACAGCATTAGGCCGAGATACCTATTACGAATCTAAGTTTCTTGTAGAGAATGGTTTTGAAAGCGGTTTTTCCATAGGCGGATATGTGGTAAAGAGAAATCCTAAGATGCGGGCGGAGGTTATGGAGTACAGGCTTAATGAGGTGTCTGTACTTACTAAAGAACAGGCAAGCCCCGGATCTATGGTCCAGATAGTAAAGTCCCTTCAGGATATGGACGAAATAACACAGGAAACATTCTGGAAAGTAGTTACTAAAGCTTATGACAATCACAAGTTCAGTGACGACGTATTGAAGTCATTGGAATCGTTTTTAAACATGTCACTCGATAACCGAGAGCCGGGCGGTAGCGCAGCCGACACCACTCCTGTTTCAGAGCCGACGCAGATAATAAAATCTATTTATTCA
Organism: Sphingobacterium allocomposti; assembly: GCF_008124885.1. Lineage (GTDB taxonomy): Bacteria > Bacteroidota > Bacteroidia > Sphingobacteriales > Sphingobacteriaceae > Sphingobacterium > Sphingobacterium allocomposti. The sequence goes on from NZ_VNHX01000027.1 coordinate 12,217, forward strand.
CAATTTTTACCATAGATCATGGCAGAATTAACAGAAGAAGAAGTAAAGAAAGCGGCGCAGGAGAACATCGAAAAGATTGCGAAAACGGCCGCGGAAAAGACAGCTGAGGAAAAAGCAGCCGAAGCAGTCGAGAAGACTCTTAAGGAAAAAGCTTTTATTACCAGAGATGAAGCCGACAAGGCAGCTGAAGAAGCGGTAAAAAAGGCGTTAGAAGACAAGAAAGCTGAGGACGACAAGCGATTCGATACGCTGTCCGCACAAATCAAAAAGGCATCACAAATCGAACCGGAAGAAAAGGTGGAAAAATCATTCAACGAATACTTAGCGGAGGCTATCGAGGAAAATAAAGAGGCTATCCAAGGCTTCAAAAAAGGAAGCACAGAGCTAACAATAGCTTTGAAAGCAGTTGGCGATATGTCTATTGCTAACAACTTTCCGGGCGCTACTCCGTGGATTCAGGACGTTCGTACAGGTTTGATCGTTAACCCATACAACCGCGTATGGTTGTCGGATATCATACCTGGAGGAACTTCTTCAGGGAACTCTATCCTTTATCCAAAGGAAAACGGAGGAGAGGGAGCAGTTGGCCTGTGGACGGATAAGACTGTTGACAAGCCGCAGGTAGACTATGACCTGACAAGTCAGGCTGCATTTTTCAAATGGATCGCAGGATACGTCATTATCGAACGCGAAATGCTTGACGATATAGCGTGGTTGCAGTCGTACCTACAGGCAAAGCTTCTTATCTCGTATAAGACAGCAGAGAACAACTTCATCCTTAATGGGTCGACTGACGCAAATCCTGTAACCGGTATGTTGGCGGCCGCTACTGCGTACAATGGAATTTTCGAAAATCCCGTTGACCGCGTTATCGACGCTGGTTGGGGTCAGATCGTTGAAGACACGCAGGAGTTCTATCAGCCTACACATACCATCCTTAATCCAAGAGCAGCGGTGTCGTTAGGGCTTAACAAAGCTGACGGATCTGGCGAGTATGACTTACCTAACGGATCGGTAGCGTTCAGCAACGGGCGGTTGTCAATTGGCGGTCTAGATGTAGTTACAACGACAGGAATAGCTGCTACTGACTTCTTAACGTTTGACCGCAATGCGCTATCATACGTTACGCGCCTAGCGCCAGAGCTACGTATGTTCGAGGATGCTGCATTAGCTAAGCGAAACAAAGTTATGTTCCGTATCGAGGGTAGGGCCACATTGGCAATATTCAACGACAATGCATTAGTGACAGGGCCTTTAGCTGCTCCGGCACCGTAATCCAGGCTGTTAGTTAGTTCATATATTTTAGGTTAGAAGAGAAGGGTGGGGAAACCCGCCCTTTCTTTAAAAACATCACACATGAGAAAAGTAAGATTCCTAAAAGACCATGTTAACGGCATAAAGAAAGGGCAGGAGGGTGAGTTTAACGACGGCCGAGCGAACTATCTTGTGCGCGTAGGAGTGGCCGAGTTTGTGGATGAAACATCAGTTAAAACGTCTACAAAGCAATCGAAAGCGAAGGCAAAGACAAAGCCTGCCACAGCTAAATCGGAACCCTGTAAAACCTGCTAGTTATGGCGATACCCACATTAATCGAAGCTAAAGATTTTCTTCGTGTCGAAGTAGACTATTTTGACGGGGAGATCGAGTTGATGCTACAAGGAGCTATCCACCACGCAGAGAATATGACTGGTCGTAATTATACGAACCCTTTTGACGCTGAAACGTACGAGGATATGCCTGCAGAAGTAGCACAAGCAGTATTGATGGATGTGGCGACCGGATTTTCAAATCGGCAGAACAACACCGAGGACAACGAAAGAGAAGCTGTAAACGCGTCTATTTATGCTTATAGGCAGAATAGTAAAAAACCAATGTTCTAATGCAATTAGGCAAGTACGACCAACGTATAGAATTTGTGAAGTACGGACAAGAACCGGACGGAGCAGGTGGATACATCCCAACACGGGAGGTAATCCTTTCTTCTTGGGCATCGGTCGAACAGCTTAAGCAGCGCAAGGACTTGGAAGCGGTGAGCATGGGTTTAAAATCGGCTTTCCGTGTTAGAATGATGGTACGTAAAGAGTTCAAGCCGGGCGTAGGCACAAACGTAGAATGGAGAGGGAAAACGTACGCGGTTACTACTGATCCGCAGGTTGAAAACGTAAGAATGCAGCAGGAATGGATCTTTGACATAACTCAATCGAATGGCTAGGAGCGGAGTTGTAATCGACACAGTAACCCGAGAACTGGAAAGTTACCGGAAAGACCGTGTTAAAAAGATTATAGCGCTTGTAGCCGAGGTTATTTCCGCAATAGAGGTCGCTGCGTACAGGGACTTAAACCGTGGCAGTATGGATCGTGATAATATGGAAAGAGCAGGTGTTGACAGTCTAAACTTTATCCATATTGATAAGAAGTTTTCCAAAGGCGGACTCACCGGTGAGGTAGGGGTTTTCGGAGATAACGAGCTGGCCGCGTACTTTGAGTTTGGAACAGGATTGAGCGCAAGGGAAATACTAGCACCGTATCCGCAAGAAATTAAAGATATAGCTAAGCAATTCTACATTAACGGGCAAGGTACATTAAAAGGTCATCCATATCTATATAACAATTACTTACGGTATAAGAATGACTTTCTAAGAGATCTGGAAAAAATACTTAACAAAGAGACTAGAGCATAATGGATGTATCAGAAGCATTGAGGAGAGCATATATTGCCGCAATCGGCACTCTTACCGTAAATGGTACTGCTATTCCTGTATTCGACGAGTTTGTTAACCCTAACGTACCGTTGCCGGTATTGAAGCTTACTACCGATCCACGAGAAGAGGCACCGATGGTATACGTAGTTATTCAGGACCAGCAGGAAACGGAAGGACAGCAGAACTTCTGTAACTACCGCCAGAACTGCAATATAACCTTAAGGATAGTAACCATATTTAACACCGGAGGAGTGGTGGCTAAGAGATATGCGGAAGCGATCAGCGATGAAGTGCAAAGAAGAATAAAGCCTACGGGTAAAACGCACGCGCTGGTAAACGCGAACGGATATGTTTTCCAGAGGGTAGAAAAAGAATTAAGCCGAGGATATACCGAAAATACTAGCAGCAAAACAGCAATTAACAAAGTAATAATTTACAATAACGTAGTTAATCAGTAATCATGGCAAATGAAACTTATGCAAACGGCTGGAAGGGTATTCTTTCCGTTTGGGATGAAGCAGCAGGGGCATATAAGCCTTTAGCATGTCTCACCTCTACATCTCACTCCATGAGCGGGAATACAGTTGAAAAGGTAAACATGTGTACGGAAGGAAAAACGATTACCACCCTTCAGAGCATTACCGAAACGGTAGACTTCGAGGGAGAGGTAATTGATACAACAGCAGTCGGAGGGCAATCAGCACGAGCATCGTTAGCAGACATAAAGGCTCTCATGCGTGCAGAAGTTGCGCAGAAAAAGACTGATGATTTCAGGCTCTCACGAGATTTCGACGGAGATCTATATTTCCCCGGACAATTTTTAAGCATATCTGACACCTATAGTGCGGATGCAGATGCAACGTTTTCCGGTCAGCTGGGAATACAGGGTGAACCAACAGAAGTCGATCCACACGCAGAACCAGGAGGATAATATGAACAGAACTAAGATAACAGTTAACGGCAAGGAAGTAGAATTGCTATTTGGTATGTGGGCTCTAGGGTTAGTAGCCAAAAAAGGCTTGAAGATCACTGATATTAACGATAACCCTTTCCACTTTATTCCGCTCATCCTGCACGCTGCAGCATGTAATGCATCAGGCAGGGATGAAAGTGCCTATGACGAAGGAATGTTCTGGGATTTTGTCGATGAGGTTGGCGTGGGCCACGGGGATATAGCAAAGGCAATTACCTGTCTCACCAATTCGTTGGGATCATCGGCAAAAAAGGAGGTTCCCAAGACGTCGAAGAAAGCACCGACTACGAAATAGATTATACGGCCTGTGCTGAACTTGCTGTTGGGGAGATCGGCATTAGGCTGTATGATTATTATGACATGTCTTGGGAAGAATTTTCGATTATGTCACAGGGGTATGCTAAGAAAAGGGAACGCGAAATAGAGGATATCAAATTTATAGCTTGGCATTCGATGGTAGGCACAAGGCTTGAAAAGATACCGTCCTTTGAGCAGTTTGTTTTAGGAAAGAAATCTGTAACAAAAGCCTCCCAAAGCCAAAGAGATAAGTTTATTTCCGAAGCAATGAAGCACTACAATAGCAAGAAGAACCGGATATGAGTTTAACCGCGATAATAAAGGCAAACATAGACGATTTTACTGCGAACCTTGACAGGGCGCAGGCTAGGCTTGACGAGTTCTCGCAGGGCGTAGGCCAAAAATTGGCAAAATTAGGGTCTACATTTCAGGCTGTCGGTGGTGCTATTTCTCTTGGCGTCACGGCTCCGTTGACAGCTGCAGGGGTAGCTGCCTTTAATATGGCTGCTGAATTTGAGGACGCTCTAGGTGCTACAGATCAGATTTTCAAAGATTCAGCATCAGGAGTTAAGGACTGGGCGGACAGTCTTGAAACATATTTCGGTATATCCAAGCAAGAAGCTTTAGAATATTCCAATGTAATGGGTTCCATGCTGGTGAATATCGGCAAGCTGACTGAAGATCAGGCAGCAAAACAAGGTGCCAAGCTTATCGAGTTAGCAGGCGACTTAACCGCCATGTATGGAGGCCGGACTAAGGACGCCGTCTACGCGTTGACCGGAGCTCTGAAGGGAAATAATACCATGTTGGACAACTATGGTATGGCGGTTAACGAGGCGCTTATAAAAACTCGGGCGTTACAGCTTGGGTTAATAAGTCAGGGTGAGGAGATGTCATTATCAGCCAAGCAGGCAGCTACTCTATCCCTTATTTACGAGCAGACGGCCGCGGCACAGGGTCAGGCGGCGAGGGAGGCTGACGGAGCTAGCGGTTCCATACGTGCATTTCAGACAGAAATAGCTAATCTAAGTACTGAAATTGGTTCTGTTCTACTGCCTGTAGTAACTCCGTTAATTTCGAACCTCAAAGAGATCGTGCAGGCTTTTCGGTCATTGTCTCCCGAAACTCAAAAAATGATAGTGGTAATCGGCGCATTTGCGGCTGCGCTTGGTCCGCTTTTGTTGGGTATAGGTTCGGTGCTTAAACTAGCTCCGTTGGTTGGAACTGCTTTCGCTACCATCACAGGGCCAATAGGTATTGCTGTAGCTGCTGTGTCGGCCGCTGCTGTTTTGATTATAAAGAATTGGGAGACTATAAAGGAGTATTTTACTTCGGGAAACGGGGCGGCTTTCTGGACATCGATCTCAAACAACGCGCAGAAGCTATGGAATACCCTTAAACCTATACTGACCTATATACGGGATAGTTTCATATACACTTGGCAACAGATAGATAATAATGTTATATCTATCGTCCGGGATTCTTTTGATACTATACTAACTATTATCAGCGGAACTTTTGATATTATCGTAGGAATTGTCCAGACGTTCGCCAAACTTCTGAGAGGTGATTTCAGCGGTGCTTTGGAGTCAGTTAGGAATCTGTTTAAAAATGTGTTCACATCCATCTTGAATATAGCCAGAAATACGTTAAGTTCTATTTCTCATTTATTGTCTATTTTCTTGAAGTCTATCGGGGCCGATGAGCTCGGAGCGAGACTTGAAAATTGGGCTAATGGTTTAGTGCCTGTCAAAAATGAAACTCAGGCTGTATCGGAGAAGGTTGAGGAGTCGACTACAAAAATAACAAATCAAACTGCTGCCCTAAATAGCAATGCCGAAGCTACCAAAAAAGCAGGGAAAGGAGTTCAGGATTATCGGAAGGAATTGGATCAGCTACTTGCTTCATGGGGAATATACGAGTCTCAAATAGCGGTTATCAATACGTCATTTAGGGATTTCAATAAGCTGGCCAAGAACGCCGGGGCATCACTAGCTGAGTTTCAGACGATAGCATCTAGGGAATGGTCAGAAAAAGCAATATTAAGCTTGGATCGTATATTAAGAAATATGGATGTTGACGGATTTGAAAGTCCGTGGACTATTGATATACCAGCACAGGTTAAAATTGACGCTGACTTTACTAAGCTAAATGATAAACTAACGAAGTTAAAATCTGACCTGAAAGGTTTTATAGAATTAGATCTTCAAAATCTAGTAGGAAACAGCGTCTCGACTATGATGTCCGCAGTCGGGGATGCTCTAGCGCAAGGAGGGAATATCATAGACGCAATAGGGGCGGGTATAATCAAAAGTTTAGGAGGGTTAGCTAGGTCTATAGGTGAGCAAATGATCGCGTTCGGGGTAGCAGGTATTGCGCTTAAAAAGCTGATGATGAATCCTTACTTGGCTTTAGCAGCTGGTGCTGCCCTTGTGGCCCTTGGATCGTTCGCGCAATCGTCCGTCAGCAGGCAGACCAGCCAATTTAATGGCACAAACGCGTCGGCTAATATTGGTAGTCAGTTAACAAATGACTACTCAAATTGGAGAGGAGCACTTTATAACAACGACAAACAAGTCGTGGAGCTAAAGCTGAAGAACACCGAATTGACAGGTGCTTTAGAATTATCTAACACACGTAACAAGCGTCTTTCTTAATGGCATATAATACCAAATATATTTTACGATACTGCAATAGAGACCGGACACCTCTACGTGTGGAGATAGAGGTAAAAGACTACGTCGGCGAAGCCTTTATTATTGTGAATGAGGAAGACTATCTTCTGGATAGTGAAGGTAGCTACGTGGTTATGAACATAGACGGAACCTATGATCCCGATCGTGACCAAAACCCGATTGATGGTACGGCCTATCCATTCCTGTTAAAGTTCCAGAACGACGTTAACGAAAAACGAGGAGTGATGAGGGCGACATATGCCGATATGCAGTTCTTTGAGAACAACGTATTTAATATAGACGACCTAGCCACATCAGACGAGACGGAACTTCGTGTTAAGTTCTATTACAACAACGAATTAGAGTGGATAGGATTCGTTACTCCCGACTTCTTTAACGTAGCCATTGAGGCTAATCCTCAGGTAAACCTGACGGCATCAGACCGTATAGGCATATTGAAGGACGTAGAATACCCTATAGATGATTACTACACCGACTCTAGGGTTACCTATATGGATATATTGGTTAAATGCTTATACGAAACAGGATTAGAACTTAACATAAACGCGATTATTGACTTCGATTGTTTGCAGTTTACGTCCGTGTCCGGTAGAGATACCCATCCTTTGTTAGATACGTATGTTAGTGAGCTAAGGTTCATTACCGACGAAGAGAACGAAGAAACAATGAGCTGCTATGACGTCATAAAGTCCATATGCGATGTGTTCAACTGTCTATTTACTCAGTATAAAGGCGAGTGGTGGATCGTAAATAAAGAACAGATAGAAATAGGCTATGGGAATTTGTGGACATTTGATTTTGAAGGCAACCTGCAAAATGTATCTACTTTTGATCAAAAGGAAATCACATTCAACCTTATAGATACCGGCGGCCAAAGAACTATCATACCAGCTGGGGCTAAGAATACTTATCTTCTAAGTCATGGAGACGACCGCCTTTATCCAGTGAACAGGACATTGAAGGGCACGTCCCTTGAAATACCCGGATGGGCTCGACGAGCTCCAGTGGTGTCATATGTCATGACTAGCAATATACCTACGGAGTATAATGACTCAGGAACTGTTGTTGACTATGACGTAGACAGTAGAGCGTGGTTTTTTAATCAAGCATGTATTTATGACATCGTGTCTTGGGATGGATTACCAAGCATAGCCGCTATTGATGATCAGGGTAGATATCTAGTCCAGAGTCAACCGTTTTTGGTGCCTACACTAGATAGGAAACGAATGAGTTTTGACTTGACAATAAAGGCGGTGGGCAAACCAAATAGCTCGATCATGTTAATGGTAGGGCTAGAGTTTACAGACTCATATTATAAATATGCCGGTTTACGTACCGAGTCAGACGAAGAAGGCAAACCGACAGGCAAGTACATTTTCTCATTTTCAAAGTTCGGAGGAGATACCGGGCCATACGACAATATAACTAGCGGCCCAACAAATAACCTGATAGTTTTCGGGTTTGAAGATAAGTATAAAAATACAGATCTTGCCGTAGAACAGGAGTTCAAAATATCTGTTGACGCTGCCGGAGGTGTAAACCAAGGGCATCTAGATTTAACAACGGCGAAAATGTTTATCCGTATTTATCCAAACAAAACGCAGGGGACATCCACGACAGGATATCTTACAGCGAATATGATAAAGGAGATCCGGTTAGACTTCAAATCAGATAATCAAACCCCAACTGGAACTGTTTTCCAGACAAAGCTAGATGCAAAATATACGAAACCTACCGATCGTATAGAAGTACCTTTTGGTGACTATCAGACGTACGGACAGAATGGATATTTCTACAAGTATCGTGAGGATTCTTTAAGCATACACTACAACGCTGATGGACAGCGTCTAGCAACGTGGACCACTCCGGTGGACACGGAGTCTAATCCAGTTCTCGTTCACTCGCTACGGCAACTAACCCGAAGCTATGGACAAGCACACGACGAGCTTAATATAGGGTTTGATATACCTAGAATAGATCCATTTGCTAAATACGCAGTAAAGTGCTTTAGTGATAGATACATTCTGGTAAATCCAGACGACGACTACCTTCAGGACAAAGAAGGAACATACATAACAAGCAAAATCGGCAAATACCTTAACAGCAAAAAATTTGTATTTGTCGAAGGAACAATCGACTACCTAAGAAGCCACTTTACAGGTAAACTGGCACAAGTAAGAACTAACGATGTACAGCACCAGGAGTTCATTTACTCCTATTTCGAACAGGGTGACATAAGTTAAATACACGTTAGAAAATGGCAACAGTAAAATTTCCAAGCGAAATGCCTACTCCTACCACGATAAAAGGTACGGATAAGGTTTTGATGAGTAACGGTGACAACGGAGAGTCTATGGCTCCGCAATTTGATCAGCTTAAACAGTATCTGAGTATAACGGGGATAGATCTAAATCCTAGCGATTACCCCCCTGGATCAGCTTTACCTACAGGGCCGCTTGGTGAAAACCGGAGAATAACAAATGTAATTCCCGGCTCCTACACATGGAACGGCAATACCTACACAGTACCGGAAGGGTATACAGGAACTCTTTTTTGGAACGGCTCTTCTTGGTCTCTTACTACACAGGAGTTGCCGGTGCCTGAGGGGACGAACTTGGTAGTAAAAAACGGAACCGAAATAGTAAATCAGGACGGGGTATTCAGGGCGGTAGATCCGATTACAGCTGGAATAGCTCCTAATGTCTTTTATAATGCGTATACAATAAATCACAGCTCGAGTGTTCCGGGAGTCTACAATAGTGTCGGTGTAGTGACTAATCAGGGGGAGTTAGGATATCGTCGGACTAATATTTTACCGGCGACATCTAACAAGATTAAAATAAAAAATGTTTTGTATGCATTCAGCTTGTTGTTTTTTAACGAACAGAACGTTTTTGTAGCGTCTACCTTGTTGAAGGTTGGGGAGGGGGTTTATGATCTTCCTGCCGGGGCGACGAAATTTGCCTTCAACTTAGAACACCCGCTATACCAAACGAGTACTACTTACAATATTGAGATAGAAGAACAAAAAACAAGCGTAAAGCAATATGTAGATTCCTCAACATTCCCATTAATTAATCTACCAGAATCTAAATCCTCACTAGTTGTCGTCACATCCGATATGAAATTGCCGGGGATATATAACGCTACAGGACAGGTGATCAATTCTGGTGCAGAAGGCATGTACAGGAGTCCTCTTATTCCAGTAGATACAAATCATATCTGGATAGAAGGCATGTTGTTTAATTTCAACATTATACTTTTTAACGAAAATCAACAATTCGTAGAACTCAGGGTTCCAACAAACGGAAGTTATAACGGAGATATATCTTCTACAATTAAATACGTTGCGTTTACCTTAGAACACCCAGCATATCAGACTAGAACGGATTATAGTATAGATATAAGCGTTAATAGGAAAGACGTAGCTGCGTACATAGAGGAAGTTATCGGTCGCGAATCTTTTGATTTAAAAGGAAAAAATGTGGTCTACGCAGACGATTGGGTAGATGAAGAAGACGCTGACAAAATAAACAAGGCTATTTACCACCAAGCACAGTCTATGAATGGAGGAGCTGTTATTGTAAAAGATAGAACGTATCTTCTAAACCAGGCTATTATAATCCGAGATAATGTAGAACTGTTATTAGATAATGCAAAGTTAAAACTTAAAGATGGTGTTTTCGATAACATTATACGAACGCACTCTATTAACCCCGACCCCGCCAATCCAAATGGACTATGTTTGTCCCTTGGCGAGACGAAAAAATTTAAAATTCTTGGGCTGAACGGAAGTTCGATAGAAGGTGCCGATATTCCTTACACAGCATTAAACCCGAAAACAGGCGTAAATGAACCGTGGGTAGGAGATTATTACGGATGGAGGACTATAGGTATTTTAGTGGCTAACGGCAAAGATTACGAAATAGCTGGGTTCAAAATGTCTAAAACTCACTGCTGGGGGATATCTCAGGAGTGGGGGTGTGATGGAATGAAAATACACGATATTGAGTTTGATACAAATGTAAAAAACGGAGACGGCATAGATTTTAGAAACGGGTGTAGAAACGGCAAGGTGTGGAATATTTTTGGAAAAACGAGCGACGATACCGTAGCTATGACCGCACTAGACGCTTCTTTTAATTGGGATACCCCGAGCAGCCCTTATATTTTCCCATTACAGACGATGGGATTCGAGTACAGCTTGGACAATGGAATCGAGAATATAGAAATAGACAACGTTCATTGCTCGGGTGCGCATCACGTTATCATCCTACTTGCTACGAGCACAAAAATAAAAGGTATTAATATATCCAATATATCTGACTTAAATTCTCAATCTACTAAAACAGAAATAATAAGGGCGTATTCCTCTTATGGAACGGGATATATTAACGGAAATATAAGTGATGTATCTATGAATAATATTATTGCTAATAAAATCTCAAACTATGTAGTGGATATGGCTGTACCGGTAAATAATGTAAGGATAAATAAACTCCGTAACCTAGGCACTACCGGGAGTATTTATAACATAGCTTCTGGTTCTACGGATGTAATAGTAAGTAATTATTAACCCAGCACCTACAGCGCATGGTAGGTGCTGGCATTAAATTTTGAAATTATGAAAACAGGAAATAAAGGATTATCGCTTATAAAGACTTTCGAGGGATTCTACAGCAAGCCGTACTTAGATCCGGTAGGCATCCCCACAATCGGTTACGGGGTAATAAAATACCCCAACGGCAAGCGTGTGACTATGCAGGATGCTCCGATAACAGAGGCTAGGGCAACGGAATTGCTTGCCCAGCTGCTCGAGGAGACATACGAGAAGGAGGTTAACAGGTTAGTCAAAGCGCCTCTTAACCAAAACCAATTCGATGCGCTTGTGAGCTTTACGTATAACCTAGGAGGGGCCAACCTCGGACGGTCTACGCTATTAAAGAAGATTAACGCGAACCCGTGCGATCCTTCGATAAGGGCGGAGTTCGAAAAGTGGAATAAAGCCGGAGGGAAAGTCCTTAAAGGGCTTGTACGGCGCAGGAAAGCAGAAGCAGATTTATATTTCAGTAGAGAGAAGTAATGAGCGAAATAAAAGAGCAACAGAATCAGCCGGCAAAGCAGCCAACATTTATGCAAATCGTAAGGCATCCGGTTACGTATGCTCTTATGGTAGTGGTATCTGTATTTTGGTTTGTCCTGTATTATATAGCTGATAGCAAGGATAGTCAGCTTGATCGGGAAGCTAAGCTGTATGACCGTATCATCGAGGAGGTGCGCAAGCAATCTAAGCAGGAGATTACCGAGCAGATAACGCCTATTGCGGAGAAAGTAGATACGATTAAGCAAAAAGCAGATTCGACATTCAGTAACATTAATAAAAGATTGAAATGAAAAGAGCAATACTAATATCGATGCTGGTGTTCGGAGTGATCGCCTCGTCGTATAATAAAGGTAGAAAACATGAGGTACCGCCTGTAAGGATGGTAGAACTAAACAGCAGTCTGCAGGAGCTAGAATGCTCACTAGACAGCCTAAACCGCGTACTCGATGAGAAATCTAACTAAATTGCTAGCACTGGCGGTCATGGTGGCCGCCTTTGCTTCGTGCGGTCTATCCAAGAAGTTCAGGAGTAAACAGGCCTACGAGCTGGAATCCGTCGAGAAAAGGGATAGTTCCGAGATTTCCTCGGCGGTCAGCACCACCAACGTAAAAGAGCAATCCGTGGATAAGGGTGTTATCGTCACCGATAGGGAGGTTACGACCGTAACCGAGAAAGGAGGGAAGTCGAAGGTTACGGTAAAGAAGGGAGACCTTAAGCCGGGCGACAACTATCTTAAGGATAGTGCGGGCGTTGTGGTGAAAGCAATCCTGGATACGCTAAACAAGACGCTCACGCTGGAAGTGAACGCGCCGGCCGAAAGGATCACTAGGACAGAGAAAGAGCGGATCACAGAGCGTAAAGACAACACGACCAACAGGGAGGAGCGCAAGGACCAGCAGCAGCAGAAGCATGTAGCTGTTTCGGGGGAGAGTAGGAGGAGTGAGGGTGCGTCGTCTTCCGTCAGCGAGAGCAGCCCCGACCGGCTTGCAGTGTTCCTTTCCCGATTTGGATGGTGGATAGGTCTTGGAGTGGTTGTGGTATTCTTGGCTTGGTGGTTCTTTGGGGTTGGGAGGAAGAAATAAAGCGGGATGAAAACGATTTATAAGATTATTTTTGGCGTGTTACTTGGACTGGTTGTAATATGCCCGATCTCAATCGCTATGAATTTCTTTATAATCAGGCATAATGCTAAGCTACAATACCACATAGACTATAGGGATTCATTGATCGACGAGATGCAAAAAAGGCAATTAGAGCACTTTAAAAGGATAGATAGTTTGGAGTTTGAGTTGTTCAAACTGAATTATAACCCACTCTAATGAGGGGCTTTTACTTCGAATAAAGCCCCTCCACTTCCTCAACAGCCTTTTGCAAGGCGCGGATCGTCGCCTCCTTATCAGCGTCGGTGAAGCTATTTCGCTGAGTTCCTTTCAGCTTGTTGATCAGCTGGGCCGGTGAGAGGCCGAGCTGACGGGCTAGCTCGGCTTTGTTTATTAGTTTTGGGAGTTCTATTGACATTATAATTTCTTTTTCTATATTTGCTATAAGGTCAAGTTAATCCTACAAAGGAATTGGAAAAGAGAAATCTTTAGGTGTCTGAAAAAGACAATGTAATCGTACCGGTAGGATTAACTTGATTCTTTGATATTTACACGATATCAATAATTTCTAATACTCTAGTGATTTTTACGATATCACCGTCATCACAAAGATTTCTTCCAATATATCGGCCTTCAAATTTCACAATCTTCGTAGCATTTGGGCATGCAGTAAAGTCCGTTGCTAAATCTATATCATCAACTGCGTTGACACCGAATGCTATGAATTTTCCGTTCTTTGCTTCATAAGGCATTCCGTTCGCTTCGAAGTATCTATTTAAAGCATCCTCGTCATAATCGTAAGAGCCTGATTCACCGAATTGATCGTTTGCTTCGTATAGAATATCGTCGAAATCTGATGCTAACTCTATCGAGACATCATTGATGTTAAATTCGCCGTTTATACCCCTGTAGAAAATGTCCATGTCCTTTTATGTTATTGATTACACTACAAATATACGCATGAACATTTATTCATGCAAGAGAAAAATGAAAAAAGTTTAAATTATTTTTCAGCTTCCCTAATTTTCTTGTCCAGCGGATCTGTAGATACTATTTTTCCGGCCTTTATCAGTTCAATAAAATACTCCATGTGACGAGGTTTCAGCCACGTTTCCCCCTCGCTGATCCGCCAGCGGAAACCTTCGTTCTCGTAGAAAGCTATCCACCCTCGCGATATGTGGTTTATTTTTACATCCCACACACCGCCCCCATAGACCCAATTTACGGTCACTATCTGCCTCTTGCCCTGATAGATGAACGTCTTGACTGCGGCAAATTCGAACCGCATGATCAGGGCGTCCAATATAGCCTCGCGGAGGCTTGCGGACAATGTCCCCTCTATATGCGACCATTCGTTGCCGTATTTCAAAAAGATGAACCGCTGCCCATTCTTGCCGATCACGTGAAATGTCATAACGTTTCCGTACTTCTGCACGATCTCCATGGGGGCCGTTATTTCTTTACCTCGATATGTGAACTTAAGCGTTTCCATATTTGCAAATTTGCTAAGAAAATTAGCAAGTGCAACGTGCGGAAAATACGTGTTTTGGGGATGGTTACCATACGGTTTCCCGTATCCACTAAATTTCCTGCTGTATATCCGGTCGGTTAGTGTTGATCCCCCGTGCGCTGGTGACACGGAAAGTCCGATGGGCATTAAAAGATAAGGGGTATAACATACTTAAATCGCCATTGCCATTAGATAATGAAGATCCTACGTGGTATGCTGAAAAAGTTGACGATATATGGAAGTATCTCGATGATCTTGCTGGCGCGCCGTTCCAGGAGCCTAACGTTTTGGTTATCGATGACGCTTTGCAGATCATCCGGGATGAGGATTTGAGGGGTAGTGTTTGGGTGTGATTAGCCCCTGTAAAATACTTCCTAGATACACTATACCTTTGTAATATGGCAAATATATATTTGTCCAATAACGCAATTGTAGAGCGTTATACCCTACAAGACGGGAGTGTCTTGATTAGGGCTTACTTAGGACGCGGTAAGGGAAATGGTTCAGCGTCGGGATATGTACATTATCATAATGATACAAAGGTGTCACTAACTGATTTTTTACTTATTTTAGGAGAGCCGTTGAACGGTTAAACCTATCCAACGCCTCCTAATTCCGATAGGTTGGAGGCGTTGTTGTTTTGTAAGTTTCATATCTTTACCTCCAATTCTTCTCCTGTCAATGCGAAATATAGGTTTTGGAGTTGGTGGAGGTTATTTACCCATACGCTGTACATATCACTTATATGAAGTTCAGCTACACCTTCGTAAAGCGTTAAAGTTCCAAATAAAATAGGATGTCGGTAATCGTTGTATTCTGACCTCTCGAATCCGCACTTTATTATTATTTCCTCTGTTAGGGGGATGGGATAAATACGGTCAAAACTTTGATGAACTTGGGCAAATCTACATCCTTTTATAAGAGTATATACGATTTTATGCTCTATACCGCTTATCTGTCTAATTTTATCGTGTTCTGATCCGTCGTTTAGGTTTACGTAGTTTCCTAAGCGTAATTCTGTTGCTTGTATCATCTGTATCTGTTTTTATTTTTCCCTTTCGGGAGTTTATAATCTGACGAATCATCCAATTTCTTAGCCACTACGTAAGCGACTGCTATTGCTATAAGTCCGATCATTGTTTAACTTTCTTTGTATAAATCATTAAGATAATCTTGTGTAATCCCGTATTGGTCACAAATACCTTTGCATAACTTGCTATTCCTCCAAGCGCATACAAAAACAATTTCCTTAGCCAAAACTTCTTTAGATAAACCCCTTAAATCCTCAACCTCACAATCTTGACCTCCATTTTTGTAAATATTATCAGTAGGGCATTTTTTACAACACTGCTTATGTATTTCTTTTCTTCGGTTAGGGTATTTTTTATCTAATTCGTCAAGGTATTCTATTGCCCCTTTCATATCTAATCTACTTTAATAAATAAATAAGTACGTTCTTTATCCCATACTTTGGATTGTGCTTTTTCCCATTTCATTTGATGCAGCATTAATGCTGATTTTGCCTCCACTTCTAGAACATTTCCTATAAATCCTATTTGAGTTGGTTTTTCTTTTCCATATTTGTTCTCAAAATAAACCTCATTGGCTTGTAGGAGGGAGTAAAGGGAGTTTACCGAAAAGTTTTTTGTAAATACGTTTGTCGGGTCTTCCGACTGCTCTAAATAGTTCCTATAGCAATCAATGTCAAACCCACAATATTCACATTTGCAAGCACTCGTGATAGTTTTGAACTCAACAACGTTACTAGCAACTTTCTCCGCCACATCACCAACAGCACCTAGGTGTTTCCAGTCTCCCCCAACATCAAGCTTTTTAACCCAATCGTCATTTACTCCGTCGGTATGATTAGGCACTCGGGCGGTTATATACCCCATACTTATCACAGGGTATATTGCCCCCTCGGGCAACTCCACCACCAGCAGATCGAGGTGGGGGAGGGTTATTGTTTTAGTTTTTTGCATGGTTAAATACTTTATCTTTTAATTCTAAGGTAAGACGAAGCAGCTCCCTGGCTACTTCGTCGTTTATTTTGCCGTCAATCCATTCGGATTTAACGAAGCTTTCAATAACTTCTATGTCTGTGTAGATTTCCATTACGCTACCATTTGTAATAATTTTTCTCCTTGTGCCTCTGCCCATGCCTGCACGACATGTGGAACCACACTGTTACCGATAAACTTCTTTTGGTCGGACTGGTTGCCGTATAGCTTGTAATCTGCCGGGAACCCTTGGATAACTTTCAACTCTGATACTTTAAGCATTCGCATTTTGATATCCGAGATACCATAAAGCGCCATGAACTCTTTTATTTTGATCATCGTTTCGGAATCGCCCTCGTATATCTCTATCCGGACATTGGGATCGATAACGTATTGGATGAAATAAAGTGGCGCTTTGTCCTGTCTTGCAATTATCGTCGGGCATGGTTGCTCGATATGCATAGTATGACCGCCGTGCGAAGGGTTGTATATAAAGCCTTTGGCGGTCATCAAACAATGTTTGTCGTTTGCGAGTATTGAGCCGGCCGGCTGATTCACCGATTGATGGTTTCGCTCTCCACTGTATTGCTTATCCAGCCAGTTGGTTTGGATTAAAGTAAATCTATCTTTTGTCGTCAACGTGCCAGCCGGCTCGTTTACCGATTGTACATTTTCACCATTTCCGTAATATTTAGCAAGGAAACAAGGGGTAGCAAGCGCAAGTTTATCTCTTGTCAAAATAGTAGGACAAGGATTGTTCAGGTCGTTAGTCTTGCTACTATGATTGTAGTTAACCAAGAATGCAGGGTTGACAAAATAGTGGTGCTTTCTACTTGCAAGAAGAGTAGGGCACGGCTCGTTTATGCTCCGGGATATACCTTTGAAATTACTTGTAAGTACAAAGGGTTTTACGCTTACCAACGATTCATGAGGTATCGTAGTGATGGTCGGAGCTGGGGAATCAATAGATGAAATTTTATCATTTGTACTTCCTGAATAGTGTTTTACTATATAGGAAGTTTGAGCTAATGCTAGCCTACCTTGGCATGATATTACAGGTGACGGATCATCTATCGATTGTGCTGCAACTTTTCCTCGTTGATTCATGGAATTGTATTTTACTAAGAACGATTCCTTTCCGCCAGCCACCTCTTTGACCAGTCCTGCATAGATCCTCTTAAGGGAATTTTCAACCAGGGGTTTTTCTCGACCGAATATACTTATTCCCTCGTCCTCAAAGTCCAACAGATCCCGAACGGCATTCCACTTTTTTAGTCCGTCGCCAAAAAGTGTATCTTTCTTTCCTCCATTTTTTGAGTGCGTTGGTTCCGGCCAGACGATCGGAAGGCCGTGTTTTGCAAAACATCCGAAGAGCCGATTCCTGGATGTGTACGCGCCAAAGTCAGCGGAATTGAGTTCCCGCCATTCGTCACGATATCCAAATGAATTGATATGCTCGCGCCATCTCAACCAGTCTTGTCCGGATTTCATGCTGACAGGTTTACCGTTTTCATTAAGTGGCCCCCAGCTCATAAATTCAACAACGTTTTCAATCTGCACGTAATCTGGATCAATCGCCTTGATGTATCTGTCGAGGTGATCGGCTAATGTCCGGCTATCAGCATCACGAGCTTGACCGCCTTTCGCCTTGCTGAAATTGGTACACTCCAAGGATGCCCAAAGGACGACTTTGGCCCATGGGTAAAGCTTGCGATATTGTGTAACTATATCGACCAGCGGAGATAGTTCCAGTGTACGTATATCTTCCTCGAAGTGGTATACTTCCGGATGGTTTTCCCAATGGCTCCTAATGGCTTTATGATCGTGGTTGACGCAAGCAGCAATTAACGCTATAGGATTTCCGTCTTTGTCTTTCGCCTGAGCGAATCCTGTTGTCGTTCCGCCAGCGCCGCAGAATAGATCTACGACGATATAGCGTATTGCCTGCGGGTTATCTACTATCTGTGGTGTGAAAGGTTTATGTTGTAGTATGAAAGCGTTTATCATAATTCTTCTTCCTTAATTGGATAGTGAATAATTTGGTCGTCACAAGTTATTGATGCCCAAACAATAGTTACTTGTTGGCCGTTTATATTGACTGTCGTAATACTCATATTTTATTTCCTCCATACCCTCCCCACCGCTACAGCGATGAAGAGAGTGGTTAATAGTTCTATCACTAAATTTATTGTTATTCGATAATATCATCCGTTATGGTGATATCGTCCATCCGGCTCTGCAGCGTGATCGTTATCCCCTCTTTACCTCGGTAGCCGAGATAGTCCAGATACCAGCGAGAAACGGTGGCTGTAGGGCATCCGAACCACTTCGCTACGGAAGCGATGGAATTGCCCTTGGTGATCATCACTATTGCTCGGGCCCGTGTTTGGAGAGGATAGCGGTGGCTCATCACACACCTCCTCCCTTAATATGGTTAGTAGTCTTAAGCATAGTCTATACATACTATTTTGTCGTTAATAAATCCAAAATTTTCGTTCTTGAAATCGTGGCAGACTCCTCTAAAACTTTCTCTAATCGATCTGTCCGAACTTATGTCGAAGGGTACAATTTCTGCTCGCCGCTGGATATTCAGTAGCCCAAACAACGAGCTGTAATATGTGTATGCTACTTTATCCAGTTGGGGCATACCTTTGTATTGTTTACAGTACAGACGTTCGTTATGGTTGGCTAAACATCCTGATAGAAAGTTTTGGTGACTATATGTGAAGTTTGGGATTTTAATGGCGTACTTACCTATTAAGAATACCAGCCTAGTTACTCCTTGCCTCATAATTATTCTCCCTTAATGTGGTTAAGGATGAAGTTGGCGCCGTCTACATATGCTTCCACTTCTTGTTCGCTGGTGTAAACATCTTCCTGCGCAAGTTCATTGGCGAACTGACGCATTGCTTCTTCGGTAGGAAGGTCTATTTCTTCGAGCCAGTGATCAGGATTGCAAAAGAAGTACTCGTCATCTAGCCAGCTTTTGTCTTTAGGAAAGAACTGAACTAACCCAATGTCCGTTAATATATATCCACCGTGTGCCGGCAACCGTTCTGACACGGGTACCGATCTGTATATTTTATGCATTGTTAGCCTCCTTTCTTGCTTTTAGCATAGCTTTAGCCGTTTCGTAAGCATCAATAGCAACATAATCGGTTACGCTGATTCCACTTTCTTTACGGGAATCCTGTATTAATGCCATCCGCAATTCCTCATTAGCCAAAGATGCGTGCATCGCCAATCCGGCGAAGTGGTCTAGTAATTGCTGTTCTTCCAAATCTTTATGCATTACCGTTTGGTTTTTATGTGGTCTTTCAAATGTTACCATTTTTTCCTTCCTTTCTTTTCGGGCCGGTTAGCCCTCGGTTGATGATTGCATCATAAATGCATTGTTTAACCCTAACTTGAAGCAGTAGTCATTTACTGCATATCTCCGGTTGGCCTTTACAAAACCTTTGGCATACCGTCTAATTTTACGGTGCTCGGATTTAGCTTTCGATCCAGCCCGACGTAAATATTTAGATCTTATGACGCTCATGTAATTGTTAATTGTTTCTTTAGACATTTTTAACTCTCTATTACCTTAGAACATTTCTTACAGGTGCGCTTCCACCAGTACAAATAGTTGTGTTCCACTTCCCATTCGTGTTTGCAAACAATCTGTTTTAAGTATTTTATAAGTGTCATGATTGTTTGTGTTTATTGATTAATGATTCGATCTCGTTGTGAAGTCCTTCCAATTGGGTGAAGTCCATCGTGTTGATCCCCTCGTTGATAATTTCCAACATCTCCACCAATTCCCTATTCTGCTCGTTTGCATAGCGGATGGCGACTTGATTTACACTAGCGTTTAATACTTTGTAAGTAAGTCCATGTGGGTTTATTAGTAACTGTTCGTAAGCATTAAAAACCGAGTTTGATTTATACCCAAACCCCTCGGCAACCTCATCCTTTATCTGCTGTAGTGTCTTACCCACCTGCCACCTCCTCTCTCTCTGGAGCGACAAAGAAGGATCTAAGCCTTACATCTCGTCCGTATACTTTTAGCTGTAGATTGTGTTTTGATACTATTTCCTGTGCATGGTTAAAGGCTGCATCGAGATCCTTTACCCTTACTTCGTATCCCCCGTTATAGGGGCGAAATGAGCCGTAGCCCATTAGCTTTTTAAATTGTTCTAGCATTGTTTAGATTTTTGTTAGTCTGGAATAAGAAAGGCCCAAGCGTCTAGCTTCTTCTGGGTGTGTTTCTATATACTGATGGTGCGGCCAACATAAGGCAGAAAAAAAGCGCTTATCTGTTAAATAAGCGCCTAATCTTCCTTTTTTATGGTGCAAAGTCACCTCCCTGCTGGTACATCCTGGATATTGGCAAACAGGATTCTCCTCCAAGAATTTGTCTCTTAGCTTTCGATATCGCCTCAGCTGATCTAAGGTCTTCTTGGAAAATTTGGCTATTCGCTTTTTAGGACGGGGTAGGGGAGTTTTCTTTCTTTGCTTTTCGTAGCAGTATCCGCACATCTTCTTTGCATAGATAGGGCGGTAGTTTCCGCAGGATATGCAGTTGGATGTTTTACGTTTCATACCATATGCAGAATTTTAAAAGTAAACCGTAACACCAGCCATTGGCGGTATGATTATACCCATGAACCGGATGATCTCTTCTTTGTAGGAAGGCTCGAAGTCACAAATAAAGAAGTTGTATAAATTAACGAGCCAAGCGATAATGAAATAAGCGTAGGCAGCAAAGTAAAATACCGCGCCGATTAGTGATAACTTTTTCATACTGATTCTATTTTGATTGTTTTGGTAAATCTGATTCGTACACCCTAACTATTGTCATAGGTGTTCCTGTTGTGTAGACCTTAGCTGCGTTCGTCTGACTAACATAGCAGTCGTCCTTCCAGAATATACCGTTCAGGGAGTCGAGAACGAACTTAATCAGGTTGTCGATGTCCGGCCTAGAGGTATGATAAAGTGACATCCCCGGCTTTACGTTACCCGCGTTCTTACCTGTACCGAAATGAGACTTTGGTCGAGAGAAGTAGAATATCATCTCCACACGTAACGGTATAGAAAGAGGTTCTTCAGGAGCGTTGGCCTGAACGATCTGTGCGAAAGTCTGTTTGTCGCCGGCCGAAGGATCGTAACTGAACCCTCTGCCCATACGATGGCGCTTTAATGCCTTAGGTTCTCCGAGTACTTTAATCTCGATCATCTTCACCTCCTACTATTATTTCCACTAACTGATTAAGGCTTACTTCGACGGGGTGACGTACAGGACAAGCGACGAGACTAAACTCGTTATTTCTGAATACTAAACAGTCGTTTCCGGCATCGTACTCCTCGTGGTAGTTTGGTTCAACGGTAAGATGTTCTCGTCTTATTCGTGTTACTGCTTCCTTAAGCATTTCATGACCGTATATTACTACGTGTACGTTGTTTAAGTTGTTTTCCATAATAGGTTAGTGTTATTGGTTGCCGAAAAGCAGGTTTATAGCTTCCTCTTTGGTTATGGTCGTGGCGTATTTAAAGGAATCAAAATTAGTGTGATATGGATAGTTATCACCTTCCTTTGTTTTAGTAAGAACACTCACTACGTACTTATTTTCTCCATCATCCCAAAACTTACACACATCCCCAACCTTAGGTTTTTCTTCGGGTTTGATACGGTATTCGAGGCAGGAATCCCAACGCGGGTAATCGCAATCATGCCAATAATCACCACTAGAATATCTAACTTGTATCACCTCTCCTTTTTTATGAGCTTCTTTAAGCTCAGCGAACTTGTCAACGGGTTGATTGACTATTTCAGCCCATTTTCCGTCTTCAAATACACGAGGGTTAGAACATAAACCGTAACTAGTTTTAAGTCCTTCTTCGTAGTACAAAAATCCACTACTAAATGATAGCTTTATAGGGTTCATTTTCCCGTCATAACATTCAAAAGGCTGAACTTCCCGAACCTTACCACCATCCGTAAAGGATTTGAAAAATGTACCCTGTGTTAAGAAGCCCCTCCGCTTAGCCTCCTTCACCAAGGCTTCTTCTACTTCTTGGGGAGTGGCTTCAACCAAGCAATCAATGAATATGGGATTTCCATTACATCTATCAAACCAATTTCCATCTATGTCAAACCCGTAACCATAACCAACCCCTCTTGTGATTCCGGTTAAATAAACAAGAGATCTCCCTGCTCTTTTGTACCACCTATCCAATTTCGGTTCATCCTTAGCAATACCTATATGTCTTTCGATTGCTTCTAGTCTTTCGCTTACTGAATTGATTGCTTTAGCGGCTTTTGACGCTATTTCACTAAGTTCAGCAAGATTATAGAATGTTGTTTCTGATTTAGCCATTTCTTTTTATTCTTTAGTTAATAATTCTGTTATTTCAATCCCTGACTCAACAAGATCCTTGAACCATCCCATAAGGGCCAGCTGCAAAGACTCCTTATAGACCAATTTTACGCCCTCGCTACCCTTTTCCATAGCACCGGCCTGCTGAATACACGAGGTTATCCTTCGACGCTCGTGCGGCTTCTGTATAAGCTCCGTTTTAAGTTTCTCTACTGCCTTTGCTCGCCCATTATCCAAATACTCCTTTTGCCTCTCCGCTGATAAAGAAAAAAGCCCCAGTTTTTTGACTGCGACTTTGTACATGTAATTCCCGTGATCTTCGTAGTAACCTGACTTTTTGTACTGCTCAAAAGCGTAGGATAGGAGCTGCTTGTCTTTCTCCAAAATCTCCTGTTCGGACGGAGGTTCCTTTTCTTCTTCTTCATACATCGTTTGTTTTGCGATTTTTGCCCTTTTTTCTGACGCGTAGTGAGACTTTATGAAGTTTGTGAATGTTACCACGTTCAGTCCAAAATAATCGCCGTAATCGCCTAAAATCCCTTTTTCGATTGCAATGGGTATTTCGGCTATACGGATGAATGGGCAGGACTTCAAAACAGTTGGTAGAAGATTGTCGACGATGTGATCCATCTGATTTGGGTCAACCTCTTGCCCCTTGTCTCGGAAAGCCTTGTGTACGGCTGTCATCAAAACCTTATCCAAATCAATTTCCGGAACTTTGCATATCTGTTCGGAAGACAAGGCTTCGAGCTCTCGGCTCAACAGATGTACGGACTGTAGATTCTGGTCACGCGTTGCTATCTTGTTTTCCATATTTTTTAATTAAAGCTGATTGGATTGCGGTTGTGGCGTCAATTTTCATTTTCTTTTCCGGTGGCGGTGTGGTTATCGGTTTCCGGCCCTGCCTTACCTCCGAAGCGATCCATGAAGCGCAATAGCGTTTAAACTCCTGCTCTGTTTCCTCCGTTTTACCCGAAGCGGCCAAGTGCAAACAGAAAGCTTCAAACCATTCCAAAACCTGCGGCATCAAAAGAGAATTTTTCATCCCGATCGACTGTAACCACGTCGTGTGGCCCGCGCAATTTTTTTTTAAAACTTCAATTGGCTGTTTACCGAAGGAAAAATTTTGTGTGGGTGAGTTCCCTATATTGTTTATCACACTCTCTTTTACTGTATCTGTTACTATAACTGTTACTGTATCTTTAACTATATCTTTTACAGTTGAATCTGTTGAGCGATGTTCAACGTCGTTGAGTTTTGTTAAATCTGTTATTATATCTTGTAAGGAATCAATCAAGTAGCATTCGGTATATCCACCGAATTTATTGTTTGGAGTGTATTGAAACTGATGGTATTTGTTTTTTATAAATGACTCCATTTCTAGCACATCGTATCCATTTTCCTTCGGGAAAAACTGCGCTATTATGTCAAACTTATACCCTAACTTTGACGAACCTATGCCCGATGAAGAATACCTACGACCTATAGAATTGTCGGTTACTCCAACCTTTATAAACTGTTCAGAAGAAGAATAAAACCTAAGCACATAGACTTGTGTAGTTGATAGTCTCCTAACCTTGGCACTTTCTTTTCCAGCCACTGAAAACTGAGCCTTTTTGCTCTCATACTTTTTAAGATCCCTCTTTAGCTGGTTCTT
Organism: Sphingobacterium allocomposti; assembly: GCF_008124885.1. Classification (GTDB taxonomy): domain Bacteria; phylum Bacteroidota; class Bacteroidia; order Sphingobacteriales; family Sphingobacteriaceae; genus Sphingobacterium; species Sphingobacterium allocomposti. The sequence goes on from NZ_VNHX01000027.1 coordinate 36,615, forward strand.
TATAGGTTCGAAGGAGATCGCTAAAAGACGATCCTCTTTAGGGAACTCTGGATTTTCATCGTTTACATAGGAAAAAATATGCTTAATTAACCGCCCAGATTCCTCATCTGACAATAGATTGAAAGTAGCTATCCAGTCCGCATACATAACGAAAGCTTTCTTTTCCTCTGCCATACGCTACTCCTTTCTTTTGGTTGGCCCACTATACGCAAGTAGTCTTACTTTGCAAGATTTTATGTCTACATAAGACATAATTGCTTGATGGCCCATGTCAGATATGGCAAGGAAAAGCTTGCTGGCTTCTTCCTTCGTCTGCAGGCGCTGTACGTCCAGACTGAAAGTCGGTGCTACTATCCGGTAGGGGTATTCAAAGTCGTCCTGACGTAGGAGGTATTTCTGTTTGTGGCTTCTTATAGCCGATGTTGCTCTATCCATGTTGTTGTTCTTTTAGTGATTTTTGATTTGCTTTTTCGCAACCGTCGTTAAATTCTCGTAGTTCATCCGTGGGCATGAATGCAAAGTGTCTGAATAACCTGTATAGTTCAAAGCTGTGATCGCCCTTCATGTGATCCTCGCTTTCAGGCTTCATGGTGAACAGGGGAGATAAAATTTTACGGATTCTTTCAAGATCCCTGTTGACCGAGTTCAGAACTACTCCAGTACGTATCTGCATTTCCCTATTGTTGATGTCACGTAAACCAATAGTGAAACATGTTTTCATTAGTTCTAAGGCAGTATCTCCCATGAAAAGGTGTATTGATATGTTTTCTTTCAATTCTTTTCTGAGAGCGTCTATAGTTTCGGTACTCTGAATCTCAGATTTGTGAACCATCTTCTTTATTCGCATATATTTGAAAGCTCCTCCTGTAGCTCTTTAATCTTGTGCTCGATCACTTTCTTACGAGTATGTGGAGAACTTAAATCATCGACCACGGAGGAAATGAAATGGTCTAGGCCTCGTTCGATGTCATCTAGATAGGTTCCGGCAAAGAATATCCGAGTCTGGACTAGAGATCCTGAGCCAGTTGTGCATATATCTAGGTGTTCTGCGTCGAACGCGCGGCTTGTAATTCCAACGCCGGCCTTGTTTATGCTCAGTTTGCTCTCGGAATCTAGCGGATATGATCCTCGTTCTATAAGTTCTCGATAAGGGAAAACCTTGTTCTCCAGCTTATCTACTATTCGGTGTAATTGTTCCATTTTGGTTATTTCTTCGGGGTACGGCAGATAAATATCCAGGTGCGCTGCTATGCACCATATCTGTTCTAAAAAATCTAAAAACTCTTTGTTTGAAAGGCCTGCGTTGCTTGGCGTATTGGTTACGCGCTTAAGTAGCTCGTGTACGTCATCATCCTTAAGGATAGGGGTGCAGGCGTTGAGCTGTATGAGACGGCTTCTGATGGTCGGTAAACAGAAGCCTCTATAATACTTGTGAAGCTTCCAATTGGCCATCTACTTAATACTCACGTTTAGTCCTAACCGGCCTTTTTGAAGGGGAGGATTTATCTGAACCCCGTTTTCGTCGAAAATTGGCTTAGTGATCGTCTTTAGGAACTTTTCACGCTCTTTACGCTTCTCCGTCAGCGAATTGATCTGCTCGGTCAGTTCGTTCCATTCCTGATCATCGCAGTTAGAGAAATCGTAGGATACTCCGGTCATACGCTCGGTTATTTCACAACCGTACTTTTTGTATACCTCGCCCTTTGACAGTCTAGTTTCCTGCTCTGCGTATGGACGTACTGTTTTTTCAAGCTGCGTAAACAACTCCTGCCCTTTCTTTGCTGTTATGAAAAGCCGTAGAGCGTCCACCTGTCCTTCCTGAAGATTGCACTTAGTTTGCTGCAATACGTTGTTAATATAAGACCTATTAAGGTCTAATAGGGTAGAGGTAGAAACCTCCAATTCAAATTGATTTTCCATTACGTTGTTTGTTTTAGTTCCAGTTTACGCTTCGTTAGGATGTCCGTAAAGTCTTTGCTTTTATGGAGATGTCCGTTTTCGTTGTAGATTTTTACAAGTTCCTCTGTCGAAGAAGCATCGGATATCATTTTTATAGCTTCGCTTACAGTTACCTTTTTAGCCTTCTTGTCATCCTGATCTGTAGGGGCCGGCTTACGGTCGGGATTGTCTATGTCATCCTGATCTGTAGGGATATGGAAAAATTTCAGGATAAAATACCGTTCTCCGTATGTGAGGGCGGAGCCGACACCCTTGTCCCAGTCGTTTTGCCCGTTGGCTCCAAAAAGGTTTTCGTCTTTTTCTCCGGTTTCGACGTCTACCCACGTAAACCGCATAGATACTTTAGATAGTATCTCTGACTTTGGTTTCTCGTATTGGGTGCCGACTCCTGTTCTATAGTCCATCCTCTCATTTTCAATGGACAATACCTCCTGCTTAAGCAGCACGCCTAGTTCGTCCATTTTAGACCGTACGTGCGATAAAACCTTCTCACCGGATACGTATTCATATCCGTGGCCTTTCTTGTCTTTAGAAAAGCCTCTAACGGATTGCTGTATTGTATGTAATTTCTTGTATATGCTCATAACCCTACCTGTGCTTTACCAAAACAATAAGCTAGCGTCATTGCTATTCCGATGATCAATATCGACAGGACGACGCCGCCAATGAACTCAATTGCATTTTTTGTGGATGGTGATAGGTAGAACCACTGCAGCTCTAACCAATCGAAAACGTTTCTCTTTTTCATTATTGTTGGTTTTTAATCGTGATACCATTTTTCAGTTAGTTCCAGCACTTTCTTAGTGCTGTAGTATACCTTGCCGTTCTTTCCTCCGTTCTTACGGATGGGCATGAGACCTAAACGGCCGGTTATGTCCTTGAACGTGGCCAGATCGAAAGCCTCGATTATCTCGGATTTGGTAACCTGGATCTTGTCGGCAAATTCCTGCTTTCGCTTTTCGCTTAGGATGGACAGTGAACGCAATGCGATGCGCTCGGCTATCCGCTCTAGTTCGTTGTAATCCATATGATGTGACTGATTGATTTAAAATGAAAAGCCCGACTATTTGCCGGGCTAGTGACGTTTAAGTTATTAGGCGGCTAGAAACGTCTTAAATTTGCCTTCCTCATTTGGAGTGGACAGGGCAGGGATCGAACCTGCACGATAGCTTTACATTTCGTTGACTATCCGCACCTTAAAGCGAGCGTCTACCAATTCCGCCACCTGTCCAAATAAAAAAAGAGATGCCGCAGGTCAAACAGGAGGCGGAGTCCTCATAAGCCCCCATGTCGGAGCGTTTACCGACACTTCTTGTGTTTTAATTCACTCACCCTAACCCGTAGGGAACATCTCTTTTAACTGCACCATACGTGGGAATCGAACCCAGCCCTTGCCGTACCTTACGGATATGGTGTTTACACAGGTCGCTAGTCGTTAGGACTTATCGGTCGGATAAGAATTAAGGTGTCGCCTATAACACACCGCTAACCAAACTAGCTTCCGTTATCTTTTTACCACTTGGCAGGGGAGAAGATTAACCCTTATCTGCTTTTTCATGCGTGCATGGTGGTTTTCCGTACGTCAAATAACTATTGCTTTTGATTATAGTCCCAAACGTGCTATTCGGACTGTCGTAGGGGAGTGCGGAATCGAACCGCTTCGCCAGTAAACCCCTGTTTTAGCCAACTTTTAAGGCATGGCTAGCGCCTGAGCAACCTGTTTTTAGTTGCTTAACTGTCTGTTATTCAGATGTTATTTAGTTTTTAGTTTATGCTCTGAATGTTATTTTTCTGTACCCATTTTTTTCTGGGTGTACCGTTACATTTGGATGCGTCTTTTTCGCAGATAGAAACCTGTCGATGAAGTACTGTTGCCCCTTCCCGGTTACTTTTGGTGTTTTGCTGATTGATATATGCCCGTCAGAATGGGTGATAGAAGTTTCTTTGATTTCGAACAGACCCAGGTTCATAGACTTTTGAGTTGGCATATTATAGTCAGAGCCGAATCGAGAAATTAGGTATCCGTTTTTTCTCATGTAATCAAAAAGCCTATTTTGACCAATGTCGTAACCGTTCTGCTTGATTATTTTAGCAAGTTCGCCTATCAGAACGGTAGTCTTGGAGGCAGATACGGCGTCCGCAAATAGCACCTTTGGTTTTTGTTCTTCCAGCTGCTTTTGCTGCTGCTCGATCTGCTCGGCTTGGTTGGCCGCCAGCCTTAAAGCTTCCGATAGGGATGACGGCACTTGGAATTGCTTGCTGTTTTCCAGTTCTTCCCATCTTAGGATCAATCGAGCGCGAGCCTCGTCGTTAAACTTCGTAGCTACGTACAGGCTTTCCTTTTTGGTTAGTTCGTACATGGGTAGTTTCCTGCCTGTTGGGTCTTTGTATTCACTCACGTTAAATTTAACGCCAGTAACTTTTACCCATGCTTCCTCCATATTGCGGATAGCCTTTAACACATTGTCGTGTGTTTTTCCTGTCAACTCCGCGATTTCACGGCTTGACATGGTTTGTTGTATGTTTGTTAGTTGGTTCATTACGCAATCCTCCCTATATAAACTTTCCCGTTGTCTATCCAGTACTCATAGACGTTATTAGTCTCCGCGTTAAGTTGTGTTTTTAGGTTTCTTGCCCATCCTAACGTATTTACAGGGAGAGCCTGACCGACCTTTAAAAGTCTGCACTTTGGTTTTAAACCTTTCCTGATTTTATCCCTTACCCAATCAGGAACTTTTGTCACTTCAATGTCATTTACTTGCATAGATGTACATATTTATATTTACTGTTTGTCGAAAAAGTGAACAAAAAGTGTACATTTGCATTGCGATTTAAATATATACTTAACGTTCACTGATTCAAAGGTAAATAATGTTTTTACTTTTGCAAAATTGGTAAACGATATTTTTACTAATTTTATGCAAAGCGTTGAAAATCAAGGAGAAAAATTTAAAGAATTTTTAAAGAAAATTGTTAAAAGTAAGAAAGTAACATTTAACGGGGAGCCTATCAACATGGAAACGGCGGCTAAGATGTTAGGTTATAGTAAACAGAATCTTTACTCCAAATTCAAGTCGAAGCGGTTAGACTATGACTCGGTAAAAACAATCTTAGCTACCTTTAACGTTACGGAAGAAGAACTATGGGGAGACGACTTGAGTAAATCAAATGCAAGACCAGCAGCATTTAAAGGTACTGGGAAGCCAAATATGTGGGTGGTGCCTATTAAGGCACAAGGCGGATTCTTGGAAGGCTATGGCGATAGTGTTTTACTTGAACAGAACATAGAGAAAGTATATTTCCCGTTTATAGGGCAAGAATGTTTTGCTTTCGAAATAGACGGATTGAGTATGATAACTGAATATCTACCTGGGGAGTATTTCGTAGGGACACCTATAGAGAACTTCAATCACTTGGTAAAAGGTCGTGTATATGTATTTCAAACCATAGACGGGATTATACTAAAGGAGTTTGTAAAGATAGAAGGAGATTATATCTATTTGAGGTCACATAATGAAGATTATAATCCAGTGAGGCCTATATATCTAAAAGAGGTAAAAAGAGTATACCAACGAGAAATGATTATTAAAAACTAAATATTATGAAGTCAATATTAACAATAGTTCTATCAATGATATGCCTATTTATATATGGGCAGGTGGATTACGATACATATTTCGCTACCGCCGGGAACAACAAAGAAGAGTTTAAAATACAAATTACCGAAAAAAAAGGCGTTGTCGACGAGGTTTATATATATTCCAAGTCTGTAGATAACACGTATGATAAATGTGTGTTAGTAGTGAAAGCAAAAAAGTTAGGCACGTTTGTAGATTATCTCAAATATGTAAATACAAAGTTTAAGGAATGGAGCGAAACAGCTATAAAAAATAAAGTAGATGATTTCTCGAAAGATATTGATGCTGATTTAAGAGATTACTATTCGGTAGGGTTCGCTTATGATGATTGGTATATGGATTCAAGAGTAAAATTAAAATCTATGTTTGCGGTGAATGAAGGCGATCCAATAATTTACATATATACCGGTACTATTTATAGTAATTCTAATAGCTACATACAAAGCAAGGGTCTTTTCATGCCGTTCGCTACCCCAGAAGATTTACAAGAACTTATTGATAAACTTGATGTATCCATGATGCAAAGATCATTGAGCAAAAATTCAGATACCGAAAATCTTTTTAATTAATGAAAAGCATACTACTACTATTATTAACCATTCCTATTTTAGGTGTTAGTCAAGATCTGCCCCAGGTAGATGGAAAGGTAGTATACTCCATTGATGTATATAATGATCATGCTGATAAGATGGAAATGTTTTCATTGTGTAAGAGTTTCATAGATGAAGTTTTAAAGCCGGAGAACGTAATATTGCACACGGAAGATTTCACTAGTGGTCAAATAATAGGTAAGGGGGTATCTGCTTTTGACAACGAATCTAAAAAGGGTTTTAATTGGGCTGTAGGAGCAGCAACCAGACCTACGTTTACTCTTCAATTTGATGTATACGATAATAAAGCAACCTTAACCATAAAAGAGATAGTTTTGGCTAAGCTAAACGTTATGGATGAAGTACTTCGACCTATGGGCCACGCAATTGAAAAAGAATTTAAAGTAAGTAGAAAGTCGAATTTAGACAAGAATTGGTAGTTTATGAAAGCAATAATAACGGCAATAGTGGTAGCATTCGTTTTTTGCGCATGCTCTAAGGACGATAATAAGAGAGACATTCAGGGGCACTGGTATACCTATCAAGATGGAGAAAAAGGTTATCCTCAATTGGTGTTTTCGGGGAGCGATGTAAGGATCATAACATCAGAGCAGGGAACTGGATGGTCCGGGACTTATAGTGTATCTGGTTCCGAGATATTGTTCAGGCAGAGTAATTCTTCCTATAGGTTTAGCATGGACCACGGTAATGATATACTCGTACTACAGAATAAGTCAGAAGTAACAACGTCTTTCCCCTATGCTAAATTTGAACTAAGAAGATAGACCAAATAATCATGTACAGGCTTGTGGACGGTGTTTCTGAAAAACCATGTTTTGTAAACGTTGTGTAGCATATTTTTGAATTATTTTGACACTTTGGTTAACAGTTAGTTGCAACGTCATACGGAATCCATGTCAAAGATTACCGCATGTTTATTCATGCGGCAAAGATAGTCAAAACTATTTTAGCGGGCAGGTGTTCCTAATTAAAATAGCGTATTCACAACGAACATAGTTTCCATGAGTTTACTTACTGTTAATGAGAACGGTCTTTTCTGCAGGCAGGGCGATTTCTATATCGATCCATGGAAGCCGGTAAAGACAGCTATCATCAGTCATGGACATAGCGATCATATGCGCTTCGGAATGGGAAATTATATTTGCCACCATCATACCGTTCCTTTGCTGAAGCTCCGCCTCGGCAGTGAGCAGATCGTGCAGGGCGTTTCTTACGGCGAAGTGTTGGATATCAACGGCGTGCAGGTATCTTTTCATCCGGCGGGACATATCATCGGTTCAGCGCAGATACGTCTCTCTTACAATGATGAAGTGTGGCTATTTGGCGGCGATTATAAGATAGTCCCGGACGGTGTCAGCACGCCTTATGTCTGTGTACCATGCGACCATTTTATAACGGAGAGTACTTTTGGACTGCCCATCTATAACTTTCCGGATCCTGCTGAAGTTTACGCCGACATGAATGCTTGGTGGCGTGCCAATGCTTCCGAAGGGTACAACACCGTTCTGCTGGCATATGCGCTAGGCAAGGCGCAGAACGTTTTGGCGCATGTTGATAAAACCATCGGCGACATCTACCTGCACGGCGCGGTGGCCAACGTCAACGATGCTTTGATCGACGTTGGCTATTCATTCGCGGGACGCAGAATCAGCGACGGCCTTAGACGACACGAGGTTCGGGGCGCGTTGATCGTCGCTCCACCGTCAGCTTTGGCGACACCCTGGCTACGGACATGGACGCCCTACCGTATTGCCATGTGCAGCGGCTGGATGCAGCTACGCGGCGCCCGGCGGCGTCGGGGCGTAGACCGCGGCTTTGTATTATCCGACCACTGCGACTGGCAGCAGCTAAACCAGGCCATCGTGCAAACGAAAGCCAGAAATATTTACGTCACCCACGGGTATGAACAAGCCTTTAGCAGATGGGTACGGGAAAAACACGGCTTACAGGCCGTGGTCTTCAAAACCTTATACAGCGATCAGGAGGAGGAAGAGCTATGATAGACTTTGTTCGTATGTTTGAGGCTATTGATACCACGACCAAGACCTCCGCGAAAGTCGACGCAGTCCTGACATATCTTACCCTGGCACGCGAAGAGGATAAGGTGTGGGCGATCGCCATTCTGATGGGTAATAAACCCAAAAGGCCGGTGAAAACAGCGGACCTACGGCTGTGGGCGGCCGCAGCAGCGGGTATTCCTTTATGGCTGTTGGAAGAAAGTTATTATATCGTGGGCGACTTGGCCGAGACATTGACACACGTGATGCCTCCGCGAAAGGTGACTGCTATCCCTGTTGATCTTTCCCTTTTTCAAGTATTTACAGATGTCAGCCATATGCGCCTGGCCTCCCCTGATGAACAGCAGGATATCGTCTTACGCTATTGGCAAATGCTGGACAGCACTGCTTTGTTTGTGTTCAATAAGTTCCTCACCGGAAACTTCCGTGTCGGCGTCTCGCGAAAGCTGGTCGTCCGTGCTGTAGCGAAGTATACAGCTTTGGACGAAGCGACTGTTGAACATCGTCTCATGGGAAAATGGAATCCGTTTGAGGAGTCGATGGAATCACTATTTAATCCGGACCTACAGAGCCAGAAGCACTTTTTACCCTATCCCTTTTATCTGGCTTATCCTTTGGAAGACGATGTTGACGCCCTGGGGCCCATCGATGAATGGATATTGGAGCCTAAATTAGACGGTATCCGCGGGCAGCTGGTGCTGCGGGCAGGAGAGCTCTTTGTCTGGAGCCGTGGCGAAGACCTGATGACGGACAAGTTTGTCGAATTTCAGCCGTTGAAGGATATTCTTCCTCCGGGCACAGTCATCGACGGCGAAATTATCCCCTGGAAAAATGGGGCGCCCCTCGACTTTGCCGTGATGCAGACGCGCATAGGACGGAAAAATATATCGAAGAAAGCGCTGGAGTCGGCCCCATTGGTCATGGTATGTTATGATCTATTGGAGTGGGACGGAGAAGATATCCGAACGAAGCCGCTTTGGGAAAGGCGGGGGAAGCTGATCACCTTGCTGGCCGATTTTCCTGTTTCGGATGTGCTGAAGCTGTCGCAGCAGCTCGCTTTTGATGATTGGTCTGCTGCCGCAGCATACCGGAGGGAAGCAAGGCGGTACCTGGCGGAGGGAATTATGTTGAAGCGTAAAGATAGCCATTATGAGGTGGGACGTAAACGCGGCGGGTGGTGGAAATGGAAGACGGACCCCATGACAATTGATGCGGTCCTGATCTATGCCCAGTCGGGACACGGCCGTCGGGCAAACTTGTTTACCGACTATACGTTTGCCGTATGGGATCAGGGAGAACTGGTTCCTTTCGCGAAGGCATATTCCGGCTTGACGGATAAGGAGCTGCTCCAGATAGACCGATGGATTAAGCAGAATACTATAGAGAAATTTGGACCAGTCAGAAGTGTCAAACCTATATTGGTGTTCGAATTGGCTTTCGAAGGGATCCAGCGAAGTACCCGTCATAAGTCCGGTGTAGCCCTGCGGTTCCCGCGCATCTTACGATGGCGACAGGATAAACCAGCCAGCGAGGCCAACACCAGGGAAGACCTGGAACAGTTTCTTGTTAAGGCCGGTTCGGGTAATAGCACTGCCCGTTAGCCTATTTGAGCAAAAGTGCTATATTTTCCGCTATAAGAAAGTTCTTGATGGCAGAGGAGCGATCGATAAATTGCCTTTATATAAACGCAATTATTAGGCATCTAAACGGCAATTTATCTAAGTTTGCTATATATTGATGGATTGTTTATCGCAAAGACCACGAAATGAATCAATTCGCGAGCGTTTGGTTTTTTAATCAAGGATGGGAACCCCACAGTTTTCAGCGGCAGGCATGGCGTGCTATTGAAAAAGGCCATTCGGGCTTATTGAATGCTCCCACGGGATTTGGAAAGACCTTCGCCATATGGTTTGGTATTTTAGCGCATTACTACCAGTATCAGGATTACCGGCAACGTAAAGGTAAACAGGCGGCACTCCATGCCATTTGGATTACACCACTACGCGCCTTGTCAAAAGAGATTCACAAAGCCGTATCCCAGGTCAGCACCGACCTGGATCTTGATTACAAAATAGAACTCCGGACGGGCGACACGAGTTTGAGCGAAAGGAAGAACCAGCGTACCAAACCTCCACAGGCCTTAATTACAACGCCGGAGAGCGTGCATCTCCTCCTTGCGTCGAAAGGCGCTGCCGACTATTTTGGCCAATTGGCGTTCGTTGTTGTTGACGAATGGCACGAACTGCTGGGCAGCAAGCGTGGCGTCTTGGTCGAGCTAGCGCTGAGCCGGCTCAAGGCCATAAACCCTAAACTTAAGATCTGGGGCATATCAGCGACGATCGGAAACCTAAGCGAAGCACAGGAGATCTTGCTGGGGAAGGGACATCAAGGGGTGATGATTCGGGCCACGCTTAAGAAAAAGATCAAAGTGGAAACCGTATTGCCTGACAGCCTGGAGCGGTTTCCCTGGGCAGGACATCTCGGAATCCATCTATTAGATAAAGTCGTGGCCATTATACGGCAACACGGCTCTACCCTTATTTTTACCAACACACGTTCTCAATGTGAAATATGGTACCAACAGCTTATATCCCACTATCCTGAGTTTGCAGGAATCTTAGCGGTACATCACGGCTCCCTTAGCGACGAAGTCCGTCTCTGGGTAGAAGACGCGTTGCATCGGGGAAAGCTAAAAGCTGTTGTCTGTACGAGCAGCCTCGATCTGGGGGTCGACTTTCGTCCGGTCGACTGTGTGGTGCAGATAGGTTCGCCAAAAGGGGTAGCGCGCTTTTTGCAGCGGGCTGGACGCTCGGGCCATCGGCCGCACGAAATTTCCTATATCTACTATGTACCGACAAACTCGTTGGAAATTATAGAAGGCGATTCATTGAAGTATGCACTAAAAGAAGGCATCATAGAACAGCGTATCCCGTATATCCGCAGCTTCGACGTGCTGCTTCAATATTTGATGACCTTGGCAGTTGGCGACGGCTTTCCGGCAGATCGAACGTTTGACGAGATTAAATCTACCCATTGTTTCGCCTCTATAAGCCGTCAGGAGTACGATGAATGTCTAGCCATGTTGACCCATGGAGGAAAGACCTTACAGGCATACGACGATTTTCGACGACTGGTGCTGGCGGATGGATTATATCGGGTTGAGTCGCGTAGATTAGCTATGCGCCATCGGCTAAGTATCGGAGCGATCGTGTCGGATGCCATGATGCGCGTAAAACTTATGAATGGCAAATTCCTCGGTTCTATCGAAGAATCTTTTATCTCGAAGCTGAATACCGGAGATGTTTTCTGGTTTTCGGGACGGCAGCTCGAGTTGCAGCATGTCCGCAACATGGAGGTTATCGTGCGTCCTACGACAAAAGCAAAGGGCGTGGTGCCATCGTGGATGGGAGGACGCTTTTCCATCTCGCCGGATCTTGGAACTGCTATCCGGCATAGCTTCAGAAATATTCATAAAGCCCGCGTTGGCAGTCCGGAACTGTCCTTTCTGAGGCCTCTATTCGAAGAGCAGAAAGTGAGATCGGCACTTCCTCAGGAAGAGGAACTCCTGGTCGAATATATAGCAACGAAATACGGTTACCATCTGTTTGTTTATCCTTTCGACGGGAAGCTGGTACACGAGGGGATGGCTCAGGTACTGGCGTATCGCTTAGGAAAGATACAGCCGGCCAGCTTTAGTATCGCAAGCAATGAATATGGATTTGAGCTCTTGTCTTCAACCCGCTATGAGGTAAACGACGGCATGATAAAAGCACTGCTGTCTCCAGATCATCTCCATGAAGATATAACGTCTGGCATTAACGTGCGGGAAATGGCGCGCAGACGTTTCAGAGATATAGCTGGTATCGCCGGACTGGTGTTTCAGGGGTATCCCGGCAAAGCGGTTAAAACACGCCATCTTCAGGCAAATGCCGGGCTTTTTTTTTCTGTCTTTGAAGACTATGACCCAACGAATCTGCTGCTTCGGGAGGCCTACGACGAGGTGTTCGATTTTCAGCTCGAAGAGGGCAGGATGCAACTCGCTTTTGAGCGTATTGCCAACCACACCATCATTCTGTCCTGTCCGCAACAGCTTACACCTTTTTCGTTTCCGATTTTTTCAGAATCTTTCCGGGAAAAATATAGCAACGAAGATTGGCAAAGTCGATTGGAACTGCTAAAATTGCAATTGGAAGGAAAGATCGGATAATAGTGAAAAAGCTTGTGCTAAATGGGTTGGATGTGTTTCTGCTGCCGCAGAAAGCAATCTTTATTCCAGCGCATAGCCTGCTGATTCTATCCGATTGGCATGTCGGCAAACTCGGCCATTTTCGGAAGGAAGGTCTTTTTGTCCCGCCTATGCAGCTTGAAGAAGATTTCGGAAGGCTCGCCGTTCTATTAGAGGAGCTTCCCGTTAACTGGGTTGTTTTCCTTGGCGATCTTTTTCATTCTTCATGGAACATGGAGGGGGTGGCGCTTCAGCAATTTCTCAGCCGTTACCCGAAGATTCGCTTCTCCCTCACGCGCGGAAACCATGATATAATACAGGACGAATTATGGGAGGCGTCGGCTATTGACTGTAAAGAATACATCGTGCTGCCCGAGGGGCTTGTCCTTTCGCATAAGCCGTTGATGGGATTAAAACCGCCTATCTATAACCTTGTAGGGCATATACACCCCGGCTGTGAGGTGGCCACAACGGCGAGACAGTACTTTAGATTTCCCTGCTTTTATTTGGAAGGCAGGGTTTTAACGCTTCCGGCGTTTGGCCGGTGGACGGGCCTATATATGATGCGAAAGCGGGCGGATAACAGTATATTCGCTGTTGTCGGACATGAAATAATTGAACTGAAGTAACTCGGGCATATCCCGACTACTCGCCTGTGTCTGTTCCACACGCACTCTATCCATTAAAAAATTTCCTTTTTATTACTGCTATGTCTTCTGGCCGATCGACGGCTATAGTGTCATGTTCTGTTTCGGCGATACGGATGTCATAGCCGTTTTCAAGCCACCTAAGCTGCTCCAGCCCTTCTGTCTCCTCTAAGCCGGATAGGGGGAGCTGTGTTATCTCCTGTAGTATCGGCGTTCGATAGCCATAAATGCCGATATGTTTATAGTAGCGCCTATCACTGAGCCATTGTTGCTCGTCGGTGCCTCTATAAAACGGTATAGTCTGACGGGAGAAGTAGAGCGCTTTTCCGTGTTTGTCGAAGACCACTTTGGGCGTGTTCTCGCTAAAAAGGTCGTCGCTGTGGTCTATGCGCTTCACCAGGGTTCCTATCTGTGTGTCGGGATCTGTAAAAAGCGAGCATAATAACTCGATCTGCAGGGGGTTGATGAACGGTTCGTCGCCCTGGATGTTGATAGCTACGTCAAAACCACTGATTTTGTTCACGACCTCTGCGCAGCGGTCGGTACCTGACTGGTGGGATGCCGACGTCATGACAACGTTTCCTGCGAACGACCGGATATGGTCTTCTATGCGGCTGTCGTCTGTGGCCACTACGACTTCTGACAAGCTCGCACAACCTTTCACCTGTTCGTAGACACGTTGAATCATCGATTTTCCACCTATATCGGCCAATGGTTTTCCAGGAAAACGGGACGACGCATATCGAGCGGGGATAATTCCGATTATTCTCATAAATCAAAATAACAAGGAAATTCCCGGAATAAAAAATGAAAAACACACAATATACGGGATGGCTTATTTTCCCCGAGGGAGTTTAACAAAGTATAGAGGCGACCGTTGCCGGAAAAAAAAGGTCTGTTTTTTGCTAGATGGCTTCCATCTATAGATCGTTGTTAAACGGATATCCCGATGGTACGTGGTGGTTACGGGACATATTAACGCAGATCCATATATAGAAGATAGTTGTAATTGTAATATCCATGTTTTATTCATTATTAAGACAGTTTGTGCGGCTAGGGTTGCGATGGTACGTTCCTGACCTGAGGACAGCAGAACTGCAGTTGGCTGCATTTACAGCGCCCACCATCGTCGTTTCCAATCATCCAAACTCATTGTTTGATGCGCTGGTTCTTGCTGTCCACGCTCCCGTTGAATTACGGTATCTGGCGCGGGGGGATATCTTTAAAGCACCGCTTGTCAGCATCGTGCTCCGATCGTTGTTCATGCTCCCCATATATAAACGGGGCGACGACGAAGAGTATGCTGTGAAGAACGACTTTACTTACGATGAGTGTATACGCGAACTGAAAGAGGGGAAGCACATTCTAATCTTTCCTGAGGGAAGGTCGCTGAACCTATGGACGTTACAACCCCTGATGAACGGCGGACTTACGTCTTTGTTAGAAAGATCGTATAAAGCAGACATCCCCGTGCAGGTACAACCGTATACCATCGACTACAGCTCATTTCGTTTTGTGCCTAAAGCTGTTAGCCTCCGCGCGCTGCCTCCGATTGACAGTACAGATCATATTGAGGCGGGGCAGGTCGATGCGGCAGCCGTCATCCGTGAACTCCGTCAAGCATTGAAACGGGCTATGAGCGAAAGACCCTTGGTGCCGCAGCCTTCTAATGAAAAGGGGCAACAGTTTTGGCAGCTATTGGCTCCGCTTGGCCGTTATAGCCAAAGATGGTTTTACCGCATGTGGCGGGATTATATCCGGAAAAAAACAGAAGGAACTATATTTTTTGACTCGTTGTTATTCAGCGTCCTCCTGCTGACGTACCCGCTTTTCGTTCTACTTTGCAGCGTGCTTGTCGCGCAGCTGTTAGGCTGGTGGCTGGGGCTATTTGTCTTCCTGTTCCTGCCTTTGACGTCATACGCGATGGCGAAATGTCACCCTATAAAGGTAGAGACGGATATAACAACAGCAAAAGCGAATGCCTTCGTGAAGCCTAAGGATAGGGAATGAAAAAAACCCTTTTTTTGCAGTGCTGCCCGAGCTGGAGCTCTCTGCAAAAAAGGGGATTATATAGATCTGTCCGTCGGACTTTTTCGTGCCGTAAACCGGCTGACGCTGTAGAGCAACGATACCTCTTTGCCCTTAGGGCTCGGCACGGCTAAGAATACGCCTATATGCTTTGTTGCTCAATCCACTTACGCGCATTGACGAAAGCTTCGAGCCAAGGGCTCACCTCGTCTTTTCTGCCCGCGGGATAGTGTGCCCAGTTCCACTGAAATGTCGAGCGTTCAATATGCGGCATAGTCACTAGATGGCGGCCCGTTCTATCGCACATCATGGCTGTGTTGAAGTCCGATCCGTTCGGATTGTGGGGATACTGTTCATAAGCATATTTTGCAACGATGTTGTACTGCTCTTCACCGTATGGTAAATTGAATTTCCCTTCTCCGTGCGATATCCACACACCTAATGTGCTACCTGCCAAGGTCGACAGCATTACCGAGTTGTTTTCCTGTATCGCGACAGAAACGAAGTTTGACTCGTGCTTCTCAGAAACGTTATGTAGCATCTTGCCGTGAACCTCATGTTCAGGGTTAATCAGTTCCAGTTCCATAAACAGCTGGCATCCATTACAGATGCCCACCGATAATGTGTCGGGACGCGCAAAAAAGTTGTCCAACGCTTTTTTCGCTTTTTCGTTGTAGAGGAAAGCCCCCGCCCAACCTTTGGCAGAGCCGAGCACGTCTGAATTGGAGAACCCGCCTACCGCACCGATAAATTGGATGTCCTCCAACGTCTCCCTTCCGGCGATTAGGTCGGTCATGTGAACGTCCTTCACGTCGAAACCGGCCAAGTACATGGCGTTGGCCATTTCCCTCTCCGAGTTCGATCCTTTCTCGCGGATAATAGCAGCTTTCGGACGCTTCTGCAGGCCCGAAACGTCGGGTTTCCTCCCCGTAAAATGCGCAGGAAACGTGTAAGACAGCGGCTGGTTTTTATAGTTGCGGTACCGTTCCGCCGCCATACCGTTTTTAGACTGTTTCTGATCTAACAAATAAGACGTTTTGAACCACATGTCGCGGGTTTCCATCACGTCGAATGCGAAGGTGTCGGCATTGTTTTTCACAATCACCTCGGCTGTATCCGTGGGATGACCGATCTTTATGGCCTCCAATCCGGCAGATACTGCCGCTGCTTCGAATGAGGCATCGTCACGCGCCTGAAGAATGACAGCAATATTTTCGTTGAATAGGGCCTTCACGGTATCCGCTTCTTTCAGTCCACTGAGGTCGTAGCGAGCGCCGAGATTTACATCCGCAAAGGTCAGTTCCAAAAGCGTCGTGATTAACCCGCCGGAGCCGATATCATGTCCCGCAGCAATCAATTCTGCTGCAATAAGCTGCTGGATGGCGTTGAATGCTTTTTTGAAGTAGGCCGCGTCCCGAACAGTAGGAACCTCGGGGCCGATCTTGTTATTGATCTGCGCAAAAGACGACCCCCCCAGTTTGAAGCTGTCTTTGGAAAGGTTTATATAGTAAATTGATCCGGCGTTTTTCGAAAGCACCGGTTCCACAACCTTGTTTATATCTGTACAGTTCCCTGCAGCAGAGATAATCAATGTTCCGGGAGCGAGGACATCTTTACCGTCCGGATACTTTTGTTTCATGGACAACGAGTCCTTTCCGGTCGGGATGTTTATACCGAGTTCAATGGCAAACTCCGAACAGCCCTGAACGGCTTGGTATAGGCGCGCATCTTCGCCCTCATTGTTGCAGGGCCACATCCAGTTTGCCGAAAGCGACACGCCTGCCAATCCATTTTTTATAGGAGCGAAGACGAGGTTTGAAAGTGCTTCTGCAATAGCGTTTCTCGAACCTGCTACCGGATCTACCAACGCTGTTAGAGGAGAGTGGCCGACGGTAGTTGCGATGCCTTCCGTAGAACTATAGTCGAGCGCCATGACACCGACGTTGTTTAAAGGTAGCTGTAATGGTCCTGCGCACTGTTGCTTTGCCACCCGACCGCCAACACAACGGTCCACCTTGTTGGTCAGCCAGTCTTTTGAGGCTACGGCTTCCAGCTGTATAACCTGATTTAGGTAGGTAGGCACTTGTTGCACGTCGTACGACAGATCGGCATAGCTACGCGCTACCGTCTTGTCGTTCATGATCGTCTTCGGCGACGAACCGAAGAAGTCGGCTAGATCGTAGTCCATCGGTTTTACACCTGTCGTTTTAGAGGCGAAGGTGAAGCGATGGTCGCCGGTGACGTCGCCGACGGTATACATAGGCGCGCGTTCGCGTTCAGCCACCCGTTGCAGCTGTGCAATATCTTTATCCGCAATAACAAGTCCCATCCGTTCTTGCGACTCGTTTCCTATAATTTCCTTTGCAGAAAGTGTGGGGTCGCCAACTGGTAGTTTATCCAGATCAATCAGTCCGCCCGTAGATTCTACGAGTTCGGACAGACAATTAAGGTGTCCGCCGGCACCATGGTCGTGTATAGATACAATAGGGTTGTGGTCTGACTCTACAAAAGCACGGATAGCATTCGCCGCCCGTTTTTGCATCTCGGGGTTGGAGCGCTGGATCGCGTTGAGCTCGATACCCGAACCGAAAGCTCCAGTGTCTGCCGAAGACACGGCTGCCCCTCCCATACCGATACGGTAGTTCTCTCCGCCGAGAACGACAATCTTGTCGCCCACTTTTGGTTCTTGTTTTTTTGCTTGGTCGAGCTTTCCATAGCCCACACCGCCGGCCTGCATAATTACTTTGTCGTAGCCCAACCGTCGGCCATGCTCTTCATGTTCAAACGTAAGTACGGAGCCCGCTATGAGAGGTTGTCCAAACTTGTTGCCGAAGTCGGACGCTCCATTGGACGCCTTGATCAGGATGTCCATTGGTGTTTGGTACAGCCAATCGCGTTCTTCCATAGCCGTTTCCCACGGACGGTCCTGTAACAAGCGCGAGTAAGCTGTCATGTAGACAGCTGTTCCTGCTAAAGGAAGGGCTCCCTGACCACCCGCAAGGCGATCGCGGATCTCTCCTCCAGAACCCGTCGCCGCGCCCGAGAAAGGCTCGACCGTGGTCGGGAAGTTGTGCGTCTCCGCCTTGAGCGAAATGACAGATTGAAAAGGCTTCTCGGTATAAAAATCGGGTTTGTCGGCCGACTGCGGCGCAAACTGTACGACTTCCGGTCCGGCTATAAAAGCCACGTTGTCTTTATAGGCCGAAACAATCTCGTTTGGATTGGTTTCTGACGTTTTTTTGATGAGCTTAAAAAGGGAGGTAGGCTGTTCCTGTCCGTCGATGACAAACGTGCCGTTAAAGATCTTATGCCGGCAATGCTCGGAATTTGCCTGTGAAAAAGCAAACACCTCGGAATCCGTCAATTTACGCCCGAGTTTTGCCGACAAGTTATTCAGGTATTCAACTTCCTCGGTACTAAGTGCCAGCCCCTCCTGCTGGTTGTACGCAGCAATATCGTCGACCTCCAGAATAGGTTCGGGGTCGATGTTAATTGTGTACATCTCTTGTGTTAAAGCGGTGTACTTCTGCGAAATCATAGGGTCGAAATCCGTAAAATCCTCCGAAACCGGCTGAAACTCTTCGATGCGTAGAATGCCTTCGATACCCATATTTTGCGTGATCTCAACGGCGTTGGTGCTCCACGGGGTGATCATCGCTGCGCGAGGCCCCACATAGCAGTTGCTAAGGGTTTGATCATCAAGTTTCTTAGCGTTTCCAAAGAGCCAGTTGAGTTTAGAAATATCTTCGGTTGAGAGATATTGTTGGGTTTGCACACCGTAAACGGTATTGCTGGGGTTCACAAAGAAATGAATCATTATAACTGTGTATTTTGAACGTTCTTCAAATCAAAGCACAAAGTTACGGAATATTTTTATGGAAGCCGATGATTTTTTTTCTCGTGCTTAAATGTGACACAACGTTCTAAAATTCTATCTTTGTGCTTTAAAACAAAAATTCGAAATGAACATTTCCTATAATTGGCTCAAAAACTATATAGATACCGATAAAACACCCGAAGAACTGTCTCTTATCTTAACGGATATTGGTTTGGAAGTGGAAGCGTTGGATAAGGTGCAGCAAATTCCCGGAGGACTGGAGGGCTTGGTGGTAGGGGAGGTAAAAAGCTGCGAACAGCACCCTAATGCAGATAAGTTGAAAGTCACGACCGTCGATATCGGTGGCGAAGCACCTTTGTCTATCGTCTGTGGAGCGCCCAATGTACGCACCGGACTTAAGGTTATTGTGGCACAGGTCGGCACCACATGTCATCCTACCGCCGGAGAGCCGTTTAAGATTACAAAGTCCAAGATCAGAGGCGAGGTGTCTGAGGGAATGTTGTGTGGAGAAGATGAAATAGGTTTAGGAACGTCACATGCGGGGCTGGTTGAGCTGGCCGACAGCGCGGTGGTTGGTTCTTTAGTGAAGGACTACTTCGAGATCAAGGATGACTTTCGTTATGAGATCGGCCTCACACCTAACCGTGCCGACGCAGCTTCTCATTTGGGCGTCGCCCGCGACCTAGCGGCCTATTTTAGGAAGCCGTATACATTGTCTGATGTTTCGGCGTTCGCCGAGGGGCGCGACAAAGGTGTGCAGGTCGATGTACAGGAGCCTGTCGGCGCACCCCGTTATGCAGGCGTTACGATTTCAGGGGTACAGGTAGCGGAATCTCCTGACTGGCTGAAGGAGAAACTGATGGCCATCGGCGTACGTCCAATTAACAATATCGTCGACGTAACAAATTATATCCTGCACGATCTGGGGCAGCCGCTGCATGCTTTCGACGCAGATAAAATAGCTGGAGGACAGGTTGTTGTGCGGCTTGCTGCGGAGAATGAGCCTTTTGTCACACTCGACGGCGTAGAACGGACATTGTCGGCCGAAGATCTGGTCATTGCTGATCAGGAAAAGCCGATGTGCATAGCCGGTGTTTTTGGTGGTTCGGTATCTGGTGTAACCAATGAAACAACGAAAATATTTCTTGAGTCAGCTTACTTTAACGCTGTGTATGTCCGGAAGACTGCTAAGCGTCACGGTTTAAAAACTGATTCTTCCTTCCGCTTCGAACGCGGAACGGATCCTAATATGCCGGTATACGCACTAAAAAAGGCGGCGTTGTTAATTCAGGAAGTGGCTGGAGGTGAAATCGCCTCTTCTGTTACCGATGTGTATCCGGAGCCGGTTTCCCCGTTTACGTTTCCAGTGAACTATAAACGTGTACAGGCGCTGATCGGAAAGGATATCCCTGCGTCCGAAATTAAGAGTATCATCTTGGCATTAGGAATTGGTATTCTGGAGGAAAAGGAAGACGAAATTGTGGTCAGCGTACCGCCCTATAAAGTTGATGTAACCCGCGAAGTCGACGTGATCGAAGAGGTATTGCGCATCTATGGATATAACAATATCGAGCTGAAGCCGCAGATCAAGTCTTCTTTGAACACAACAGAAAAGCCCGATAAAGAGGTTGTGCTAAACCAGATTGCAGATCTGTTGATTGGCAATGGCTATCGCGAAATCCTGAACAACTCCTTAACCAAGCTGATGTATGTGGAAGATGAGGCCACGGCCGTACGCCTGCTTAACCCGCTGAGCTCTGATCTGGATACCATGCGCCAGAATCTACTGTTTTCCGCATTGACCACGGTTTCCTACAACCAAAAACGTAAGCATCCCGATGCAAAATATTTCGAATATGGCAAAGCATATTTCAAAAATGAGGAAGGATATGCTGAACGGCAGCATCTGGCATTGACGATCGCCGGAAATCAGGTCGATGAACACTGGAGCTTAGGCAACAAGAGGACCAACTTCTACCACCTGAAAGCCGCCGTAGACACGATTGTGCGCCGCTTGAACATTGCAGGGCTACAAACTGTCGAAGCAGGCGGCCCATACTTTGATTATGGACTGACATACATGAAGGGCCAAAAGCCGCTCGTAACATTTGGTAGTGTTGCTGTAGAGAACCTTCAGAAGGCTGATGTTGACGGCAAGGTGTTCTTCGCTACATTCGATTGGGACCTTGTCACCAAAGCAATCCGCAAAAACGTGATCAAATACCGCGAGGTGTCCAAATATCCCGCTGTACGGCGCGATCTCGCACTTCTGGTGGATGATGCTGTTACATTTGAACAGCTGAAGCAGGTAGCTGTTAAGTCGGAAAGAAAGTTGTTAAAAGACATTAATATCTTCGATGTGTATAAAGGCGATAAACTGCCGGCAGGCAAAAAGTCATATGCGTTGAGCTTTGTTCTGCAGGACGAGGAAAAAACGCTAAACGACAAACAAATCGACAGCATAATTAAAAAATTAATGCTTAACTTTGAGAAGGAAACGGGCGCAACCATCCGGTAGCCGGAAGACATTAAGTTTAATTGCGAAGTAAGAACTATGGCAACACTATCTACACAAATGAATATCATCGTTGAGAAGACGAAAAATCTTATTCAGTTGTGCGAGGCTCTTCAAGAAGAAAACGATCTGTTAAAACTTGAGGTACAGTCGTTGCAGGTGGCGTTCCAAACGAGTACGGACAAAGTTCAGCAGCTTGAGGAAAAGCTTAAGGCTTTGGCAGTTGCAAAATCGTTGGAAGAATCCGAAGTGGATCGGGAAGCAATAAATGAAAAAATACTTGACACAAAGCAAAAAATTAACGATTTTGTGCGAGAAATAGACAGATGTATAGGCTTATTGAAGTAGGAAGAAAAGAAGGGGAAGCCTGTTACGTTATTTAAGCTCAGACATAATGGGAGAAATTTCCATAAAAATAAATATCGCAGATCGTGTTTACCCGTTGCGGGTGGATGTGGAAGAGGAGGAAATTATCAGGCATGCTGCGAAGTTGGTTAATGAAAGAATAAAGGAATTGCAGGATAACTATGCAGTTCGTGATAAACAGGACTTGTTGTCCATGTGCGTGCTACAGTACGCCACAGGGATGATCAAGGCCGAGCGCAGCGCTCAGCAACATGAAGAAGGATTGGAGGAGAAAGTTCACGAATTAGATAGTTTATTGACGGATTTCTTTAAGAAATAAATATATCGTTCTTTTTATTTTAGAGCTTTATAACGACGAATTTGCCGCAGTTAAATTCGGGTTGTCACTATTTTAAACTTAACGCTTCAATATCACGGGCGGAACTAAGATGTAGGCCATTTTGCGTAAGCCATCTAGGTCATGATCAATTGCCCAAATCATGTGTAATCGAAGTTTAATAATACATGGGACCTGTACATTTAATTGCGGTTTTTTTTGCTAAAAAAATAAATACATAATATAATATACATATAAGAACAATGGAGTTATCAACAACAATTTCGATTATAATTTCGCTGATAATAGGTGTTGTTATTGGTCGTTTTTTGTTACAATTAGTTTTCAAAAAGCAAGAGCAATCGGCACAGGAAAAAGCGGATCGAATCATCAAGGAGGCTGAGCAGCAAGCTGAGCACCATAAGAAACAGCGTAACTTAGAAGCAAAGGAAAAATTTTTGCAGCTGAAAGCAGAACACGAGAAGGAAGTCAATCAGCGAAACAACACCCTAGCACAAAAGGAAAATGCGCTGCGCCAGAAAGAGCAGTCGTTAAATCAAAAACTTGAAAATGCCAACCGTGAAAAGCAGGAGTTGGACGCTAAGAGCAAAAAGCTCGATCAGCTGATTGAAGTAAATGAAAAGAAAAAAGAAGAAGTAGACCAGTTAAAGAACCAGCACATTAAGCAGCTGGAGACCATTGCCGGCTTGTCTGCCGCCGAAGCACGCGAGCAGTTGGTAAACTCTCTTCGCGAGGAGGCTAGGTCGCAGGCCATAATGCAAATTAAGGATATCGTCGACGAGGCTAAGCTTACAGCGTCGAAAGAAGCGAAAAAGGTTGTGATCCAAACGATCCAGCGTACAGCAACCGAATCAGCGATTGAGAATACCGTGTCAATCTTCAATATTGAGAACGATGAAATCAAGGGGCGTATCATTGGCCGTGAGGGTCGGAACATACGGGCGCTGGAGGCAGCAACAGGTGTCGAAATCATCGTAGACGATACGCCGGAAGCTATTATTTTATCCGGATTTGACCCTGTCCGCAGAGAAATTGCACGCCTGTCCTTGCACCGGTTGGTTACCGACGGACGTATTCACCCCGCCCGTATTGAGGAGGTGGTTGCCAAAACACGCACCCAAATAGAAGACGAAATTGTGGAGATCGGCGAGCGTACTGTTATCGATCTGGGCATCCACGGGCTACATCCGGAGCTGATCCGGATGGTGGGCCGTATGCGGTACCGCTCGTCGTACGGACAGAATTTGTTGCAACACTCACGTGAGGTGGCCAACTTTGCGGCGACAATGGCGGCAGAGCTGGGACTGAACGTGAAACATGCAAAACGGGCAGGATTACTGCACGATATCGGTAAGGTGCCTGATGACAATCCGGAGCTGCCACACGCCATCTTGGGCATGCAGCTGGCAGAAAAATATAAGGAACATCCGGACGTATGTAATGCTATTGGAGCTCACCATGACGAAATTGAAATGACTTCCCTGATTTCGCCCGTCGTACAGGCATGTGACGCTATTTCAGGAGCCCGTCCGGGCGCACGTCGCGAGGTTGTCGAAAGTTACATCAAGCGATTGAAAGAACTGGAAGAATTGGCCCTTTCTTATCCGGGAGTAGAGAAGACCTTTGCCATTCAGGCGGGACGCGAGCTACGCGTCGTTGTCGAGTCGGAGAAGGTTTCTGACGCACAGGCAGAGATTCTGGCGGCCGATATTTCGAACCGTATACAGACTGAGATGACGTATCCGGGTCAGATCAAAGTAACCGTTATCCGGGAGACGCGTTCAGTTTCGTACGCGAAATAGATCGTATCTTAACGATAAAAAAAGAGGTTGTCTAAAAAGCCTTTTTTTAAAAAGGAATCCCCGATACGTGAAAGTGTCGGGGATTTTTATTGTTTGTCCTAAAAAATGGTTATTTTTAGGTGTACCCAAACAATATGGCAAACATACTATTCAAAGCATTACCATCCAATAGTCCGAGTCTTTTTCCGGAAGATATTTTTGCAA
>NZ_VNHX01000028.1 GCF_008124885.1 Sphingobacterium allocomposti
GCTTCCAGTTTCACCTTGTTCTTTTCCACCGAGCCCTTCCATACAAAAGTGTAACGACCGGCTGCCGATTCGATCTTCGTTCCGTCTATGTACTGTACCTTCAGGCTGACATAACCAAGTTCAGCAAGCAGACGGACAACTTCGGCAAAAAGTGACTGGATATGGCCCTTAAGGCGTTTGCCACGGAAGTAGTTAATTGTCCGGTAATCCGGTGTGCTGTGCCCTGATAGCCACATGAAATAGATGTTCTCCTGTAGGGCCCTTTCAATCTTACGGCACGAATAGATGTTGCTCAGGTAGGCGTAGAACAGCACCTTGATCATCATACGCGGGTGGAACCCTGTCGTGCCGCCACCTTTGTACTGCCCTATGATGGGATCTATGTTCAGTTTTTCAACCACTTCGTTAACCAGACGTACCGGATGACCAGCAGGGATTTTTGCAAAAATATCTTCCGGAAAAAGACTCGGACTATTGGATGGTAATGCTTTGAATAGTATGTTTGCCATATTGTTTGGGTACACCTAAAAATAACCATTTTTTAGGACAAACAATAAAAATCCCCGACACTTTCACGTATCGGGGATTCCTTTTTAAAAAAAGGCTTTTTAGACAACCTCGACTCTCCTATTAAGACTATGGTAACGTCGGTTTTGGCGGGATCGGCGGGCGAGGTGTACTCGTATCACCTCCTTCGTCAAAAGTTTGCACGATTGGCTGTTCAGGCGTTGGTTGTGAATTAGACGGCTGACCGATTCCAAACAAAAAATACAATATTAAACTCCACATGATTCAAAAAATTTTAAAGTCAAAAACCTGGTAGGTCCGCGTGCTCCATGCACGGGATTGCTACAATGTTTTCAGAAGGCCTTCTGAATTTTTTGGGAAGTAAGAGTGTCAATCGCGGAAGGTAAAAGCTGCTTCCCAAACCGGCTGATAACTACCGCGAGATCTTCTCTTTGTGAAATCAGATTAGTATCTTAGTTCTGTGTTTTAATCGATCTTTCGTCTGACTTCGAGAACAAAGTTATAGCCGCTAAGCACCTTTTTATCACGGATTTCCGTCATTTCCGGACTTAACCCGCAATAACCTTGGTGTGCCGTAACCTACCTTGATTTCCGATGAATTTCCGTTCATTTTATCCCCTTTGGACCGATACGGTTTCCCGTATTTTCCGGAGTACGACTGATCTAACTTTGTGATGATGTTTGAAATCGACCTATACAATGAAGAAGTGCTGAGAGCTTTCCACGAGAAGAAAGACCAAGGAAAGCTTATACATCTTAAGCGGGCCTCAAGGGCTGATCTGATGAAGGAATGCTTACTACGTTTGGAAAATGGGGAACTGGAGAATGATATACCTGCTTTGGCCAAAATATTTAATTCTGAAGGCAACGTGGAAAGCCTTAAAACAGCAATAAAAAAAGCTACGGCAGACAAATTCCGGCCCATACAAGATTTTATTCGGGAAAAGACCAGCAAACCGACGGATAACATTATAGCATTACTAGCTATATTCATCGATTTTCAGCCAAGACCATTTGAACAATGGCGTGAGATCCGCCGGGCAAAAAGCGACGAGGGAAAAGCGAATAGCGAAGAGGAAGAGACTCCCGCACAGGAGGCAGACGATATCACAGAGGAGGTAGACAAAAACAATGATCCTCCACAAAGTAAAATCCACGTATCAAACACCGACGACGTCATAGCTCCTGTATCTGCTACAGGCGTTTCCCTTAATAAACTAAAAAATAGTTCTTGGCAGAAAAAAAAGAAACGGGATCTGCTGCTGGGCGGAATTGGCGGAATCACGGCTGTTCTGTTAATTACATGGTATATCGCTGCTATCCCTGAAGAATGCATGTGCTGGAATGGCGAAAAATACATCCCTGTCGATTGCCAGGACAAGACGCAACCCTATCAGGTTATCGGGTTAGATCAGGATAAACTCGAGCATTTCCGCAAAATCACAAAGCCCGATACGCTGGGGATAAAGGACATTGGAAATATCTGGTACTCTAAGATCGACAATGAGGTTGAGTTTTTTACAGGTCCGGGGCATCACCCGGTCCAGCAGCATCGATCGTTGAAGGCCGTGACAAGACATATTTGGAATACATATGTCAATATCAAACCGGACAGCAGCCAAAACCTTCCATTCGGAATAATATCGGAACCACGGGAAAAAAGCCGTTAATGTAAAAAGCCGCATCTGGGGACGCGGCTTTTCAGGAATTGGAGTGTATTATCCCGATCTGCGGGAAACTCGGGGAATAGGGATTGTTCCCGACATATATGTTGAACAGACCGTTGCGGATATTAAAAACGGTATTGACAGGATATTGCAAACGGCTATAGATCTATTTGAATAGAGCGTTAAGAATATCTCCAGCCAAGATCCGCTACGCGGTGCGTAACGGATTGGGATTTTTTTACGCAGTGCGTAGGGAATTGATTAAAATTCCGGAAACGTCCGGTGCTGTCGCAATGCTGATCAAAAACAACCGGCTGTCGAAGCTGAAACGGTAAATGGACAGTGGTTTCGCCGGACGATATGGTTTTTATTTCCATAGGTGTTTTAATCCCTCCGTCAAGTGATCAGTTCTTTACAAAGGGGATGTTAAAGGGCCAGCCCCCCGCTTTATCGTCCGATAGCAGGCGGCTTCGACGAGCTCAGCCTGACACTGTCGAAGGATAGACATGTCGCTCTTCAACAGAGCCTGTACTGAGCGTTTTGCACACGCACCCGCTCTGCCGAAGTTTCTAATACGAAAACAGCTTTTTGTTATTTACTATAAGAAAAGAGGAGCGGAAATAAGATAGGAACTTGTGGTTTTTAGATTCTTGTAAACAAATCTAAATCTTTTAAGAGGCCTATTTCAACATTTGACCAAAACTAAAAGTTGAAAAAAATAACACTTTTCGAACGACTTGCTTCGGCATTATGATTTTGCATATCGCTCATTCTACATCACAGCTACGTAACTAATGAAACTTTTAACTAACTTTATATTGACTATTAGTGATATGAAAAAATTATGAAGAAAATACACCATTCTCCTAGCCTTCTGTTTGCTTCGCGTAGGGGAATAATAAAAAAACGATAATGGCGGACTGGTATAGGCGAAAAAGTTGGACTAAAGCAGATGAAGACGAATATTTCGTCAAGCTTCGCCGTGCAAGAAAGAACGGAAGGCCTCAATATTTAAGAGTACAAGCAGTCGAACTTATTGAAACTAAAGATAAAAGTTTATTATCGGTAGCGGAGACACTTTTACACAAAATTCTGACAGACTATCCGGACGAAAGGACTGAAAAAAGTCACGCCTATAACTTATTAGGAGAGATATACAAGTTAAAAGGAAACTATGAAACTGCATTGATATATTTTCAGAAGTCGCTTGACTTTGAAAGAGAATTCCCCAATGTCATTAGTAACGCTTACTTAAACTTTTCTGAAACAGTTGTTCTTGCAGAGAGAACCGACTTGTATGGATCAGTTGAGAGATTATTGACAGAAAAAATAGGCCACGACACGTTAAAGTTTCCCGTTCAAAACTATATCATATATTCTGTTATGGCAATAATTTCTGAGTTTAAAGGTGACTTGGTGCAAGCAAAGGCATTTGCAGATTTAGCGGAAAAAAATGCTACGACAAAGACAAATGCGCTCTGGGATCCACAAAAGAGAAAAATTGGAATTGTAAAAGAAAGGAAAAAATGGTTAGATAGACTTGTTGGACGGAACAAAAACCGCCGTTAAGGAAAATTAAAAAAATGGCAAAATACGATAACGCTAAAAACCTACTATATCGAAAGGTAAATACGAGAGCAAGAGGTGTTCACCATAACTTTGGTGGAGATTTTAGACACTCAAAGCACAAGAAAAAAGAAACCCCGGAACAGATCAGGGGTAGTATGTCCGGCAAAAAAGATCGAGGTCTTGACTATACGCCGTTATTTAGATTTCTGTTGTCAAAAGTTGGTTCAAACTGGGACGAGGTGTTTAGCGAAGCTAAGTCCAGGTTAGATAAAACGGAACCGATATTCTGGATAGTTGCTTTGAATCCGGATGACAAAAAAGATTATGTGAGAGTTGGAGAATCATCATATTTCTCTGGATTGTATGTAGATGACAACGGAGACTTACAGCTATCGAATCCAAACTTAAAGGCGAATGATTTAACCCCTCACTGTAGTTGCTGTACCCATACACTGAATGGAGTGGTATTCTAACGGGGAATCTACCGGAAACGGAAAGTATTTTTTGTAGATGGTATGGCTATAACATTTTATCAGAATTTCCTAATGGAACTTTCTTCCGGAATTACGGGATTAAGCTTTCTAAAATATACAACCATGAAAAATTCCCTTATACTACTCGTCCTTGCGGCTATCCTGTGGAGCTGTGGCCAAGGGGGTAACAACAACGACAAACGATCTTCCGGTCACCGGAACGGAAGCAAGGCGGACACCGTCCGGCAGGGCGTGACTTTCTCCGTGCAGCCGGATGTATTTAAGCGCTCTACCCTTCCCGATTCGGTTCAGGTAAAAATATCGAACAATACAAAAGATACACTGATAACCGGCGTATCCTATCATATCGAAATGCTTGAAAACGGTAAATGGACAGTCGTTTCGCCGGACGATATGGTTTTTATTTCCATAGGTGTTTTAATCCCTCCGTCGAGTGATCAGTTCTTTACAAAAGGGATGTTGAAGGATCAGATCCCATATAGAACAGGTGAATACCGCATCGTTAAACCTTATATAAAGGGCAATTTTCAAAAAACCAGAGAGGAGCATTTTTTGTATGCACCATTTACTATCGAATAAGGAAAATGTATTTAACGATGGCTTCGCCCCTCTGACCGCGAGCAATAGCTTTCGGAGCGAGACGATCCTTGTTAATTGTAATACGACGTGCGTCCGTGCCAACGCAGCATAGTAATAAAGCAACCATCTGTTCTTCATCTTTAGAAAAACCTTTATACATCCGTTGTGTGCATTATAGCACCCGTTTATCGTCCGATAGCATGAGGCTTCGACGAGCTCAGCCTGACACCGTCGAAGGATAGACATGTCGCTCTTCAACAGAGCCTGTACCGAGCGTTTTGCACACGCAGTACACTATCACGCTGCGTGTATCGCTGCGTCTCTAAAGCTGTCATTTGCTGTTATTTCCGAATGTCTGTTTCTTATCGTCGTAGGCATTTCGGCAATTGCTACATTCAGCTTCATTCTTGATAAAACATTCAGCGTCATTGTATGTTGCTATTATAAAAGTTCTTCCGGAGAAAGGGCAGCACCTTGTCCGGATAGAAGCCGTATTGAAAAAAGAACGATTATAAAAAGATATATTATGCTTGATATTGTTATAGAAGCCCGACAAGCCGAACTTTCCGCAGGATTTTCTGTTAAGCGGATTTTGCCCTACAGACTGAAAAGGATGATCGGCCCGTTTATCTTCATGGATCATGGAGGTCCTGTGAATATGCCGGTAGCCCCTACCGGCAATCTCGATGTTTTACCCCATCCGCATATCGGTCTATCTACAGTCAGTTATCTGTTTAGCGGCAATATGACCCACAGGGACAGCCTCGGCGTAGAGCAGGTTATAAAACCGGGAGAAGTTAACTGGATGACCGCGGGCAAAGGGATTACACATAGCGAACGTTTCGAAGATCCGGCTATGCTGGCTGGTGGCGAACTGGAAATGATACAAACATGGGTGGCACTTCCCGAAAAAGACGAAGAAAGCGATCCTTCCTTTGTAAATTACCAACCGGAGCAGCTGCCGGTTTTCACAGATTCAGGTGTTTGGATGCGCCTGATTGCAGGTGATGCTTATGGACTGAAAAGTAAGGTAAAAACGCATTCTCCCTTATTTTATGTACATGTAGTGCTGGAGCCAGGTATCCATTTTGGTTTGCCAAAAGGCCATAGTGAACGAGGTGCATACATTGTTCGAGGCAGCGTTGAAGTAAGTGGGGTTACTTACAAACCAGGACAGTTACTGGTGTTCACGAAAGGAGTTGACCCGTTGATTGTAGCGAAAGAGCCCGTTACGCTGATGATGCTTGGCGGAGAACATCTGGGCGACCGGTACATCTGGTGGAACTTTGTTTCCAGCAGAAAGGAAAGGATTGAGCAGGCAAAGGAGGATTGGAAGCAGGGACGTATTGATTTGCCCCCTATGGATAATGAAGAATATGTACCTTTACCTGAAGACAAAAGTAAACCGGGAGGCGGACCGCCACCCAATGCTCTTTCCTGAACAAGGTATCGATGGATTTTAAAAAGAAAATAATCCCGACTTTTTTTTCCGGCTTCGAGCATAAAACGGAAACAACCTTTGGTAATATTAAAGCCGACGTATGCGCATTTATGATCCCAAACTTTCATAGGAAAAATTTCTGCGATTGCATTTTACATTCGCCATGGTCGGAGTGACGAAACAATAAGGTAAACTCTCAAGAAAGCCATATTGTTACGCTACCATTGCGCGTGATACGTTTATAAAACCTCGACTAAAGTCGGGGTTTTGTCGTTTAAGCTGAGAGAATCTACCTCGTTTATCGCGGCGGGGTCATGCAATTGATGCACGGTTTTCTATCGGGATATGATCCCTGTAGGGCCAATCGTTGCTTATGAGTCTACGACTTTACATCTTTACGACTTTTGCCGCTTCACTATAGACGTTAGAAGAGTTCCGACCTTAACGAATCGACGGCTTTACGGCTAATAGCTTAGCCATCCACAACATTCCTTTTTATCAACCAATACAACGTTGCTCCCACGTATTTCGGTTAATTGGAGGGCTCTTAAATATTCTCTTTCAGTGCTTCACTATACACTCTCAACGCCCTGTCTCTCGCAAAGCCATGTTCCACAATCGGTTCGGGGTAAATCTCGGTTCCAAGCTCGGGTAGCCATTTTTTAACGTAGGCTAACTCTTTGTCAAACCGCTCCATCTGCCGCTCGGGATTAAACACCCTGAAATATGGTGTAGAATCACAACCCGAGCCTGACGCCCACTGCCAGTTTCCATTATTGGAGGCCAAATCATAGTCGTTTAGTTTTTGCGCAAAATACACTTCGCCCCAACGCCAGTCTATCAGCAAATGTTTACATAAGAAACTTGCTGCAATCATTCGTACGCGATTGTGCATAAAACCGGTTTCGTTCAACTGTCGCATCCCTGCGTCAACTATAGGGTAGCCCGTTTTTCCTTCACACCAGCGCCTAAATTCCTGCTCGTTATTTCGCCACCTTATATTGTCGTACTTTGTTTTGAATGACTGGTCTACTACTTTCGGAAAATGATACAGGATCTGCATAAAAAACTCGCGCCATACCAGTTCCTTCAGCCAGGTCTGACTGTGCTTTAAAGCGAAATCCACACATTTCCGAACGCTAATCGTCCCAAACCGCAACGATATACCTAGCTGTGTCGTGCATTGCATTGCCGGGTAATCTCTATATTTGCCATAGTTGTCGATGATGTCATTATCCAATTCAGGAGGACCGAATTGGATTTCCGTTTTTTCAAAACCTATTTCGTGTAGGGAATGGATCTGTTTAAAATGCTGATGAAAAAAACGAGCATAGTTTGGCTGGTACGGCGAGTATTTTTCCAACGTCAATAATTCTGTCCATTTCCTGAAATAAGGTGTATAAACCGTATAAGGTGCCCCGTCATTTTTTACGACCTCGTTTTTGTCAAAAATCACTTGATCTTTAAATGCCTTGAAAGGAATATCTCGCTCTTTAAAAAAACGATAGATTTCCGTATCACGCTGAATGGCATAGGGCTCGTAATCCCGATTGCAGAAGACCTGCTGGATAGCATACTGATCGGCAAGCATGTCAAACACAGCCAGCGGTGTTCCGCAAAATGTATTCAATCTCGCATTTGAACGTCTGAGTTGATCATTTACGTAAGAAAGTGCCTGGTGGAAATAATCTACCCTTCGATCCTTTTTTTCTTCCAGTTCTCCCAGAATATTTTCGTCGAATATGAACACCGGTAAAACAGGGTATGCAGAAGAAAGCGCGTGATACAATCCGACATTGTCTTCCAACCGCAGATCTCTACGAAACCAAAATATG
Organism: Sphingobacterium allocomposti; assembly: GCF_008124885.1. Lineage (GTDB taxonomy): Bacteria > Bacteroidota > Bacteroidia > Sphingobacteriales > Sphingobacteriaceae > Sphingobacterium > Sphingobacterium allocomposti. The sequence goes on from NZ_VNHX01000028.1 coordinate 8,114, forward strand.
GAAACCTTACTTTTCATTCTTTACGTTTTTTTTATGTCGGTATATCGCACGGTATGACCGCCTTTGCCATTTAGGCTGTACGGAGGGGAAGCGCGGCCAAATTCCTCGCTAACGCTGTCTGTTAGTTTTTACCGCTATCAGCCTTTTTTCTTATCGTTCTTCTTTTCTTTCTCTTTCTGAAAAAATTCCCTTGCGCGTTTAAGGCCCGTCGCGATGGCAACGCCTTCTTCGGCGCCATCCTTCAATACTTCATTGGCAATCTCGACAGCTTTCTCCCTGATGGCTTTGGGCTGGTTTTTATAGGATGGCGGATAGTCTCCTTTTGACCATGGCATAATCGTAAAAATTAAGTTGAACAATTCTTATTTTGCTTTCTTCGTGGCTTTGTAGCTGTCTTGATCTCATCAAGTGGCTGCCGCTCGTCCTCCGGTACTTCGCGGACCACCTCCTTCGGGTCTTTATCGTAGCGAAACCCTAAAAAGGTTGCCGGCTTCCGTATGCGGCCGGACTTGGTCCACGTGGCAAATTCAAAGTTGGCCACGAGTGTTGGCTGCACCCAGTGGGTGACAGCTCCTTTAGTATCCAGCACCTTGTTGACGAACGGCGACTGCGCGGTTTCAAGCGCCTTCAGCTTTTGAAGGATCGCGGGCATTTCCTTCTCCTTATAGCCACCGCCCGAACGCCCGATCCATTCCAGCTTTCCCTCTTTGTATGCTCCGAACAGCAGGCTTTTGAACGCGCGCGACTTGTCTGACTCGGCCCAGCCTCCGATCACGAATTCCTGCCGCTTCCGCGTCGGCACCTTGATCCAATCTTCCGTGCGGCTACCCTCCACGTAAAGGCTGTCCCTGCGCTTACCGACGACACCTTCGAGATTGAGCTTCAGGACCTCCCCGTATAGGGCGTGCCCGTTGTCGAAGCTGTCGCTAAAGTGCAGCACCTCATTTTCCTTTAAAAGCATCTGAAGCAGCTCCTTGCGCGCATGAAGGGGCATCCCCCTCAGGTCGTTGCCGTCCAGCCAGAGGAGATCGAAGACATAGTAATAGATCGGCGTATTATGGCCGTTGTACTTTTGCAGGGCATCAAAATCGGGCTGGCCGCGGTCGTTGAGCACTACCACTTCGCCATCGAGCACAACATCATGCTTCAATGCCTGCAGCGCTTCTGCCACCGGAGGATATTTCGAGGTATAGTTAAGGCCTCCCCGGGAATCCATCCGTACTTTCGGGCCGTCTTTGTAAGCGATGATCCGGTACCCGTCCCATTTGATCTCATAAAGATAGCCTTCCCAGCCGGGCACCTCTTTCATTAACGTGCACAGCATGGGCGAAATCCGCCGGGGCATCGTATCTTTTCCATCCTTCCTTTTCATGACGCTGTTAATAGTACGGTATTTGAACGCTGCTTGGCAAGTTTGGTTTCGTGCCACACACGGTATTCCTCTTAAAATTTGAAACGAGGCAACCGCGGCAAAGTGTGCCGGCGAAGTTTCAGATCCCATCCAAAGAACATGACTTTGGTCTTGAGCGGTTACGGTGTCCCCGCACAAAAACTAGAATAGCGCTGACGACGTTCTATAACAGGCACGGACTCATCCGGCACGGTTATCCATTAATATTGGACATGGCACTATTTGACGATACGGAAATGTTTACCAGGGGCGGTTCTGAAAGAAGGACGTTTGATCTCCCGGATATGAATCTGATGCTGTACGAAGGCTTCGTCCCGAAAGAAGAGGCTGATCATTATTACACGACGTTGCTGCATGCCACGCCATGGCAGCAGTACCAGATGCCAATGTACGACAAGATTGTTACTGCGCCCCGCATGATCGCCTGGTACGGCGAGCAAGGCCTGGCCGGAGAAGATGCGCTCCCCTGGACGCCGGAACTGACCAGCTTGCGGGAAAAGGTAGAGGAAGAAACGGGTATTGCGTTCAATGCCGTCCTCCTGAATCTATACCGGAATGGCAGCGACAGCGTGGCCTGGCATTCCGACAACGAACACCGTACGGGTAAAAACCCGAGTATCGCTTCCGTTACTTTCGGACAGACACGGCCATTTCGGTTTCGTCATAAAATTAAAAAAGAGGTTCCACAGCTGGAAATCCTGCTACATCATGGAGCGTTGCTCCTAATCTCGGGAACCACGAACACATTCTGGGAGCATCAGATCCCGAAGTCCGCAAAGCAGCTGCTGCCGAGGATCAACCTGACCTTCCGAACACTTAAACCAATCCAGAACCAGAAAGATCTTGGCGTGGAAAGACAGACCTGGCAATAAATGTCAAAACTAATGATCACAACATGAGAAGACTTCCTTTACTTATTATAGCTTAACTATCATCACGAGATATCTCAGGATGTTCCGTTTCTATTAGAACGGCTGTTTACCTATAGCAAGCCTTGCTTGAAACCTCTCCCAAAATATTATATTTACCTGCTTCAAAGGAGTGGCGATGAATAAAAACAGTGATTCAGTAAAGATGTTGAAGGAAAACATAGTTGTTCGGACGATGAGCAACGGCGACATAGACGAGCTGGTCGCTATATGGCTTGATGTCTCCATAAAAGCACACGATTTCATCCCCAAGAAATATTGGGTGGAAAACAAAACCTTGATGAAAGCGGACTATCTTCCGAATGCGGAGATCTATGTTGCCGAAGTAGCGGGCCGTATTGATGGCTTTGTGGCGTTGATTAAAAATCATATAGCGGCCTTCTTTGTGCGAAGCGAACAGCAAGGCAAAGGAATCGGGACAATCTTGTTGGATTACGCCAGAGAACTTCGTTCGGAATTGACCCTGAACGTTTATCAGAAGAACAAGAAGAGCGTGTCGTTCTACCAAGCTAAAGGCTTTGAAATTGCCGCAGAAACATGGGATGAACGGACACAGGAAATGGAATTTATAATGCGCTGGGTAAAGCCGAGCTAATTTCTACCTATGACTGTATCTTTTAACACTGCTATCCGTTTTTAACACTGCTATCCGTTTTGGGCCATAAAGATTACTTCTCAACATCACGCTGTTGCAGGTTAAAAACTGTACCTGCGGGGTCTTGAATCCAGTGCATATTTTCCGGCAACTCCTCCAATTCATCGCATATGTCGATACCGTTAGACAACAAATAACTTGTGGCGTCCGACACGTTTGGCACCGTCAGCTGCAACCAGGTTTCCGAATGAGTGTAATTATCGACACAGTCAAGCCAAATAACATTATTACCGAATTTGACCTCATGCGTCCTGGACACGGTAGGATTGTTGATAGGTTTTTCCGAAACGTCAAGCTTCAATATATCCCTGTAAAAAGCAACAGTCTTGTCGTATTTGCATTTAGGTATTTTAATAGCGATATTGATTCCTGCCTCAAATTTTTGGTCCATATAGTTCTGTTTTAGATAAATTATGAGTATAGCCGAACGTTTCTTATACGGCAAATATAACAGTGCAGTGTCTTTAGGTAGCTTATCATAGGACAAGAAATGTACTCGTAATGTAGAGGCTAGGGAACAAATTGTCTAAACCTTAAAACGAACGCTGCAACTCGTTATCGGTAACCGCATCCCGGGATCCGACACGACAGCTTTTTGAGCGGTACACAGCAACAAAACATTATTACGGGCAAACGGATACCAACGGTATCTAGAAAAAGTCGACTTTTACGAACGGTTCCAGGGGTGTTGCCTGATTTCTTTTATGCACTAGCATACGTTGTTTCCTCCATCATCAGGTGGTGTGTGGCATTTTAATTGTGGAAGCTAATGGATTCTTTACAACGGTACAGTCGATTGCGGATAAACGAGCTATAAGTGAATACCGGAGCCTATGGTAGATAAAACGTCGTATATTTCGTTGATTGTCCGTATAAATTGTTAAGAAATTAAAAAAACATCAATAAGAAAAAAGCTATGGATTCACTGACAACAAACATAGAAATATCGGTTCCGCGTGAAAAGGCATTTGATTTCTTTATTAATAGACTAACCCATTGGTGGCCAAAAGAATATACGTGGTCGAACGAAAAGTTGGTCGAATTAAGCATAGATCCTGTTCCAAACGGACTGTGCAGCGAAATTGGTCCTAATGGGTTCCGTTGTGATTGGGGCACGGTATTAACTGTCGATACAGGTCGGAGTCTGTCGATGAAATGGCAGCTCACGCCTGAGCGGAATCCCGAACCTGATGCCGACAAGGCCAGTGTTGTACATATCCGATTTGAGGAAATTTCCGAAAACCGGACTTGCATCCATCTCATACACGAACAGTTTTCCAGTCATGGGGAGAACGCTGAACAATATAGGGATGCAATGGCTTCGGCGCAAGGGTGGCCTTATTTGTTGTCGTCGTTCGCAGCTTATGCCCAGAAACTATGAAACCTGATTTTATTAAGAGTAGTGATACAACCCTGACGCTTGAAAGAAGGGCGTAGAATTATCTTTTGAATGGGAAGAAATAATTCACTAATTTTATACCGAGGGCATAAATGACGACTCTTCTATTAACCGCTCCAAACGTTTGTATCACCACTCAAAACCTCAATACCTATCAACGCTCCCTGTGGGTACTGATCATTGTGCTAGGTAACCTCATAGGATGGATACTTTACTGGGCTATTGGCAGGAAAGGTGAGAAACAAACAAGCTAAACGAGTAATATTATCAAGCCTGACCCCTCGAAGCTATACCCAATAGCACAACCCAGTGTCGAGTCTAAAAGCGCTAGAAAAGCCCACTTATCGTCTACATGTAAAAGTCTAACAGTTTTTATCGCATGTCTGCCTAACACCATTTATTTCAAATCTGATAGTAACTACATATGCACATATCAGTGCTAGTCAGAGACGGGCTTGAAGGAAAGCTGCTGGATCCGCGGCCGGGGTTCTGGAGACAAAGCAAAGAAAACCTCTACCCGTCCCCGCTCGCCTTCAATCAGGAAGGTGCCCCGCAGATTGTTGATTGCGACGATATCGTGCACCTTCACGACGGCGCCAATTTCGTCAAAAACCGCTTTTGATTTAGCTCTCAACACCGAGGGTACGTTGTCCTGAAAGAAATTATCGGAAAAATCCGCTTTGTTTTCTTCGGCTTCCTGCCAGTCTGGCAAGTAACGCAATAGCGTCTGTCTCCGCTGCTCCAACACTTCCGAAACCTCTTTTTTCCAAGGAGATAAGCCCGCACGGCGCACAATCTCTGTCGCCACCTTCGTGTTGATATCAGCAGCCGGGAAATAAGTGGTATTACTGAAACACACCAATCCAAAGCCGTATTCCGGGAGGATAATCCAATTACTTCCAAAACCGGGCAGCCCGCCTGTATGTCCTACTGTTGTCACCTGATTCTCGTCTCTGGTCCATTTCAACGCATACCCGTACGCAAAAGCCGTTAAATTTCCGTTATGCGCTGTCAACGTATTGAACACCCACGGACGCTGCATCTCGCGCAGGGAAGACCGCCGGAGGGGCTGCACATCCTTGCCACTGCGGGCAGGCCAGGCCTGCTGATGAAATGCCATGTACTTCGCAAAGTCGCCCAGCGTGGATAGCATTCCTCCCATCGCGCCGTACACACCATGCCGTACCATGATTTCGGGGACGTGTGCGCCATTCAGCCAGCGATATCCCTTAGCCAGCTGCGGCGCGGGTACCTCGGTATATTCCCAATAGGTGTCGCGCATGTTCAGTGGCTGCAAAATATGCTCGTTGATATATTGATCAAAAGACTGACCGCTGACATGCCGGATGATTTCGCCGAGCATGGCAAAAGGAGTATTACTATACTCGTAGCCTACGCCCGGCGTATTGGAAAATGCAAAGCCTTCCTCCATCAGCTTATAAAACGTATCTGTCGACATATCTAACAGCCGATCGCCCCAAGGATCGTCCTCGGGCAGGCCCGACGTATGTGTTAACAGATCGCGGATCGTGATGGTTGGCGCATCGTCGGTGGGAAGCGGCTGTTTTCTGAAGGCCGGCAGGTATTGCCACACCGGATCATCCAGCCTCAGCTTTCCGGCATCGCGCAGCTGCAGGATTGCTACGGCAACAAAGCTTTTTGTCATGGATGCCATACGAAATACCGACTTTTCGGTGACAGGTATTTTTTTATCAACATCTGCATATCCGAGTGTACCGATATGCAATATATTGCCATCGCACACCAGGGCGTAGGCCAGACCGGGTGAGTGCCGCTGCCCGGCAAATGTCCGGTAGGCGCTGTCAATCATCGGGATGGTGCTTTTGATGGCAGCCAGCCGGTCAGCCGGCTGGGCAAAGCTTAGCACCACCCCCATCAAAAGCATCACACAGCATACGGTTCGCTTTTCTTTCATGATAGCATACATTAAGGCTTATCCCACCATAGAGGCGTATCCAGCGGCTCCTGTCCGGGGATGTTTCCTCCATTGTTTACGAGTTCTACATTTGGAATAGCTATGCGTCGGATAAAGTTGGACAATACCGCTCCTATTGGCATCGTAAACCCTTCATAGGCGTAGTCATGCCTACGCGCATCATTCCAGGCTTCGTAGTTGAGGTAGGTTACCACATACTTTTCTTTGAAAATCAGGTCGAGGGTCAGACTATTAGCTCCGACGCCCACGGTGGGCTCTTTGATATATGCTTCTGCCTCGGCCGCCGGCACGCCAAGCATATTCATGCTTGCCTGGATGCCATCAAGGTAAGCCGCATAGGCGCGTGCCGCAAAGCCGCCGCGCAGGGCTGCTTCAGCTTCGACAAATTTGAGCTCCGCATAGGTCATGATGAAGATCGGCGATGTATTGCCGGTCAGCGGACTGTTGGTCGAAATGTAGCACTCGTCGTGGATTGTATTAGCGGCGTTCCCCTGATTACCGCCACCATTGGGCGTACCTACATAGTTGCCGTGCACCGTCGCATCGGTAATGCGGCTTATACGGGGATCGACGATTCCATATGTGTGTCCATTCAGATGGTTGATAAAATTAGTAGACAACCAGCCACCCAAGGTGCCGCCGAGATTGTTGGTAGCGATGGTAGCCCAGGGATTATTCCCCGTAAACACGCCCATCTTCATGTCGTCCGCGGACGATTCATAGGCGTTGTCCAATGCGTTGAGCACCGCCTGCGGATCGTACGTCGGCTTCTTCGTAAACTTATTTAGGTAACGCGCCTTTAGACCATGGGCAGTACGCAGCCAAGCGTCTACATCACCATGGTGAATGACATCCAGATTTTCATCCAGCGCAATGGTAGCATCGGTGGCCCCCAATGCCACAATAGCCTCGTCTATCAGCTGCCCGATCGTCTCCTGCACCTGTTCCTCTGAATCATATACCGGCGTGAAGGTATCGACCTTGTTGAAAGCTTCGGTGTACGGAACCGTGCCCCATGTATCGGCCACCAAACCAAGCTGGTAGGCTATCAACAGCTTGCCCACCCCGACATGCAGTGTCGCGCCGGACTCCTCGGCCGCGCTCACCATATCATAGGCGTCCGACATGCCGTAATAGGCCTGCGACCAAGAGGTGGACAGGTCTGTAATCTGGTAGGTGTCTGTTTCGGATCCCGATGTCGGACTCGCTGTATACTGCACATAGCTGCTTACCGCACTGCCATAGCGCTGTGCATTGAGGCCTACCCGGTGCGTCACCGATCCTAACAGGGAGTTCACGCTCGGCGCCGTAACTAGGTTGGGGTTGTTTCCTACATCAAAATAATCGCTGCAGCTTTGTACGGATAGAGCCAACGCCAGGATAGCTATGCTTAACGTTTTTGATGGTTTCATATTTTTGATTTTCATGATCCTTTCCTCGTGTTAAAATCCAAGATTCAATGTAAACAAATAGCTCCGTAATGCCGGGTAGGTCATGCCGGCAAAGCCCTCCGCGTTCGAACCGCTATTGGTGGTCGAGCTCTCTGGATCATACCCATTATAATTGGTAAACACCAACAGGTTGTTTCCCGTTAAGCTCACGGAAGCATTCTTGATAACCTTGCTGCTGAACCATTTGGAAGGGAAATTGTAATTCACCGAGACGGACCGCAACTTGACCCAGCTGGCATCCTGCACAAAAAACTCGGAGTTTCCGCGATGGTAGTTCCGATAGTAGCCGTTGCCATAGTTACGCCCTGTTTTAGGATCCACGCCCTGTCCAAGCCAAACTTCCTGCGTATTGGGTGTACCATCGGCGAGTACGCCTTCGAATACCATGTAATCGTTTCTATTCAATGTATAATCGGCCATACCGAAAGCCGAGAGGAAGTTATCCATCTGGTTATAATATTTTTGCCCGAACTGTCCGTCAACGAGCACCGCTACTGCCAGATTCTTGTATTTAAAACTATTGTACCATCCGCCGATGAACTTCGGAAACACATTGCCCAGCTGTTTTTTATCGGATACCGCTGTCAATACCGGGAACCCGTCTGCCCCGATCAGGATCGGACGGCTTTCATCGATGGTTTTTCCCTGATGCAGTCCGGCCGCCATTTCTTCCGGCGTGTAGTAGCGTTGATGCGCGCGGCCATATAAAATACCATAGGCTTCTCCCGGAACAACGCGCATTTCCACATTTGAGCTCAGGTAGCCGAATTCGGAAGCTACGACCAGTTCTCCGCCTTCGCCGCCCGCCTGATCTGACAGCGACAGAACCTTGTTCCGGTTGGCCGAAAGATTAAATTCGGTATCCCATGTAAAACTGCCGGTTTTGACGGGCGTGGCACCGAGGGTCATTTCTACCCCGCTGTTACGGATATTCCCTACGTTGATGGACGCCCGGGCAAACCCGGTGGCGGTGGATATCGGGGCCTGCATAATCTGGTCGATCGAGGTAGAGTGATAATAGTTTCCGTCAAAACGCAACCGGCTGTTAAAGAAATTCATTACCAAGCCCACCTCGTACGTATTGGTAAACTCTGGTCTCAGCTCGGGATTCCCCAGCAGTCCGCCCCGGGTAAAGCCCGTATACCCTGTGGGCAAACTGGTGTAGCCTGTGTAGCCGTTGCTCGTTGCATAGGGAAGCGCATCTTTACCGATCTGTGCATACGACAACCGCAGACGCGCGTGGTTGATGACCTCGGGTAATCGTATGTGGTCGGAGGCCACATAACTCAAGCTTACCGATGGATAGAAAAAAGAGTTGTTCGGACTATCCAGCGATGAGGTAATATCGTTCCGGAGTGTTGCATTCAGGTATAAATATTCCCGGAAAGCGAGCGTCGCATCGGCAAATGTTCCCATCAGCCGATATTCCTGCCTATAGGTGTCTGCGGCAATGCCTTTCACGTTTGCCATATGAAACCAGTCGGGCACTGTCAGGTCCCAGCCTTCGGTCGCGGAGCGGTAGATCCGGCGGTCAAACAGTTCATTCCCCAAACGTAACGCTCCGTGAAAATCTGCCGACAGCTGATGGGAGAAGTTGGCCATGAACGTACTGTTGAAGGTACGGTACTTCTCATCATAGACATTATAAAAGCCGCGTCCATCAGCACCATTGGCGCCATTAACCGGCACCAGGATTTCGCCCTCGAGCCCCCTATAGCCGACGGCCGTGGCCTGACGGTTATCCCGATAAGTATCCAGTCCGAATGTGTATACGAGATCTAACCATCCCGTAGGCTTATAATTCAGGGTGGTATTTCCGATAAAGCGCAGGACGTCGTCATTAAAGCGGTTTGTCTCGGCGACGTAGATCGGGTTCTCAGACAGGCCGGGGAAGGCCATAAACAGCGTGCCGTCTTCTTTTTTATAGTTGCGCACATCCCAGCGCGGCACCCAATAAGCGAGCTGCTCGTTGTATAGCCCGGCGTTTCCGCGACTACCGCCGCTATTGTTAATACTCATGTTGGTCGAAACATTAAACTTCTCGCTGGCCTTTACCTTCGTGTTCAGCCGGGCCTGTATGTTGCTGAAATCCGAAAACGGCATGACGCCATTTTGCTTAAACTGGGAGAACGAAGAGTAGTACGTCATCATGTCCGATCCGCCAGATAGGCTCAGCGTATTTTTGAACTGGTTGCCCGTGTCGAAAGCATCTTCCAGATAATTATACAGCTTCGCCGGATGGGTCGGATCTATTTTACGGGCTTCCTCTACTGTTGGTCCAAAGGCCGGCCAGAATTCGTTGGTATTGTAGATGTTATTCCAGCCTTGCGTATAGGTATCCTGTAGTTTGGGGAATTTATTCACTTCGTCCAAGCCTGCCGAACCTTGGTAGTTGATTCTCAACGCGCCGCTTTTTCCGCTTTTCGTGGTAATGACCACCACGCCGTTCGACCCCCGAAGACCATAGAGCGCTGTCGCTGCACCGCCGCGCAGGATGTTCATCGACTCAATGTCGTCCGGGTTGATGTCCACGCCGCGGTTACTCATACCTCTGCCCTCAGCACCTCCCTGTGTCGACGTGCTGTTGTCCATGATCACACCGTCGATAACGAACAAGGGGGCATTATCGCGATCCGGATCCAAGGAGTTCACTCCGCGGATCTGAATTTTCGCTCCGGAGCCGGGCGCTCCTCCTGTGTTACGTACCTGTACACCGGCGACTTTACCCTGCAACGCGTTCACCATATTAGACTGCTTATTGACCGTGAGTTCCTCGGCAGAAACCGACTGTGCGGTATAGCCCAGGGAACGCTCCTCGCGTTTGATCCCGAAAGCAGTTACAGCTACTTCTTCAAGCGCAGACGACTCGGGCGACAGGACCACGTTGAGAGAAGCCGAATTGCCAACACGTATCTCTCTGGTGTCCATTCCGACATACCGGAATACCAATACGGCATCTGCCCCCGGCACATCAATTGTATAAAGACCATTATCATCGGTCTGAACACTGCTCGATGTTCCCGCTACCGTGACCGTTACTCCGGGAATAGGCTCTCCACCCTCTTTCGACACCACACCGCCTACCTTTCGCTGCTGAGCAGACACTTCCTGTATGAGCAAAAACAGGAACATGACAAATGTGCCAGCCTGACTCCATCTAATTTTTTTTACCATACTCTTTTATTTAGCTTAATTAATACCGGTTAGATTGCATTTTCTTTTACATAAATAACAAATAAATACAAAAATTAAAAGTGTTTTTGCGTTTTTTAAACAACAAAATCTAAAAACACGATAAAATACACAAAAAATAACTCTAAAAACTTAACAAAAACCACAACACCCTGCAAAAAGAAGGAAATTATTCATTTTTACCACGCATATAATCGTAAAAAACACGAGACATTGCCGCAAGAGCATCACGCGCGTCGGAATCTTCCAATTCTCCCGAAAGCAACACCAACACATATGCACGGCCATCGGGCAGATAAACGATACCGGAATCATGGCGTATGCCGGCTATGGATCCCGTTTTGTGCGCAACGCGGACATCCTTCGGCAGACGTGCGGGGATCATCGACCGGAAATGCTGATCTTTAAGGATAGCGATCATTGCTTCGCTGGAAGCCGGGCTCACGGCCTTACCTTCCGCTAGCTGTTTGAAAAGCAGCATCAGGTCATACGCGGTCGTCGTGTTGTTCAACCCTTTCTCAAAGGCTTTGGTATCTTCCACCCCCCGAAGCACCTGAATATCCTTCAATCCGAGGGACTTCATGGTTTTCATGATATTCTTGGCGCCCACCCTGTCGATAAGAATATTTGTTGCCAGATTGCTGCTCTCGGTTATCATGCGGTATACCAGATCGTACCAGGTGAGTTTGGTTCCGATGCGGGCATACAGATCGCCTTCGCTATCGGTATCGACCGGCAAGGCGTATGTGCTGTTGTCGACGATACTACGGAACTCGTTATACACCGTAATCGAGTCTGTTAGACGGAACTTCCCGGCGGCGGCCTGCCGGAAGACCTCGATCATCACGGGAGTCTTCATCGTGCTGGCCGCATGAAACGTTTCGGTTGCACGGTGCAGCAGCTGCTCGCCGGTCTGCATATCTACCATCGCATAGGCAAAGCGGCCTTTCGGATATTGCGCAAAAAGCTTGGCAATGCGTTTTTGCAGCATCGCGGTGTCCAAGATAGCGTCCTTATCGGGCCTTAACACGATATCCGCCCACTCATTCCGCTCATCTGCCCGCTCTGTAACAAAGCGGCCTTCGTAAATAGATTTATCTGCATTGAACAAAAATGTTAGAAAAGGCCCCTCACCACGTTCGGTGTTATCGTACACAAGACGAAACTGATCGCCATGAAAATAACGCAGCCGGCCGCTGTAGTGAGGGACTTTCGGGAAGTCGATCCGCAACGCCGTATCGTCCACCAGCGTAATTATGGCACGACCGGCCAGTTTATCCTTGTATACACCGACATAGTCAGTTAATGGCACGGTTCTTTTCCACGACGGATCTGCGACGACAGCGCTGTCTTCTCTCCCCGCCTTCTGCTGCCGGCTTAGCGAGCTGTCGTACTCCTTTTTATAGCCGGCTATCCAATCAAACGGCTCATTACCGACGAAATGATCGACGATATGGTTGATAATAGACCAATAGGCTCCTGAAGAAAGCTGATTGGTAAGCACTACAACTCCAAGATTATGTTCGGGAATCATCGCTATCTGCGACACAAAGCCGGTCAGCAGTCCACCGTGCCCGACAACTTTCACCCCTCTGTAGTCGTAGGAACGGAAGCCAAGTCCATATCCCCAAAAGTTCTTTTGATTCGCTTTGAGCCACGCAGGCTCCTTGCTGACGGGCATCGGGCGTACGATCTTCCAAAGCTCTTCGGTTGCCGCCCCGGTGAAGATTCGCCGGTTGTCGGGCGTTCGCCCCGAGTCCAGCTGTGTAATCAGCCAACGGGACATATCTGCCGCCGAAGAAGCGATTCCTCCGGCCGGATTTCCGTTATCACCTATATTGGTCTCGAAAAACCTTTCGCGCACCTCAAGCTTCCCGTCGCGGTAAACATGCGCATAGGCCACGTTTTTCTGATCCTTCAGTGCGCTGTATCGGGAAATCGATCTATTCATTCCAACCCGGTCGAAAATCCGCGTTTTTATAAAATCTTCCCAAGCTATTCCGGACACTGCCTCTACCACTTCGCCCGCCGCTACATATAAAATATTATCATATGCGTAGATCGAGCGGAAGTCGTGCTTCAGCGGAACATCTTTGAGTTTCTGCAACAGTTCCTTCCGTGTAAACGTTGATGGAGGAAACAGCAGGAAGTCGTTCGCATAAGCGGGTAGTCCGCTGTGGTGAACCAAAAGGTCGCGGACAGTTAAATGCCGGGTTACATATTCGTCAGCAAACTCAAGATAAGGCAGGTATTTAATTACCGGATCGTCCCAGTCCAGCTTCCCCTCTTCCACCAACATGGCCAGCGCCGTACCGGTAAACGCCTTGCTGTTGGAAGCAATATTGAAGAGCGTGTGTTCGTCTACCGGATCTGGATCGCCCAGCTTCTTCACGCCATAGCCTTTCGCAAGGACCACTTTGCCGTCCTTCACGATCCCGAGACCGATACCCGGAACATTAAATTCTTTCAAAACCCGATGAACATATCCATCCAGTCCCGGTGGAACGGTGGGCTGCTGCGCAAAAACCACAGAGACAGACATCAGGAAGACGAGAGCAAAACGACTTAAAGAACTCATGATTTAATCATTTTTTTATAAAGTGATAATACAAAGGAATGCCCGAAGCAATAAGTCCTACTCCCATAAGGGAGCGCAGCGGGTTTCCAGCAATGGTGATGACAACCAGGGCGAAACAAAAAATTAGGAAAACAGCAGGCAACACTGGATAACCCAGTGTCCGGTACGGACGTTCCATACCTGGGGCTTTCCGGCGCATCACGATGACAGCCCATGCTGTCGCGCCATAAAATATAAAGGCCGCAAAAACCAGTAGATCGGTTAATTGATCAAAGGATCCCATCCAGATCATGAGGCAGGACCAGGCACATTGTAGCAGGATGGCATTTGCAGGAGTATGGAAGCGCGGATGCACTTTGGAGGCAAAACCGAAAAACAATCGGTCTTTGCTCAGTGCATAGAATATTCTTGAGGACAGTAAGATGGTGCTATTTGTACAATTAAAGGTGCTGCAAAGGATAAGTACTGATAATATAGTGCCTCCGACAGGTCCGCTCATGACGGATGCGGCTTCGACTGCCGCTATCTTCTCGGGAGTTTCCATCATCGCGGCATAGGATTCAACCGGCATAATACGCAGATAAGCGAGGTGCATCAACAAATACAGAACGATAACAATACCTGTCCCTACAATCAATGCAATCGGAATATTTCTCTGTGGATGTTTAACTTCCTCGCCGATGTAAGCGACGTTGTTCCAGCCTTCATACCCCCAAAACGCGGCCAATGACGCTCCGAACAAAGCTGTCAACCATCCGGATCCCCCGCCCGCAGCTGGCGGTGTTGACCCTGTGACAACTGTTGCAGTCGTTGTCTCCGCATCGTATACAAGATAGGCATAACCAATAAAAATGAACATCGCCGCGATAATACCGATGATGAACACACGGCTAAGCGAGGCTCCCAGCGATAGGCCACGGAGATTGATCAGGCTGAGAACCACAACCAGGAGCGACGCAAAGATCTTTACCACAAGTGTTGGCACCCCCCAACCCGTGATCAAAGCATCTGGAAGCAGCGCATAGAACGACTGTGCAAAAACGAATGCCAGTGCCGCAATGGTTGCAGAACGCATGACTACCAGGCTGGCCCAACCGTACAGAAAGGCGAAGAAATGCCCATAGATTTTTCTGAAATAGACATATTCCCCACCCGACCCGGGCATCATGGCAGCAAGTTCAGCTGTACACAAGGCGCCGATCATACTTAACAGCCCCGCCACTATCCAGCAGGCCAGGATCAACACATCGTCGTGCAGACTGTCGGCCATAGGTACTATTTTTTTGAAAACCCCTGAACCCACAACGGCGCTCACAACAAGCATGACGGCTGAAAAGCCTCCTACACTACGTCTTAAATTCTCCTTTGCTTCCATGCCCAGATTGTTTACATTATGTGACGTAATCCCAAACCCGGAGCCTCGGGTAAACGCATCATTCCCTCTTTCAGTATAAATCCACCTTCCACAAAGTCTTCGGCAAGGTCCAAACTACCGTCCAAATCAATGTATTGCGTATGCGGACAAGCGAATGCTGCATGCAATGCCCCAGTTATGCTAGCAATACTTTCGTCGTTGCAGCCCCAAAACAACCGGACATCAAACTGGCGGGCCACCGTCGCGATTTCCAGGGCAGCGGCGATCCCCCCACACTTCATCAGTTTGATGTTAAAGATTCCATAAGGCAGCCCTTCACAGAGTTCAATCGCTGACCGCGTGTTCTTCAATGATTCGTCTGCAGCAAGTTTCCCGCGGATCGACTCCGGAAGCGCACGGATAGCATCTTCATTTCCCGGGGGAAGCGGTTGTTCAATCAATTCCACATGTAGTGTTTTCGTCTGTTCGGCGAAATCCAGAATCTCAGGAATGCCGTATCCGGTATTGGCATCCACGCGGATAATGAAATGTGTACCGAATGTCTCCCGCAATTTATATATGCGTTCCACATCTTCGGCGACATCAAGTCCGGTTTTCACCTTCAGCACCTTAAATCCGAGTTCTTTGTACCCCTTAGCTTCCGACAGGGTTTCGGCGACACCTTTAATACCTATCGTTACCGACGTGGGGAGCTCCGTGTGATGCCTTCCATAGAAATCGACCACGGCGACGCCTGCCCACTTACCAAAAGCGTCATGCAAGGCCAGATCGATGGCAGCTTGTGTTCCCGGATGTAAAGGATAGCGCCGGCGGGCTTCCTGGATCAGCCCAAAAAAACTTTGAATATTCTTCCCTACCAACAGTGCCGCTCCGTCCTGTGTTAGGTCCGCCAGCGTGTGGTCGGCATTTTCTCCTACCACGTCTTCATCGGTGCTCGATGAACCAAGCCCGACCATCCCGTTCTCCAAAACAATTTCAAGAAAGACGATCTCTACACTCGATACAACGGTCCGCGCAATAGTGTAAGGCTTTTTTAGCGGCAAAGACTTCTTATATGCATTTATTCCTTTTATTTTCATCTCAAATCTTCCTTCCCGACCAACCGCTTCAGCACAGGAAGTATAGGTCTGCAACCATCCGACAAAGGCAAGCTAACCGGAATTCCGAATTGCTGCTGATATTCACGTTGAAATACGTTCGCCTCGTCATATGAACACCCCTCCGTATTAATGGCAATAGCAACAACTTTTGCGCCGTAGGCTGCAATCAGCTCAATTTCGGAAGTGACAGACGGTATCTCGCCCCATTCGGGCGTGTGTTCATAATGCTTGCGTTTCGGTGCATGAACCAATACAACCTGCTTAGCAGCTCCCGATCGGATCAGCTCCGCACCAGCAGGTCCGCTTGGATTACGAAGGGCAGATTGCCCTTCCAGGAGTATCAGATCTGGATTTTGCTCACGCACACACTGCAAAATGGCATGCTCCAACTCGCCCGAGACAAAATCATTGAGCGTAGAGTCAAATATAAATCCGTATCTCCCGCCTTGGAGCCAGCCGGTCTGGCCGGTATAAATCATTTCTGCCCGGATACCGGCCTCTGCTGCTAAGCTTGTCAGCATTTTACAAGCAGTCCGTTTCCCCAACGCACAATCTGTTCCTATCACCGCCAACACAGGCGTATCGATATTTAGCACCTCTCCTGACCAAAAATGCAATTCGCTGAAACCTTTAGGCTTGCGGATGTCTACTAACTTCGCCTTATTCTCTTGGGCCAATAAGACCATTTCGGGGCGGTCGCTCAAACAATCATGTAAGCCATTCACTATAGAAATCCCATTTGCCAACGCTATACGGACATCTGCCAACATCCGGTCGGGAAACTTCCCACCCATTGTCGCAACGCCCACTATACACCATGCTGGCCTGAAAGCCATGGCCTCTTCTATGGTTGCCACCACCGGTATATTACGCGGGGCGCCATCGATTACCTGACCTGCATCACGACCCGCATGCCGATCGTCAACGACACCTACAATACGATAGCGTTCACTCGTTCTAATCAAACCGTGGGCCGTCTTTGCATCGCCTGTGTCCAACAAACCTGTCGTCAAAATAATTGCTGTTTCCAATGTCTTCTATTTATGTTATACTGCTATTTTCTTTCCTGTCTACCGGATCAGGTATTTCTCTAAAAAATCGGCTGTAGCCTGCCCTACGCGGACCTGATTTTCATATTTCATCCAATGGTGCGTTTCATCCGGGATCATCAGCGACTCGAATGGAATTCCTTTTTTCTTGACGCGGTTCAGCAAATCGATAGTCTGTTCAAAATCTACATTGGCATCGTCGTCGCCATGAATAAAAAGCACCGGCGATTTCCATGTATCGACATACGATACGGGAGATGAGAGGCGGGCCTGTTCCATTGCCTTGTGTGCATCGGGAGCCGGCTCTGCATCCGACATAGAGACTCTGCCCATAAAATTATGGACGCCATGGATATCGACTCCCGCGGCAAACAAATCTGAATCTTTACCCAACGCCAGCGCCGTCAGAAATCCGCCGTACGACCCTCCGAACACACCTATCCGATCGGCATCTACCTGTGGAAGTGCCGACAGCCATTCGCCTGCGGCCTTAATATCCTGGTATTCAGATGCACCGTACTGCCCCGCAAACAGCGGCTTATGGAAATCATATCCGTAACCTATGCCCAGCCGGTAGTTGACCGACAGCACTACAAATCCCTTACTTACCAGATATTGGTTAAGAGCATAGGCATTTGCATAGTAATCGCCGTAATGCCAGCCCAATAGCATCTGCCGCTGCGGCCCGCCATGGATAAATACGACCGCCGGCCTCTTCGTCTTGGCATTCCCCTTGGGCTCAAATAGCTGCCCATAAACGGTGTTGCCGTCAGCCGCTTTAAATTCGACACGGGAGGGTGTTACCAGGTCAGCCTTACGAAGTGGTTCAGGAATCAGTTCTTCGCCAAGCAGCAAAGGATTTCCCGCGGCCCGCGGCCATGGGAGTACCGCTGCCAGTGTCGGGCGCGTCGCCGTCGCGCTGAGAAATACAAGGTGTTTCCCATCGCCCGTTACCACTGGAAATGTTTCGATTCCCACGCCGGGGGTTAGCACCTTCATATCTGCTTTATCGACCGAAACGCGGATAAGATGACGGCGGTCGATGTCGTCGTCGTCGGGCCCTGTGTTGGCACTTCCCAGCAGCGAGGCTCCGTCCGGCGAAACCGAGACATGCTCCACCATGAATTTTCCCGGAGTGAGGAGCAGCGGTTCGCCTCCGCTATCTGCAATACTGTAAAGGTGAGGCCAGCCGTCCTGATAGGACAGAAACACGATGCGATTTTTGGCTGTCCACCGCAGGTTCGTGCCGCCGTGTGTCGTTGGCACATTATCCTCGGGGGTGTCGGCCGACTGCCAAAGCAACCGGCCCTCGCCTGTAGAGACATCGGCCGTCCATATAGCCCAGGGATGACGTCCTGCCGCCAACAGCGAGTCCGGAGCGCCGCCATATGCATCCTGACGGACAAAGGCTATACGGCTACCGTCCGGCGACCAGCGTGGCGAGCTATCCCTGGCATACCCGGGGGCCATCCACGCGATGGGCCTATCCTGTCCGCGGTATACCCCCACGAGGGCATGTGCTCCACGCGACGACACAAAGGCCATGTACCGGCCATCGGGCGACCACTGCATGGAGCTGCTGCGTCCGCGCGCGTAAAACAGCTGCTCTGCCTTTCCGGATCCGTCGATTGGCGCTATCCACACCTGCCCCTGTCGTACAAATGCCACGCGATCGCCCGAAGGCGCTATAACAGGGTCGTCCCCATCCGATAACAGCCGTGGTTCGCCCCCTTCGAATGGCACGCTCCACAGCTGCACTTTGGTGCCTCCCGGCAGGGACGCCGGATTCCGCGGCGTGCTTGAATTTGGCCCTCCGTGGTCTCCGCCCTTGACGTATACGACCCAGCGGCCGTCCGCAGAGAGCCTGACGCTGGTGATTTCATCGCCCAGATCGTCCTCGTAATCTGTCAATTTCCGCAGGGAAAATAAGGGCCCTTCAGCCACGTACAGATTACGGGCTC
Source organism: Sphingobacterium allocomposti (assembly GCF_008124885.1). Classification (GTDB taxonomy): domain Bacteria; phylum Bacteroidota; class Bacteroidia; order Sphingobacteriales; family Sphingobacteriaceae; genus Sphingobacterium; species Sphingobacterium allocomposti. The sequence goes on from NZ_VNHX01000028.1 coordinate 27,171, forward strand.
CCTGTTTGTTGATAGCAACAACGATACGGTTACCTGTGGAGGCTGCGCCCAGTTCGGAAGGAAAAGGATAAGCTGTCAGATCGGTTAAGTTTTCCTGCGCGCATAACGAGCTATTAAGCCCAAAACAGACCAGCGCCGAAAACATACACTGTAGTATTCTGTACATAGTATACATCGATTATATATTTGAATGTCTAAACGTCATCATCCATTCATGAAACTCCCTCGGGCGTAGGCTTAGACTTCTGGTTAGCTATCTTGTGGTAGACTATGATCTGCTATAGAACAGCATACAAACGACATAAAACACATCGTCTGGCACTATAAGTCTACTTATCATCTGTGAATCTACAAAAAAAATTATATAAAGCGCACAAAAATGCACAATGCATGATTTTTTTTTTCAGATTCGCCTGTATATGGAATTTTCCCGTGCATTTTAGGTGGGGCAGCCTCTCATCGGCGGTTGACCGCCGTAGTTATGTAGCTGGGGGGGTGGGCTTTTCTGCGGGAAGCATCATCATGGTCCAAAAATCTTAAACATTTCCACTGGCTGCTTTTTCTAAAATATTTACATACACTTATCCTCTGGACCCGAAGTAATAATTTTCTCCAACTTTCAAATCGATCAATTCCGCTTCCAATATTCCTTTTAGCTTTTCCTCCTTTAAAATTTCAATTGGTTCTCCAAGCGGTTCATCGCTTAAATCAAATGTCCCATAGTGCATAGGAATAATTTTTTTTGCGCGCATTTCGTTTGAAGCTTTTATAGCATCCATAGGAGACACGTGGTTAGGAGACATAAACCATACCGGCTGGTAGGCCCCTATACCGATAATACAGATATCTATTTCACCAAAGAGTGATCCGATTTCTTTTAGATGACTATCGTATCCTGTATCCCCACTAAAATATATAGTAGTTTCTCCAGACTGAATTACGAAGCTTCCCCAAAGATGTTTATTGGCGTCTGCCAGATATCTACTGCTCCAATGTCTAGCCGGTAAAAAATATATTTTAACTTTAGACATATCCGTTTTATACTGCTGGTACCAGCCGGCAAGCTGCATTTTGGGCGAGCATAGCATTTTATCAAACCAGTCATCCATTTTCAAACCTGAAAGAATTTCTGCCTGCGGGTTATTCTTCGCCAACAGCCGTAAGCTCCTTTTATCGAGGTGGTCTCGATGATCGTGGCTTATTAATATGTAATCTATGTTCTTCAAAAGATTTTCATCAAACGGTAGCGTGCTTTTGCGCTTTGTAAAACTTACGTTTTTAAATACAGGATCTGTAACGATAGATATACCGTTGATACGGATAAAGAATGTAGCGTGCCCTAGCCATACAATCACGTCTTCTTTATTTCCTAAAAAGCGGAGGTCTTCTATAACGGGCAACTGAAATGTGTCCGCTTTTTTTTGTGCTCTTTGTGGATTTTTCGCTGTCGACATTCTCCAAATCGAGGAAAAGGTCGGCGTGTAGGGGTGTTCTAAATTGCTAAACCGCCCCTTCTGATCAACGCCGTTGCCTTTCCATTGCTCCGGCGGAAGTATGGAAGGAAGCTCCGGGTTACCAATAGGCGTTTCTTTTTTGCTGCGATCGGATTTTTGTGCTATTGTATAAAAGCAAATTGACAAGGTTACGGTCAAAAATGCGATTGCTATTTTTCTAGTCATTTAGGTGCAGTTGAAAGCTATACGGATTTATAGGAAAGTGTACTATTTCTTACCCAGAAGTCTGGTCGGCGGTATTCCAAACATTTTCTTAAACGAATCAGAAAAATGGGATAAGCTTTCAAACCCTAATTCTAAATAAATAGAAGATGGCTTTTTGTGATGTTCTTCTATTTGATAATACGCTTCTTCCAGCCGTTTCATTTGCAGCCATTGCCGGGGAGGAACGCCGAAGGTTCGCTGGAAATCACGCTTAAAACCGGCAAGGCTTCTACCCGTCAATTTTGCAAAACTCTCGATAGGCACGTTGAATTTGTAATTCGATAACATAAATTTTTCCAGATCGATCTTATGGGGTTCGGAAAAATCGAAAAGGACCTTTTTAAGTTCCGGTTTTATAAACAGTAAAAGCTGAATGGCCTCTTTGACTTTTATCGTGCTTAACGGCGTACCGACATTTTTATGGTTCTGCGTATATGGAATTAAGGAACTGAAGAAACCCTTCAGAAACGCATTGTCGGGGATAGGTATATTCAATTGTCCGTTATATTTTCCGTTATTGTCGATCTGATTTTCCAACGCATAATTTCTTAGAATATCTTCCTTCAGCGTTAACAGAACGGCTTCTTGGTTTTCATTGTCTACCGGGGTTTTCGTTACTTTCACAAATTGGTGCTTACACACCAACAATATATCACCCGGGGTCATTACTATTTTTTCCGTATTCGTTTCGAGGGTTAGTCGTCCCGATAGCTGCATGGCGAGAATGCTTTCGGAGAGAAAACGATCTGACTCTTTTTTCTTTTCCGCACCTATAGTAAAAACAAATGCTTCAGGTGGTATTTTATTTAAATTGCTCTCCATAATATCCCTTAATTTACTCCTCCGGCAGGTTGACCATTGCTGCACTCTCTTTCCATAACAAATCCCTTACGTCACTGTTTTGAGCAAGCTTAGAAGGGTCGGGATAGGTGAGTTTTCCGCGTACCAACGATGCGTACACTTTATCTGCCGGCGGCGTAACTTTCCCCAATGCGAGTGCCGCCAGCGTTTCGCCCGCATGCTCTGGTCTACCTACGAATAAAAATGGCACAAGTATACTCACTACAGACAATACGGGCCGTATGAAAGCTTTGATCATGACTTTCATAAAGGCCGATTGCTTACCCATTAACGAAGTACCACCTGTCAGCCCGGGGTTAAAGGCAATAACCCGGATATCTCGTCCATCTTTTGCGCTTATAGCCGAGAGCGAACATGCCGTAAGAAGATTGCATAGCTTTGTCGCCGCATAAAATCGCATTCCTTTGGGACTGTTTTCATTAGGATAGGCCAACTCCTGTGGGTTTAAGGTCTTCGGTCCAAACGGAACAATGGCGGGATCGTGCGTATCGCTTGTCGTGATGACAACCCGGCCCCCTGTTGCCATAACCGGCCATAGCAACCTTGCTAACAAATAGTGTGCGAGGTGATTCGTCGCGAATGTTAGCTGAAAGCCTTCTTCGCTACGCTGCGTATTATCCGTTGCCCGAATAGCCGCATTCAGAATCAGTACGTCGATTTTGGAATCTCCTAGCCGTTGCTTTATATGGTCTGCAAAAGAGCGAACACTTTTTAAAGACGAAAGCTCAAGCGGAAGAACTGCCGTCCCTTGCGGTACTATACGTCCGCTTCCACGGGCGCCCACATACACTTTAGTGTCAGACAGTTTGGCAAAGTATTTTAAGGCTTCTGCGCCTATGCCGGAAGTAGCGCCAGTCATAACAATATTCATAGTTAACCTCTTTAATTTATTCTGATACAAATGTATTCAACAAATACCGGACTAACTTTCCTGTATGGCTCAAACTACTTTCTTGTGCGGCTCAGTTAAGATTGGATAGCGGGCACGTCGATTCTATGCGGAAAGATCGCGTCGTCGTTCCTCCGCGCGATGACGCCGTCCCTACCGTTTTTTGGACGACACCGCTGCGACATGTGTGACTGGGCTTCATGTAACCGGTGCACCAGGCTTCGACTGCCAAAGCAGCGCTCAGAGGTTATCCAGAAAGTTTAGGTAGGCAGGCACACTTTTTTCAATCCACTCCGGTGTCGTGTTCAGCTCGATCCCATAGTAAGCGAAGAATGGCCTATAATCGGCTTTTACATATTCAAACGACAGTTCGAAAGGCCGGAGCAATTCGTCCATGGTATATTTATACTTTTCCGCGGCGCTATACTCGTGCTCATCGACTCCGGCCGTAACAGCTAAGGCTATCTTCTTTCCGCCCACCTTATAGCCGCTCTTGCTGCCATATGCCCACCCGTAGGTGAGGACCTCATCCAGCCATTTCTTGAACAACGGTGGGCAATTAAACCAGTAGAAAGGAAACTGGAACACGATTTTATCGTATTGTTCAATCAGTTTTTGTTCCGCTTCGACATCTATTTTTTCATCCGGATAAACCTGATGCAATTGATGGACGTGGTATTTATCGGGGTGTTTGTTGAGTTCGGCAACCCATCGTTTGTTAATTACGGAATTGTCCATATCGGGGTGGATGACGATGATTAGTGTTCTCATATAGCGTTAAAACTTAGATTACAGTACAAAAGTAATGCGGAAAATACGAATTGCGCGTATCGGCAACCCATTGTACGGAACTATAAAAAATGTAAGTAACACCGTTGCTATAGGAGATTGCAATGACCTTTATGGACAATGATCTATCGCAACGGACATGGGCGCGTATGCCACACGTATGTTAAGAAATGTTAAGTCAGCACAATTTAAAACTAAACACGACATAAACGCGTTATCTTATTAGTTCATAAAGGTTTATGTTTGGTTAGTTAGTTAGTTATGTAAAGCTCCTGAGGCTCCCCGTCTCAGGAGCTTACGTATTTAGGGTTCTGCAGATGACACAGAACAAATGGGATTGGTGTCTGTTCTCCTAAAAAAGAGGCGTACGGGCAAATTTTTTTTATGCAGGACAACGAAAAGGATGAACAAGAGATCGAGGCTCCGAGCTTTGAGGAGTCGGCAGGCTGCTACCACACTAGTAAGCAGCGTAGCTACAATATGTCCCGCATCAAAGGAAAGAACTCGAAGCCGGAGATGGTACTGCGTCGGGCATTATGGGCAAACGGTATCCGTTTCCGGCTGCACGATACGTCGCTCCCCGGCCGTCCCGATATCGTGATCAAGAAATATAAGCTGGCTATCTTCGTCGACGGCGAGTTCTGGCACGGCTTCGAATGGAAAGATAACAGAGATCGCATCAAATCGAATCGGCTTTTCTGGATTAATAAAATAGAACACAACATGAGGCGCGATGAAGAGGCAAACCGTGCCCTGCGCGACATGGGCTATACGGTATTCCGTTTCTGGTCGCAGGATGTACTCAAGAAGCTGCCCGCCGTAATTAACCAGATTGAACTCTTTCTGGAGACGAGGCGGCTGTGGAAATAGGAGGATCGGTTCGTCGTGCCTCCCCGGCGATGATGGCTTTTGTGCTTTACGTCTACCCGATCTCCAGACAGTGGGCAGCACGGATGTGCATAACGTATATTTTACACCTGATTTGAAGATATGGAAAACCTTTATCCGGATGCGCCGTTTCAACCTAGATGACCTCTCGCGGCATGAGCGTACAGCTCATAATGGTTTTTTATGATACCTAAGAAATTATACGGCGGCGGGCATGTACGGATAATCGCGCCGGCCAATAGCGTACTTCCAAAGCTAACTTCCGACATTATTGAGCGTGGAATTACACGGCTGAATAGTTTAGGTCTTGAAGTCAGTTTCGGGAAGCATATAAGAGAAGTAAACGATTTTAAAACAGCCTCAGTCAGAAGCAGATTAACTGATCTACATGAAGCGTTTCTCGATAGTTCTGTAGATGCTGTTTTGGCCCTCTCGGGGGGTACGACGTCCAATCTGCTACTATCCCATATCGATTATCGGATCATTAAAGAAAATCCAAAATTTATATGCGGTCTCTCCGACGTTACTGCCTTACTGAATGCTATATACGTCAAAACGGGGGTAGTCACCTACTACGGTCCGCATTTCACGGCGATAGTAGCGAGCACCGATGCCACCTATACACTGACGTATTTTCGAAAGTGTCTCATGGAAGACCATTCGATAACGCTGACACCGTCTGATATATTTTACAATACGCCCTGGACCGACACTGAAAACATAAATTCAGGCTATTGGATCATTAACGAGGGCGAAGCAGAAGGTACTGTCGTCGGGGGTAATCTACTGACGTTCAACTTCCTTCAGGACACGGACTACATTCTTAATGCGGACGATCCGCACCCCGCTGATCTACATTCTGGAGGACAATGCTGCCGAGGACGTCAATAATGTTCAAAACCAGTTACAGGCGCTACTGTTACAGCCTATTTTCAGGCGGGTCACCGGTATTGTCATCGGCAGATTCCGAAAAGAATCCAAGATGACGCGGGAAGTGCTCACTAAGATCATCAGAACAAAGGATGAACTTACTTCCATACCTGTTATCGCCAATGTAGATTTCGGCCATACTATTCCCACCGTAACACTGCCTATTGGCGGGACATTACGGATAAGCGGCACCGGCCACACGGGCGAGATACATATTCTAAGGGGCTAAAAAAATAGGCCGCCGTTTTCTTTTGCGGGTAACCTTTCGGGCAGCTGCTCACAAAATAAGGCCTTCAGCATATGCTGAAGGCCTCCTGCTAAATCGAATATCCAGTTGCATGATTTCCAGATATGTAAAGATATTAATCCAGGTAGATCTACGTGCGTAAAATTTGTCACAATCGTATGACGGCACACTTTTCCTGCCGGCACTTTAACAAAAGATAAAGCCGGTATTAAGCTTCTGTTAAATGCTTCATTTCGTTTCCGAAAGGAAACTGCTTCTCCTATATTCGCCGCAACATATGCGACGGGACGTTGGCTTCACTGCTGATAAAAGTTTGACGATGCTTTGCGCCCTGTCAACAATACATGGATCAATGACGAATACAATTAAAATAGCCACGTGTATCGCTGCTGCCGTCTTTGGATTGGCAGGCTGCTTCCCAAAGGCCAGTGGGGTGATTATGTCTTTACCGGTGGAAAGCAAGGAACAGATTTTAGCACGGTATGATGAGGCGCAACTACAGGAGGGAAAGGCAATTTTCGCTTCTCGGTGCACGCAGTGCCATGCGCTTAAGGATCCGGCATCGCGGGACGCGGCAGCATGGAATAAAATCCTGAAAAGGATGATTCCGATGGCTAAACTTGATGACGCGCAAGGCCAGCTGGTACGGGCTTATCTAATCGCGAATAGCGAGGAGAAATAAGCACAGGCTGGCTGTATTGGCCAAATGCCCATGCCCGACCGGCGGCGGAGGACCTCTTTTCTCGCTGCACGTGCACAGGCCGCTTGTTAAGGTTAAAATTTATGATACCAGCCGATGGTCAGCCAAAGCAGGTTTTCGGTACTATTTCCGATGATGTTTTCTGCCCTGTAATCCAGTCCGAGCTCAATCTGGTCGTCTTCTGAATGATTATATCCGATGGCGGTGAGAAGCCGGATTTCGAGATTGGTTTTGCGGGCTTGTAACACGCCGAGGTATTCATTATTAAACTTAAGGTAATATTCCCGCGGATCGACCTGCAGACCGCTCAGCGGTTTCTCGAAGCTGATACGGTACCGCAGCCTGTATTGGACTTCCTCGTCCTTCTCGAACGTCTGATCCGTGCGGAAGCGATGGGCAAACTGTAGGCCGCCGATCTTCTGACCCAGGCTATACTGCTGTATCAAACGGTGAAGGAACCTGCCATCGATATCGGATCGGCGGACAAGATAGCCTACACCGAAATTTTTCAGGTATCCCCTGCTTGCCGCGGCCACCAGTTCGATATCTGTCCGCTCGTACTCGCTGCGGCCGCCTAGATCGTTCGCAGGGTTCTGGTAGAAGATAAATCGGTTTTCGAGTTTGGCGTTGACCTTCAGCAGATCGCCGACCTTAAAGCTGCCGTTAAACTGCGGCATGATACCGAAGCGGTTCTGCGCATTGGCACAATTGACGACAAGAAGAAACAGCATAAAAAAAGGTATGGATCGCATGCGCTGGAACTAAGACTAATAAATCAAATGGTTGATGCTCCGCGGGATAATCTCCTTCGTCTCGATGTGCTTACCTTCGCTATCAAATAGCGATTCGTAGGGTTTCGAGTCTCTTCTGATCCTGCCGAAATGCTCGATCTCGTACCTTACGGTGTATCGGCCCTCAACGGACTTCCCGGTTATTAGCTGATACAGCGTTTCCGGTGCTCCTGTCCACTGCACCTGGATTTTGCGGATTCTGTATCTATCGTATGCCGACGCAAGATGCGAAGAAATCTGCTCCATAACTTTATCTGAAACCTCTTTTTCTCTCTGTGTCAGTTCGATATCTATTAGTCTACCGGTGGTATCAAATTTCACGCTATAGGTACCTTCGGCCAGCTTGGTCTTCGCCTCGACCGTTATCCCCTGCAAGCTCTCTTCCCGATACCACCTTACCCTGGCATCGGTGCCAAAAAGTTTTTCCATGTAGGAAACGGCAGTGTCGGGAGCCTGGCTGCTGTTGATGCCTGTCTCCCGTTCATACTTTTGCTGGGCCGCGGAAAACAGATAGATTAAAACGAATACTAAACAGAGACCATATTTTTTCATACGTTGTATTTTCTTGCTTATGGGCATATTTACGGAAATCGCTTCCTCACTTTATATGTAGATGCCTACGGACAAACATATATATAACGGGTGTAAAAATGAAATTGTTCTTATTAAGTTACCATTAAACGCAACATACACAGGACAGGTTACAGACAGCGTGTATGGGCGATGAAGATCGCTTCGTCGTGCCTTCCCGCGATGAGGGTATTTTGTCCTGTTTCGCGTCGTTGCGGGCGTGACAGCGCGCCATTTATCTATTTTAAGATTGGGAACATCGGCGAAGGCTTATCGCCCGATGATCTTTTTTCGGTGCGCAATCCCCCATTCTGTAAGATTATCGATTATGGTTTTCAGCGTTCGACCATGTTCTGTAAGTTGATACTGTACCGTGACAGGCTGTGTGTCTAAAACTGTTCTTTTTATTAACTTGTTCAGTTCAAGTTCCTTTAGTTCTTTGCTTAACATCCTATTCGAAATACCGTCCACGTCATTGAGGATATCCGAAAATCGTCTTTTGTTGTAGAAGCAAATCGACGAGATGATAGGTATCTTCCACTTCCCGCTCAACACGTCCATCGAATCCTGAACGGCTCTCATTTCCTTCTTGTGCTCCTGCCTGAATTGTTTTGTTTCGCACTCCATAATGTTACTTTGTTACACCGATGTTATTATTATTTTCCGGAACAAAGTTACTAAAAATAACTTACCAAAACTACCTTTGTGCCATCACACAAAACAAAATTTAAAATGGATTTTACCAACAAAAACGTAGTTATTACAGGTGGCAGCACAGGAATAGGGTTCGCCACTGCACAAGCTTTTATCGACGCAGGAGCGACTGTATGGATCACAAGCAGAAGTGCAGCTAATCTGCAAAAAGCGGCTGAAAAAATCAACAGCCACAAACTCAAAACAGTTGTTTCAGACACATCCGATGTGGCCGGTATTTCGCTATTGGAAAAGGCCATTGCAGCGAGCGGAAACAAAGTGGACGTTCTTTTTCTAAATGCTGGAATTGCCCTCTTTGCACCGATTGAGCAGGTAACAGAAGCAGACTTCGACGCCCAATTCAATACGAATGTAAAAGGCTATTTCTTCACGTTACAGAAATTTATTCCGCATTTGGCGGCTGGAGCGGCAGTACTGCTCACCTCATCTACTGTTGCAACGGCGTCTCCGATGTACGGGAGTGTATATTCCGCAACCAAAGGTGCGGTCAATAAAATCGCTCAGATTGCTGCAAACGAGTTGGCTGACAGAAAGATCAGGGTAAACATTGTGAGCCCCGGACCGACACAGACCGAAGGGTTCGACAAGGCTGTCCCCGATGATGCAGTGAAAAAACAATTTGCTGCAACGACGGCTCTACAAAGAATGGGTACGCCCGATGAAATCGCAAAGACGGTTCTCTTTCTGGCTTCTGACAGTGCCAGTTTTATTACCGGAACAGAATTATTGGTGGATGGCGGTTATATCGGCTACGCGCTGAAATAGGGTTGTAACGACTGTTGTCCGGACAATGACCACAGGCAGTGTTATGCCTGTGTTTTTTTTTACAGTGCTGCCGGGGCTTTGACAGTAGACGAGGTAAAATGTGGGTGTTCGCGTTGATGTTCCTACCTCCTGGCGATGACGGATGTGAGAAGTGAGAAGTGAGAAATCAGAAGTGAGAAACTTGGGGTTAGAATAGTTAGATGGGATTTGAATAGTTAGAAGGGAAGATCGCTTCGTCCCTACCTGCCCGCGGTGACGGGTATTGCGTTTAATGTGCCCGCCTAACTTTAAAGCATGCTCATTGTTTTTCAACCGTGCATTTATTATATTTATAAACGAATAGCTACAAATTAGTATAAACGGCTGATATCGTCGATGTCTGCTTTACGGGAACGGGAACCGACACGACAACACGTAATACAATCTCAGCATGCACGAATAAACTACAGGAAATGAAAACACTACTCACGGTACTATTTTTGTTCACCCTTAGCACCTTCGCCTTTGGGCAGGACTACACGGAAAGAACAACCCAGACTATCTATCAGTCCGGAATCGGCCTCGGCTCGGTTATCGCTGTTGTCGCTTCATGGGATCGCAACAAATCTATACTCTGGGCTATTCTCCATGGAATACTCAGCTGGTTTTATGTCATCTACTTCGCCATGACAAGAAAGTAACATACATATAGCGGCGGACATCCAGCATGCTGTGATACATGGAAAGACTATCCGCGTTGACTTAAATACATGATGACACAACATCTAAAGACCGTACTATGGTTCAATATAGCCATAGCAGTCTTTTTTATACTGAGCTATTCGAATGTCGAATTCTTCGAAAGCAATCTTTTACGCGGCGTGTTGACCTTCGTCCACGAGCTCTTTATTCTCTTGATCGCCACTATCGTTATTTTCAGCTTTCTATACGCCCTAATACTGCTCGTTAAAAGAGAAAATACCCGTCTTAAAATTTTATTGGTTGCGCTAGCATCACTAAATATCTTCTTCACATTTATATTGCCCGGTTTGAAAAGCTATTAAAACGGGGGTAAAACGCCGACGCGGCAGCGGTTAGATTCCAGCCTCCGTGACGTGCGGTGCGGGGTACGCCGACACCGCAATATCCCTCACCCCGGATCGCGGCAAGGTTCTCTCTTACTTCTAAGCGAAGCTTACTTTTTTTCTCCCGTAAAATCTCCTGTCAGGAAGGATGTGCTTAGCCGGGAAACACCGTACGAAGCCGCACATTGGGCTGTTTCCGGAAGAACCAAAGCGTGAATACGATGACGAGAAGGATCAGTTCGGCCAGGTCTCCCCAATAATACATCATAACAGCGGCTTCCTGCCCGGCAGCCACCATACCCTCGTCGACGCCGGTCATTACGCCACTATACGTTTTACATGTAGCGGCGCCGATGCCGGCCGCGGTATTGGTGATATCGGGCAACGCGTATACGTACATAATTTTGCAGAGGCAACCATGCAAAGCTATACTCAGGAAAATGACGGCGAGGCGGACGTAAAGATCGGGCCGGTTTGGGAGTGCCTCCAGGCCGATCACAGACCAGGCAAAGAGGCAACCCGCGAGGACGAAGTGAACATGAACGACGCCATGTAGAAGGGGCGAACCTAAACTAAGTTGATAAAGCGGCGTGAGATAAAGGATATACATACCGCCTACATTCAGCAACAGAGCCGTAAAAGGGTGTGATAGGATATGAATGGCGCGGGATTTCAGGAAAATTGTCATGTTTCTGGCAACCGAAGGCGGCACCGAAAGTAACAGCAGCTTCAAGGGTACTCCTAAAACCAGGAATATGGGTGCATACATGGCTATAAGGAGATGTTGTACCATATGTCCACGGATGTCGTCGTGCCCCCAGTGCATCATCGGCGGTGCCATCCCCACGGCAAGTATAAAAGTGCCTATCACAAAACTGCCTAGATGCCAATAAGAGATATTACGTCTACGGCGACGTAGCCCTAGAAACAGGAGAAGATAGGTTATCCCCAGCAGGGCTACGATGCTAACGGGGATATAGTCTTGCCAAGTCTCTTCAGGGATCGCAATGTTCATCATGTCAGTCATGGTTTGAAACGCGGCGACGATACATTATAAGTCCGATGCCAAGCAGCAACAGTCCCACCGCATTCCACGCGACGTCATACGGGAGCACATTGTCGACATAGCGCACCTGATGAAGGCGCAGTAGCTTGTGATTGACGATGCCGTCGAATAGCTGGAAGCCTCCTGCACCCACGAGCGTTCCGGCCCATGCGAGTTTCGTTAACAACATATTCCTACGACGGAGATCGAGCAGCAGAAAGAAGCCGGCCACCAGAAGAACCAGTTCAAATGCATGCAAAAACCCATCGGCCATTATACCGATAGTTTCCGAGGCGCCATCATAAAAATGATGCCAGGCCAATATTTGATGAAACACGATCTCGTCGACTCCCGCCATTAAGCCTATGCCTACCATGGCCCCAGCCCCCGTCGGCCACCGTACCGCTTTCGCTGTGTTTATTGTGGACTCCATCTTTTCGTTGCTTGTAGATTCTCCACTAGAACGGAGACAACAGCTATTTGTTTAACGAAAGGTAAGACCTGTCACTGTTGCAGTCCAATGCGGACTCCAACTGGGGACTTCTTATACCGGAATCCGTCCGGAGCCTCCGGCGAGTACGCTGGGTAGCAGGCACTAGGTTGTCTCGGCGAACCTCCTGCAATAACGGACTTTTTTGCACGTAATGGCCTACCGCATTTCAAATAACCGTGTCGCCGGCTATCTTTGCTAACGTAAAATTGGTAAAACCAGCCTGTACACTCAACTGTTAAACTGATACTGATGAATATAGAAGATTTCCGCGATTACTGTCTGTCCTTTAAGGGAGCTGCGGATAAAATGCCCTTTCAGAATGCCAAATCCGATTATGATAAAAATATCATGACAATCGGTGTGATGGACAAATGGTTTTGCTTCGTGAATATCGAGGTTTTCGACTTCTGCGATCTTAAATGTGACCCTGTTGAATCCAAGAGGCTGCAGGAAGAGTATGAAGGGATAACCCCTGGCTATCACATGAACAAAAAACATTGGATCAGCGTATACTTCAACAAAGATGTTCCGAAAGATAAAATTGAGTCATTGGTAAAAAACTCGTACAATCTTGTTGCAGAAGGCCTTAGCAAAAAACAACGTGAGGCTTTGGAAAAGCTATAATTTTATAGCAAATTGCATTATGTAATGGCGAAGGTCACCCCGACACAAGCTGGCTACTTAAGGACAGGACATTAAAAATGAACGTAGAAGAACTGAGAGACTATTGTTTATCATTACCGAAAAGCCGTGAAGGAATGCCCTTCTCCAGCTTTTTCCGCAATTCCCGCGCCATCCTGGTGTTCTATAATGAGAATAAAATGTTTTGTCTCTTTGATATAGAGAGGTTTGATTCGTGCACAATCAAATGTTCGCCTGATGAAATACCCGAGCTAAAAGAAAGGTATAGCGCTGTCGGTCCTCCTTTTAATTTAAGCCATAAACACTGGATCAAAATCAGTTTTAATGATGATATGTCCGATCAGACGCTGCTGAGCCTTATTTATAAGTCATATCTTCTTGTTTCGCAAAGTAAAAAGATCAGGGATAAGCGATGACGGCGCGAAAGGATTCGCGGTCTATCTATAAAGATCAGTGTGGCGATTCCTTACAGCAAATTGATCTCTTTTTTTCAACATTCCAGATTTGCCATCTTCAGTAAAAATTCTGCTAACTCTATGATCAGCTTCGTATCAGAAAATGTATGCTGTGTAGTTCAGATAGCAAGATAGCAGTCTACATGCTCAATCCGAAAGGAGGTTTTATGATAGAGATTTGCCTCTGGAACATCGCCCTGTGATCACCGAGACTATATAAGCATATGCTGCGCGATTAAAGGGCAATTCATAGAAGTTTGCTATCTTTATGGTCGCTGCGAGCTATATCCACCTGACAATGGAAAAAGACCTCTATAACGACTTCAGAATACCTGTTCCGACGGGCTTTGAGAAAGTCTTCTCCCATTTTTATTTTGCAGGGAATACTTCAGATCAGACGGTAACAAAAACGTTGCTACCCTCTTACCAAACCATTTTCGTATTCAGCTTTGGAAGCAACGTTTTGCTCGAGTCTACACAAAATACACAACTGACAGTTGATAAATGCCTTGTTTTAGGAACCATTAAGCGCGCTTTCACCTATTCTTTGCCGCCTGGATCGAGTATATTGGTCGCCGCACTCAAAGACGACGCCTTTTATCGGTTTTTCGGATCATCCCCCGCTACTGAAAATCTGCCCATCGATCCCTGCGGGCTGGTCGATGGCAACTGTTTTACGGCATTATGGTATGAACTTAATAAAATTGACAACCCAGATGAGCAGGTGCGCTATATTCTTGAATTTTGCAGACCTTATTTGCGCGAGCAAAGCGGGGTCGCGCAACAGTTATTAGATTACGGCGAGGGATCGCTAAGCCCGATTAAAACTGTTGCTACCTATAATAGCCAATCCGAACGGAGCATTCAGATCAAACAAAAGAAATACTTCGGTTATTCCGTCAAAGAACTCAGCAGATACAGGCGCTTCTTAAAGGCGATAAAACTTATAGAAGACATGGCTTCTAAAGGGGCGAAAGAAGATTGGTTCCGGATTATCCATGAATGTGGCTATTATGACCAAAGCCAGCTGATAGGCGACTTCAAACATTATATTAACCTTAGCCCGACAAGGTATCTTAAATTTCAGAAGGAGATCTGCAATCCTAACCATTGACTTCGTTTTCTTACAATTTTCCGTGTGCGTGATCCACTACTTTTATGCTAGCAATTAAAAAAGTAGAACGATGAAACATTTAATTATCTATGCCCATCCGAACGCACATAGCCTGAATGCGCACTTCAGGCAGGCCGTCGTTGAACATCTCTCCGCAAACGGACATGAGGTCGAGGTTCGGGATCTGTATCAGTTAAACTTCAACCCGGTTCTGTCGCTGGCCGATATGGAAGGGCAGCGGCAGGGGAGCGTATCCGAAGATGTAAAAAACGAACAGCGCTACATCGACTGGGCAGACTGTATCACATTCGTATTCCCGATCTGGTGGACAGGTCTGCCCGCCATCCTGAAAGGGTACATCGACCGTGTTTTCAGTTACGGGTTTGCTTACCGCTATGACCAGGGCATTCAAAAGGGATTGCTCACAGGAAAACAGGCCGTTATCATTAACACCCATGGAAAATCGCAAACGGAATACCGTGATATCGGAATGGACACGGCTTTATCGCTTACGTCGGACAGGGGCATTTTTCTGTACTGCGGTTTTGAAGTTAAGCGCCATTTCTTTTTTGATAAAGCGGACCGGGCAGACGCAGACACAGTCGCACAGTGGACCGAGCACATTCTCGAAGCATTTCGGTGAGGAGCATAAGGGAAGCTGCCGGTCGGGCGCGGTAGCCGGATTTTTTCTATATTTATCGCATGATGTTGCATGTAACCTGCGCCGTCATTGAACACAATGACAAAATACTGATCTGTCAGCGCTCGGCGCAGATGAAATTGCCGCTAAAGTGGGAATTCCCCGGCGGCAAAATAGAGGCCGGCGAGCGGAAAGAAGATTGCCTGAAAAGGGAAATCAGGGAAGAGCTGGGGCTGGAAATTGAAGTACAGTCGCCCCTCACTCCCGTGCAGCACCGCTATGCTGATTTTTCGCTCTGCCTCTACCCCTTCCACTGCACATGGACGGGAGGCGACCTGGCCATGATGGAGCACGCACAGGCCCTATGGGTGGAAAAATCCGATTTAAAGCATTATGACTGGGCGGAGGCCGATGTGCCTGTCGTTAACGAGATTATTTGCCTAGGACTGTAGGGCAAGGCTATCATGAAGAATCTCTTTTTCAAGCAGCTATAGTACAGAAGAATGGTTAGCATAGATTTAGCAAAAGATTTTATTAAAATTCCTGCGGGCGATATTGAACTCAGGGATGATCGCATTAAACGGAGGTGGACGGTTAAGGTCGACTCGTTTCTGATCGCGAAGTTTCCGGTGACACAGGCGCTTTATGAGCGGACGACCAACGAAAATACTAGCGGATTCAGGGGCAGGAATCTGCCTGTCGAAAGTGTTTCCTGGATAGAAGCTGTAAAATTCTGTAATCTACTATCGGACCTGCACCGTCTTGAAAACTGTTATACCATTGAAAGTAAGGATGATGCCTTTTTTGACAAATCAAAAAACGGTTTCAGGCTCCCCACGGAGGCGGAATGGGAATTTGCATGTAAGTCGGGAACGAACAACATCCGATATGGAAATTTGCACGATATCGCCTGGTTCAAAGAAAACGCCGACAAACGCCCTCATGATGTTGGACTGAAAAGACCAAACGACTGGGGCGTGTACGATATGCTTGGGAACGTATGGGAATGGTGTTCTGATATTTACGATGAGGCGGTCTACGGCCGCTATCGGATTTTCAGGGGCGGCGGATGGAATGATGAGGAAAGAAGCGTCATGGCTACGACCCGAAGGCGAAGCCACCCCGCATCGTTCAAAATTGACGACCTTGGGTTTCGGATCGCCATCAACTTACCTGTCTAGCGGGGAGGAAACTGCCTTCGGTCTCCCCTCCTAACGATAGACAAGGAAGGGCGCTAATCAACTGACCAGCGCCCTTTCCTTCAGACTATCCGCTTATTTGGTTCCTCCGGCGACCGAAATAACGGTCTGCAAAATCACCGACAGTACCACAAAAAACAGCCCGGCATAAAACGAACCATTGACCTGCTGGCTTTCGTTGAAAAAGATAAACGCTACAATAATGGCGTAGATTGGCTCCAGATTCATGCTTAGGTTTGCCGTGAACGCCGATATATTTTTCAATGCCTGCGTAAGCAAAACATAGACTAGCACGGTACAGAAAGCTGACAATAACATCAGATAGATGCTGTCCCGAAAATCAGGAATAAGCTGTCGGGCGGGAAAAATATAGAGATATATAGGGAGAAGGACTCCTAATCCGATGGTTCCTCCGACCATCTGGTAGTAGTTGATCAACCTACTGTCGTAACGCCCGGCCAACTGCTTATTGTAAATAGAATACAGACTGTAAAATAGCGGCGAAATGATTCCCAGCGCTATTCCCAGACGGTAAGATGTGTCGAAACTAAAAATAAGAGCAATGCCCAAGATGGTCAGGGCGCTTAATAACAACTGCGATAGCCGGAACCTGGTCTTTGTCATCAAGGGTTCCAAAACGGCGGTGAAGAAACTGGCTATACAGTAGCAAACGACGCCAACCGAGATATTGGAATATTTAATGCCCGCGAAAAAGAAAACCCAGGATAGGGCGACGAGCACGCCTACGCTGCCAATGGCCACTTTTTCGGAAAAACGGAGGCGTTTTTCGACTTTAGAGAATCGGAGGACGAAAAACAGGATGATCGCCGAGAAGGCTACCCTGTACCAGGTCAGCAGGCCCTCGTTAAGTGTTATCAGTTTACCCAACACGGGAGAAAGGCCAAGAAACAGCACAGCAATGTGTAGCTGAAGATATGATTTTTGCATAAAATTATCTACGAATGATTTAATATTTAACTGAAATATAGGGATATAGCAACACGTTCCGATAGACTTATCGGATATGATGTTCCACTGTCGCTAAACGTTATTAGAATCTGGGGGGTGAAGATAGTTTTATGCGCATATCTTTTTTCTTTTGTCTTACAAAAGTAGTAAACGGCTGTCTTATACAGAAAAAAAATAATGCGCCGGCTTTATTGTAGATATGGGCAAAGATGCTGCTTTCATCGGTTAGGATCGCTTCGTCGTCATTCCTCCTCGCGCAGGACGTATTCTATAGCGCTGCTATCACATTGTCTTAAACGCCGCCGATTTGTTAACAGGTGTTAAATTTACACTATGGACATAACAAAAATGAACATCCGGCGTTATAAAAGTAATTCATAATTCAGGTTAATAATTGGTTAGTAGTAAAAATCCTGGAGCTCCCCGCTTCAGGATTTTTTTCTTTTGTTATTCTTAATTATGGAAAATCCCAGAGAAAGTCATACTTAAGTTAACTCAAAGACATATGCGTAAACAGTTCACAGTGATACTTGCGAT
This sequence comes from Sphingobacterium allocomposti, assembly GCF_008124885.1. Classification (GTDB taxonomy): domain Bacteria; phylum Bacteroidota; class Bacteroidia; order Sphingobacteriales; family Sphingobacteriaceae; genus Sphingobacterium; species Sphingobacterium allocomposti. The sequence goes on from NZ_VNHX01000028.1 coordinate 45,191, forward strand.
CCTCATGGCATCAGCACCGATACCCGCCTCCTGTCTCTTCAAATAATGAAATATTAGGAGATTGGGTGTAGCGCAACGGACGCAAGCCTCGTTTACACCGTATTATTAACTATACCGCTCTAACAAAACCTGTCATGAAGTACATACAAATACTCGCCCTTTTTCTGTGTTTACTGATAGCCTGCGGCAAAACCGGGTCTGAACCTGAGATCATTATTGAACCGCCCTATCCCATCGAAGTACGGTTGGATAGTATCCAAGAAGGAGAAATGTATAACGCAAAGATCGGCGACCCGCCTGAAAAGGTTTACGCAGACCTGCAGTTTTTTGCCAGAGGATTTACGCAGAAACCGTATCTGGGCATCGTAGGTGGTCTGAACGGGCGCATTGAGGATCTGGAAGGCCGCATACCATTATACAACTCGCTGATTTTCGATCGGAAACCGAGTGCTAGCGCGGGCGGCCAGATTTATTTTGCCGACGGCACCGTCAACGCGATCTATAATCGCCTCGGCAAAAAGTTAACCGCCTGGCCCGAGGGCTCGCCATCAGCACTACGCATCGGCGACCGGATAACAGACATCTATGGGAAGCTCATAACGATTCGTGCGGATAGGCGCTTCAGCAACTTATTCGACTATATAGGTATGTACGAAAAGAACATAGAAACCGCGTACGATCCTTTCCAGGAGAGATCCGACCGGTGGGATTTTAATTTCTCCATCGATAGCAAGCAACACATCCGGTTGAATCTGGTGTTCGAAGATGGAAAGCTTGTAAAGATCCGGTCCACCTATGAGCGCTATTGATCTGTTGCATCAGTACATATCGTGCGGGTGCTCCCCGCCGCCATTTCCTTCTTCCGCCACGGTCATGGCATTCGGATCCGGCCCCGGCCATCGCGAACGGCTTGTGATGTTTTCACCGATTTTTTCACCGCAGTTACCGAGAAACATCCGAGGTTAATCTAATCGCTATTCGGTAAATGTCATGTCTGCTCTACCTTTGGTGTATCAAATAAGAAAAAAATATACATCACATTAAAAAACGACAGATATGAAAACGACATTTAAAACTATCGCCGCAGCATTGATCATGGTTACCTCTTTCAGCTCTTTTGCGGCCGTGAAAATCGACCCGCTGAAGAACGTCGAGTCCGGCAAGGTGATCCACACCTACCTGGAAGCAACAACCCTGGGAACCACTGTCCTTAACGAACTTCTTTTTGCGGATGATTTTGAGTACCGCAATGCGAACAACAACAGCCGTGTAGGCAAGAAGGAATATGTCAAATTTCTTAAAGCCAACAAAGGCATTCAGTACAACTGCGAAAGCAGCTACGAAATCCTCTCGCAGGACGGAAAGGTGTGCGTAGCCAAGGCGGTGATGACGTTCGATAACTTCACGCGCGTAGATTATATCACCTTGACACAGGAGAAAGAAGGCTGGAAGGTGAGCGCCGTGGAAACAACGTATCCGGCCGTTAACTAGCATAGTGTACCTGTCTGGCAGGACTAGCCTCCCCGACAGGGCGCCCGCCGGCGTGGGGACTTGCATTGCCCCGCGCCGGAAGTGTAAGCTCAAGGCAACGCTTGGGCCGTCCTGCGGGCACTATATCTACAGCCAGGCATCCGTTACTTGAAAGCATATGCCAGACCAATGGTGCCGCCGCCATGAAAAGTGTTACGCGCGGCCTTTGCTCCCCAAAAATTCCACACTGCTCCATCCGCGGGTATTCCGGTATGTATAGCCTCTGTATAGGTTATGGTGGGTGCAGCGAAGATCTGTAGGTTCCGGCTTAGATGAAATGCCGGCACCACCTTGAAAGAGACCCGATTGGCCTCGTTGTATTTCCAGCTTTTCTCGAACTGTACCCGCTGGCCAATCTCGGCAGATAAGGTGAAACGCGGCCTCTGCACAAGGTGCGCCCCCAGGGCCGTCTCGATACCGTATCCGAGCTCAGTACTGTTCAGATAGGCGCCCATGCCCACGACCGCGTACAACACCCGTCCGCCGCTTTTAAAGTGAGTGTAGGCAAATCCGCTTTCGTCGATCCCCAGCGCCAACTGACGTGAACCATTCTTAATCCAGTTAAAGACCCCGATCGGATAATCACTGCTATCGGCAATGTTCACCACGGCGATTTGTACACCCCGCACCTTCTTGGCAATGTTGACGCCTCCCGCAATCTGCCCCGCTACCTCCTGTCGGGAAACGTTGAGCGCTCCGGCGAGCTGCATTCCTGACCGTGCATGGTTGGCGAAGTTGGCCCCGCCGGCCACCTGTATTCCTGCCGTTGTGTCGGCCTTGTTCCACAGCCCGGCCATCTGCACGCCCGACAGATTATTGAGGCTTACGTTTCCCACTCCCGCTCCCTGAAAGCCACGGACATGGCCTCCGACGATATTCACGCCGCCGGCAAGCTGTACGCCCCGCACATCGAACTGATTGATATTAAACACGCCGGCAAGCTCAGCGCCTTCTACCCCTGCAGTATATCCCCCGATGATGTTCAACGAAAACTTGTTGACAACCTGCGAATTAAGTAAGCCATGGGTACTTAATCCCGGCGTCATGGAAACCTGCACCGGACTGTAGACAAAGAATCCGCCCAGGTTAAGGTTCTGAATACGCTGCCGCGAGCTAGTAAAAAATCTGCCGAGCGCGGAGCCCGAGATGGTTTTGCTCGAGTCGGATGTCTCGTAATAGCCCACCCTCCGCCTCTTAGCCAGGTCGGATACCTCCACGGGAAGCAACAGAACGAGCATTGTATCGCGGTAGTTTTCCTTACTGAGCGCGATAGTCAGGGTATTTCCGGGGTTCCGGACATCCATTTCAAAATAGCCGTTCCGGCCGGTCAAGGCAGAAGCCTGAAACGTCGTCCGGTCGTATACGGTTACGAAGTGGATCGGCTTATTGGTGCGGACGTCTTTTACATAGCCCGAGACCCGTGCCCGGTTGTTTTTGGCGGCCGCAAGATCGACCTTCCGTACATCCAGCCGTCGGGGGGCATAGGTAATGATGATATGGGAATGCGTTTCTTTAAAGCTATATTTTTCGCCAAGCAACTGTTCCAGGTAATCGATCAGCAACCCGTTGTAGGGGCCGGAATGGATCTCCCGGTCCAGATCCAGCAGGTTGCTGTTGTATGAAAACTGTATGGCATGCGCTTCTTTCAGGGTGTCAAAAACCTCCCGTAAGGTAACGCCTTCAAATCCGGGCACCTGTATAGGCCTTGCGAGTCTAGGCTGCGCGCACACCGGAGCATATATGGAACACATGATCACGAAACCGAACGCCAGAATCTTCGACTTGCGGATAATATATAGGATGATCTTTAAATGTCTAACAAAATTATGATACATGGATATGGTGCTTAGTTGATGTAGTAAATGCTGTCTCTATGCTGCATTTTCAGGTCGAACGTTTTCAGGATGACCTCCAGCATATCTTTCAGACTTTGCTGTTCGAACGTTGCCGTATAGGGTAATGTTTTCGTTTGCGGATCTTGGATCAGGAACTTCTTCCCGTACGCTTTTCCGAGGACATCGAAAACGCGTTGCAGCGGCGTATTCTCGAACATGAATTCCTCATGGACATAATAGCGGTACAACTGATCGGGAACCGGCTTGACGCGGATTTCTTTCTTGGCTGTGTCGGAAACGACCACCATCTGATCGGGCTTCAGGACAAGCTCCTGCCTGCCATGCGCCACCTTAACGGAGCCGCTGGCCACGATGACTTCGGTGTCGGTACCCTCCCGACGGACATGGAAGCTCGTTCCCAATACCGTGATTTTACTTTTTCCGCTTTCGATCACAAAGGGATGTTCGGGATCTCTGCTGACATCAAAGAATACTTCGCCCCGAACCAGATGAACCTTTCGATCCCTTCCCAGCCAGTCTTTCCGGTAGGTCATCTCCGCATGCGTATTGAGGTGGGCCGTGCTACCATCCGGCAGTTCGGCGTGCTGCACCTGCATCGCTGTTTTCAGCGTGTTTTCCACGCTGAGCACGGCGCGTAGCGTCCAGAAACCCAACGTACAGAACACCAGCAGTGCAGCAGCAACACCCAGTGCGTTCATCGTCCTGCGCTTTCTACGGGAATGAAGCAGGTGCAGGCGGTTTTCGCGCGCATCACGTTTGCGGAGAAAGTCGGCCCAGACCATATCCAGATCAATTTGAGGCGCCTCTTCTCCACGATCTCCAAAGGCCTTCCATAATTTCTCCATTCTTTCAAATTCTCTTTTATTGCCGCTGTTTTCGGCGATCCAGTTTTCCACGCGGAGGCGTTCTTCCTGATCGGCCTCTCCGGCAATATATTTGATAATCAATTCTTCGTTCATAACCTAGTCATTATAATTAAAGTCACTATATTCAGATAATCGGCCAGATGTACCCGCAGGTGTTTCAGTGCTTTCGTCATATGCCCTTCCACCGTCTTCAATGACAGGCTGAGCGCGTCGGCGATTTCCTGGTATTTTAGTTCCTGAAACCGGCTCATTTCGAAAACCATCCTGCTTTTCTCGGGCAGTTTGGATAGTGCTGCGTATAACTGCTGCTTCAGCTCATGATCATTCTGGTGCAGGAACGATTCGTCTCTGTTAGTGTACTGCTGGTGCGCCTGATATCTTGCCTTGTGCTGCTCCCTTTTCAGTAAATTGATGCTTTCGTTGTATACTGCCCGATAGAGATATGCACGGATCGACGTGTGGATGTCGTATTGCCCATCTTTTTCCCAGAGCTTCAGAAACACCTGTTGGACGGTTTCCTGCGCTGCATCGGAATCGCCTAGTATCTTAAAGGCATATCTATGCAACTCCTGAAAATGAGTCCGGAAGACTTCTTCAAACTTCTTTTCTTTTTCTAGTAGCATCGGCTGCTTGTTCATTTTCGTCAACATATATTCTGACCGTCTTTATCATGTAGACAACCAACCCCGCCTCTACCCTGATAAAAAATCTATTTTTTGTTTACATGTCCTGCCGCGACGAAAATAGGCAATATAATTTTATGTCTTTTTTTTATTCGGGGCCAAGGGTACGCACGGGATCGACTGTCATAGTTTAAAAAACAAAACAAAAATTTTAATTTAAAACAGCATTAGACAATGAGAAATTTAAAAAAGCACGTGCGTAACGCATCCTTGTTTCTTGTTTTAGGTCTTGGGGTTCAACTGTCGGCTACCGCACAGGAAGCAGAATTCGGCGTTAAGGCGGGAGCGCTCTACAACATGCCCAGCTACGGGAGTTCGGTGAGTAGCTCAGATTCGAAGTTCGGCGCTCAGGCGGGTGTTTTCGTACGTACAACGGCGAAAGTCTATCTGGAGGGCGAACTGGCTTTTTCGACCTTTAAATCGTCGTACACCTATGAACAGAAAAAATTCAACCCCACCTTCTACCAGCTGAATTTACCTCTTCAGGTCGGGTATAGACTGGTCGATACGGAGCAGATGACGCTAAGAGCATCCGTCGGCCCGCAGGTGAACTTTAATCTAAAGAAAAATCAGGCTACCACCAATGCCGATTTTAAGCCATTTACATTCGACGGTCTTGTTAACATCGGAACTGATTTCGATCGCTTTTCGGTTGATCTGCGGTATAATCATACGATCAACAAGACAAGCGCAGAGCTCGATAGCCGCAACCGCATGGTAGGACTGTCGGTTGGCTATAGATTTTAAGCTGCCGCGTTTGATTGATGGGGCCTCTAAAGGGCCTCATTATGTTTTACTGACCTCGTCTTACGTTTTTTGGCGCCTTCATTACGGGGCGCCATCTTACATTTTGCCCTGATGTATCAACGGAACGGACACTGCCGTTACAACACGACATAAATCAGACAAAACGGTATTGTACGCACGGAGCAATCGAACTACCTTTGTTAAACGCCTGGGATGGGAAGTTTGGAATAAGGGAAGCGTAACAGCAATATACATATGAAGAAAATTGGCTTTTTATCGTTTGGTCACTGGGCTGACCATCCAGCATATAGTACCCGCACCGCACGCGATACCTTACTTCAGTCTATTGAGCTGGCTGTGGCTGCGGAAGCAATCGGACTGGACGGGGCATATTTCCGTGTTCACCATTTCGCTAGACAGCTGGCCTCGCCTTTTCCGCTGCTGGCGGCTATAGGGGCCCGTACGGAAACAATTGAGATCGGCACCGGCGTAATCGATATGCGCTACGAAAATCCGCTGTATATGATTGAAGATGCGGGGGCTGCCGACCTGATCTCAGGCGGCCGCCTACAGCTGGGTATCAGCAGGGGGTCGCCCGAGCAGGTGATCGATGGCTGGCGTTATTTTGGCTACGAACCGGCAGAAGGCCAGACGGACGCAGACATGGGTCGGGAAAAGGGTCTTCAGTTTCTCGAAAAACTCTCCGGCGTAGGGTTTGCGCAACCTAATCCCAACCCGATGTTTCCGAATCCTCCGGGGTTACTGCGGCTGGAGCCCCATGCCGAAGGCCTCCGCAACCGAATCTGGTGGGGAGCGGGATCAAATGCTACGGCCGTGTGGGCCGCTGAGCATGGCATGAATCTTCAAAGTTCTACACTGAAGGACGACGAGAGCGGAAAACCCTTCCACATACAGCAGGCCGAACAGATCCGCCTGTATAAAGAGGCCTGGAAAAAGGCCGGTCATGCAAGAGAACCCCGCGTCTCGGTAAGCCGCTCGATATTTGCAATCGTTAGCGATCAGGACAGGTACTATTTTGGTCATGAAGCAGACCGCGTTGATAAGATCGGCATGATAGAGCCCAACAAGCGAGCGATCTTTGGCCGTAGTTATGCCGCCGAGCCTGAAAAACTGGTCAGGGAACTTGCCTTGGACGAAGCTATACAGGAGGCGGACACGCTGCTGCTGACAATACCGAACACGCTGGGTGTCGATTACAACGTACACGTGCTTTCTGCCATACTGGAGCACGTTGCTCCCGAGTTAGGTTGGCGCTAGCTGACCCGACAACGTGCCTTGTCGGTTATACTGGAGAGGTCCAAAATACCTGTCGTTGTCGTTGCGGACCGGAAAAAGGCGCTTACCGCCGAAGGCCGGCGCGAATTAGACCGGTGACGGCGGCGCCAGAAACGCAGGGTTATCCGTTCGTGTCCAGCCTCAACGGTAGCATGCCCCCTCGGTTCGGCTAGCACGTCGCCATGCTCCCGGAACTTCGCATTTTTGCGGTCCTCCTACCCTTGTGGGACAGCCTTGCTTTTGTTTCCATATCTATACGGTGAACCTCCAGAACAGGATTGATCAGGACACCTGTGTCTGCCGAATATTATATCTTAGCTCCAGCTATCAAAAGACATAAACTACGGCTTATCGTCGGTCTTTAGCCTTAGAAACCATAAGACATATTTTTAATGAAGATTAAACACTTCCATATATTTAAGGCGAAGGCTGCCCTGAATAAGCCTATCGCCGACGCTACGCATCAGCTAACGGAAATATCATTTATCGTGCTACGGATCGAAACCGCATCCGGCGTGGTTGGAGAGTCTTACCTCCTAAGTTTTCAATACAGCCCGAGGGCGATCGTAGGTGCTTTAAGGGATGTGGGCGACATGCTGATCGGCCGGGATGTGCACGATATGGCCGGCTCGTTTGAACATATAAACCAGCTCAGCGAATACTTCGGTACCGAAGGCATCAACCGATGGGCACAGTCTGCTTTTAATATCGCCATGTGGGACGCGTGGGCTAAAATTTTGCAGCAGCCGGTATGGAAGATCCTTGGAGGGACGGCGCAACGCATCCCCATCTATGGCAGTGGGGGCTGGAGTTCGTACACCATAGATGAGCTTATAGCGGAAGTTAGCGACTACAAAAAGCGCGGCTTCAGAGCTGTAAAAATCAAGGTCGGCAAACCAGATTGGAAAGAAGATCTGGAGCGGCTACGATATGTCCGCGAAGCAGTGGGCGATGACATAGCCATCATGATGGATGCAAATCAGGGAATGAAAGTACCCGAAGCGCTGGCACTGGCGAAAGCGGCCCGCCGACTGGACATCAACTGGTTTGAAGAGCCTATCGACCACCACGACTTCCAGGGATACCAACTCCTCCGTAACCAGGCGGGGATATCCATCGCCATGGGCGAAAGGGAATATAGCTCCCTGCCGCTCCGTGAACTTATCCGCCTGAACGCTATCGATATATGGCAGCCAGACATCCTGCGGATCGGTGGCGTGGAGGCGTGGCGTGATAGCGCTGCGCTGGCCAAAAGCAACCATATCCCCATATTACCGCACTACTATAAGGATTATGACGTGCCCCTATTATGTACGGTGAGCAACGGCAAAGGCGCCGAATCCTTCGACTGGATAGACCCGCTCATAGATCATCCGCTGAAAATCGAGCATGGTACGGCGGTTCCCCACGACAGGCCGGGGTGGGGCTTCTCCTTTAAAGACAGCTTTCTCAACGAACTATAACGAAACGACGCGTATGAGTTACCTCGAAAAGATTTATTCCCTGAACGGCCTCCGGGTGGTTGTTACCGGCGCCTCCAGTGGCCTTGGCCTTCATCAGGCCGTTGCATTAGCAAACTGTGGCGCGACGGTCTTTGCCTTAAGCAGAACGGGGACACCCAAGGTCGACATCAACATGCCTGTGCCCAAGAATGTGCACTTTGGAAGCCTTGACGTTTCCTCTCCGACGGAGATCCGGCAAAAAATCGGTGATATCGGTGCGGCGGGCGGCATCGACGTGCTCGTAAACAACGCAGGTATCACTGAGCGGCTGCGGGCCGAAGATATAAGCGAAGAACAATGGCGGAAGATTCATGATGTCAATGTGGACGGGGTATTCTGGTGTTCACAGGCCGCCTATCCTTTTTTGAAGGACTCCGCCCATGTGGGACGGATTATCAACATCGCCTCAATGGCTTCGTATCTCGGTTTTTCCGAGGTTGTCCCCTATTCTTCTTCAAAATCGGCCGTGCTGGGCATTACCAGAGGGTTGGCCGTAGAATGGAGCAAGGATAATATCCTTGTCAATTCAATATCACCGGGCTGGTTTCCTTCGCTGATGAGCCAGCAGGTCATGGACGCTGACCGGAAGGCAAAAATCCTGAACAGGATGCCGCTGCATCGATTCGGACGCCCGGAGGAGCTGTCTGCGATGACCTGCTTTCTGGCCTCGCCGGCGGCCACCTACATCACGGGACAGGATTTTAGCGTGGACGGCGGGGCCCTTGCCTTCGGTTTTTAACACCGGAACATCGACGTCCATTTTATCGAGGCGATCTAAATATAGGGCATGCCTTCTTTAAGTCATATCTGTCGCTCTCGCTGAAGGAGCGTCTGGAAATATGACGTAAAGTCCAAAACCGGGCGCATGACGGCATGATCCATGAATGAGATGGTAAAAATTGTTAATATGTGTTAAATGTACACCATACGACGCACCCTGGAACAACAATTGATAGTTTACTTGTAATTCATAATTTAGGTTAATAATTGGTTAGTAGTAAAATCCCGAAGCTCCCCGCTTCGGGATTTTTCATAAATATTTAAAATATCTATAGCGCATATTGCTTTTCAAAAGCCCGTTCCTTATATTTATAGTCTGAAACCTCGGCAACAAAACCCGTAACACCGAGTCGGTGCGGCGGAACCGGATGATTCGCGACGGTAGCAGGACAATGTTTAACAAAAACAACGCTAAATTATGTTTTCAATCGGATTACTACTGATGTACCTTATCTGGGCCGGGTTTATTGCTATCGTCCTTTATGGTCTTTACCGTGTTTTGTCAGCCTTGTTGGACCGGTACCTGGACGCCCGACGTGACCACACCGCGGCACTGCGCGAGCAAAACGAGACGCTGAAACAGATCGCTTCAGCACTGACTAAACGGGACGGAACGCCAAACAACGACTATCAATAACTGAAAATTATGAATACATCCGACAATTTCCCTGCCGTAGAAGAAACGGCCGGGGCGATGGTCTACCCGACCCTTTTAGAGCGAGTTAAAGCTCTTACTGTAGACAATGCTATTGTAATAGCCCTTGTTTTCGTCGTATCAATGGCGCTGCTGCCGATTGAAAATGCCCCCAACAGTGTGCGTGTTGTCTGTTTTGCACTTATTTTATTGTACGACCCCCTGCTTACCGCTTTTTGGGGTGGAACCATCGGCCATAAGATATTTCGATTAGGCGTAAAACGCGAAGAAAATGAGGAGAGAAACATTAGTCTTCCACTGGCCATTGTACGTTATATCGCGAAGATTGTCCTAGGCTGGATCTCATTGGTGGCGGTGTCCCTCAGTCCCCGAGGCAGAGCGATACATGATCAATTAACCGGCAGCATCTTAATTTACGTAGGTGATTTAAAAAAGTAGAAATCCTAAGTATATTTTATCAAACCACAATCAGATAATGAACTATCAGTTTACACTACCGGATTTTCCCGACTCAACGTTCGAGATGCAGACTTCCGTGTGGACGGGACGCTCCAAATTATTCCAGGACGGGATTTTAGTTTCGCGCGCCAACGAAAACGGAAGACCTTTTTTAATTACGGCCGCTTCGGGAGATACGGTAAAAGCGTATCCAAAACCGAGGTATATGGATGTGGTACCAGTTTTGGAAATTGACGGTATACAATACGATGTTGTGGAAAAACTGACCTGGTTTCAATATGTTATATGCTGCGTGCCGCTGCTGCTTATCTTTTTCGGCGGCGCGCTGGGCGGGGGCCTCGGAGCTGTCGCATCGTCTATTAACCTGCAGATCATAAGGACGGGGGGCTCAGCAACAGGGAACTATCTGAAGGTCCTGGGTATCACGCTCGCCGCTTTTGCCTTCTATTTTTTGGTGGCGTATATCATTTGGGGTGTTTGACGGGTGGAGATCAATACAGCCCGTTAAACGGTCCTCACCTTTCGGCGTCCAACTCCGTAGAACCTCCCTAGATAAGGAATGGTTTTTGGTAAATAATTTCAAATTCAATGGCATGAAGAATGTGATAGTATACGGAGCAGCAATGGTGCTTTTTATGGTTGGCGCCATTACGGAGGTGCACGCCCAACGCGGCCATAAGGAGGATAAATACTGGGAACGTCGGAAAGAAGCCGATAAAAAGCGTGCGGAGTATATCCGCGAAAACGAGAAGAAAAGGGATGAGTACATCCGGGAGCGCCGTAAAAAAGAGGACGAATACTATAGGGAATCTACAAAACGACGCCGCGAATACCATAAGGAAGTACGCAAACATGGGCGCCCCGTATGGGCAAGCGCTCACCGATACGACGAGCGTAACCACATTTATTTCCCCGATTACCGGACATTTTATGATCCCTACCGCGGCGGATATGTATTCCTTAACGGTGGTCGGTGGGCGTTCTCTGCACAGATTCCTTCTTTTATGATAAACGTAGACCTTGGACGGGCTAATGTCAGAATCTTAAAAGATATCCCGCTTGAGCGCCATCCTGAAGACTTCTACGACGATTACGACGAAGAATACTAGGACGATTAGGAATCAGCTGCGTCAACGCAGCTGACTTATAACATTCGCTTCATCATGATATCGGTCTGCTCGTCATCGCCCAGCCTGAAGATGTGTTTATCGAATTCGACAAAGCCATTTTTTTTATAAAAGCGGATCGCCCGTAGGTTTCTTTCCCAAACGCCTAGCCAGACATAATCGGCATTTTTTTGCTTGGCGACTTCGATTGCTTTCTCGTAGAGGAGCTGTCCGGCCTTTTGCCCATGGTATTCTTTAAGTACATAAATCCTCTCAATCTCAAGGGCCCTGTCATCCTGCAATTCGGTTTGCGACTTTCCGAAGTTAAGTTTCAGGTATCCTATTACGGCGTTATGGCGTGCTGCAAAATAGAATTCAGAACCGGGATCGTTCAGCTCAAGAAAGAGCTTTTCTGTGGCAAACCCTTCCTCTAGATACCTGGACATGTTCTCCTCGGTATTATCTTCTGAAAAGGTTTCATAAAACGTTTGCTTCCCAATTTCCTGCAGCCGCGTTAGGTCACCTATTGTCACCCTGTTTATGGTTATTTCTTCCATCGTTGTTATCTCCTCCAATAAACTGCAATTTAGCAATCCTTATTTTCAGAAAGCGCAGCTCCAGTTTTTTATTTTGAAAAGAACGTTAGCTTGGTTCTTCACTGCGGAGTACAAGGCTGTGCAAAAAATGCCTAATGGCCTGTAGAAATTCTTCCGGACAACCGAAATGAATATTATGATCGGCGCAATCGAACGCCCGGTAAGAGATCAAATGAGGGAACCTACTTGCCAGCTCACGGTTCTCGGCACTGTTTTGGAACAAATCAGGTGTCCCTACGGCATCTAAAATCAACATCGGCACATGAAGTGTCTCGTAAATAGCCAGGGGTTGTTGAAGTACAATAGAGGCAGCGTACCGACTGACGGACTGGGGCTGAAAGAGGAGTTTCGCATAGTGGCTGCCGTCCTGCATATGCATATATTCCATTAACCCGCCGTAGCCTATCCACTTATCCTTGACCTGGCGGATAAAGCCGAAGTTGTGAAACTGGCTCCCACCTGTTTTTTTATCGTAAAAATTGCTATAGACCTCGAACTCAGAGTCGTAAACATCGAAATAGCGGCTTTTTATCTCGTCGGGTATACGTACCGATTCAAAGAAGGTGGCCAGCTGGTCCGGCGGCAGTTTAAAAAAGGTTGTAGCAAACGCTACGGACCCGCCGTCTTCCAAAATGATGGCGGCTACCTGATCTGGATGGTTCTTGTAAAACTCGGTCGCCAGGTAAGCGCCTCGCGAGAAACCGGCTATTACAGTCCTTTCAATACCGAGTACGTCCAGTAAAGTAGAGAGGTCGTCGGAGAAGTCTGCGAAGTCGGCATCTCTTCCCGGCATCGGTGTCAATCCGTGTCCGTAGTGGTCTACAGAAAGTACGAAATATCCGTCGTCGACAAGGCGTTCAGCAAAAGGTTCGAAGTCATACGCAGACAGCAGGCTCCCCGGCAGCCATAAAAACGCTTGGTTTTTCGATCGCCCCAAGACAGATAGGACAAGGTGACATTTTCCGTCTGTAGAAACCCGCGGTGTTGTTTCTCGAAATCGCTGAACAACTGCTTGTCGATTAGGTATTGTCTGTACAACATACTGTCCGACGGTTGACACGCAGCGGAGAAAGTGGAAGCCAACTGGACACAGACGAGAAGAACAAGATTCTTAAACATAAAACAAAAGTAAATGCTTTAAAATTGCGCAATTCTTTTCAAATGTCAACCGTGGTTCGGTCACAATTAATCCGGCAATATGGCGAACAGGGCTCTTGCCGAAACTTGCTGTAAAAAACCCGCGGATTGCACGCGTGGACTGCTGCTATTACGATGGCAATTATCGTCTTCCGGCGGACCATAGGATCGGCCGTATTACCTACAGATAACCCAACCTGGCCCCGCTCCGGCGCGCTATTGATAAACGTCGGAAAAACAAAGTTCAAATGGATACAAGATTAACCTGTTCGGACATCGAACATCTGCAAAGCTTGAGCCAGCTATTCAAGAGGAAAACAACCATTACCCCTATAAACTTCAGGTGGGGTTTCAACTGCATATCTTAAGCGAAACATTTCTAAAAAGCGGCCGAACAAGCTTCTTTGACCGCGTAATTATATTCATCAAAAACGAAAAATAAAAATCTGCGTTATACTAGTAATTCATAAAGGTTAATAATGATTGGTTAGTTAGTAAAAAAATCCGGCAGCTCCCCGCGAGGGCACTGAAAAAGCCTCAATTTTTTAATGAGATTTAAAGAAATGACTGAGTATAGGTGTTCCCTTACTCGGTCATTTTTGTTTAAAGGGTTT
>NZ_VNHX01000029.1 GCF_008124885.1 Sphingobacterium allocomposti
ATGGTCGAAAAAACTCCTGAAACAACTTTCTCCGGACCAAACGACGAACCTAAATACAATAATCCGCTTATTTTATGACCAGTCATGGATAAATTGCCCATATCAACCGCTGGCGGCCTAGGCTAATCTCCTAAAACCATTACAGACCACAAGCCCATAATAAAACAAAGAAGGCGCCCTTTTTAGACGCCTTCTTCGTTTTTATTTTACCCGGATCGGGTCTTTCGGCGTTCTGACCTCCTTATACGGATAGGTCTTCATTTCGTCCAACAGCAGATTTACTGTTTTCTCGAGTTGCGGATCTCTGCCTTCCAATAGATCCTTCGGCAGCTGCTCTACAAAAATATCGGGTGCAACACCCTCGTTTTCTATGATGTACTTTCCATCCAAGTCAAAAATGCCGAAGTTAGGCGATGTAATGCTTCCACCGTCAAGCAGAGGAGGGTAGCCGGAAATACCTACCAATATACCCATGGTCGTTCTACCTACCAGCTTGCCGAGTCCTTTAAAGCGGAACATATATGGCATCATGTCGCCTCCAGATCCGGCATTTTCATTGATAATCATGGCCTTTGGTCCATATATGCCATTTCCAGGTGTGGTAAAGCTTCTTCCATCCCTTATTTTCCAACCGGATATCAACTCGCGCGCCAACAGATCGATAACATAATCCGCTACCGATCCTCCTCCGTTATTCCGCTCGTCGAGCAAAAGCGCCTTCTTATCCATCTGCGAGAAATAATAACGATTGAAGTAGGTATATCCGTCCTGCCCCGTATTCGGCATATAGACATACGCTATTATTCCGTTGCTTAGGCGGTCAACCTTTTTTCTGTTGCCTTCTACCCAATCCATACGCCGTAGCGCCATCTCGTCCGTAAACGTGATCGGGCGGACAACAATCTCTACCGGTTCACTATCGGTAGCACGCTTTATTTTTAAGGACACCTGCTTGTTCACGGCATTCTCAAGAAACCGATAGATGTTGCTTCCGCCGGTCAGCGGTATGCCGTTGATCGCCGTAATAAGATCCCCTTCGCTAACCGTTAATCCAGGCTCAGCCAATGGGGCCTTAAAGGAAGGATTCCAATCCAATCGGGTATAGATCTTAGCGATCCTGTATCCCTCTTTCGTTTGCTCGAGATCGGCTCCTAACGTGCCCGTGTTTACCGACGGCGTAGCGGGCTGATCGCCGGGATATATGTAGTTGTGTCCAACCACCATCTCGCCCATCATTTCGTTCAACAGGTAGCCCAGATCCGAACGATGACCCACGTAAGGTAAAAACTGCTCGTATTTAACCTTCATCGCATTCCAATCTACGCCGTGCATATTCTCTACGTAGAAAAATTCCTTCTGCATAGCCCACACTTCATGAAACACCTGTTTCCATTCAGCTTCGGGATCGACAAGCTGCTTCACATCTTTGATTTCAATCTTGCCGCTCCCCGGCGTAGGCTTCTGTCCCACGTCGACGATAAAAAAGTCGTTATTCGCTCTGTATATCATTTTCTTACCGTCCGCACTTATTGCAAAGCCGGACGTATTTTCTATGAGATCTTTGTTCTCAAGTTTAGACAGATCGTAGACACCGATTGTCCGCCCGCGCATATACACCAATTTATTCTCGGCAGCACCGTCAAGAAGATAATAGCCTGGCTGTAGGGGTAGCGCAACTATCCTGTTGTTGATGTCTTCTAAATCAACTTTTGTTTTATCTGCTTTTTCGTCTTTTCCTTTTTTATTAGCGTCCTTCTCTTCGTCCTTCGTGTTTTTTCCGTCCTTTTTGTCCGACCCCTCGTCCACAACCTTCTCTTCATCGCTTTCGTTCTTGAAAATAGAGGGCGTGTCCTTGGATAAGATAAACGCATATACATTGAAGCTCACATTCTTTTCGTAGGCAGTCATGTGCAGCCCTGAGTTGGAAAGTCCCATGTTTGTACTGGCCGAGAAAAACAGGTACTTTCCGTCCCTGCTAAATGTAGGCTGGTTCACCGTACTCATTCCATCGGTGATCTGCGTCCGCTCCCGTGTCTCGAGGTTGTACATGAATAACGTACGCACGCCATTCTCTAAACTTTTTACGTAGGCTATCCAGTTTGAATCGTACGACCATGACGGCTGAAAGTGATTAGACGTCCTGCCCGTAATCGAACTGAGCCTATCGTTATCCACCAATGTGATTTTCTTTGTTTCAATGTCTACGTAATACAAATTAAGATGAGCATCGTTGTAAAACAGCTTTTTACTGTCCGGCGACCATGTCGGCTGGAAATAAAAGGATGTCTCACCGAGCTTTATATAAATCGGCGCTTCTTTGGCCATCTGGTCGCGTAAAACCAATTCGTATTTGCCGTTCTTATCCGAAAGAAAAGAAATCCATTTTCCGTTTGGCGACCAAGCCGGATACCGTTCATGCGAGCCGGGAGAATCAGACAGATTTCTGGCGTCGCCCTTTTCCTTCGGCACGCTGAAAATCTCGCCGCGATTTTCGAATAATGCCCGCTGCCCCGTGGGGGAGATAGTAAAAGAACGGATTTCTTTACCCACATCTATATAATGCGGCCGTCTATACATAGCGTCAGATTGTACGCTGACGTTGAGGCTACTAACCTTATTATTGGCCGTATTTAGAATATGGAGTTTCCCGGCATATTCAAAAGCCAGCTCCTTATCCCGGCCACTCAGTGTCCGTACGTCGTAGTCTTTATAGTTTGTCAGCTTTTCAACCTTCTTTGTTTGCGTATCATAACTGTAGATGTTGACGATCTTATCGCGGTCTGACAGAAAGTAAACTTTGTTTCCCAGCCACACAGGTTTTACATCGTTACTCCGTTCGCCCGGCACTACTTCGATAGCTTTGGTCTGTGTGTCGAAAATCCATATCGAAGGCATACCACCGCCGCGGTACCGCTTAAAGGCTACCCGATCGCGTTCCGTGGGATCGGTATTCTTGATATACGCCCAATAGCGGCCGTCTGCAGAAGGACTTCCCTGATAGGCTTCGGGCATCAGCAGCGGTGTAGCCAGCTCGCCGCCGAGAGACGTCTTATAGAGGCGGGATCCCAGCGAATAGGTAAACTCGCGCGTCGTTGTAAAGTATACCTCGTTGTTATTTAACCAACCACGCAGCACGTCGGCCGCCGGATGATAGGTGACCCGCTTAGGTGCACCGCCAAAAATAGAAACAACATACACGTCGGTATTACCATCGTAATTTCCCGTAAAAGCCACCTGCTTACCGTCGGGAGAAAATATAGGATTTTGCTCTACACCCGGATTGACCGTCAATCGGCGGGGATTTTCTCCGCTTTTTTCGGCAATCCAAATGTCACCCGCGTAGACAAAAGCAATGTGTTTTTCGCTAATACTCGGACTACGTAGCAAAAGCGTCTCCTGTTGTGCCTGCGCCGAAGCCAGAAATGCTCCGGACAAAACAATAGCACTGAAAATTTTTGAGATTATTTTTTTCATGCAGATCAATAGCTGATTAATTTCTCAAAAGTAGAAGAAATTATCGATTATCGAACAACAATATTAGATATGTTGCAATTAAACATGATTTCAGCTATTATTAAGGTAAAAAAATCAAAAAAAGAGTAGGAGAGACCGCTGCAGAAGGATTTCCGGCTACGTATTGATCCTATTCGCTTAAACGGGGGTGGGAAAATAAAAAAAGCGGCCTATATTAATAATATGCCGCTTTTCTACGTAGTTTTTTTGTGAGATTATCCGTTCTCTTCTTCAAAAACGACACCTTCGTCTACGATAATCCTTCCGCAGTGTTCACAGATGATGATTTTTTTACGCTGGCGGATTTCGGATTGCAGCTGAGGTGGAATTTTATTATAACATCCCGAACAGCTGTCGCGCTCGATAGATACCACCGCCAATCCGTTACGGAATGATCCGCGAAGCTTTTTATACACCTTTTTAAGACGGTCTTCAATGTGCCCTTCGGCTTGCTCCGCCCTTTCTAAAAGCGCATCCTCCTCCTTCTGGGTTTCGGCCGTGATCGTATCTAGTTCTTTCTTTTTTACTTCCAGCTCGCCTTTGCTAAACTCGAGGTTCTTCAGCGTACTTTCGTACAGCTCAGTCTTGTTTTTGATCTCAAATTCAGCCTCACGTATACGTTTTTCACATACCTGAATTTCCAAACCTTGAATTTCTATCTCTTTAGAGATGGCGTCGTATTCGCGATTGTTTTTTACCTCATTAAGCTGTCCTTCATATTTTTTTATAGCCGCCTGAGCGTCTTTAATCATGTTTTTACGCTTAACGATAGAATCTTCCAGATCATCTAAATCTGTTCGGATCTTCTCGATACGCGTGTCAAGTCCAGCGATCTCATCTTCGAGATCAGCGACTTCAATAGGCAACTCCCCACGTACTTGGCGAATTTTATCTATTTTCGTGTGGATGGACTGCAGCGCCCATAGTGCTTTTAACTTCTGTTCTACGGTTTGTTCCATTAACTGTAGTATTTTATTGGATTTGTGTCTATCTCTGTCAATAGGACAGCAAAGTTAACAAATTTTTTCTGAATTACTTCCAACAATAATTCTTGTGTAAATTGTTCACTTTCAAAATGTCCGATATCGGCTATGACGATCTGATCTTCCGCATCAAAGAATTCGTGATACTTGTAATCAGCCGTAATGAAAATATCTGCTCCGGACCGCTTTGCATCTGCTAACAGGAAGCCGCCCGCACCCCCGCATACGGCCACGCGTTGAATCGGCCGGTTTAACAACGCTGTGTGACGGATAACCTTTAAGCGAAGGGCTTGTTTCAGATGGGCAAGAAATTCTTCCGCCATCATCGGAGCCGGCAGGTTCCCTATCGCTCCGGACCCCACGGTAGAAAGCGTATTTTCCAGCGAAATAATATCATGGGCGACCTCCTCATAGGGATGCGACTGGTACATGGCCAGCAATACATCCCTTTCCTTATGCTGCGGATAAACGACCTCTATCTTAGTCTCTTCCACACGCTCCTGCAGCCCGATATCACCGATAGCTGGATTCGCCCCCTCTAACGCCCGGAACGTGCCGTACCCCACCGTGTTATAGCTGCATTGATCGTAACGGCCGATAGCACCCGCCCCCGCCTCGAACAACGCATCCCGTACAGTGTCCACATGGGTGCGCGGAACAAATACGGCTAGCTTCTTAAGCAGCTGTCGCTTCGGAGAAAGCACCGCATGGTGCTCCAGTCCCAGTTTCGCCGCTATCTTGCTGCTTACTCCTCCATAGACATTATCGAGATTGGTGTGAATGGCATATAGGGCGATATCATGTTTAATTGCTTTCATGATGACACGCTCTACATAGTTTTTGCCATTAAACTTTTTCAGCCCTTTAAAGACGATCGGGTGATGCGAAATAACGATATCGCATTGCCGCCGGATGGCCTCGTCGACCACTGCTTCGGTGCAGTCCAAAGAAATGAGACCACGGCTAATTTCGTGTTCCGGATCGCCGACGAGAAGCCCGGAGTTATCATAACCTTCCTGATAAACTGACGGCGCGAGCTCTTCTAGATACGCTATTAACTCTTTTATTTTCATCAAAATAGTTTTTTAATGGATGAATCTTACTCTCTTCCAGCTGCTACATAGTCCTGGCCAAACCGCTGAATATGTAATTTCAGTAAAACTTTGTGCTGATGGATTTTCACCCAATAGGTAATAAAGTAAACGAAGTGCAGTAGACCGATGACCAAAAGAATAAAGAACGGAAACGGAATATTGCTCAGCAGAAAGGTCCACGCGAACAGCATACCCCATCGCTGTGTGGGGCGCTCTTCTACCTCTATCTGTCTATCATAAAATTCGTTGTTTAACGAGTCTGTCAACCTTCTGACCACCTCAAAATTCCAATAAATATTAAAAAATGGCAGGGCCACAAACCAAGCCTGGTTCGGAAGGATGTTCTGGTTTTCCTTTTTTACCAACTTAAGGGTGCTGTAAATCGTATAGGCAAAAAAGATCCATGCCACGATCCGTATGACAGCGGCGACGAGCATCGTATACAGCAAGTCTTCGGTAATATTTTCTGATAAAATCTCAAACATGTTTATAAAATTTTCTTATCCCCCGTATATTAAAAATATAGTAGGCTTCTTGTGTATATCTATATGTATGCGCTCCCAATCGGCGATAGTGCGCGTTCGGATGATTTCATCGTCGGCCGTCAGGTTGCAGGCCACGCACATTTGCGTAGTCCGTTTACAGTGCTTGAGTAGCTCTTCAAACAATACCTGGTTGCGAAACGGCGTTTCGATAAAAATCTGCGTTTGCCCGTATTTGATGGAATAGCTTTCCAGCTCTTTTATTTTTCTTGCCCGTTCTCCCTTATCAATGGGCAGATAGCCGTGGAAGGCAAATTTCTGCCCGCTGAAACCGGAGCCCATCAGCGCCAGCAAGATTGAACTGGGCCCCACTAACGGAACAACCCGTATTCCACGTCTGTGCGCATGGCCGACTACCTCGGCGCCCGGATCAGCCACGCCGGGACACCCCGCCTCCGACATCAGTCCTACGTCGCGCCCCGCCGTCAGCGGCTCCAACAGACGATTGTAATCTACCTTATCCCGTGCATGTTTCCCATAGTCGTACATTTTCAGCATATTCTGGGGCTTAGACAATCCCGCTTGCTTCAAAAACCGTCTTGCCGTCTTTTCGTTTTCGACAATATATTCATCCAGATGTTCGAACAGCTCTTTATGAAACAGGGTATACGACCTATACTCCGCCTGTTCAGCTAATGGGACCGGAATAAGATATAAAGTTCCAAATGACATACCCCAAAACTACTAAATATTAGGATCATTGTCGTTACATGCCCAATAAGTAGCAAAAGAAATTTGAGGTATCAATATTATTTGATAATTTGGCATAGATTAATAAGTTTATTATCAAATGACTACACAAATTACAGCAGGTGTAAGAGTATCAGTAGACGTCATTTATCAGCCTGAGTACTCCAACCCGGAAAAGAGCCACTACATGTTTTCGTATCAGATTACGATAGAGAACTTAAGTGACTATACCATTCAACTTGTAAGTAGGCATTGGGATATCTTCGATTCCATTGGAGAATATAAACAGGTCGATGGAGAAGGTGTGGTGGGAGAACAGCCTATTCTAGCCCCGGGAGGGATGCATCAATATATGTCCGGCTGTAACCTGAAAAGCGAAATGGGCTATATGGAAGGCTACTATGAAATGATTAAGGAGTTAGATGGCAGCGTCTTTCTCGTAGATATACCCCGATTTAATTTAATAGCTTCGTTCAAACTCAACTGAATTTAATCCTTTTGTAATTTATATGCCCCCGGCGGAAGGATAACGCTAATACCGCAAAATATTGCTTATTTTTGTGCTTGGAATATTATGTCCCGATATCGGATACACATATATCCCGCACTGGCTTATGAGGTACCATATAGAATGGATAATACCGCAAGTTATAATATACAACGACTTGATTTACAGTAAATTAAACAAAATTGAGCATTTTATCAACAGAACAGGTAGGGATTTCCTTTCACGACCGGTGGTTATTTAGAAATTTGCATTTCGGCATGCAAAAGGGAGACCGTATTGCGCTGGTTGGCGTCAATGGTACCGGAAAATCCACACTACTAAAAATCCTTGGCGGACTTGAAATACCTTCCGAAGGAAAAGTAGTTAAAGAGAAAGGAATTAAGATCGGCTTTCTTGCTCAGGATCCTGATTTTACAGGTTTAAAGACGATCAACGACTTTATATACAGCAGTGAGAACGAACAGCAGCAACTCATCAAAGCCTACGAACAGGTTCTTTCTGCCACGGACGTTGATCAACGAAAGTTGTCCGAATTAACGGACAAAATCTCCACCTTGGGCGCCTGGGAGTACGAGCATAACATAAAAACAATTTTAAACAGGCTACAGATAATTAATTTTAAACAGGATATATCCAGTTTGTCCGGCGGTCAAAAAAAGCGGCTGGCATTGGCTAAGCTTTTGATTGACGAACCGGACGTGTACATTTTGGACGAACCTACAAATCACCTTGACATTGAGACTATAGAGTGGCTGGAAAAGCTACTGACTACCGGTAACAAGACGGTTCTGCTGGTAACGCACGACAGGTATTTTTTAGACAATGTCTGCAATGAGATAAGGGAATTGGATAGGGGAGAGGTGTTCACATATAAGGGAAATTACACTTATTTTCTCGAGAAAAAAGCGGAAAGGGAGGCGAACAATCTGGTTGTAGCCGAACGCGCTAAAAATCTGCTTCGAAGGGAACTGGAATGGATGCGTCGTCAACCACAGGCCCGGGGTACAAAATCAAAAGCCCGCATTGAAGCCTTCTACGACCTGGAGCAAAAATCAAAGAACCCGGCGCAGCATAATACGGTGCAGCTATCGGTTAAAGTTTCAAGACAGGGATCGAAAATACTCGAGATAGACAACATTGCTAAACGATACAATGGCAGATCCGTCATTGATGGCTTTAGCTATATATTTAAAAAGCACGATAGAATTGGGCTCGCTGGAAAAAACGGAACAGGCAAGTCCACGTTTTTGGACATTATCACTGGCCAGATTTCGCCCGACAACGGAAGCGTAGTCAAAGGAGAGACCACCGTTTTCGGGTATTATAAACAAGGCGGACTAAATTTCCACGAAAGCGACCGTGTCCTCGATGTTGTAAAAAATATCGCGGACTATATAGAAATGGCGAACGGTGATATATTAACAGCATCCCAGTTGCTAACGCTATTTTTATTTCCGCCGGAGAAACAGTTTAATCCCGTACATAAACTAAGCGGGGGAGAAAAGAAAAGGTTACAACTGATGCGGGTTCTCATGAGTAATCCGAACTTTCTTATATTGGATGAGCCATCGAATGATCTCGATATAGATACACTAAATATACTGGAAGAGTTTTTAGACAATTTCCCTGGCATACTGGTTTTAGTGTCCCATGACCGCTATCTGATAGATAAACTGACTGAACAGCTTTTTATTTTCGAAGGTAACGGACGTATACGGATTTATAACGGCAACTATGCAGATTATAAATCAGAGTTGGAGGAGAGCATAAAAACACAAAAACAACAGGAAAAGGAAAATACGAAAGATACGGTTACCCCGGTGAAATCGGACAAAAGAAAGCTTTCATACAAGGAACAGCTTGAATATAATAATCTCGAAGAGGAGATTACGCAACTCGAAGAGGAAATCAAGAAAAAAGAATTTTCTCTAGGGACAACTAGCGATTATGACAAACTAGCCACAATCGCAAACGAAATACAAGTATTAAAAGAGTCTCTCGATAACAAATCAGAACGATGGTTGGAGTTATCAGAATTTGCTTAACGTTTCACGTGGAACAGCGTAAACCGTTTCACGTGAAACATTACAATCGAATATGTTTAAAAAATATAATATTATAGTAGTAGGGGCCGGGCATGCAGGATGCGAGGCGGCCGCAGCTGCGGCAAACCTAGGTTCATCTGTTTTATTGATCACAATGAACATGGGTGTGATTGCTCAAATGAGTTGCAACCCAGCAATAGGCGGTGTTGCCAAGGGTCAGATCGTACGGGAGATAGATGCTATGGGCGGCTATACTGGGATTATCGCCGATAAGTCTACATTACAATTCCGTATGTTAAACCGATCCAAAGGACCGGCGATGTGGAGCCCGCGCTCGCAAAACGACCGGATGCGTTTTGCTGAAGAATGGCGCTTGACGCTGGAATCCTTATCGAACCTCGACATGTGGCAGGACACAGTAAAAGGGGTAATCGTAGAGAATGGTCAGGCAAAAGGAGTCGTCACATCCCTCGGCATCCGTATCGAGGCTGATGCAGTCATCCTCACCAATGGTACATTCTTAAACGGGATCATCCATATCGGCGAAAAGAAAATAGGAGGGGGACGTACCGGCGAAAAGGCAGCCACCGGTTTAACCGAACAACTGGTCAGTCTGGGATTCGAATCAGGAAGAATGAAAACGGGTACTCCGCCACGTATAGACGGCCGTTCATTAAACTACGAGCTCATGGAAGAACAGTGGGGCGATGAAAAAGCTGGCCGCTTCTCTTATACGGATGTAGATATTCCTACCGAACAGCGGTGTTGCTGGATCACCTATACGAACGATAAAGTACATGAAATTTTAAAAACGGGTTTCGATCGATCACCGATGTTTACCGGCCGGATCAAAGGATTGGGACCACGCTATTGTCCTTCCATTGAAGATAAGATCAATCGATTCGCCGAACGTGACCGTCACCAGATCTTCGTTGAGCCGGAAGGGTTTAAAACTGTTGAGATATATGTTAACGGATTTTCAACCTCTCTTCCAGAGGATGTTCAGCTTAAGGCCCTCCAGTTAATTCCGGGATTCGAAAATGCGAAAATGTACCGGCCGGGCTATGCTATAGAATACGACTATTTTCCACCGATGCAATTGGATCTTACGCTTGAAACCCAGCGTGTAAAACACCTATTCTTTGCAGGACAAATCAATGGAACAACTGGATATGAAGAGGCCGCCGCACAAGGTTTCATCGCCGGAATCAACGCGCACCAACGTATCAACGATCTGCATGAGCTAATTTTAAAAAGATCAGAATCATATATAGGTGTATTAATAGACGACCTCGTGACCAAAGGAACAGAAGAGCCTTATCGCATGTTCACCTCCCGGGCGGAGCACCGCTTACTGCTAAGACAGGATAACGCGGATATCCGTCTTACACCGATCGCCCATAAACTCGGACTGGTCGGTGAGGAGCGCTTGCAAAAGGTAAATGAAAAGGTAGAGCATTCAGACGCTATCGTGGACTATATGCGTCATAACAGCGTAGCGGCGGATACCATGAATCCAATATTGGAAAGCGTCGGATCAAGCCCCATCAACCAAAAAACGCGGTTATTCAATTTACTAAGCCGACCTCAACTAGGAATAAATGATCTAGCGTTAGCCGACCCAGCTTTTGCCGACCTTTTAAAGAGATACAACGACGACATCATAGAACAAGCAGAAATAAAAGTGAAATACGACAGCTATTTCGAGAAAGAAATGGAAATCGTCAATAAAATGAAAAAGATGGAGGATAAGGAGATCAATCCTAACTTCGACTATAATTCCCTAACTTCGCTATCTATAGAAGCCCGGGAAAAACTTATCAAAGTTAAACCGCGGACACTCGGCCAAGCATCAAGAATATCGGGGGTGTCGCCATCCGATATAAGCGTACTTATGGTACATATGAGCTAACAAATTGATTATCAGTAAATTACACAAAACTCAAAATAAGGCTGTATAAAAGACTATTTTAATTTTTATGACTCAATCATCCGGATTCAACCAAATGGCTTCTACGGGGCTTAAACGAGCTAGCATCCAGTATACACTATTTTTAGCCTTCGTTTTGCTGATTCTCCTGACCTGTAGCCATTGCGCCAACGTACAACGCCCATCGGGCGGTCCCAAAGACTCCCTTCCGCCGAAGTTACTCAACGAGTCTCCGGCCAATTTCAGCAGGAACTTTAAGGACAAACAGATCGTACTGACGTTCGACGAATATATAAAGCTAAATAACCACTTTAAGGAATTCAGCATCAGTCCGGATGTAGAAGATATAGTCGATTATAAAATAAGGAAGAAGAACCTTGTCATCAATCTCCCGGATTCACTGGAAGAAAACACGACGTATACTATTAATTTCGGTAAAGGGCTGGTCGACTATAATGAGGGAAATCCAGTAGTTAATTACAACTACGTTTTTGCTACGGGCAACGAGCTGGACTCCCTTTCCATAAGCGGCAGAGTTACCAATGGCTTTACAAAGTCCTTTGACGAGAAAACCGATAAAGACGTTAAAGTATTGCTGATACCAACCCGACAGGACAGCATTTTCGGAAAACGGAAGGCTAACATATTTGTGAATGTCGACACTGCCGGGAACTTTAAGTTTAACAACCTGCGGGAAGATACCTACCGTATCTACGCCCTAAAGGAACAGAACAACGACCGGATATTCAACGGGAATGACGAATGGATAGGCTTTTTGAACGATAGCATCGTTTTAAACGACGACATCAGCGGAATACATCTGGAAATTACGAAGGCATATCCGAAAACGCACCGTACGCTCGAACGAAAAGTAGAACAGGCGGGATACGTCCTGCTGACGTTTAATAGACCACTTGTTGAACCGTCCGTAAATATTCTCCATCCGCGGGAAATAAATGACAGCAAAATTGAGCGATACAGCTTCTACAACGATACGGCTAAAATATTCATCGAAAATGTAACGCTCGACTCTGTCAAACTAGAGCTCAGCGAAATGGGTCAGGTTATCGATACCGTTTTGATACGCACCAACAAGAACGCCAAGTACGAACGGGATATCAAACCGGTTTTAAACATCAGCAATAAGGTGGACCGTGTCCGTCATATCCGACTGAGCAGTGCAACGCCGCTGGCGTCGGTCGACAAATCAAAAATACTACTATACGAAGACTCGGTGTCAAAACGTAATTTCCAACTTCAGCAGGACAGCATAGACCGCGAACTGTATCACATACGCTATAATTGGAGGCCCCAGCGCAACTACGAACTTGTTATACAGGAGCAGGCTATGCGCGGTCCATTTGATGACTACAACAAAGAGCTGAAGACACAGTTCACCATGGACGAAACCGATAACTATGGAAATATAAATTTCACGATTAATGGACTGGATTCGGCGAGACAGTACATTGTCGAAATGATAGACGAACAGAAGGAAAAGGTCTTCGATAGAAGAGTAATTTCTGCCAATCAAAACGTTATCAACTACAAAAACTTTCCCGGAGGAAAGTATAGTTTGCGGGTCATTTACGACGACAACAAAAACGGAAAATGGGATCCTGCCGACGTCTACGCTCGAAAACAGGCCGAGGATATATGGTACCTGAATAAAACTTTTACCATCAGACCCAACTGGGATCAGAACGAGACCATTACACTACCTGCCGCTACTGCGGACAACACCGAGTGATAATAGCTCTATAATAGCAGGGCCCAAAGGCTCCTGCTGTTATTTAAACCAGGAGCTGTAAAGAATATAGTTGTCCGGCAATTTTTGTAACAACTGTAGTTGTTCTTCCGTTAAAGGTTTGATCTTCTTCGCAGGGACACCTGCATAGAGGAATCCGGATTCCAACCTGCTCTCGTCCAGAACTACCGCACCGGCAGCAACAATGACATTAGACTCAATGACGGCTCTGTCCATTACAATAGCTCCCATCCCGATAAGCACATAGTCTTTCACAACGCATCCGTGTACGATGGCATTATGGCCGATGTTCACAAAATTTCCAATGTCCGTACCGTTCTTTAAATAGGTGCAATGGATAACGGCACCGTCCTGTATATTGGTGTGGCTTCCCACCTTAATATAGTTTACATCTCCTCTGACGACCGCGTTGAACCACACAGAACAATGCTCACCGAAAACAACATCGCCGACCACCGTTGCATTATCGGCAATAAACACGCTCTCCGGTATTACGGGAGCCGTTCCCTTTACTGGTAAAATAATACTCATAAATCTTTTAATATATGCTATTAAGCATAAAACCGCCGTTCCTATACTAACGTTTCATTTCTCTTATACGCTTTCAGCCGCGTCAACAAAAACGGCTCCTATCGCTGCTATGCACATGTCGGCGGTGCCGCGATAAACTATAGAACAGTATCCTGTAAAGAAGCTGACTTATCTGGATAATCCGTCGTGTAATGCAATCCCCGGCTCTCCTTACGTTGCATAGCGGACTTCACAATGAGGTAAGCGACCTGAATAACGTTCCTTAGCTCGCACAGCTTTACCGACAATTTCGTATTTCTATAAAATTCTTCTGTTTCCTCATAAAGAAAACCAAGCCGACGGATGGCACGATCCAACCTAAAGTCCGAACGTACAATGCCCACATAATCGCTCATCAGCTTTTGCGTTTCTTTCAGGTTGTGCGTCACCAATATCTCTTCGTTAAGCAGCTGAACCTTAGACTCATCCCAATCGGGTATGTCGTCAGCGTGTACAATAGATCCAAACACAGCCTTTGCGTCTTCAAAAATACGGTGAGCGTAAACTACAGCCTCGAGTAACGAATTAGAAGCCAATCTATTCGCACCATGTAAGCCGGTGGATGAACATTCGCCGCAGGCATACAGGTTCTGAATTGAAGTCCTCCCAACCTCATCTACCATAATCCCCCCACACAGATAATGAGCCGCCGGTGTAACCGGAATATAATCCTTTGTCATGTCCAGGCCTATGGATAGGCACTTCTCATATATGTTAGGAAAGTGAGCTATAATGTCAGACTTCTTCCTATGTGTAATATCTAAATAGACGAACTCCAGTCCCGATTTTTTCATCTCGTTGTCTATGGCCCTTGCCACGATATCCCGTGACGCCAGATCGCCCCTTGTATCGTACTCTTCCATAAACGACTCGCCATTTACACGTCTTAACACGCCCCCGAAACCCCGCACCGCTTCGGAAATGAGGAATGCCGGAGAATCGGTGGGGTTGTATAGCGCCGTGGGGTGAAACTGTATAAACTCCATGTTCCTAACTTTACCTTTAGCACGGTATACCATCGCTATACCATCTCCAGTTGCTATAGTCGGGTTTGTCGTGCTGGCATAAACATGTCCGGCCCCGCCTGAAGCCATTAATGTTACGCGGCTCAGGAACGTCTCTATCTTGTTCGTCCGCGTGTCGAGTGCATAAATACCATAACATTTAATATCCGGAGTAGACTTGTCCACATGTACCCCCTGATGGTGCTGTGTAATCAGATCTATAGCAAAATAATGCGTTAATATTTCTATGTTCGGGTGTGCGTGGACCTGCTCTAGCAAAGCTCGCTCTATCTCGTAGCCCGTAATGTCCTTATAGTGCAAAATGCGGTGCTTGGAATGTCCGCCTTCGCGCGCAAGGTCATAATGCTCATCGTCGACTTTGTCAAAATTGGTACCGTAGTCTATAAGTTCCCGAATACGCTCCGGCGCTTCTTTCACAACGTTTTCCACAATTTGTGGATGGCATAAACCATCTCCAGCAACCTCAGTATCAGCAATATGCTTATCAAAGCTATCCGACTTATCCACAACAGCTGCCACGCCACCCTGTGCATACTTCGTATTGGACTCATCCTCATTGGACTTAGTGAGTATCAATACGTTACCTAGCTTTGCTGCTTTCAGGGCAAAACTCAAACCGGAAATACCAGACCCAATAACTAAAAAATCTACCTTTCTATGTGCCATAATGTGAACTCGGGTTCGCTATATCTAATAATGGAGTGAACAAATTAACAAAATATGTGGAAAACCTGTATAAAAACCGTGAAGTAAAATTGAAAACTTTATTTATTTCCACCGGCGGTTTTAAATTCCCACAATTCCACGTGAAAAATTAAGAGAAAATGAACCCTATATTAACAAAATGTAAACAGTAAAAATTCAACAGAAAAATATGGAAAAAGAAAAGCCTTTTAAAACACCTCTTTGTAAATCAACGCATAAGCACGTGGAAAATGTGTATAACCTGTGGAAAACAGATTAAAAATCACTTTTCCAAAAATAAAAGATCCGGATTTTCCCCATTTTCCACACACTAATAAACAACAAGATTCTTTTCTTAAAAAAACATTATCATTTATTGGAAAAAGGGAATGTGGATTCCGTTTCATTTTCTTTGTTTACTTTTGTGTAGTCATGTAGTCTTACACGTGAAACATATATTGAGAAGATAGATGAATACGACATTTGAAAAAGATCTGGAAGCAAAAGGGTATATCGATGAGCCCATCGATCCTACACTTGATTTAGTAGCTGAAATCCAGCGACTTAAGAAGGAAAAAAATGCTGTTCTTTTGGCTCACTATTATCAAAATGCTGAAATTCAGGATATTGCAGATTATATAGGTGATAGTTTAGGTCTGTCACAGCAGGCTGCCAAAACCGACGCCGACATGATCGTATTCGCCGGTGTGCACTTTATGGCTGAAACGGCGAAAATATTGTCGCCATCTAAAAAGGTTCTGCTTCCTGACCTGAAGGCGGGCTGTTCGCTTTCCGACAGTTGTCCTCCCCATCTATTTGCCCGTTTCAAAGAACAATATCCGGATCATCTTGTAATAACTTACGTAAATTGTACTGCCGAATTGAAGGCTTTGTCAGATATTGTCTGCACATCGAGTAATGCGGTACAGATCGTCGAAAGTCTGCCGAAGGATCAAAAAATCATATTCGGGCCCGATAAAAACCTGGGTGACTACGTAAAGAAGAAAACCGGACGTGATCTTGTCCTGTGGAATGGAGCCTGTATGGTACATGAGATCTTCTCCCACGATAAGATAGCTGATCTTCGCAACCAGTTTCCAAAAGCCAAGTTTATAGCGCATCCGGAATGCGAGGACCATATTCTGGCACAGGCCGATTATGTTGGTTCTACATCGGGAATGCTCAAGTTTACGATAGAAGACGATGCAGCCCAATATATTGTTGCTACAGAGTCGGGGATATTGCATCAGATGCAGAAGGCAAGTCCGTCTAAGACATTTATCCCGGCGCCGCCCAATAATGTCTGCGCCTGCAACGACTGTCCACATATGAAACTCAATACACTTGAGAAGCTTTACAACTGTCTGTATTACGAACTTCCGGAAGTAGATCTGCCGGCGGACGTCATTCAACGGGCCAGAAAACCGATAGAACGTATGTTGGAAATTTCCGAGCGTTTCGGATTATAGTTTATTTTTATGCATCGGGCGAAATGACGTTCTGATGGGATATTAACCTTAGGTAAAAAGACATGTTTGATAACAAAGACAAAACGGATATCAGCGAGCTAGGAGAATTTGGACTTATATCGTATCTGACCAACGCCGTGGAAATTAAAGAAGCCTCTACGGTAAAAGGTATTGGCGATGATGCAGCTGTACTGGACTTTTCGGAAAAGGCCACACTGGTCTCGACGGACCTGCTTCTAGAAGGCATACATTTTGATCTCCGTTATGTGCCGCTGAAACATCTGGGATATAAAGCTGTTCAGGTAAACTTAAGCGATATCTACGCGATGAACGGTATAGCGTCGCAGATTACATTTTCTATCGGTCTGTCTTCCAAGTTTCCCCTAGAGGCTGTCGAGGAGATTTACGAAGGTGCATTGATAGCGTGTAAAAAATATAACGTAGATCTGGTAGGGGGAGATACATCTGCTTCTGTACAAGGGCTGGTTATTTCCGTAACCAGCATCGGTACCGGAGAGAAGGACCAGGTTGTTTATCGTTCCGGCGCAAAGGAAGGCGATCTTCTTTGTGTGAGCGGTGATCTCGGCGGCGCGTACGTGGGATTGCAACTGCTGGAGCGGGAGAAGCAGATATTCCTCGAAAACCCTAATATACAGCCAGATCTGGAGGGAAAGGATTACATTGTTGAGCGACAGCTCAAGCCCGAGGCCCGTAGAGATGTTATCGAGTTATTCCGGACCTACGGTATCCGTCCCAGTGCGATGATCGATGTTTCCGATGGTCTAGCTTCGGAAATACTGCACATATGTAAAGCTTCTAAAGTAGGTTGTAAGCTTTATGAAGAAAAGATACCGATCGATCCGATGACATATGAAACTGCGCGTGAGTTTGGACTCGATCCTACAGTCTGTGCACTAAGTGGAGGAGAAGATTACGAATTGCTGTTTACAATTCCGCAAAGCCAATATGATCAGGTGAAAAACCAGATGGACATCAGCATAATAGGATATATCACCGAGGAATCCGCGGGCTGCGAGATGATTTCCAAATCTGGACACGTTCATAGTATTAAAGCGCAGGGTTGGAATGCTTTTGCTTCCCCTGATCCGGAGAGTGAATAGTGTATATGGCGCCCGAACCTTTAGAGATCGCCGTCGCGGTAGGCGACGTTTAGGAGAACTAAAGCGTGTGGCTGTAGGGATCCGGAGTCACATTAACGTGAATTACCGGTCCGACGCCTAGGTTTTTGAAAGAGCCGGATACTTCTCCTATTTGGTTATTTTAACCCAATAATACGTGAAATATAGTGAGTTTTTGGTCCGAAGAAATCTCAAACCGAAATGACCACGGTCATTTATCCAACTCAAAGTTTGTTTTTGTAAAGTGACCGCGGTCGTTTTTAAAAATGAACGTTCCGTTTTTTATTTGACCACGGTCATTTTTCGGGTATATAAGCAAAAAAGCCGGCATCTGGAGATGACGGCCACGTGGTTAAACCAGCAAAGAATGATGATTTCATCTTGCTGAACTTAGATCGTCATGACCTTCGCTGGGCGGAGTGCCCTCTGGGAGTACCAAATCTGCGGTGTATGGGTTACAGAGATTTCTTCGGCCGTATCGCTGCCGGTGCTGCCCAAAGGACAGGCGTAAAACTTCCCTGCCGCTATGGGATCCTTTTGAACTTCGGGGTTGATGCGTATTTTAATTTAAACATTTTTCTAATATTTTATAGTTAACATTGTTGACTGACATTGGTCTTTTTGTCTCATGGCGTCCTATATTTCGAGGTGTCTTCCGATGACTGTACGCCGGTCTGCCATCCTCTTTGGAGTAGCGGATCCGGCAAACATACGCTGTCTTTTCGAAAGGTATGTCCAAAATGTCCGGAATTGGTCCAAATGTCCTTAAATGTCCTAAAACGTCCTTAATGTCCAAAATAGGTATAATTCTTAGATAGATTGGTTTCTTCGCAGCAGCTTTCGGCGGTCGTCATTCGTCCTTGCAATGAACGAAAAAAGTCAACAAGCAAATTAACCGGCCGTTAGCTGGAGGTAGTTCCGGAGGTAAACATCCTGTTGTCGACCAATACCGTAGATAAAACCTCATGGGGGGACGAGAACACGATCTAAATCCATATCCGATATGGATGGAAAGGGAGTAACCGTCATCGCATCCATTGCAGACTCAATGAAATCTAGAAAGTTTCTTATCTTTATCTTGTTTTAGCTCCATTATAAACTATATGAAAACACCGATCTGGATACCAACGGATGACTATATGACCGCTTCTGTCATGTATCAATACAAGCGTTACGTGGAGCATCGTTTCGGAGTGGAGTTTAAAGATTACGCAGGCCTGCATCAATGGTCCATAGCTGATCTTCCGCTGTTTTGGGAGAGTTTATTGGATTTCTTTGGGGTCCGGTTTTCGGGAACATATGAAAAGGCCTTAGTCTACGATCGCGGAGCGGACGACTTTATACATGTTAAATGGTTCGACGGAATCTACCTGAGCTATAGTGAGCACATTTTTCTGCATCGTAACGAAGATGATGTAGCCATCAAATATGGTGATGAACGGGTAGACTATGTCACGGTTACCTGGAAAGAGTTGGAAGCCAGCGTTTCCTGTTTACAGCAATTTTTACTGGAAAAAGGTATAAAAAAAGGAGATAGAATAGGCGGTGTCTTAAACAATACAATTGAATGTGTTGCTATCTTTCTGGCAGTTAATAGTATTGGTGCTATTTGGACCTGCTGTTCGCCTGATTTTGGTATTAAAGGAATTGTTGACCGCCTGGCGTTAGTCGAGCCGAAACTATTGTTTACGGAATCTACCTATCAGTATAATGGAATAAAATTTGACAAGCAGGCTATAAAGCTGGACATAGAGCAGCAAATTCCGACGGTGAGCGAAATCGTGGAAGTACACGGCTCTACGTGGAATCAAATTTTTCAATCGTTTCTTCCAACGGTACTTTCCTTCGAGCGGGTTCCATTTGATTTTCCGATCTGGATATTATATTCTTCGGGAACGACAGGTCGTCCCAAAGCTATAACCCATCGTACAGGGGGCAATCTTCTCGAACACTATAAAGCTTTGGCGCTGCACCAGAACGTACAAAAAGGAGATAATTTCCTATGGTATACCACGACCGGATGGATGATGTGGAACTACGCGTTATCGAGTCTGCTATGTGGTGCTACATTATGCCTTTACAATGGTTCAATCACCTATAGGGAGCATACACGTTTCTGGGACTTTGTCCGACGTTCGGAGGTCGACCATTTAGGCTCGGGAGCTTCTTACTTTGCATCAATTCATGAGTTGACGATACCAGACTACCGGCCAAAGGTGATAGGTTCAACGGGTTCCCCTTTACCGGATGCCACGTTTGAAAATATACACGACAAATTTCCGGATACGCCTATTATCTCCCTAAGCGGGGGAACTGATGTCTGCAGTGCTTTTCTGTCGGGGTGTCCGCTTCTGCCCGTGTATGCCGGAGAGATCCAATGCCGGACGCTGGGATCGGATATAGTAGCCTATAATGACGCTGGGCTTGAGGTATACAATGAAGTCGGCGAGCTGGTCATCAAACAGCCCATGCCGTCCATGCCGCTATGTTTCTGGAACGACAAGGGGGATACCAAATATAGGGAAAGCTATTTTTCAGGGTTTTCCAATGTATGGAGCCACGGCGATTGGATACTCATTACCGGAAATGGGGGAATACGGATGTTCGGACGTTCGGATGCCACGTTAAACCGCGGAGGAGTAAGAATAGGAACCGCAGAGATTTATAACGCTGTGCAGGCTGTGGAACACGTGTCCGATAGTCTGGTAATAGCTACTGAAGAGACGTCTGCACATTCGAAGATGATACTTTTCTTAAAGCTGGACGGGAAGATCCTACTGTCGGACGTCGTCCCAAAAATTAAGGCAGCGCTGCGAGAGCAGTACAGTCCACGGCACATCCCTGATCTGTATTATCGCGTGAGCGATATACCGTACACCCTGAGCGGAAAAAAGCTGGAGATACCGATAAAGAAAATTTTTTCAGGGACCCCGCCTGAAAAAGCAGTGATTACGGATGTTATACGCAACCCGGAAAGTGTTTCGGACTTCCTGAAAATCTACAACGAAGAGCTGAAAAAAGCGAACGGCCAGTCGTATTGACGGAGGCCGAATTTTCCTTTAAGCTCGGTAGAGATAAACTACCGGCCAAGTAGGGAGGAAGTAATAGCAATCTGAATATTATAGCGCCCATTATTGTCCGAAAGCCTTCGACAGAGCCTGTGCTGAGCCTGCCGAAGTGCTCAGCCTGACAAGATCATCCAGTTCGCTTAAAGTTAGTCCTGAAAGTAGACTTTGGATTATACTTGTATTACACCAAGACGATAAGCTTCAAAAACCGGTTGATGATTAGCGGCTTCTATGCCCAGCGATATGATTTTACGGGTTTCGCATGGATCAATGACGCCGTCCACCCATAGTCTCGCTGCAGCATAATATGGGCTGAGCTGTTCGTTATACTGTCTTTCGATTTTTGACATCCACTCTTCTTTCTGTTGCTTATCTAATTCGATATTTTTAGCTTTCAGCGCCGCTTCTTCAATTTGCAATAGTGTCTTTCCCGCCGATGCGCCGCTCATCACAGCCATATTGGCTGTCGGCCACGCATAAATCAGCCGGGGATCATACGCTTTGCCGCACATCGCATAATTGCCCGCGCCATAGCTGTTGCCAACGATAAACGTAAACTTCGGAACAACGGAGTTAGCCATGGCGTTGACCATTTTTGCACCGTCCTTAATGATTCCGCCGTGTTCCGATCTGGATCCAACCATGAATCCGGTGACATCCTGGAAAAATATCAACGGTATTTTCTGTTGGTTGCAGTTCATGATAAAGCGGGCTGCTTTGTCCGCGGCATCAGAGTATATTACACCTCCCATCTGCATTTCGCTGCTATTTCCCGGCTTTTTAGCTTTCACGATTTCCCGTTGGTTAGCCACGATTCCTACCGCCCATCCGTCTATGCGGGCCAATCCGCAAAGGATGGTTTTGCCGTATTCTTTTTTATACTCCTCCAGCGTTCCCCTGTCGACAATGCCTTTTAACAGCTCGCGCATATCATATGGTTTAAGCCTATCCACTGGCAGGTAGGTATGGAGGAATTGGGAGTCGTATTCCGGTTCCCGGGCAGCTACGCGCGAAAAATTGCTGGCGGCATTTGAACCGAACTTGTCTACAATACTTTTGACAGCGTCCAGGCAGCTTTCGTCGTCGGGATATCGGTTGTCCGTGACGCCGGAAATTTCGCAGTGTGTCGAAGCGCCTCCCAGCGTTTCGTTATCGATAACTTCGCCAATGGATGAACGTACCAGATAGGAGCCAGCCAGAAAAACCGATCCGGTTCCCTCCACGATCAGCGCGTAGTCAGACATGATGGGAAGGTAGGCTCCGCCTGCTACACAAGGGCCCATAATAGCGGCTATCTGAGGAATTCCCATCGCGGATATTTTAGCATTGTTACGGAACACGCGGCCAAAATGCTCCTTATCGGGAAAGATCTCGTCCTGCATAGGTAAATATACGCCGGCTGAATCAACCAGATAGATGATAGGCAGGTGATTTTCCATGGCTACCTCCTGCGCCCGTAAATTCTTTTTTGCAGAAATAGGAAACCAGGCACCAGCCTTTACGGTAGCGTCATTGGCAACCACGACACAGAGCCGGCCACTTACATACCCGAGGACTACGACGACGCCTCCGTTGGGGCATCCTCCATGTTCTTCGTAAAGGCCGTCGCCAGCAAACTTGCCTATTTCCGTATATGGACGTTCATGGTCTAAAAGATAAAAAATCCGCTCCCACGCGGTTAACTTGCCTTTTTCCTTATGTTTTTGGATTTTATCTATGCCGCCGCCCAATTGAAGTTTTTCATTCTTTCGTTTCAAAAGTTCCAATAATTCTTGCATATAGAGGTCTTTTTTTAAAATCTAAATTTATAAGTGGTATTTGCTTGATAATTTGTGAAAATTTTAAATTACGGATATTTTTTTATAATTTTCATAAATCCAATATAAACTTACGAAATATTATGTTACGTGCATACGAAAACGAACAATTAACTTTGGTTAGGGAGAGCGCAAGGCATTTTTCCAACGACTTTATCAAGCCTCATGTTATGAGCTGGGATGAAGAGCAATATTTTCCTATAGAGCTTTTTAAAAAATTGGGCGAGTACGGTTTTATGGGGATTCTTGTACCCGAGGTTTACGGCGGTGCGGGACTGGATTATCAGGCTTACATCACCATACTCGACGAGATATCGCAGGTGTGTGGCTCCATCGGACTATCCGTAGCAGCTCACAACTCGCTATGTACTAATCATATCTTGTCTTTTGCAAATGAGGAGCAAAAACAAAGGTATTTGCCTAAGTTGTCCACAGCGGAATGGATAGGGGCATGGGGTCTGACAGAAACCGGCTCGGGCTCGGACGCCGGCGGACTGGCAACGACGGCTGTGAGAGAAGGCGACTATTATATTCTAAATGGGTCGAAGACATTTATTACACATGCCATTAGCGGCGATGTAGCGGTAGTTATGGCGCGTACCGGCGAAAAAGGAGACAAGAAGGGGGTAACCGCATTTATTCTCGAGAAGGGAATGGAAGGCTTTTCTGCGGGAAAGAAAATTGATAAGCTCGGAATGCGGGCTTCGGAGACAGCGAGCCTGTTTTTTGACAACTGCCGCGTCCATAAGGATCAGGTTATCGGCAAAGAGGGAGAAGGATTCGTGCAGGCCCTGAAGCTGCTGGATGGCGGACGTATATCGATCGCCGCTCTTTCGCTGGGAATAGCCAGGGGAGCTTATCTGTGTGCGTTGCGTTATGCCAATGAAAGAGAGCAGTTTAACCAGAAAATATTTAATTTCCAGTCTATCGCCTTTACACTGGCCGACATGGCTACTAAAATTGAGGCAGCGGAACTGCTTATCAGGCAGGCAGGCCAATTAAAAGATTCCGATAAAAGGGTGACCAAGGAAAGCGCTATGGCAAAGCTGTTTGCTTCTGAAGTGGCTGTGGAGGTGTCTAATGAAAGTGTTCAGATCCATGGAGGGTATGGCTTTACCAAAGATTATCCGGCAGAGAAATACTTTAGGGATGCCAAACTCTGTACCATTGGAGAAGGTACCAGCGCTATTCAACGTATGGTCATATCACGCGAAATAAAAGATGATGTCTGATAAAGTACAATTGGTAGATTGCCCGCGGGATGCTATCCAGGGAATACATTCTTTTATTCCTACCGGAAAGAAAGTAGCCTATCTGCAGAGGCTGATCGATAGCGGATTGTTCGACTTTCTGGATTTTGGCAGCTTTGTTTCGGCAGGAGCAGTGCCCCAGATGGCTGACAGCGAGGATGTCGTCCGCGCCATTGGCGGGAAATCCGCTACAAAACTGATAGCTATCATCGCCAATGAGCGGGGAGCCCACACCGGCAAAAAATATTCCGCCATTGATTATTTAGGTTACCCCTTTTCGATGTCGGAGACGTTCCAGCGCCGCAACACGAACCGCTCTATAGACGAAGCGTTTGATACCGTCAAGCGGTGTCAGGAAATATTGGATGGAGGGCCGGCGTTAATGATCTATGTGTCGATGGCCTTCGGGAACCCATACGGAGATACGTGGGATCCGGACATTGTGCTGGGATGGATGGAGAAACTCAGTAACGTAGGGATAGGGAAGTTCTCCATAGCCGACACCACAGCGGAAGCTTCTCCGGAACAGATAGAGCAACTTTTCGGGCAGGTAAGAATGGAATTTCCCGATGCCGAGCTCAGCATACATCTGCACAGCCGCCCGGCAAATGCCCTATCCAAGGTCGAAGCAGCATATAAGGCCGGATGTAGGATCTTCGAAGGGGCAATCATGGGCTATGGCGGCTGTCCTTTTGCGCAGGACGATCTGGTAGGTAACATTCCATCGGAACTTTTAATAAATAGATTTGGCAGAAGCGGCCATATCGCTATAGATTTGCTCATGGATGAATTTCAACAAATGTTACGGCATGAACTATAACTATATACGCACAGATACGGCAGCACATGTATTTACCTTAACGCTTGCTCGGCCTGAAAAGCGAAATGCCTTTACGCCGTCTATGGTCAGCGAGATAGCACATGCACTGGATATTGCTAATAAAGACGACACCATAAAACTGGTACTCGTACGGGCTGAAGGTCCGGTATTCTGCGCCGGAATGGATTTACATACGTTTAGGGATCCTTCTATGGATGTTGTCAACCCTGCCGTTCCGGTTACCGATAGCTCTCTCGGCGAAGTGATGGACAGTTTGCGTAAGCCGTCGATAGCAATCGTAGAAGGAGACGTTATTGCAGGTGGTTTTTTGCTTGTACTTGGCTGTACCTATGTATTTGCCCGTTCTGCGGTGCGGTTCCGTTTACCAGAGGTAGCTTTGGGGATTTTTCCGTTTCAGGTTATGGCCAGCCTATATAAGGTGATGCCGGAGAAACAGGTGTTGCAGCTCTGTCTTGAAACAGAGTACTTCGATATAGAAAAAGCGTTGAGGTTGGGTATAGTGGATGCTATATATGAAGAGGCAGCCGTTACCCAGTTAATTGCGTCGTTCAAAGAACTTGATACACGGACGTTGTCGGCGGGTATAGGTGCATTAAGGAAGCTTCCCAGTATAGCGAAAGACAAACACTATTCTTTTTTAAAGGAATGCCTGGAGAATCTACGCGATGAGAAGAACTAGTTTGCCTGTTAATTCAGGTCGCTCCGTTTTTCGATCCAAAAGTTGTTGAACCCTAATCCGATCTGGATTTCCAGCAGTTTCTGTTGCAGCATTTCCAGCATGGCCAGAAAGTTATAAACAAACTGAACTTTGTTTTCAGAGTGAGCCCGCATCTGCTGAAAGTCGAGTTTGCTGTTGATCTCTATGAGTTCGGCAATCGCTTTTTTCTGCTGTTCTATGGTGTACGGATATTTGACGACCGTATGCGTCACTTCCTGTATCCTATGCCGGAAGTTGAACATCAGCTTCTCGTAGACGACGAGCAGCCTGTATAAGTCAAATGTGTCTAGCTGCTCCTCGGTGTTGTCCTTTTTCCGCGCGATCCTGTTATCTTTTGTTACATTGCCCCTGCTGTGTAGTCTGCCGCGTGCGTCCTCCAGCTCGCGCAATTTTTCGCATACCTCCTTAAACTGTTTATATAGAATAAGCTTTTGCGTAAGTTCTTTCTTTAAATCTATTTCATTTTCAGCTTCGTCAAGTTCCGGGCGTGGCAGCAACATCTTGGCTTTAATACGCATCAAAGTAGAGGCAACGAAGATAAACTCGCTCGCCAGCTCTATATTTAGTGATTGCATCTGCTGAATGTAATCCAAAAAGTCGTCTGTAATTTTTGAAATAGGAATATCATGTATATTCAGTTCGTCTCTTTCGATAAAAAACAAAAGTAGATCAAACGGTCCTTCAAACTGTTCCAGTTTTATTTCGTAAGCTTCGCTCTGCATAGTCGCTTCAAAAATAAGGAATTGGCCGGAAATAATTTTTTATATTTTCCGGACGTAGCTGGAGGACGTGTTCTGCCAATCGGCACCGAAAGAGAACATTATATTCAGCATCTACACCCCTATTGGAATCGATAATACAGAGCATAAGACGATTGCAAGATTATCGTTGCACGAAAAACACCAGGCGTGTAAACTTTTATTTGGATTTATTGTTCTGTAGTTTAATGAATAAGTTGTTAATTTGTAACTTATTTATATACAAGAGAAGATATGCAAGTAGAGGCAGGTCCATTGCTACAACAGATAAACTATCCTTCTGATCTTCGACAGCTAAAAGCTACAGAGTTGGAGGACTTGTGTCATGAACTGAGGCAATTCATTATTGATATCGTGTCAGTTAACGGCGGGCATTTTGCGGCAAGCTTAGGTGTGGTAGAACTGACAGTTGCTCTTCATTATGTACTTAATACACCTTACGACCAGATTATTTTTGATGTCGGGCATCAAGCCTATGGGCATAAAATATTAACCGGACGTCGGGATGTTTTCCATACAAATAGGATATTGGGTGGAATCTCCGGATTCCCGAAACGAGGCGAAAGCGAATACGATACATTTGGTGTGGGACATTCGTCCACCTCTATTTCCGCTGCGCTGGGCATGGCCGTAGCGTCGGAATATAAGGGTGAAACCGATAGGCAACATGTTGCGATCATCGGCGATGGGGCATTGACCGGTGGAATGGCATTTGAAGCACTTAACCACGCTGGAATTGAAAAATCCAATCTGCTGGTTATCTTAAATGATAACTGCATGTCCATTGATCCCAACGTCGGTGCGATGAAGGAGTATCTGACAAGTATTACCACCTCAAAAAGTTATAACAAGTTTCGGGACGAACTGATTGCAGTTCTGGCAAAGATATCCAAAAATGGCCCCGACGCGTATGGATGGGCAAAGAAACTCGAGCAGAGTATTAAAGGGACGTTATTGAAGAACGCAAATCTGTTTGAATCGTTAAACTTCCGGTACTTCGGGCCTGTAGACGGCCACGACGTCGTCAAATTGGCTAAGACATTAGAAGATCTGAAACATATTCCCGGACCGAAATTGTTACATGCCGTAACTGTAAAAGGAAAAGGGTATGCACTGGCGGAGAAAGATCAAACGAAGTGGCATGCTCCCGGTCTGTTCGACAAGATTACCGGTGAGATTAAAAAGAATAAATCGGATAAGCCGCAGCCTTCAAAATATCAGGATGTGTTCGGACACACTTTAGTGGAACTTGCCGAGCAGAATAAAAAAATCATGGGGATCACGCCCGCTATGCCTTCAGGCTCATCGATGAACATTATGATGAAGGCTATGCCGGAACGGGCTTTCGACGTGGGGATTGCCGAGCAGCATGCTGTAACCTTTAGTGCCGGTCTGGCGACACAGGGGATGGTTCCTTTTTGCAATATCTATTCCTCTTTTATGCAGCGTGGCTACGACCAGGTGATACATGATGTGGCGCTACAGAATTTGCAGGTCGTGTTTTGTTTAGATAGGGCAGGACTTGTCGGCGCGGACGGACCAACACACCATGGGGCTTATGATATAGCGTTTATGCGGT
The DNA here is from genome assembly GCF_008124885.1 of Sphingobacterium allocomposti. Lineage (GTDB taxonomy): Bacteria > Bacteroidota > Bacteroidia > Sphingobacteriales > Sphingobacteriaceae > Sphingobacterium > Sphingobacterium allocomposti. The sequence goes on from NZ_VNHX01000029.1 coordinate 27,992, forward strand.
GTATCCCTAATCTGGTCGTTTCGGCTCCGATGAATGAAGAGGAACTGCGGAACCTGATGTATACGGCCCAGCTGCCGGATAGAGGTCCTTTTGTTATCCGCTATCCCCGGGGCAACGGTGTCATGGTCGACTGGAAGCGGCCCTTTGCAGAAATCGGGATTGGCAAAGGACGGAAATTGCATGATGGAGAGGAGTTGGCTATTTTAACTTTCGGGACTATCGGCAATGAAGCTGTAAAGGCCATACAGGTATTAAACCAGGAAGGGATATATCCGGCGCATTACGACCTGCGGTTTGCCAAGCCGCTGGATGAGGATCTGCTGCATGAGGTTTTTGCTAATTTTAAAAAGATTATAACGGTAGAGGATGGAAGTTTGATAGGAGGAATAGGATCGGCCGTTCTCGAATTTATGAACGATCATAACTACCAGGCACAGGTTGTCCGCTTAGGGATACCGGACACCGTGGTGGAGCACGGCGAGCAGGCGGAGCTATGGAAGCTATGCGGATATGACGCCACGGCTATTATGGAAGCTTCAAAAAATTTGGCAAAAAGCATAAAGACCGATACGATGGTTTCTTAATTAAAGTTGTGAAGGTGTAAAGTCTTGGAATCGTGAAGAGTACTTCGTAGTGAGATAAAGTTGATAAGGTTGAATAAGGAATAAGCTAATGTAACCTATGTGCGAACAGTCATAAGCCATAGAGTTGCTGATTTGTAAAGCTAACCCGTAATCACGAGAAACGTCTTCTAACTCTTCTACCCCCTCTAATTATTCTCACTTCTCTTTCCATTGTCTATCCTTCGACGGGCTCTGGACGACAACGTCAGGCTGAGCACTTCGGCAGGCTCAGACAGGCTCTGTCGAAGCCCTCGTACGACAACGAAGCAATTTAATCCCTACCCTCTAACTCTTCTCGCTTCTCAATACCCACTACTCAAATCTCGCATCTAGCGAATCACGAGACGAGAATCACGCTCCAGTCCCTACCCCTAATTACCCCTACTCATCACTCCGCAGCCGCGGTGAAAAAATATGTTGCATATTAACGTGAATTTATGTAAGTTTAAAACGAAGATCTAACGAATAGTTTTCCACATCTACCAAGCTTTAATAGAGATTTCGTTAAAAAATGCGGCAGTGAAAAGCCCGAAAATTATGATGTTGAAAAATAAAAATTGTAGGCCTAATCTAGGTGATAATTGCGTTAAAAATTAAGTTAAACAGTTGATTAATAAATAGTTATTCTTTTTTTAAGATTTTAGTTTTTTAGCTCAAATTTTTTTGTCATCTTCGTCTTAAGAGAAAGTTTTGAACAATTTTTTTGTCAAATATTGGTTTTCAAGTTATTAACAATTTAAGAATGGAAAAAACGTGCACAAGTGTCTGGAATAGCTGTCTGCAAATCATAAAAGACAATATCCCTGCGCAAAGTTTTAAGACCTGGTTTGAACCTGTGAAAGCAGTAGGTCTAAATGGAAACGTTTTGACTATTCAAGTGCCTTCGGTTTTTTTCTACGAATGGTTGGAAGAACACTATGTCGGCATTCTTCGTAAAACTATCAAAAAGTTTTTGGGAGAACAGGGTCGACTGGAGTACAATATTATCGTAGACAAATCGTCTGCCAACACGCCTTATACAACGAACATTCCTTCCAACGGTAATGGTGCGGAAGGAAAGAAGCAATCTATTCCGGTCCCTGTCGCTTTGAACAAGAATATCAAAAATCCTTTTGTTATTCCAGGATTGAAAAAGTTGCAGGTGGATCCTCAATTGAACCACCACTATACGTTCGACAATTTTATCGAGGGAGAATGTAATCGTCTGGCGCGTTCTGCGGGATTCGCTGTAGCCAATAAGCCCGGCGGCACCTCATTTAATCCGTTGATGATTTACGGAGATGTGGGATTAGGGAAAACACACTTAGCACAGGCTATTGGTAATGAAATTAAAAAGAATTTACCGGACAAGCTCGTTATATACGTCTCGTGCGAGAAGTTTTGCCAACAGTTTGTGGATTCATTGAAAAATAACACCATCAATGATTTCGTAAACTTCTATCAGGCGATGGACGTGATTATTATGGATGATGTGCACAACTTTTCCGGTAAGGAAAAGACGCAGGACATTTTCTTCCATATTTTTAACCACTTACATCAGTCTGGAAAGCAAATCATCCTGACTTCGGATAAGGCTCCAAAGGATCTATCCGGACTGGAAGAGCGTCTGTTAAGTCGGTTCAAATGGGGGTTGTCGGCAGACATTCAGATTCCCGATCTGGAGACCAGAATGGCGATCTTGAAGAAAAAAATGTATTCTGATGGTATTGAGCTACCCGAGAATGTCGTAGAGTATGTAGCTACTCAGATAGACAATAGCGTACGCGAACTGGAAGGCGCTATGGTGTCGTTGTTGGCACAATCGACGTTGAACAAAAAGGATATCGATTTAAATCTGGCTAAATCGATGTTAAAGAACTTTGTCAAGAATACACACAAAGAAATTTCTATGGAATATATCCAGAAATTGGTTTGTGAATACTTTGAAGTACCTGTAGAAATGGTCAAATCCAAAGTACGGAAAAGAGAGATTGTTCAGGCACGTCAGATATCCATGTATCTGGCCAAGAACCACACCAAGTCTTCTTTGAAGTCTATCGGAAACTTTTTCGGAGGGCGGGATCACTCGACGGTAATCTACGCTTGCCAAACAGTAGAGGATTTAATTGAAACGGACAAGAAGTTTAAAACGTACGTTCAGGATATTCAGAAGAAACTCAAAACTTCCTAAACGACTTTGATTTTTGAATGTATGAAGAATGCGAAATCTCTCTGGTTTCGCATTTTTTGCTACCTGACTGTATATTTCTACTTGTATCAGGCACTGTGCCGCAGATATATCGGGAATTTATCCATAAGCACGTTAAAATAGAAGAAAGTGGAACTATAGCGGTTCCACTTTTCACATTTGCTAAATGTATCCTCGAAAGGATGATGTTAGAGATTTATTATGCTGCTATTTATTGATTATTTTGTTCGGGTTGCTGTTCCTGATGTTGTACCGGTGGTGCCGCGGGCATTGTTTCTACCGGCCGTTCGGAAGTGAACTTTTCGAATAGTGTTTTCTGCTCGTCCGTCAGTTTTTCCGCTACTTGTGCATCGGTTGTAGCCTGCAATTTGCTCAGTGATTCCGCCAGCACCTGCGGGGAAAGGGTAGCGTCTGCTTTTAAAGCTTCTTTTGCTTTCGTCCCTTCCAGGACAATAAGAATGATGGGCTTTTGCTGATCTTCCGTTAAGGCCAATTTTTCTGTTAACACGCTAACTTCCTGTCTGGCCACTTCTTCGGGATTACGCTGGGCAAAAGCAATGGTGAATGCCAAAAGTAAACCGATTCCTGTCAAAAATAGCTTTTTCATATCTTTCCTTAAATTATAAGCTATATAAAATAGCTTCCGTTTATAGTAATAACAGAAAAAGCTACGCTTTAGTATTTTAATGTATCATATATGTTACATTTTAACATTCGTTAACGTGTTTCGCGTGCGGAAGCGATGGGTATACCTCACCACTAAAAAGGGGGATCAGCTTCTGCCGATCCCTTTTAGTAGCCCAAAGAGCTTTATCTTATCGGCTCTGACGCCTCTGTTCCCACTGTTTCTCCAGCTTCTCATACTTTTCTAGCTGTTCCGGCCGGAGAAAGGATTTAATTTTGGTACTGTAGGTTCGTCGGTGCTGCTGGATGGCATCGCGTATCTTCTGTCTATCTCCTTGGGCCTCAGCGAACGCCTTTTTTTCATGATTGGCTTGCGCCAAGGCATATTTATATATGGAATCCTGCTGGGTCTTATCCAGTTGAAGCTGGTTGGTGAGTTGCTCAACCCTGCGCCCTGCTCTTTCGTTTGGATCCATTTGTTGAAAGCCGCGTCCTGTGCGCTCCTGTGCGTAGCCTATGCTGATTCCTAGCATCAAGCACAGTAAAAGTACATTTAGATTTTTCATCTGTCTAATTATCTATAACTGTTAAATATCCGTTCTCGATGAGCCGGTTTCATCCAGCTCATGGTTGTATCAGGCGTTCGTTGTTCTTGCCGACGATGACAGTCACGTCACGACGGCAGCGACTAATACGCCAAACACTCATGCTATATAAAAGTAAATGTTATTGATGTAACTTGTTAGCCTATAGATTGTTATTTAGTATACTTTAACGTAAATTGATACTAATTAACACTTCCTGATTGAAATGCTTTTTCGATCTCTGTGTTTAGCTGCGGAGCCTCTCCAAAGAGTATGGCTTGTTCGATTGGTAAAAAGTAAACGGGGTGGCGATCCAAAAAAGAGGAGGGAATCCGCTGAAAGTCTTTTTCAGTTGTCACAATGATCTTTTGTTCACGACCGATCTTGCGAAAGGTGTTGCTTATTTCTGTAAACTCCCGTTGGGTAAAGTGGTGGTGATCGTTGTAGCGCAGGTGTTTTACGTTCTTTACCCGTTGTGTTAGGTAGGAAGCCATTGGTTTAGGATTAGCTATTCCTGTGACGAGAAGTACGTGTGTGTCGGCAAGGAGTTTATCATCGAAGTGTGCTCCCTGCGCGTTTTTCAGATGGCCATAAGCTGTTTTGGCATAAAATATAGGTGAATGGCTGTATCTCGAAAGTCTGGATGCTATGACAGATTTGACGGACGGATCGACATGGTCAGGACATTTCGTTACAACAATAACATCGCTACGGCGGCTTTCCACCAAGGTATCCCTGAAGTTTCCCGTGGGCAAAGGCAAAATGGGTTGGAGGAGCGACGCATAGTCAAATAAAAGTATAACAAAGGAAGGCTTTAACGCACGGTGCTGAAAGGCATCGTCGAGTAGTACGCCGTCGACGGTATCGCGCAGCTGCTTTATGGCCAGTACCCTGTCTTCGCATACGATCACTTCTGTTTCTGGAAATTTACGTTTAATCTGCAGGGGTTCATCTCCGACGGACACTGATTGATCGGTTGTCTTAACGATGCGGAAACCTTTCGTTTTCCGGCCATATCCTCGACTTACAACGGCGATGTTCCTTCGCTGCTTGAGTGTACTGAGGACATATTCCGTCATAGGACTTTTACCCGTTCCGCCGACAGCCAGATTTCCGATAACCACGACGGGGAGGTCAAAAGAAGTGCTCTTCAGTATCTGCAGGTCATACATCCTATTCCTTAGCCAGACGACAGCGGCGTAGAGTAAAGAGACCGGAAGCAACAACCAGCGTACCACGTGAATCATAGGGTTACCGTTTTACGAGCTTTATTCCGACGTCAGTAATATCCCGAAGGGGATTGTCTACCATATTTTGTTCGATACCGAATGTATATACGCCTGTATCAGGAAAGGAGTAGTTTTCCTTGAGGAGCAACTGCCGTCCATAAATGGTGCCGGCGCTGGACCCCGTCCATCGGCCATCTGCACGCGCCAGCTGTACCTCATAGCGATAAGCGGTGTCTTTCAGCAGAGGACCCTTCTCGTGAAGAAGAATGAACAGGTTCGCGTAGTTGTATTCGTTCGTATGACGCACGTTGAGCCATAGATCATATCTGGCACGGTTGTCCTCTATTTTCACATCGAATGTCGGAATGGCATTATATGCCCAGCTTCGGTCTTTAATGGGGATATTCCTTTCGTAAAAACCCTGTTCTCCGCATGATAGGAAAAACAGGGTTATACAATATAAGCAAATGACGCTACGTGTTCTCATCCATCCTACGTGGTTTAGCTGACAAGCTTGTCTTTTAAATGCGGCGGAGTGTTTTGCTTACCCTTCAGCACTACTGTTGCTTCCTTCCTGAGACTTATTCCGGTTTCTGTTCCGATTCCGGTTAAATCTTTTTTTCGGTTTGCTGTTGTTGGATGCTGCACCGCCGTTGTCGTCTTTTGTTGCTGCAGATTTGTTATTATCCTTCGGTTCCGCTTTTTTCGCCTCTACCTTTTTAGGTTCTGCGGATCTGCTATCCGCTCCCGTATCCTTTTTATTTTTTGCTTTTTTGCGTTTTTTCTTTCGGTTTTTCTCATCCAATCGTGTCAGAGAATCTTGCCCTACCACATTCTCGTAGTCGTAAGAAACGGGTTTTTCCACTTCTTTCGGTACATAGGCAACCGTCAGATCCTGCGCTTTTCTTCCTCCTTTGTTCATTTCGGCATACTCCCGTACACGTTTAACATCCAACGGGATCCAGTTTTCGACGCCTGGATAAGAATACCACATTATCTTCTTGAATATATCCGTTTTCTGAAGATAAGCAGTCCCTGACTCGGTTTCTAACCGATCGACATTGGTCGGTATGTCGCGGAGGGCATCCATATAGCTGTCGAGCTCATAGTTCAGACAGCATTTTAGCTTACCGCATTGTCCTGCCAGCTTCAGCGTATTGAGTGACAGATTTTGGTACCGGGCTGCCGATGTTGACACTGTTTTGAAATCCGTCAGCCAAGTCGAACAGCACAGCTCCCTGCCGCAGGAACCTATTCCGCCAAGTCTACTGGCCTCCTGCCGCATACCGATCTGGCGCATTTCAATACGTATGCGAAACGCCTCGGCCATGCGCTTGATCAGCTCCCTAAAGTCTACACGGCCTTCGGCGGTATAATAAAATGTTGCCTTCGTCTTGTCTCCCTGATAGTCTACATCCGAGATTTTCATGGACAATCCCAGCTCCAGCGCTAAATTTCTGGCCCGATGCATGGTTTCCCATTCTAAGTCTTTCGCCGCGTTGTATTTCTGGATATCCGTTTCACTGGCCTTCCGATAGATTTTCTTTACGACCGCCTCTGGCGTAATATTGTTCTTTTTCAGCTGCAGGCGGACCAGTTCGCCGGTAAGGGACACATGTCCGATGTCGTACCCCCCTGTGTTGGGTTCGACAGCAACCATTTCGCCCATTTCCAGATACAGGTTATCCGTGTTTACATAAAAATCCTTTCTGGATCCTTTGAACCTTACTTCTACAATGTTAAAGGGTTTATAATTTGATGGCAAATCCATATCGGACAGCCAATCGTATACATCTAATTTATTACATCCGCTGGTCATGCAGGATCCATTGTTCTGGCAACCTGCCGGTGCTTTCCCCGAGGTAGTCTGACTACCACTGCTGCACCCACCGCCGGATGAGCAACTGCCACATCCCATATTTTCTTCCTTTATATATATTGAGTCCCTTGAGGGAACGTTTGATATTTAAAAATTAAAACTAATTGCAAAGATAAATCTAAAAATAAAATTTTAGGATTCGCATTGCGCTCTACCTTGTAATGTGTTTTTTCCAGCAAATCGATAGCCGCTTCCAGCTGTTCGATCTTGAAGTTGCTGCTGAATTTCTGGACAAAATCCAGCTCCTGTCCCTGAAGAAGCACTAATTGATGAAGTCCCTGTTGCATCAGCACAATCTGGCGGAACATATTAACGGCATAAAGTAGGAAATTTTTTTGATTTTCCCTGCCAAGTTTCGGAAAGTCTTCTTCGCACAGACGGATGATATGCAGCCCCGTGTCGGTGACAACAAACCGAAGCCAGTTTAACAACAGGTCAAAATAAGGGTTTGACTCTTCTTCTAGCAAATCGAGCGCTGCCTGTAAATTGCCGTCCGCCATAAAGGCTATTTCGTTTGCTTTTTGTGCCACCGCGTTTCTGCGCTGCATTAAAAAGAGCGTTATATCGTCGTGGCTGAGCCTCGGAATTTTTACCAGCTGCGTACGCGATATGATGGTATTCAATATGCGGTCCTGGTTTTCCGCAACCAAGAGGAAAAGTGTTTTTGCAGGTGGTTCTTCAATAAGCTTTAGCAAAGCATTGCCCTGCACATCCAGAAACTCCGGAAACCACATGATTAGCACCTTGTATTCAGCCTCGAACGCTTTCAGACTTAATTTTTTGATGATATCGTGTGCTTCGGCGATATTGATATTCGCCTGTTTGTTTTCCGCATCCAGATGCCTCCGCCAGAAATCCAGGCCCATGTAGGGGTTTTCAAGGAACGCCTTGCGCCACTCCTCCAGATAGGTTGCGGCCACCTCGTCTTTCCCCTTTGCAAAAAAAGGATAGGAAAAATGTAAGTCCGGATGAATAAGTTTCTGGTATTTGTTGCAGGAGCCGCATACGCCGCAGCTGTCGTCTTCCTGCTTGTTTTCGCAGTTGACATACTGCGCATACGCCACGGCTAAGGCGAGGCTTCCCGACCCCTCCGGCCCCAGGAAAAGCTGCGCGTGGCTCACCCGGTTGTCCTTAACCGTTTGTACCAAATGTGCTTTGATCTGCGAATGTCCAATGATGTCCTTAAACTGCATATTTTTTAACCTTACAAAGGTACTAAATTTAGTGGTCAGTTGTTAGTGGTTCGATGGACTTAGAAGATACCCTATCTAACTATTTTACTTCATTTAGTGTCAGATATGGATAGACGACAAAAATCCGTTCAGGAAAAAGTGTCAGGGCGGAGTACGGCCGGTGCAGATCAGGCAAGCGTGCGGACCTCGCGTGCTGATGCAACCCGCCTTTTCTTGTGGTGGGTACTGACGACAATAGGTTTACCCCAAAATCTGTCGCACCCGTCCCATACTATCTATAGAGTTCCGCAGGGTCTCTACGGATCGGAGTAAGTCTTAGATTCCTTTTTTATTTTAAGATTCTTAGTGGCGCTCGGCTTCGCATTAAGGGTAGTGTTGGCTTCGTCGTCGCCTCTTCGTCTCGTAAAGGACATCAGGTTTACGCGGAAATCTGTCGCATCCGTCAAACATCCGCTATTTAAAATGTAGATTCTTTTCTGTAATATTGCATATAAAAATCTATAAAATTCAGGAAATGAGATTTATTGTATCCACTTCAATTTTATTAAAACAATTACAGGCAATTAGCGGGGCTTCGAGCAGCAGTACTGTCCTTCCCATCCTTGAAAACTTTTTGTTTGAGATCAAAGATAACTTGTTGACAATTTCTGCTACGGACCTGCAGACGAGTATGGTGACGTCGCTGCAGATCGAGGCCAAGGAAGAAGGGCGGGTGGCCATGCCTTCTAAAATTTTGATTGAGACGCTGAAGACGCTTCCTGATCAGCCTGTCGCGTTTTCGGTGGATACGAATACCTTGGCGATTGAAATCAGTGCAGGTGACGGTAAATATAAATTGAGCGGCGAGAATGCCGACGACTTTCCGAAGATTCCGGTGGTAGACAACGTATCGACCGTTACCTTGGGAGCTTCTATCTTATCTGAGGCTATTAACAAAACTATTTTTGCCGTCAGCAACGATGAACTTCGGCCGGCTATGTCTGGCGTATTGGTGCAGCTCTCGGAGCAAAGCATTACCTTTGTTTCGACGGACGCCCATAAGCTTGTTCGCTACCGCCGGACGGATGTGGGATCTGACAAGCCTACTTCCTTGATTCTGCCAAAGAAAGCGTTGACGCTGCTTAAGTCTTCATTGCCGTCGGACGATACAGAGGTGTCTATCGAATATAATAACACGAATGCCTTCTTCCGCTTCGGAAACATCCATTTGATATGCCGCTTAATTGACGAGCGCTATCCGGATTATGAAGCCGTCATTCCTCAGGTTAACCCTAACAAACTTACGGTGGATCGCTTGTTATTCTTAAATACGCTTCGCCGTGTGGTAATCTTCGCAAACAAGACAACGCATCAGGTGCGCCTGAAAATCTCCGGAAGCGAGCTACATATATCTGCCGAGGATCTGGACTTTTCCAACGAAGCGCATGAACGTTTAAGTTGCCAGTTCGAAGGACAGGACATGGAAATCGGCTTCAATGCGAAATTTTTGGTAGAGATGCTGAACAACCTAAGTTCGAACGAAGTGGTTATCGAGATGAGTACCCCAAATAGAGCCGGACTGCTAATCCCTGCTATTAAAGAGGACAACGAGGATATTTTGATGCTGGTGATGCCGGTAATGTTAAACAACATTTAGAACAGGCATTTTGGAAATAGTTTACGCTATTATCGATTTTGTTCTCCATATCGACAAACATCTGGTCGAAATAGTGAACGATTACCAGACATGGACATACCTGATCCTGTTTCTGATCATATTTGCGGAAACAGGTTTGGTTGTAACGCCCTTCTTACCGGGCGACTCATTGCTTTTTGCAACAGGAGCAATTATTGCCAAGCCGGAAACCGATCTGAACATCTTTGTCATGTGGTGTATATTGGTTGTGGCCGGCATTGTCGGCGATATGGTTAATTACCACATTGGCAAATATATCGGGCCGAAGGCATTCAGCGGAAGATATCGCTTTTTGAAGAAGGAATATTTGGAGAAAACGGAACGGTTCTACGAAAAGTATGGCGGAAAGACCATTATCTATGCGCGGTTCGTGCCGATAGTGCGGACGTTCGCCCCGTTTGTTGCCGGTGTAGGGTCGATGTCGTACAGGCGATTTGCATCGTACAATATTGTAGGCGCTCTTTTGTGGGTGACAAGCTTCTTATTTATTGGCTATTTCTTTGGCGGACTGCCGGTTATAAAAGACAATTTTACAATTGTTATTTTTGCGATTATCCTGCTTTCGATGCTGCCGCCTATCATTGAGGTGGTGAAAGAGAAAATAAGCAAGAAGAAGAGCGACGGGTGATCACCACGACACCCACGCCATTTGTTGTTAAACGTTAGGTGCTATCCAAAGTCTATCGTTTAAACGAAGACTTATGCGTATCTTATATCTATGTGTCCTTTTGTCGTTGGCGAGCTCTCTGCTATATGGCCAGCGCAAGAAAATCCAAGTCGACCGGAAAGAAGCTAAGGAAGCTTTCCATTATTTGAACGCTTTCCGGGAAAACCCGCGGAGGCTGATGCGCGAACTGGGCGTGCGCCTTGATCCCGCCCAGGTATCCAATACCAGGCTGCGGTGGAACGAGCGTCTGGCAAAGGTAGCCGAATTCAGAGCGAGGGATATGGCCGAACGAAACTATTTTGATCATGTAACGCCGGAAGGGTTAGGTCCGAACTATTATATCGCGAAATCTGGTTATACGCTGAATGCCGATTGGTTAAAAAAGCGGTCAGCCAATAATTTTGAGTCGATCGCGGCAAACCATCCATCTGCCGTAGACGGTATCAAAGCGTTCATTGTCGGCAGGGGTTCGCCGGGGTTTATGCATCGTAAGCATGTTCTGGGTATGGATCAATGGAACGGGTCCCTACAGGATATCGGTATAGGATTCGTGCGTGTTCCGCGCGGAGCCACCTATCAAACTTATCTATGCGTGATTATCGCGAAACACGATTGGTAGTTATTTTTTGTGTTTAGCAGTCCTGGATATTTCATACCTTTGCGTATGATAAAATCTATGACAGGGTATGGTATTGGCTCCCAGGAAAATGGGAAGGTAAAATATACCGTGGAACTGAAGTCCCTGAATTCGAAATTTCTGGAACTTAATCTGCGCTTGCCAAAAGCCGTTTCCGACCGTGAGTTTGCGATACGTTCGGAATCCAGTAAGCTTATTGAACGGGGAAAAGTGAATGTCACTGTTACCGTTGAATATGTAGATCAGACGGCAAAGGCATCTTCCATTAACACGGCTTTGCTCAAGAAGTATTACGAGCAGCTGCAGGAAATAGCGGTACAGGTGGGCGATAAGAATGCAAATCTGCTGGACATGGCTTTAAATATGCCCGAAGTGGTATCCTCTAATGAAGACGTCGTCGACGAAGAGGAAGGCAAGGTCCTAATGGAAGCGTTCTACCGTGCCGTAGACCGTTTTAACCAGTTTAGGCAGGATGAAGGGGGGATTTTGAAGAGCGATCTGGAGAGCCGCGTGCACCTTATTCTTTCGTATCTAACGGAAGTGGAAAGCGTTGAAGGAGACCGTATACCACTCATCCGGGAACGTATTAGCCATTATTTAAATGAAGCGGTCGGAAAGGAAAACGTCGATATGAACCGTTTCGAACAGGAAATAATCTTTTATATTGACAAGCTGGACATAACCGAAGAAAAGGTGCGTTTACGCAGTCACTGCAATTACTTCATACAGGCTCTTAATGCAAGCGATTCGAATGGGAAAAAGTTAGGGTTTATTTCGCAGGAAATGGGCCGTGAGATAAATACGCTCGGCTCGAAGGCTAATGACGCGAACATTCAACAGATTGTGGTACGGATGAAAGAGGAATTAGAAAAGGTTAAAGAGCAACTGCTTAACGTATTGTAACAATGAACGGCAAATTAATCATATTTTCAGCTCCGTCGGGAGCAGGCAAAACAACTATTGTGAAGCGGTTGTTGGCAAAGCACGGGGATAAGATCGCCTTCTCCATTTCCGCAAGTACCCGGCAGCCCAGGGAGGGAGAAATAGATGGTAAGGATTACTATTTTATCAGCAAGGACGACTTTCTTCACAAAATAGCCAAGCAGGAATTTATTGAGTTTGAAGAGGTCTATTCAGGCACTTTTTATGGAACCTTACGCAAAGAGGTCGACCGTATATGGCAAGAGGGGAAGTCTGTTATCTTTGACATAGACGTCGTCGGAGGGCTTCGACTGAAGTCGAAATTTGCCGATAAAGCTTTGGCCATTTTCGTAAATCCGCCGTCTTTGGAGGTGCTAAAAGAAAGGCTACGGGGGCGCGGCACCGATGGCGAGGAAAAACTAAAAGAGCGTTTTGCGAAAGCCGAGACCGAACTGACCTATGCAGGTAAGTTTGATGTCGTGCTTAATAATTTTGACCTCGAGAGCGCTTGTCAGGAGGCGGAGGAACTGGTGTTGGATTTTCTTGCCAAATAGAATGTCGATGGCGAAGATAGGTTTGTTTTTCGGTTCTTTCAATCCTATTCATGTTGGACATCTTATTATTGCCAATTATATGACAAACTACGCAGATCTTGACGAGGTATGGTTTGTCGTGTCGCCGCACAATCCGTTTAAGGAGAAGAAGAGTCTGGCAAATATGTATGACCGGCTGGAGATGGTAAATCTTGCCATAGAAGGTGAGGACCGTCTGCGCGCATCGGATATAGAATTTGGCCTGCCGCAGCCTTCTTATACAATCGATACACTTGCTCATCTGGGCGAGCGCTATCCACAGAAGGAGTTCGTTCTGATTATGGGAGAGGATAATCTGCAAAATCTGGAGAAATGGAAAAATGCGGATATCATTCTAAGAGACTATAAAATAATGGTATACCCACGCCCAGGCTACAGGGCAAGCCATCTAAGAGAACATCCGTCGGTAACAGTGACACAAACGCCGTTGATGGAATTGTCTTCTACATTTTTGAGGAAATCTATAAAGGAAAATAAGAGCATACGATTTTATACACCGGATAAGGTGTTGGAGTTTATCGAAAAAAAGGGGCTCTATAGAAGGTGAGGAAGCAAAGGGGTGGCGTGAATTCGGCAACCCCTTTGTTCTTTTTTCCAGTTGATCTAGCCTAAGGAGCGAACACAGGTTTGCTACCGGCCCATCCATCCGCCGTCGACGGTCAAAATGGTGCCGTGGACATAATCCGACGCGTTCGAAGCCAGGAATACGGCCGGCCCTTTGAAATCTTGCGGCTCGCCCCATCGGCCTGCAGGGATACGGGCCAGAATGGACGTAGACCGCTCTGGATCGTCTCTCAACGCTTCGGTATTATCTGTAGCGATGTATCCGGGAGCTATGGCGTTAACATTGACACCTTTGCTTGCCCACTCGTTGGCGAAAGCTTTTGTTAAAGATCCGATCGCTCCTTTGGAAGCCGCATACCCGGGCACATTTATGCCGCCTTGAAAAGTTAGTAAGGAGGCCGTGAAGACGATCTTGCCGGTTCCACGTGAAAGCATCTCCTTTCCGATCTCGCGGGTCAAAATAAACTGGGCATTCTGGTTCACTTCAATGATTTCGTCCCAGTATTCGTCGGGATGTTCGGCCGCCGGCTTACGCAGAATGTTGCCCGCGTTGTTAAACAAGATATCAATGACAGGGTGATCTTCTTTGACCTGGTTAATAAAAGCGTACAATGATGCTCTATTGGAAAAGTCGCACTGATACGCATAAAATTTTCTGCCGAGAGCCGTTACCGACTGCGCAACATTGGAGTTTTCCAGCTCTAGGGTGGCGGATACGCCGATGATGTCTGCGCCCGCTTCTGCCAGCGCTTCTGCGAGCGCTTTTCCAATTCCGCGTTTGCAGCCCGTCACTAAAGCTACTTTTCCGGAAAGATCGAAGGATTTCAATATGGACATGTTAACTAAATGCTAAAGTTTAATCGATAAATGTTAAATAGATGCGGTCCTAAGCGGTCTTCCCAATCCTTCCTACAGGCTGTAGCCAACATCAGGAAAAGGAGGAAAGCGCCGGACGCAGCTTCGTTATCTTAGTTTTGTGATCGGACACTTATCCATATCATCATAGTCTAGATTCTCACCGGCCATTCCCCATATGAACGTGTAATTGCTGGTGCCGGCCCCCGCGTGGATCGACCAAGGCGGCGAGATCACGGCCTGCTCGTTATGCATCCAGATATGGCGGGTCTCGTCGATCGGTCCCATGAAATGAGACACGGCCTGCCCTTCGGGAACTTCGAAGTAAAAGTACACCTCCATACGGCGGTCGTGGGTATGTGCCGGCATGGTGTTCCAAACCGATCCCGGCCGCAGCTCTGTCATCCCCATTTGCAGCTGACAGGTGTCGACGACCTTGTTTAACAGCATCTGGTTGATGGTCCGGTGGTTGGACGTTTCTAACGATCCCAGTTCAATTTTGTTGGCTTCGTCTTTGGTAACACGTTTTGTGGGGAAGCTTTGGTGTGCCGGTGTTGAGTTTAAATAGAACTTAGCTGGACTGGCTTTGTCGTTGCTGCTGAAATATACGTCCTTTGCGCCCTTGCCGACATAAAGAGCCTCTTTATGACCCACCTCATAGACCGTGCCGTCGACTTCCACCTGTCCCGCACCGCCGACATTGATAATGCCTAATTCGCGGCGGGCCAAAAAATATGGCTCTTTCAGAAGCTCGTCGATCGTTTCCAACTGTAGACGGCCCTCCACCGGCATTGCCCCCCCGGCCATATAGCGATCGTAATGGGTATAGACAAAATGAATCTTGTCTGCGGTGAAAACTTTTTCTATAAGAAAATTTTCGCGGAGACCTTTAGTGTCCAACCCCTTGGCCTCATTCGGGCCAACTGCATATCGGCTTTCAAAAATTGTATGGCTCATAATAAAATAAACAAAGATTGATAATCAGTCTAAGATAAGGCTTAAAACCCGTAAAAGGTAGGCTTATCTTCGGAAACGTTGTCATTTCGCATACACTGGAGCAAGCTGACCCCGCAGATATGGAGGTTGTTTGGGTATGTAAAACTCGGGCGGGGTCAATAATCGCGGGCATTCCGGGAGATGCTAACCCCGCATTATTGTGTAACAGCTATCCGATTCCAAAGTATATTGAACTCTTATGGGTTCTAATGCGCAAGACAAAATCAACCTAAAATAATTTATAACGTTACCGGACAGATATCGTCGGTACGTTTTTTTAAAATCTAAAACAGTTCATTGTTAATTGAAAAATACAGTAGTTTTTCCCCGCCGGAAAAAGAAAAGCGCTTTGCTGACGTTATTTGAACCAACGTGGACGACATTACGTTGATGCTGCACGTCATTACGTCGATCATGGACGTAATCTCTTCGACCGTGAGCGTAAACTCTTCGACTATGGACGTAATCTCTTCGATCATGGACGTAATCTCTTCGACCGTGGGCGTAAACTCTTCGACTATGGACGTAATCTCCTCGACCGTGGACGTAAACACGTCAACCATGGGCGTAAACATGTCGACTATGGACGTAATCTCTTCGACCATGGGCGTGAACTCTTCGACTATGGACGTAATCTCTTCGACCGTGGGCGTAAACTCTTCGACTATGGACGTAATCTCTTCGACCATGGACGTAAACACGTCGAAGGTGAAAACATTTACGTCGAATGCGGACGTCATTACGTCGAACACGGAAGAAATCACCCTAGATGTAGACGTTATGTCGTCTGATGCCCACGTAAGTACGTCAGCGTCCGGTGTGAAGTCATCCGCTGTCCACGACATAGCGTCCGCTCCGCATAAGTTTACGTCGAGAGCTGGCGTAATATCCTCCAGCGCTGACGAGATTACGTCCGCGCAACTTTTTTTGGATTATTGTGCGTAGAATGCCTTTAAGCAGCTTTAAAAACAACTTCTTACAAGTTTCAGCTCCTGCTAATAAGCTGATTAACGGACAATTTATTTCCGGAAGGATCATACTTAATTCTATTTATTCTTACCAAATCTAGCAACTTGCGTAGGGCATCTACAGTAAGTTAAGCGTAAGTGAAGCCTGTGTTCAGGCAGGGGCTGGATGGCTTATGGGCAGCCTGCTTTCCGGTGTCAACAAGCTGCAGATAAACACGCTCCGAATTTTATCATGTGCTTAATCAGTCGAAACAATTTCCTGAGCGAATTGTTACTAAGTAAGTAAGTAATTAAAATAAAAAGGAAAATCTATGGATAAGCTAGATCTAAAAGGAAAATGGAATGAATGGAAAGGAAAAGCAAAACAACAGTATGCAGACCTGACAGACGACGACTTAAAATATGAGGAGGGAAAGGACGACGAGCTATTGGGCAAGATTCAGCAGAAATTGGGCAAAACACGAGAGGAAGTAATAGATTGGTTGAAAAGTTTAGGATAATATCTTTTCTAAACAAGGACGAAGGCGTTGGGATATCCAGCGCCTTCTTCATTTTATGTTAGGCTACGTTTGTAGTTTTTTCTAAATTAGCACTATGACAAAAAAGAAGCCAACGATCCTCGTTGTGAATGACGACGGGATTACCGCTCCGGGCATTAAGGTTTTGCTGGAAGAGATGCAAAAGATCGGAAAGGTTGTTGTGGTTGCACCTGATAGCCCACAGTCAGGTATGGGACACGCGATTACCATCGGGAGGCCGCTCCGGCTCGATAAAATCGATCTGTACGAAGGTGTAGAAATGTATAAATGTTCCGGCACTCCGGTCGACTGCGTTAAGTTGGCAGTAAACAAAATTTTCAAGGGTAGAAAGCCGGATCTATGTGTTTCAGGAGTTAATCATGGTCTGAACTACTCTATTAACGTCTTATATTCCGGAACGATGTCTGCCGCCGTGGAAGGCGCTATTGAAGATATCCCGTCGATAGGCTTCTCTTTGGACGACTTTTCGCACCACGCTGATTTTTCGCATTGCAGACCCTACATACGAGCCATTGCGCAACAGGTATTGCAGAACGGCTTGCAGAAAGCCACACTGCTGAATGTTAACTTCCCGCATATAAGCAAGGAGATAAAAGGCATAAAAATATGCCGGCAGGCAACAGCAAAATGGTTCGAAGAATTCGACGAACGCCTGGATCCCTACAATAGGGAATATTTTTGGATGACGGGAAAATTTCAGCTGCTGGATCGCGGAGAAGATACAGACGCGTACGCGTTAAGTCAAGGCTTTGTATCGGTCGTACCGACACAGTTTGATATGACTGCCCATCATACCATCACTGAACTGAACTCGTGGAACTTCGATATAAAAGAATGAGAAACAGTATATGGGGAGGGGTTGTGTTGGGTTTATGCGGTCCGCTGGTGGCGTATCTGTTAACCAAGTTTACAGGTGCGGCAACGTTCATCTCGTCGGACAAACCGTATGTGTTATATGTGGTAGCGGCAGCCGTTAATCTTTTCCTGATCCGTTTTTTTTATAAGGGTTCGGCTCCCAGGGAACAGGTAGCAAAGGGAATCGTACTTGCCACTTTCGGCAGTATGCTGGTATTTCTGTATTTTCATAAGCTGCAGCTATGATGCTCAACTGGACAGCCTATGGAGAAGAACCCCGATATGAATAACTGAGCGTAGTGAGCTCATGAATACCATTGAAAAAATTAACACACAAGAATAACTATTCCATATGAAACTGACACTGGGGTTTTCTCCCTGCCCGAACGATACGTTTATTTTTGATGCGTTGATTCATCACAAGATCGATACCGAAGGATTGGATTTTTCGGTCGACTATCAGGATGTCGAAACGTTGAATCAAAATGCATTTGGCGGAAAGCTGGATATTACGAAGCTAAGCTACCATGCATTTGCCTACGCGGCATCCGATTACGAACTGCTGGACGCAGGAAGCGCGCTGGGCTTCGGCGTCGGCCCTTTGCTTATCACCAAAAGTGAAAAGCTGGCCGCGCAGTTGCGCGCGTCGCTGTCGTCAGGAGACACAGCCGGAATGGATGGCCTCCGTGTGGGGATTCCGGGGAAGTATACAACTGCTAACTTTTTATTGGGACTCGCTTTCCCTAGGCTACAGAATAAACAGGAGATGGTCTTTTCAGATATAGAATCTTCCCTACTCACGGAACAGATTGATGTCGGGTTAATTATTCATGAAAACCGGTTTACCTACCAGGAGAAGGGTCTTCATAAAGTAGTTGACTTGGGCGACTACTGGGAGCGTGAAACCGGATGTCCTATTCCTTTGGGTGGTATTGTCATTAAGAGAAGCCTGGACCAGGAAATAAAGCATAAGGTCAATAGATTGATCCGTAAAAGCGTAGAGTTTGCGTTTGCAAACCCAAAATCGGGATTGGATTATATCCGTTCGCATGCACAGGAAATGGAGGAGAGCGTCATGTATAAACATATAGAACTCTATGTAAACGCGTATTCAGTCAACCTCGGAAGCGAAGGGCGGCAGGCTATCCAGCAGATGTTTGATAAGGCTGTTGAACTGGGGGTGATACCGCCGCTGAAGAAAGAACTATTCCTGACACGGGCATAAGCGCCCGGCTGAAAAACGGCCTTGACGACAGGTGACGGAATCGGGAGAATAAGAGTCCGCGGAGGGCGGAGAAGCAGTGCTAAATTGTCCCGTAACAAATTAAAAAAATAACTTGTAATCCTGTTAGTTATCACATGTAATAAGTAAATTTGCCCGGTTAGTGCCAAAATGTCTGCAAAATAGGATTGGAGCCATTATTGCACCGCGGTAAACTGAGATAAAAAAATATTATGTTGAAATTTTTAAGCAAATTATTTGGCAGCAAGTCTGAGCGAGATATTAAATCCATACAACCTATTGTGAATAAGATCAAGGAGGAATATGAAAAACTTTCTTCCTTAAGCAACGACGAACTACGTGGAAGGACAATCGCTTTTAAAAATAAGATCAAAGAATACCTAGCGGAGATAGATGCAGAAATCGATTCTTTAAAAACGGCGGCTGATGGGGACGACGTTGACATGGGCAAAAAGACCGACCTCTATGAAAAGATCGATAAACTAAATAAAGACCGGGATAAAAAGCTGGAAGAGGTTCTTATGGAAATACTTCCTGAAGGATTTGCCGTGGTAAAAGAAACAGCTAGACGTTTCACCGAGCACAAGGAAATCGAGGTGTCGGCTACAGATTTCGACCGGGAGATCGCTGCGCGCAAGCCGAATGTTGTTATCCAGGGCGACAAAGCAATCTGGAAAAATACATGGGTCGCAGCAGGTACTGAAGTGACTTGGAACATGGTTCACTACGACGTACAGCTGATCGGTGGTGTTGTTCTTCACCAAGGTAAAATCGCCGAGATGTCTACCGGAGAGGGTAAGACATTGGTGGGGACGTTACCGACCTATCTCAACGCGCTGTCGGGACAAGGGGTTCATATCGTAACCGTGAACGACTACCTGGCTCGTCGTGACTCCGAGTGGAACGGACCGTTGTTTGAATTCCACGGGCTAAGTGTCGACTGTATAGACAAACACCAGCCAAACTCTCCACAGCGGAGAAAAGCATACGCCAGTGATATCGTCTACGGGACAAACAACGAGTTCGGTTTTGACTATCTGCGTGACAATATGACGCAAACACCTGACGCAATGGTGCAGCGCAAGCTTCATTTTGCAATGATTGACGAGGTGGATTCGGTATTAATTGACGATGCCCGTACACCACTCATTATTTCAGGACCTATTCCCCGTGGCGACCAACACGAATTTTATCAGCTGAAGCCCCGCATAGAGCGCTTGGTTAATGCGCAGAAGGCGTATATTAACACAGTGTTCAATGAGGCTAAAAAAGCGATAGCGGCCGGAGACACGGATGTAGAAGGTGGCGGCATGGCTCTGTTGCGGGCGTACCGCGGCCTACCGAAAAACAAAGCGCTTATCAAATTCCTGTCGGAAGGAAACCATAGACAGATTTTGCAGAAAGCGGAAAACTATTACATGCAGGAGCAGAACCGTAATATGCCAAAGGTTGACGCCGAGCTTTTCTTTGTCATCGACGAAAAAAATAATCAGGTTGAGCTTACGGAAAAAGGTATCGAGCTGATTACCGCGTCAGGCGAAGATCCTACCTTTTTCATTCTGCCGGATGTAGGTTCGGAAATAGCTGACATAGAAAAATCGGATATTTCTTTAGAAGAGAAAGCGCAGAAAAAGGAAGAACTGCTACGCGACTATTCTATTAAATCTGAACGGATACATTCGATTAATCAACTGTTGAAAGCATATACCCTGTTCGAAATAGACGACCAATATATCGTCGACGAAGGGAAGGTGAAGATTGTCGACGAGCAGACAGGCCGTATAATGGAAGGTCGCCGTTATTCCGACGGTTTACACCAGGCAATTGAAGCCAAGGAAAATGTAAAGGTTGAGGACGCGACACAAACCTATGCGACTATCACGTTGCAGAACTATTTCCGGATGTATCACAAGCTTTCAGGAATGACAGGTACAGCATCTACCGAGGCGGGAGAGCTTTGGGAGATCTATAAACTGGACGTTGTAGAAATCCCGACGAACAGGCCTATACAGCGTGATGACCGTCACGACCTGATATATCGTACAGCCAGGGAGAAATATAATGCGGTCGCTGCAGAGATACAACGCCTGACGGAAGAAGGTCGGCCGGTTTTGGTGGGTACCACTTCGGTAGAAATCTCTGAGCTGTTAAGCAGGATGTTGAAGCTACGCGGAATTAAGCATAATGTGCTGAATGCGAAGCTTCACCAGAAGGAGGCTGATATTGTAGCCGAAGCAGGCCGTCCTGGACAGGTAACTATCGCCACAAATATGGCTGGACGTGGTACCGACATCAAGCTTACGGAAGATGTTATCAAAGCCGGGGGGCTGGCAATCATCGGTACCGAGAGACATGAGTCCCGGCGCGTAGACCGGCAGTTGCGTGGACGTGCCGGACGTCAGGGAGACCCAGGATCATCGCAGTTCTTCGTGTCGTTGGAAGATAACCTTATGCGTCTGTTCGCGTCGGAGCGGATTTCCAACATCATGGTGAAGATGGGCGTCGAAGAAGGCGAAGTTATGCAGCATAGTATGTTGACCAAGTCGATCGAAAGGGCGCAACGCAAGGTGGAGGAAAATAACTTCGGTATACGTAAAAGATTATTGGAATATGACGATGTGATGAACTCGCAGCGTACAGTAATCTATACAAAGCGGAAAAATGCCCTGTTCGGAGAGCGCCTGGACGTCGACTTGAATAATACCATATTTGACGTGGTAGAAGACATTTTAACAGAGACAAAAGAGGGGGGAAGCTACGAAGATTTTCAAATAGAGGTGATTCGTCTGTTTGCTATAAACCCCGAGATCTCGGCAGAAGAGTTTGCTCAGGGAAGCGTGGCGTCCTTGACGGATAAGCTTTTCCAACAGGTGATCAACCACTATCATGCAAAAGCGCAGAACATAGCCGATCAGACGCTGCCTGTGCTGACCAACGTGTTGGCAGAGCGCGGAGCAATGATAGAAAATGTGGTGGTACCATTTACAGATGGAATTCGTGGCATACAAGTTGCGACCAACTTACAAAAAGCAGTAGAAACGAAAGGTAAGGAAGTCTTTAAGTCATTTGAAAAGGGCATTGTGTTAGCCCTGATCGATGAAGCGTGGAAAGAACACCTGCGTGAGATGGACGACCTAAAGCAGTCTGTGCAGAATGCTGTATACGAACAAAAGGATCCGATTATTATCTATAAGATGGAAGCCTATAACCTGTTCAAAAGTATGCTTGCCTCGATGAACAAGGAGATTGTAAGCTTCTTGTTCAAAGGAGAAATACCGGGACAGGAGCAGCAACCGCAAAATGTGCAGGCGGCACGTCCAATTCCGGCGCAACCCGCTCAGGTGAAAGCCAGCAAGGCAGAACTAAAGTCTCCGACCGGCGTTTCTGAAGAAGATAAGGATACACGGGAACAACAGGTGACACAGCCTATCCGCAAGGAGCATACGGTGGGACGTAACGACGAATGTCCTTGTGGTTCGGGGCTAAAATATAAAAACTGTCACGGAAGAAACAGTTAGTAAATTTAAAGATCATGTTATATAGAGGGGTGATACTCGGTTTTTTACTCGTAGGATTAATACAGACGGGCAGAGCACAATCTGGCGTTGTTGAGGTCCAAAAAGATTCTTTAATCAGTTTGTTACAAGAGTTTAGGGCAGAAAATGGTATCAATCCTACTACCGCACGTATGGTAAGCCTGGGTTCAAAAGCCGTAGACAAGAAGAACGCCAAGCGCGTGAAGGTGCGTGGATTTAGAGTGCAGATATTCTCCGGATCGAGCCGTAATGAAGCGTATGCCGTGCAGGCCCGATTTCAGAACTCGTACAAGGATTTTGGCTGCTACGTGACTTACGAGGAGCCAAATTACCGCGTGAAGGTCGGCGATTTTAGAAGCCGCTCTGAGGCGACAAGTTTTATGCGGGAGCTGCGCTCACAATACAGTAATGTCTTCGTGTTTACAGAAGATGTTTGGGCTTACGAATAAAGACGATATAGGACATGTCCATACTTAAGGAACGTATAGAGACGCTCGCGGAAGAATTCTTTGCTGATACCGTGGCATGGAGGCGTCATTTACACCAAAACCCAGAGTTATCGTTCGAGGAACATGAGACAGCCAGGTTTGTGGAACAACGTCTCGAAAGCCTCGGAATTCCATATGAACGTATGGCCGGTACAGGCGTTGTTGGAACCATACGGGGCGAACTGGGCGAAGGAAAGGTTTTGGCTTTGCGCGCCGACATGGATGCATTACCTATACAGGAAGTAGAGGGACGGCGGTATGGCTCGCGCCGCTCCGGCGTAATGCACGCCTGTGGCCATGATGTACACACCGCCTCGCTATTGGGGGTGGCTTCTATTCTGCAGCAGCTACGGGGCTCTTTTGCAGGGACGGTAAAGCTCATTTTCCAGCCTGGCGAGGAGCGTCTCCCCGGGGGGGCTTCCATCATGATAAAGGAAGGCGTTCTGGAGAACCCTGTGCCACAAGGTATAATAGGACAGCACGTTATGCCGTTGATCGAAGCTGGAAAGGTGGGGTTCCGCGCGGGCAAATATATGGCTTCCTGTGACGAATTATTTATGACAATCAAAGGGAAGGGCGGACACGGTGCCCATCCTCACCAAAACATAGATCCTATTGCAATAGCGGCACAGATTATCACCGCACTTCAACAGATCGTCAGCAGAAATGCAGACCCACGGACACCTACGGTGTTGTCGTGGGGAAAAATTATTGGAAACGGGGCTACAAACGTCATTCCGGAAGAAGTCTACCTTGAGGGGACATTTCGGACCTTCGATGAGAAGTGGCGGGCGGAGGCGCACAGCCGTATGGTAAAGATGGCTGTCGGAATTGCCGAAAGCATGGGGGCGTCGTGCGACTTCGAGGTGAGAAAAGGTTATCCCTTTTTGATTAATGAAGCCAAAATTACCGAAGCATGCCGGCAATTTGCAGTGGAGTATCTTGGAGAAGAACATGTTGTTGAATTGGATATCTGGCCAGCAGCCGAAGATTTTTCCTATTATTCCCAAGAGGTGAATGCCTGTTTTTACCGGCTAGGTACCGGAAACAAAGCTGCCGGAATTACTGCTGCCGTGCATACGCCTACATTCGATATTGATGAGCGGGCTTTGCGGACCAGCATTGGGTTAATGGCTTATATGACCATGCGTCAGATGGAGAAATAGGAGATGGTTGCGTTACGCATCATTAACCGCTAGCTTGCATACACGTGAATATTTATTAAAGACTATTTTAACGTATGTCTTCCCACCATATTGTTAGAGAAAATCAGGAGCTCGCACTTCTTGTGGCCGCCGTCGGCGTACTCGACAGCGAACAGATGGGGCAATTGCTGGAATGGAGCCCTACCATCCTGGCCGATGACCAGACCGTCGATTTCCTCTTGGCAGAGCAGATTAAAGTTGATATTGTGTTCACCAATCGTGCAGCGTCTTACTATCAGGAGCAGATTAAAACGCTTCCTTTAGAACGCGGCCTCCTTATAGATGGTCTATCTTATCTCGCCAAAAGTAATTACGGATCGGTGAATATCCTCTGCGACACGTTGCCGGACGATTTATGTGCGCATGTAAATGGGCTTACCGCCGTCGTATTTTGCGATGACAGGCGCTATGTATATGTGCAGCACCGTTACGAAAAGTGGAAGGAGGCCGGCTCCCGTATCTTCGTTCAGGAAAATGTGCTGAAATCGCTGTCCGGTCTTAGAAAGATCGCACGTCATGTTTTTGAGACCGAACAGGATGGCTTTTTTTACCTGGAGTTTAACACGGATCGCGTCGTGACGGTTGGAGAAGACTTGTAACAAATATGGAAATTGAAGAAGCATCTGCAACGCAATGGAGCATCTTATCGGATCTTGCCCAACGGAGCTGGCGGGCGGGCTACAAGGATGTGTTGTCGACGGAACAAATTGAGTTCATGCTGGAAAAGTCGTATAGCCAGCCCGGAATTTTGGAAGCAATGGATAAAGGACAGCGGTTTTACCTGGGCAGCTGCGGTGGGCGCGCTGTGGGTTTTATCGCTTTACAGAGAGCGGACAATGGCGTTCTGCGGATAGAAAAGCTGTATCTCCTTCCGGAGGTACAAGGTAAAGGATATGGGCAGCAATTTATAGGGTTTGCGGAACAGGAGGCTTCTAAGCAGAAATGCTCACAGCTTGAACTGAATGTCAACAGAAAGAATAAAGCGTACTATTTCTATAGGAAGCAAGGGTTCGAAGTGACTGCCGAGATCGATATTCCCTATTTCGGTTTCTTACTCGATGACTACATCATGCGAAAGAAGGTTGTTAGGGTTAATAAGGCAGATAGCTAATGGCAGATAGCTGTGGAGACGCAAGATCTTGCGTCTCCACTACTCACTACTAACATCTAATTTCTCACTTTGGACTTCTCACTTCCATAAGACCTTCGCGGTCAGTCTTTTAATTTCTCTACTCTCGAGGGGGTCTGTGTGCCGTTTACGATCCCGGTAACGCCCTGAGCGATAGCCTCAATGCTCGATTTGATATTGTTTATGTCCAACGTCGACAGTTCGTCTTTCACCGTGTGATAAAATTCGTCCTTGTCTATCTGCGAGGTTGAAAACGTATGTGCAGGAACACCTAGTGCCGCCAGCACGGCGTTGTCGCTTCTATAAAAGAGGTTTTGCTGCGGATAAGGATCAGGATGGAATGTAAAGGCCGTCCCTTTAACATTCGATTGCATCAGCTGCGCCAGATCAGAGTGGTGGTACCCGGTGACATACAGTGAATTGGGGCCGAACTTCGAATCTTTTCCGATCATTTCGATATTGATCATGGCCACGACTTTATCTGGATCGATGCGGTTAGAGAAATATTTCGAACCAAACATGCCTATCTCCTCGGCCGTAAACGCAACAAAAATTAAAGTTCGCTCGTTATTACCCAGTTTCTTAAAATGTTTAGCCAGGGCAATCATGGCCGTGGTGCCCGAGGCATCATCGTCTGCTCCGTTTGCAATGGAATCCTGGTTGACCGGGTCGAGGATCCCGATATGGTCGTAGTGTGCTGAGAATACAACGAACTCGTCGGCCCTGGACTTGCCTGGAATAACGGCCGCAACATTGAATAGAGGAAAGTCTTCGTGCTTGGTACGGGCTTCTATCCGGAAGTCGTGCGCAGCTTTTCTCTTAAGGATAAACACTTTGCTTGGTCCGTAGGTGGCGGTTTCCTGTTTAGTGACTACATTTTCGCGGGCAAAGATTTTCTTGAATCGATCCATCATGGATTCGAAGGAAGGATCGACCCAAACAACGCGGTTACTTGTATCATTGCGGACAATGTCCCGAAAACGGGCGGAAAAATCTTCTCCTGCTTTAATTTCCAGGGACGTTATGCCGGCCTGTTTGTCCCAGGATAAAGTAGGTTGACTGCTGATGATAAGAAATTCTTCCGGCGGAAGCGCGGCACCGTTTACCTCTATCCGCTGCTCTTCACTGCTTACCTTGGTAACATGAAAGCTCTGTCTGTAATTTTTTTCTGCGTAGGGTTCCAGTCCTGCCTTTTGAAACTCCTGGGCGATGAAGTCGGCGGCTTTTTCAATATCAGGAGTCAGCGCTGCACGACCGCGCATGCTGTCGTCAGTGAGCGTTTGAATAATGCGCTGGATGTCGTGTGTGTCTACGGTCTGCGCTTGACTCGTTCGAACGGTGGAAAGACCCTGTAAGATAAGCAGGACCGTCCAGAAGGAAGGTTTTATTTTCATAGCTGTGCTCATGGTTTTTGCTTCAAAATTGTGTGTAGTTCAGTTGTACCGTAAAGATTTATGTGTGTGCACCGGCGTAATTTTCGGCAGAAAAAGCAACAACCTGCTCATTGGCATCGCCCCGTGTGCCCTAAAGCCGACTATAAATTTCTCACGCACCTACTTAAACAGAATCGAAGATATTGCATACCAACATAAATTTCTCTAAGTTTGATAAAAGTATAAAAAATATGAAAGAAGTTACAGTTCAAGAGTTGAAAAACATGATGGATCGCAATGACGAATTTCAGTTGATTGACGTTCGCGAACCGTTCGAATATGAAGTGTCCAACCTGAATGGTCTAAATATTCCGTTGGCAGGAATTGTTATAGAATCGGATAAGGTAGCAAAGGACCGACCTGTAATCATACAATGCCGTAGCGGCAAGCGCAGTGCACAGGCGGTTATGTTGCTCGAACAGCAGGGGTTTGATAACCTTGCTAACCTGAAGGGCGGAATTCTGGCTTGGAAAGAGGAGATCGATCCGGACATGGATGTTTACTAGCAGGAAACAGAAAGAAATAGCAAAGGAGGCTCTCAGCCTCCCATTTTAATTTTTAAAAAAAGAAGGGCTCTGCCGTGAAATCGTCAGTGTTTGCTTCTTTTTTTTGTCTGATCCTAAAGAAAACTAACGGTATATCAGAAAAACCATAAATATTTAATGTCCTGCCAATTTAATCGTTTTGTGCGTAGAAGTTTTTTATTTTTAACCTGTAAATAAAACCAAGTAAACACATAAACAGCATTGTTATGGCAGTTACAAATTCAGTGAATAACAGTTTTTTCGAGAGCGTCCTACGCAACTTTGACAAAGCCGCTAAACATACACGGTTTGACAAAGGAATACTTGACCAGATCAAAGCCTGTAACTCTATTCTGCGGGTAAAGTTTCCTGTGAAGATCGGCGATAAGATCGAAGTTATCGAAGCTTACCGCGTCCAACACTCACATCATAAACTACCGTGTAAGGGAGGAATACGCTTCAGTATGGAAGTAGATCAGGAGGAAGTGATGGCTCTGGCGTCGCTGATGACCTATAAATGTGCTATCGTTAATGTCCCGTTCGGAGGTGGTAAAGGCGGTATAAAGATAGATTCTAAAAAGTACTCTGCATTCGAGTTGGAAAAAATCACGCGACGGTATACTTCGGAGTTGTGCAAAAAGAATTTCATTGGTCCGGGGATCGATGTTCCGGCTCCAGACTATGGTACGGGAGCCCGGGAGATGAGCTGGATTTTAGATACCTATTCGTCATTGAATCCGAACGATGTCAATTCACAGGCTTGTGTAACGGGAAAGCCGATCTCGCAGGGCGGTGTTCGCGGACGTACGGAAGCCACTGGACTGGGTGTGTTCTTCGGTGTTAGGGAAGCTTGTTCGTTTGCTGAAGACATGGAGAAACTAGGATTGAGTACCGGCTTGGCAGGAAAAAGGGTGATTGTGCAGGGCTTGGGCAATGTCGGCTATCATGCGGCCATGTATTTTCAGGAGGCCGGCGCAAAGCTTGTAGGCCTCATTGAATATGACGGCGCTATTTACGATGAAAACGGATTGGACCTCCATGCTGTGCAGGCACACCGCCAGAAGTCGGGCGGCATTGTCAATTATCCGGGAGCGATCAGCTTTGCCGATCCTTCGGAAGGTTTGGAGCAGCCTTGTGATATCCTTATTCCGGCGGCGTTGGAGAGTGTTATCCATAAGGGCAACGCAGACCGCATACAAGCCAAAATCGTGGGTGAAGCGGCGAACGGCCCGTTGACCTCGGAGGCGGACGACATTTTAAATAAGAAAGGCGTACTCATTATTCCGGATATTTATCTAAACGCAGGTGGTGTAACGGTTTCTTATTTCGAATGGCTTAAGAATTTGAGCCATGTGCGGTACGGACGGCTTGAAAAGCGCTTTAACGAGAACATGTATAAGGAGGTCGTGGATATCATTGAGTCGACCACCGGAAAGAGGGTCTCTGACCTGGAACGAAAAACGATTCTCCGCGGACCCGACGAGATCGATTTGGTACACTCCGGGCTGGAGGACACGATGATCAATGCTTATCGCGAAATCAGAGATATTTATGTGTCCCAGGAAGGGGTAGAAGATTTAAGAACGGCCGCTTTCGTCTGTGCGATCAATAAGATCGGTGTGGCCTATGAAGAGCTTGGTATTTTCCCATAGAGCGCCCGCACGGTTATTAAGAAAAGAGGTTGTCTAAAAAGCCTTTTTTTAAAAGGAATCCCCGATACGTGAAAGTGTCGGGGATTTTTATTGTTTGTCCTAAAAAATGTTTATTTTTAGGTGTACCCAAACAATATGGCAAACATACTATTCAAAGCATTACCATCCAATAGTCCGAGTCTTTTTCCGGAAGATATTTTTGCAA
>NZ_VNHX01000030.1 GCF_008124885.1 Sphingobacterium allocomposti
GCCAGAGCCGATGGTATTGCCGTAACAGGTGGGAGAGTAGGTCGGTGCCTAATTTTACAGGAAAGCCCCTTCAGGAAACTGCAAGGGGCTTTTTTTATGTTAAGAGATGTGAGATGGGAGACATCAGATGTGGGACCCCTGTCTGATATTCCAATCCCGCTGCTCCATTTGACCGTTCAGCTTATACCATATTCCAATCCCGCTACGTGATACCGGCTGCCCTATACCACTGATAGTAAACAGATAACAGACACGGCGCCCGCCCGTGGGCTGATATCTCTAATCCAATACTAGCTACTCAATACTATTTCTTATCTTTGTCTTCAAATGGGTACACTACTGGATAATGGAGTAAAGCCGTACAATCATTACGGAGCTTACTTGAAACAGAAATATAACGGACAGCGGGTTTTCAAGGTTATCGTTGATGGTAACTTTACGTGTCCGAACAGGGATGGCAGCAAGGGATACGGCGGATGTACTTATTGCAATGTAGATTCTTTTACACCAGATACGGCCCGCAAGATCCCCTCTATTAGGGAGCAAGTGGAAAGTGGTATCGAGCGGGCGCGGAATTCTTATGGGGCCGAGAAGTTTATCATATATTTTCAGCCCAATACGAACACTTATGCACCGACGCATTTGCTGAAAATGATGTATGATGAGGCGTTAAGTATCGATCCCGAAAATACATTGGGCTTGTCCGTGGGTACCCGTCCAGATTGTATTGACTTCGAAAAAATAGCTTTATTGGAATCGTACACGGATCGTCTCGATGTCGATTTGGAGATGGGAATGGAGTCGATCTATAATGAAACGTTGACGCGCATCAACCGTGGATGCTCGCACGACGAATTTTTGGGAGCTATGGACCTACTAAAAGGTACTAAGTTAGACTTATGCGTGCACACGATTTTCGGTTTTCCATGGGAAACCGAAGAAATGATGCTGCGCTATGCCGACGAGATCAACCGGCATCCTTCTATTAAGTTTGTGAAGCTACATCACTTACATATTGTCGAAGGATCTATAATGGGTGTAAAATATAAAAGAGAGCCGTTCAAATTATTTTCTATAGATGAATATACCGACTTTTTAGCACGCTTTATACCGCTACTACGCCCCGATATTATAATTCAACGTATTTTCGGCATTGCGGATAAGGATCTGCTGATAGCGCCAAACTGGGGTTTTCCCAAGTCCAGAATACAGACGTATATTGACAAAGGTTTAGAAAGCCGCGGAATTAAACAGGGGAGCTTATATCAGGGCTAGAAGAGCCGGAAAGCGCAGGTCCAATGACAGTCGTACCCGGTTGTGTGCAGGAAACTGGCTTTCCGGTTCCGAAGTAGGAGTTCAACGCTTATTTTTGCTCAAGTATACCTTTCAGATCTGCAGGCGAATAGTTAATTGATTTCAGCGTTTTGTTGTCGCCCTCCCTAAACACGAGGTATAAGCCGTCTACTTTTTTATAGTACGAGCTTACTCCTTTTGTTTCATAATACGCCTGCGTAGCTTTAGCTTCCTCTTCTGTTTTGCATGCCTTACTCATATTTGAACGTTGCACTTCTTCGAACAGCGCATTGAACTTATCTTTTAAGCCAAATTCTAATACCGCACCGGAAAGTACATATTGGATGTCGCACAATGCGTCAGCAACCTCAACGATGTCGTTGTTATCAATAGCTTCCTGAAGTTCTTTTAATTCCTCTGCTATAAGTGCCACGCGCAGGTTGCATCTATCTGCTGAGGGTATGGTGGGCGCTTCCAGGATAGGGTGTTGAAAGGTCTTATGAAATTCGGCTACAGCACTCAATGTTTTAGGGTCCGTCATAGTTGTAATTTTTGTCAAAAGTACGAAAACCCATTGCAAGAAAAAAGACGAAGGAGGCTGTTCGTGTATTACATATGAAAATAGCACCTGCAAAGAGGTGCTATTTTCATATGTAATAGTTATTCATTTGTGGTCTGCTCTCAATACATTCACGAGCTCACTACGTTCGTTGGCAGTTCATCCACATTTTATTTAATAAGATGTTTTAGCTGTATAAGCTCCCGCTCTTCCAGATACCGCCAACGTCCTCTCGGCAGGTCTTTTTTCGTGAGGTTCGCATATACCACGCGATCGAGTTTTACAATTTCGTATCCCAATGATTCGAAAATACGTCTGACAATGCGGTTTTTTCCGGAGTGGATCTGTATTCCGATCTCGCGTTTGCTGGCTCCTTGCACGTAGCTGAGGTCGTCAGGTTTGATCATCCCATCTTCCAGTTCTATACCAAATTGTATTTTGTTAAAGTCGCCTTGTGTCAGGTTCTTATTCAACTCAACGTTATAGATCTTACTGACATTATTGCGGGGATGGGACAATTTTTCGGCAAGGTTACCATCATTTGTCAATAACAGTAAACCCGTGGTGTTTCTGTCTAATCGTCCGACAGGATAAATACGCTCTTTTGTCGCTTTAGCGACTAAATGCATCACGGTGCGGCGTTCCTGCGGGTCATCCGTTGTCGTGATATAGTCCTTCGGTTTATTTAATAGTACATACACCATTTTTTCGCGCTTCAGACGCTCACCATTATAGCGGACTTCATCTTTTGCGGGATCTACTTTTGTTCCCAACTCCGTAACCACGGTACCATTTACCGAGACGACGCCCGATTCGATGAGTTCGTCTGCTTTTCGGCGGGAGCAGATACCGGCATTTGAGATGTATCGGTTCAGACGGATTAGTCCGTCGTCCTTAGGCTCAGCAGTGGCGATCTTTTTCCGTGGATGGAATGTCTTACCTCTGCTGTTTCCTTTATCTTCATCGTACTTCTTGTATGGGCGGCTAGACTTCTCGAAGCGGTTGGAGTCACCGAAAGATTTCCGCTCGCGATCATCTCTTTCAAACGGACGTCCACCGCTTTTCCGGTCGCCGTTATCATATTTCCTGAAAGAGCGGTCTCCTTCCCGCTTTTCGTTCTTTTCAAATTTTTTAAAGGGCCGATCATTGCTTTCAAACCTGTTGTATGGGCGATCGGTGCTTTTTTTATCTTTCTTCTCGAATCTATCAAACGGCCTTTCTGTAGATCTCCTTTCCGGACGATCTGTACCAAACTTATCCGATCTGTTTTTCGATGATGATTGTTGACGACCACTCGTTGACCTGAAGCTTTCGGAGTTGCTTCTATTTTTTTTGGAGTTGTCATCACGACTGTTCCTTCTATTATTGAATGGCATATTTGCGAAATTAAGTTACAAAGATAACGTTTTTATCTGGTTTATAGAAAAAAAATATAATGTGCTTAAACCGCTGTTCCAAGAGCACTGCATACTTTTAAGAACGGCGGTTTGAATCCGCCGTTTTGTAACTATTTGGAAGATAACGATATGGTTTGTATATTTGTCGGCTGAAATTGGACCAAGCTATTTTTGATCGGATTTTCGGTTCTGATAACGGAACCGGAATTTCGTGGATAGGTAGCAGTAAGGGATTGAATGATAAGAAAGAAAGTACTATGTAGTAGTATAGTTCTAGCAGTTATGTTGCTTTCCAAACTATACTCCAGCGCACACTCGGCCTCAAAGAGAGATCCTATACGGACGGCAATGTTGGCACAGGTCGAGAAAAGGAAAAAGGCGATAGCCCTATCGCCCGAAAAACAGAAAGAGGCTTACTATAGCTCGATAAGATTTGCCGACAGGCGGGTTCCACTACAAAACCCCACAGTAGAAGTTAAGTTCGAAAGGTATTTAGCAAATTTTTCCTTCCGTAGGCAACAATCGTACGATTTGCATAAAAAAGCGGCAAAGCATCTACCGAAGATTGCGTCGATATTAAGGTCGTATGGAATTCCAGAGGATTTCAAGTACATCCCGCTTATTGAGAGTGATATGAATCCTAGGGTGACTTCACATCGGGGGGCAGGGGGATATTGGCAGTTTATGCCGGCCACAGCGCGGCTTTACGGACTGCGGGTGGACGGACAGGTTGACGAGCGGAAAGATCTTATAAAATCCACTCATGCAGCAGCCCGCTATCTAAAGAGCTTATACAAGGAATTTGACGACTGGACGCTGGTCGCCGCGGCATATAATGTCGGGGGGGGAAACCTAAAGTCGACTATACGGAGACAGGGCACCCGGGACTATTATAAGTTGCGTTTAAACAAAGAGACGGGCTCCTATATCTATAAACTGGTCTCTGTAAAGCAGGTAATTGAAAATCCGAACAAACATGGGTACAAGCGCTATGCGAAGATGGATGACAAGTACCAGCATATTAATGAACAGAACTTACTCTAGTAGCTATATCAAGCCTCGCCAAGCGGGGCTTTTTCTTTGTGCTATACGTTCTGCCTAGGCACCGTTCCTCTCTTGTAAAGCCGTGTGATTGTTTTTAGTGACCAACGTCATATTTTTAACCAATATCCATCATTAGACTGTCATAAAAAACGCTCTACTTTTACTGCGGTAATCAATAACAGCAGTATGCAAATAGAGCAATTTAATTACGACAACAAGATTGTACGCGATTTCGGGATCGCTACAATAATCTGGGGGCTCGTAGGGATGTCCGTCGGGCTTTTGGTGGCCAGCCAGCTGATTTGGCCGCAGTTGAATTTTTTAACACAGTATACGACATTCGGGCGGGTTCGTCCTGTACATACCAATGCCGTAATCTTTGCTTTTGTCGGAAACGCAATTTTCATGGGCGTTTATTACTCGCTCCAACGTGTATTAAAAGCCCGCATGTTCAGTGACACGCTGAGTAAAATTCACTTTTGGGGATGGCAGCTCATTATCGTGGCGTCGGCGATAACATTGCCTTTAGGGCTTACCACGTCGCATGAGTACGCGGAAATGGAGTGGCCTATTGACGTCGGTATCGCGTTGATTTGGGTCGTATTCGGCATTAATATGTTCGGAACCATCCTTCGACGCAGAGAACGTCATATGTATGTTGCTGTATGGTTTTACATAGCGACATTTGTCACTGTCGCTGTCCTTCATATCGTAAATTCCGTCCAACTTCCCGTAAGTTTTTGGAAGAGCTACTATGTATATGCGGGCGTTCAGGACGCATTGGTACAATGGTGGTATGGACACAATGCAGTAGCTTTCTTTTTGACGACGCCTTACTTGGGCATGATGTACTATTTTCTGCCGAAGATGGCCAATCGGCCTATTTATTCCTATAAACTTAGTATTCTTCATTTCTGGTCTCTCATATTTATCTATATATGGGCGGGGCCGCATCATCTATTGTATACGTCGTTACCCACATGGGTGCAATCGCTGGGTGTCGTTTTCTCTATTATGCTCATTGCCCCAAGCTGGGGCGGTATGATCAATGGCCTTCTTACCTTGCGTGGGGCATGGGATAAGGTACGTACGGAGCCTACGTTAAAATTTATGGTGGTGGCGTTGACAAGCTATGGGATGGCAACGTTTGAAGGGCCTATGTTATCCTTGAAACAGGTCAACGCGATCGCGCACTTCACCGACTGGATTGTCGCACACGTACACGTGGGCGCATTGGGATGGAATGGTTTCATGACCTTCGCAATCCTGTATTATCTTGTTCCTCGTATATATAAGACGGATCTATATTCAAAAAAGCTTGCGAACGTCCACTTTTGGATTGGTACACTCGGTATACTTTTCTATGCGATCCCGATGTATTGGGCAGCAGTGGTGCAAGGGCTGATGTGGAAAGAATTCACGCCGGAAGGCGTCCTAAAGTATCCGAACTTTTTAGCGACGACGTTGGAGATCATTCCTATGCATATCATGCGCGCTACGGGCGGGGCTTTGTACCTGGCCGGCGCAATTATCATGACTGTTAATCTTGTCAAGACAATGCGGCAGGGTAAGCTGCGTGCAGACGAGGCTGCAGAAGCCGCGGTACCAGGTCCGATAGTCGTACACGAAGCAGTGCGGCATAGACGTTTGGAACGTAAACCCGTACTCTTCATGGTGCTGGCGCTTGTTGCCATCCTGATCGGCGGAATCGTTGAAATGATACCGACCTTTACGGTAACCAGCAACGTTCCGAAGATCGAATCGGTACGGCCATATTCGGCGTTGGAGCTACAGGGCAGAGACTTGTATATTAGGGAGGGGTGTGTCAATTGCCACTCACAAACGGTCCGACCGTTCCGTTCGGAGACATCGCGCTATGGCGAATATAGCAAAGCTGGTGAGTTTATATATGACAGACCTTTTTTATGGGGCTCTAAACGTACGGGACCAGATCTTCATCGTATAGGGGGCAAATACCCCAACAAATGGCACTTCGACCATTTGCTGGATCCTACCATAACGTCGCCCGGTAGTATCATGCCTGCGTACCCCTGGCTCATCACGCAGCAGTTGGACAACAGCCTGCTGTCTGAGAAGATGAATGCCATGCGCGTATTAGGTGTTCCCTATACCGCGGACGAAATTACGCAGGCGGTTGCTCATGCTAAGCAGCAGGCTGCGACGATCGCTGAAGAGCTCCGGTCGAACCAGGTCGACGTCCGTCCGGACAGGGAAATTATAGCAATGATAGCCTACCTGCAGCGCCTAGGAACGGATATTAAGGCGACAGCGGAGGATGAAAGAGCCGCATCTACAGAGATCAATAAACGAAATTAATCATGTTTAAGCAGATAACAAATCTTAACGGCGACGAGCTTTATCTCATTGTTTCCTTATGGATCTTCCTCGTGTTCTTCATTTCAGTAGGGTGTATGTTGTTCTGGATGAAGAAGGACCATATCGATCATATGAGGGACATCCCGTTGGAAAATCAGGAAAACGAGAACGAAACGCGCGGCTAGAGGAAATCAAATTATGAAAACATTAATATTAATAGCGGGCGTCGCCCATAAAAGTGCCGAGTGGCTTTTCGGCTCGGGAAATATATATAATGACGTCCTTGTTATTGCACTCATTATAGTCATGTTAGCGCTGTTAGCGGCAGCCGTTGTTATACACCGGGCTTTTTCGGCTGTTATTCGACTGACGATGCCGGAGGTGGCAGTGGTGGAAAAGAAAAAGCAAAAAAAAGGCAGAGCATGGCAGGCAACATGGAACCGACTGCTGAGTCTCCGGCCGATCGAGGAAGAGAAGGATCTTGAGATCGAGCATGAATACGATGGAATCAGGGAGCTGGACAATCCTATTCCGGCATGGTTCAATGCGCTTTTCTATTCGACTGTGGCATTCGGCACTGTCTACTTGCTAGTATACCATGTGTTTGGATGGGGGTTAAGTCAAGAGCAGGAGTATCATCAGGAAATGCTATTAGCAGAAAAGGCGAAGCAGGAATTTTTAGCGCAAGCAGCTAGTCAGGTTGATGAAAACACGATAACAGTTGACGAGACAGGTTCGTTGGCCATAGCGGGAAAGGCTGTATTCGCAGCTAACTGTGTGGCATGTCACGGAGGCCTTGGTGAGGGGGGAATCGGCCCGAATTTAACCGATGACTACTGGCTACACGGTTCGGATATAAGAGATATCTTCAGGGTGGTTAAATATGGAGTGCCGGCGAAGGGCATGGTTCCTTGGGAACAAACCTTAACACCTGCCCAGATTGCCGAAGTGTCCAATTACATTGTGACGCTCAAAGGGACGAACCCACCGAATGCGAAGGAGCCGCAAGGGGAAAAGGTGGTAGAAGAATTTACTTCGATCAACAATCAATAGCGGTGTTATCTTGTTTTAGGGCATCGTAAACTAAAGTTTAATAATAGCAGCAAGCACATGCAGCAAAAAGAGAAACGTCGATGGATATATGCGAAGAAACCTGCCGGCCGGCTCTATACGTACCGTCAATGGGTGGGATATACGCTACTGCTGTTTCTGTTTGCTGCCCCTTTTGTGAAGATAGAAGGAAATCCCCTGTTGATGTTTAATATTATTGAACGGAAATTTTCGTTTTTTGGCTCTCTTTTTTATCCGCAGGACCTTCATCTACTCGTTTTTGCGATGCTTATTCTAATGGTGGGCATTGTGCTATTTACCGCGGTGTTTGGTAGAATATGGTGTGGCTGGGCTTGCCCGCAGACGATCTTTATGGAGTTGGTGTTCCGTCGGATAGAGTATTTAATAGAAGGAGACTGGCGTCAGCAACAGCGATTGGATAAGGGGGGCAGCTCAGATCTGCGTGCCTGGAAAAAACTGTTGAAACATGGGGTATTTTTTTTTATTTCTCTCCTGATATCGAATATTTTCCTGGCTTATATCATCGGTTCGGATGCGTTGATCTCCATAATCCGCGACCCTATTGAGAAGCATATCACCGGCTTCGTTTCCATCATGCTATTTGCCACGGTCTTTTACGCAGTATATGCCTATGTCCGCGAGATTGTCTGTACAACGGTTTGTCCCTATGGCCGTTTACAAAGTGTTTTATTAGACGATCAGAGTATTACTGTCGCTTACGACGCACGGAGGGGAGAGCCGAGGAGCAAGAAGAGCAAGAAGAGCAGGGAAGACGCTGACAGGCGGGGAGACTGCATCGACTGCCGACTGTGTGTACATGTTTGTCCGACCGGGATTGACATCCGCGAAGGTGTCCAAATGGAATGTATAAGTTGTACAGCGTGTATAGATGCGTGCGATGCCGTCATGGAAAAGATGGGAAGGCCAAAGCGGTTAATCGGGTTCTATACCATGGGAGAGATTATGCGACAGGCAGGCGTTAAGGCCGGTAACCTGCGCATATATGCTTATTCGGGCGTGCTGTTGGTCTTAATGGTCGTATTTGGCGTACTGATTTTTAATCGGACGGCTATAGATGCCAGGCTGTTGCGTGCGACGGGAACTAGCTATCAGATCAGAGATGATGGTACTGTCAGCAATTTATACACGTTGGAACTTGTTAACAAAGCCGGAAGAGAGCTATCCTTTGAGGTGAAAAGTGCTGAGACCGGCATGCACGTGCAACTGGTTAATGCTATTCAAAAGTTGCAAAAAGATGGCACGGCAAGGTTAAGTCTCTTTCTAATCATGCAGCACAGAAATATTGTAGATTATAAACAGCACGTCGTGGTGGAAATCGTCGCCGAGGGGGAAGTCGTTAACCTGGAGACCACGTTTATCGCACCACCGTACATTAGATAAAGATAGAATGAACTGGGGACTAAAAGTCGTAATCGGGTTAAGCACTTTCATCGCCTTTATTGCAGGCGCCTGCCTATATATGGTTAAAAGTGACAAAGACAGTTTGGAAGACCCAAACTACTATCAGAACAGTCTAACGTATGATGAAGTTTACTCCAGCATGCAAAACTTAATTGATGATCGGGCAATTCCTTCCGTGCAGGTGCTAAGGGATACGTTATTCATAGATTTTAAAACCGCCAACAATAGGGGGGAACTTATCTTCAAAAGGCCCTCTGACGACCAGTTGGATATGTCGCTTCCGTTTGAAACGCAGAAGCACTATCGTTTATCGGTTTCGGGCTATGCCAGAGGAAGCTGGCGACTAGGTATAAAATGGAGTACAGCAGACAAAACTTATATCTCCGAACATAATCTGTATTTTTAGCATGACGTATAACCACTTAGCGTTTTTTATGGGCTTATTTGGCAGCCTGCATTGTGCAGTGATGTGTGGACCTCTTCTTCTAACGTTCAACGGAAGGACCGGCCTGTCGTGGCACAGCCTTGGGAATAGCCTTTTATACCAATCAGGCAGAATACTTACGTACGGAATATTCGGCTTTTTTTTGAGTTTGTTTGGAAGAATGGCAACGGTGCAGGGGTGGCAACAAGGTTTAAGTCTTGCTGTTGGTGTTCTGCTTATCGCGTTTGCGCTTTCAGCTTTTTCAGGGACGAAAGCAGGATGGGGAAATTCTTTTTATACGCAGGCACTGAAGCGGGCCGTCTCGTTTATGGGGCAATGGTTTGGCCGCCCTGGGGGAGCTGTCGTA
The DNA here is from genome assembly GCF_008124885.1 of Sphingobacterium allocomposti. Taxonomy (GTDB): domain Bacteria; phylum Bacteroidota; class Bacteroidia; order Sphingobacteriales; family Sphingobacteriaceae; genus Sphingobacterium; species Sphingobacterium allocomposti. The sequence continues at coordinate 9,915 of NZ_VNHX01000030.1, forward strand.
GTGGGCATGTTGAATGGGTTCCTGCCTTGCGGCATGGTATACATGGCTTTAGCGTCGGCTATGAGTTCAGCGTCGCCGGCGCAGGGTTTCCTTTTTATGGTTCTCTTCGGACTCGGGACGCTGCCTCTTCTCTTGTTCTTTTCGTTTATTGGAACGATGCCGACAGCCCTGAGGAAGCAAAGGTTCGGAAGGATTGTACCCTTTCTTTATCTACTTATGGGCGTATGGTTTATCCTGCGCGGAGCCAACCTTGATATTCCATACTTAAGCCCGCTATTGTACGTGGAGGGGGCCATCCGGTGTTCCTGACCGGTACGCTATACGCCGCTGCCCCCCACTTAATTTTCTTGCCATCCTCCCCCGAGCGATCTGTATAGATCAACGTAGGCGTAAAGCTGTTTCTGACGAATGTCCACGAGTGCCAGTTCACTTGCCAGTGCATTACTTTGCGCGGTAATCACTTCCAGGTAGCTGGCGTATCCGCCTCTGAAGAGCAGGGACGCATTCTTCACAGCTAATTCCGAGTTTTCGACGCGTTTCTTGGCCAGTTCTAGTTGTTCCTGTTGTTTTTCCACTGTGATGATGGAGTTGGACACTTCGTTTACGGCTTCCATCACTGTTTTTTGAAGGGCTAATTCAGCCTTTTCCCGTTCTATCTTTGCGACCTCAAATTGGTTTTTCAGCCGGCCATTTTTGAATACGGGGGCCGCAAGACTTCCGGCAATTCCGCCGAGCAGTGCGCCCGGGATGTTGAACCAGTTCTCGGGCAACATCGCGTTGACGCCAAATACGCCGCTTAACGATAGCTGCGGGTAGCGCATAATCTGTTGGATGTTCATCTGGGCATTAGCCGCTATTAATGCATATTCAGCCCTTTTTATGTCGGGCCTGTTTCTAACAATGTCGAGGGGACTGCCCAGGTTAACATGGTATGCTGTGTTCATCAGGCTGTCGATCCTCCTACTTCGATCTATGTCGCCGGGCATGCGTCCGATCAATACGCGAAGCGCATTTTCCTGAATGGCAATTTCTTTTTCGAGCTCGGGAATCAACGACGCCGCAATTAGCCGCTGCGACTCTGTTTGCTGTATAGCGAGTGCTGTAGTCTCTCCTGCTTTAAACTGCAGCTGGATCATACGAAGGGTACTGTCGTTCAGCTGCAGATTGCGTTTAGCGACTCCAATTTGTGCATCCAGCATGATCAAATTAAAGTACCCTTTAGCGATATCGGAAATGAGCATTGTCTGAATAGCGTTCCGGGATTCATAGGAATCTAAAAAGTCGGCCTTTAATTGGTCCTTCTGATTTGCTATTCTGCCCCAGATATCGAGTTCCCAGCTAAATTCAACCCCTGTCGCAAATTGAGACTGGTAGTTGAATAGACGATCCGGAGCATCGGTGCCTTTGCGGTCATACCACCTCGAGGAGGGGGAACCATAGAAATCTTTTGATCGGTATTGCCTGTTAACTGTAGCTAGGTTTCCCGTTAAATCAGGCAAGTACTCCAATCTATTTTGCTTCAGATTGCGATTGGCGATTTCGATGTTTTTCAGTGCTGTCCGCATATCGTAATTGTTGGCTAATCCGCTGTCGATAAGCGCGATCAGCTGAGGATCATTGAAGAATAGCCGCCACGGCACTTCCGCAAAATTCGCCGTGTCGTTGTGCTGGTCGTGAACATTTCCCCGGAAAGCTGTCGGCAGATGAAGATCCGGCTGCTTATAGCGTTCGCCCACTTTGCAGGCATAGGCGGTGAACAGAACTGTCGCGATAACGATAAATTGTTTCAGTTTTATATATTTCATATCTAATAGTCTCTCGTCGTGTTAACAAATCTTTAAAAAGGCGCATCACGCTATTCTTCAGATACCGTATTTTTTTTAACTTTTTCGTCAATGGTTTTGAAGACCACAAAGAGCACGGGTATGATAAAGATGCCGAAGATAACGCCGGATAGCATTCCTCCCGCAGCACTAAAACTAATAGAATGATTCCCGATGGCCGACGGTCCTACGGTCCACATGAGGGGAACAAGTCCTGCGACAAATGCCAATGACGTCATCAAAATTGGACGCAGCCGTAATTTGGCCCCCATGACTGCTGCATTGTATATACTCATGCCCTTATCCCTTTGCTGGACGGCAAATTCGACGATCAATATGGCATTTTTCGCAAGCAGGCCAATCAGCATGATAAGTCCGACCTGTACGTAGATGTTGTTTTGCAGGCCGACTAAAAGAATCGTTGAAAATACGCCTATCAATCCAACGGGAACGGACAGCAGCACCGCCCATGGGAGGATATAGCTTTCGTACTGTGCCGATAACAGAAAATAAACAAAGAGTAAACTCAGTCCGAAGATCAATATCGTTTGCGTACCGGCCTTGCTTTCTTCATAGGCCATCCCTGTCCACTCGTAACCGTAGTTTCCGGGAAGTTTTTCCGCTGCTAGTTTTTCGATTGCCGACATCGCGTCGCCCGTGCTGTATCCCGAAGCCGGAGTAGCATTCACGGTTATAGAGTTATAGAGATTATAGCGGGCGACGGTCTCGGGACCGACAACCTTTTTTAGGGTCATCAACGTTCCCACAGGAACCATTTCCCCATCCTTGTTACGGACGAAGATGGAGTTTAACGATTCGGGATCTGTTCGGTGATCAAAATCAGACTGCATGTAAACCCGATATGTACGGCCAAAACGGTTAAAATCGCCGGCGTTAACGCGGGCAAAATACATGCGGATGGTGTTCATCATTTCCCTGATGTCCACACCCAGGCTTTTAGCCTTAACAACATCGATATCTGCTTCATATTGCGGGAAGTTCGATTTAAAAGAGGTGTACGCGTTGGCTACCTCGGGAAGGTCGTTGATCTGGTTGATGAATGTATCGGCTACGAGATCAAAATCACGGATGTCGCCGCCGAGACGGTCCTGTAAAACCAGTTCGATTCCTGCAAACTCTCCGAAACCTTGTACGGTGGGACGGGGGAACACTTTAAATGTCGCTTCGTTAATCTGGGCCAGGTCATTACGGATAGTATCCATAAAAGCATCAATAGATTGTATGTCTGTTCTTTCCTTGTGTGGCTTCAGATTAATGTACCCCGCTGCGAAAGCCGGGCTGGATCCGCCGTCAAGAGCATTGAAACCCGAAACTGTCGTCATGCCTGCGATATCTTCCCGCCTTCGCAGTATGCTATCTGCTTTACGTAATACAGCTGTTGTTCTAGATAGGGAGGCACCGGCAGGCATGGCAAGCGAGTAGGTGACGAAACTATCGTCTTCGGTCGGAATGAAGCTTTTGGGCGTTTTAACCAATAGAACGCTTCCAACGGCGGTGATTATCGCCAGCCCAAGCCACGCTATTTTCTTATGAGCTATTAAAAATTTTACACTCGTGATGTATCTTGTCGTAAGCCGATCAAAGGCGACATTAAAGGCTGTAAAAAAGCGTTGTTTGTATCGGGAAACGGCGGTTCCATCCTTAGGCGACTCCTGTTTTTCCGGATGCATGGGCTTTAACAGCAGTGCACATAGGGCGGGGCTTAGTGTGAGTGCATTTAAAGCCGAGATCAGTATTGCCGTGGCTAATGTGTAAGCAAACTGTCTATAAAATATCCCGGCCGGCCCCTCCATGAAACCAACCGGAAGAAATACCGCGGCCATTACCATCGTTATAGACAAAATGGCGCCGGTAATTTCTGACATGGTTGCCAACGTAGCCTGCTTGGGTTTGAGCCCGGTGTCGTGCATTTTCTGATGAACAGCTTCCACAACGACAATAGCGTCGTCTACAACGATGCCTATGGCGAGTACTAGAGCGAACATGGTCAGTACGTTCAATGAGAATCCGAACAAGCTTAAAAAGAAAAACGTGCCGACGAGGGATACAGGTATTGCAATTGCCGGAATTAACGTTGATCGGAAGTCCTGCAGGAAGACAAAGACAATAATAAATACTAAGATGAATGCTTCAAATAGGGTATGTTTCACCTGGCTGATAGACTCGTCAATCTGGTCACGCACGCTGTATGATATTTCGTAATGGATGCCCTCCGGGAAGCTCTTGGCTATCTCCTCAAGAACTTTTCTGACTTCAAGGTCGATGGCGTGTGCATTGGAGCCGCTGGTTTGGGTGATGTTGAGTGTCAATCCGGGAAGGCCATTGACCTTATTGTCGCTACCCAGGTTGGTCGCGCCAAATTCGATCCGTGCAATGTCTTTTAGATAGAGGACCGACCCGTCTTTATTTGTTTTGATTACCATGTTTTCAAATTCCTCGGGTTTGGAAAAGCGGCCTTTGTGCTTGATGACCGTTTCAAATACCTCATCGGATGTTTCTCCGAATTTACCCGGGGCGATTTCGAAATTTTGGTCGTTTAGCGATTTGATCACATCCTGGGGGACAAGATTGTATACGGCAAGTTTTTCTGGATTCAGCCAAACGCGCATGGAATAATCTCGAGCTCCGACCCTGGATACCTGCGCCACGCCATCCACGCGGAGCAGGGGACGGATCATGTTGATTTGAGCATAGGCTTGCAAGAACGTTTCATCATAAACCGAGTCTTTATGGTCGGAATACAAATTGATCGTCATAATAGCACCGCTTTGACGAGGCTGTACCGTAATGCCGTTTTCGTTTACTTCGGCCGGAATTGTACTTATTGCTTTCGATATCCGCGTTTGAACATTGACGGAAGCAATATCGGGGTTTGTGCCCGTTTTAAAGAATACCTGTATGGTTCCCGACCCTGAATTCGTCGCCGTCGATCGGATATAGGTCATATCTTCAACTCCATTTATGGCCTCTTCTACTGGCAGCAACACGCTTTCTGCCACGGTTTCGGAATTGGCTCCCGGATAACTGAGGGAGACAACAACGCTGGGAGGGGCTATTTCCGGAAATCGGCTGATCGGTAATGTCATTAAACCTACTAACCCTAAAATCACGAGAATTAAAGACACGACTGTCGCTAAGACAGGTCTATTTACAAATGTTTTTAACATATATGCTCCTTGAAAAGACAAAAAAAGTGCTCTATACCGTTCGGTATAGCTGGAATAGGTTGCAAAACTTCTGCTGAAAGGCTATTGTTGTATAGGGATCACGCTAGAGCCATCGGTTATTTTGTCGAGCCCCGAAAGTAATACCCGATCTCCAACCTGCAGGCCGGCAGAGACGATGTATTTATCCTTACTTTTTCCTTTTATGGTTATCGTCCGTCTTTCCGCCTTGTTGTTCCGGTTTAAGACGTAAACGAAAGTCTTGTCTTGCAGTTCGCTGGTCGCAATCTGGGGGATTTGGATAACACCTTTTTTCACCTCCGAAATTTTAAGTGTTCCGGTGCTGCCGCTGCGGAGGATGTTATCCTCGTTTGGAAAGGAAGCCCGTAGGGAGATCGCTCCGGTTGTGCGGTCTACCTGTCCGTTGACGGCGTCTACCCGTCCCTTTTGTTCGTATTCTTCGCCATCAGCCAAGATCAGCGTTGCTTCAGGAAAACGAAGCTGATTGTGTCGCTGGGTCGTGCCGGCGATGCTGTCTTCTTTTGCCTTTAGTTTAGTGAAATAAAGGAAGTCCGACTCGTTCATGGAAAAATAAACATAAACTTCCTGTACGTCAGAAAGAACAGTTAAGGGATCGTTGTCGCCTTTGCCCACCAGGTTTCCTATTCTTTTGGGGATCCTGCCTATATACCCGCTGACTGGTGCTGTAATGACGGTGAATTCTTTATTGATGGTCGCACCGCGGACTGCGGCGGTCGCCTGATCGAGGGACGCTTTCGCTACATCGTAATCAGACCTGGCTGCCTGAAGCCGTACCTCGGAGATCACGTCGTTTTCGACCAAGGGCTTAAGTCGTTCAACTTCAAGTTTCGCGTTTTCCAACTTCGCTTTCGCGACGTTCTGGGTTGCCACCATGTTGTTGAGGGTTTCCTGATAGGCCGATGGATCGATTTTAAACAATTTTTGACCTTTTTGCACAAAGGATCCTTCATCGACATAGATTTCCTGTAAAATGCCCTCTACCTGTGGTCTGATTTCAACATTTACTTTCCCTTCAATCGTGCCTAGATAATCCTTAACAGTAACAGCATCGCTGGTATCTACGGTGTATACCGGGAGAGCCAAAGCCTTACTGTTGTTCTCTTTTTCTTTTGATTCGCCCGTGCTGCAACACGTTAGCGCGGTAGCGGTGATTATTGTCAATACGGAACAAGCAATGTGTTTTAGTTTTAAACTCAAATTCATCTCTTCTATATCTTAATGATCTCTAAATTGTAACGGTTTAGTTACATGATATTTTGCAAGTATAACCTTTTACGGTTAAACTCGTTTTCCTTTTAACAAATCTTAACGTCGAGTTTGGCTATTGGTTGTTTACTGCGTAGGCGGCCCAGCGCAGATCAATACGTGCGGAGAGTACATAAAAAAGCGCTTTACTATATGTTGGAATCGCAGTAACATCGTGCGTTTTTTATGCATAAAAAGTCGAATTAATGGCTTAATTTTAGGAGATTTTGAAGTAATACATGGAGATAGCTCAAGAAGTTCTAGACTTTATTAAACAGTGGTATTGGATTCCTATGCTCCTGCTTTATCTCGGCGTGATCAGTACGATACTCATAGAGAACAGGAACCCCACAAAAACCATTTCCTGGGTGCTGGTTATTGTCTTTCTTCCCGTCATGGGGCTGTTTTTTTACTATCTGTTTGGACAGAAATTCCGCAAGGTGCAGCGTATAAGGCGTATAAATCATGCGCAGGCTATACGGTTAAAGAAAGAGTGGGAACGGCTGGAACCTTACATGGAGAAAGATCTCTTGCGTATCAAGGAGCGTATCGGCGACCTGTCCAGGGTATTTACTTTTTTAAAAAACGAACGTCTGTCTTCGCCAACGACGGGGAACGAGGTCAAGCTGCTAATTAATGGTGAAGCAAAATTTCCCGACCTTTTAGACGAGTTACGTGCGGCCAAGCACTCCGTGCATTTGGAATATTACATTTTCGAGATGGATGGGATTGGCCTGGAGATTCTAAACTTGTTGGAAATGAAGGCGAACGAAGGGGTATTTGTACGGCTGTTGGTCGACAGCTTTGGTTCTCCTGCTTTGGTGAAGTATTTATCGAACTGTAGGGAAACAAAAATCGTATTTAAGCCATTTATGCCGGTCACCTTTACGTCGCTGGCTAATAGTAATTACCGGAACCATCGTAAGATAGCGGTAATCGATGGCAAAATAGGGTACATCGGCGGTATCAATATTTCTGATCGCTATATCAACAGGGACCAAGGCAAGAGGATTTATTGGAGGGATACATCGGTAAAGATACTGGGGCCCGCGGTGAATATGCTTCAGATCAGCTTTTGGAACTCCTGGAATCTGGCGGATGGTCATCCGTTCCTTCTTAATGAGGGGTATCTTCACCGTCTGCCACTGGAGGAAAAGCGTGGTAACGCTGCCGTATCGTTTGTCTCCAGTGATCCGGGATCGGCGGGGCCCTATAATATGGAGGCGATTTTAATCGGCATCGGTGAGGCAGACAGGAAGATACAGCTGGTCACTCCTTATTATATTCCTAGTGACGAGTTGGCTACGGCGTTGCAGGTAGCGGCCGCTGCGGGGTTGGAAGTAGAGCTGATGTTACCTCAGCGTGCCGACTCCTATATAGTGCAACATGCGAGTCTTTCCTTCATTAAGCCGCTCTTGGAGAGAGGAGTGAAGGTCTATTTTTATAAAAAAGGATTTATCCATGCGAAAACGATTAATATTGATGGCAAGCTTTCCTACATCGGTACGGTGAACCTCGATACGCGAAGCTTCTATATCAACTACGAAGTGGCCAGTATCGTGTCGGATGAGCAGCTGTGCCGCCAGCTTGAGGAGCAGTTTGAACTCGACAAAAAAGACTGTGAGCTGATGACTTTGGCGGAATGGAAAAAGCGAAATCCGTGGAAGCGGGGACTAGATTCTGTCTGTCGCCTGTTAGCTCCTTTGTTATAAGCTGTTAAATTCTTTCTTTTTGGGGATAAAAATCGATATATTTAGCTCCTCGAAAATCTGTATATTGATGAAAAAACTATCAGTTCTCTTTTTTGCCATTTTTCTAATTTTTCAATCTACGCATATTGCTGCCCAGCAGCTCCCGACTATTCCAATCAACACTGTTGTTGAGAAGGTTCAGAAATATTTTGGTGTATACCCTGTCGAAAAGGTCCACCTACATTTTGATAAACCGTATTATGCGGTCGGGGATACGTTATGGCTTAAAGCATATCTAAACCATAATCTTTATGAGTATAGCCCGAGCAAAATTGTTTATGTAGAAATGTTGACCAGCAAAGACTCACTTATACAGACATTGCGGATCCCGTTAAAAAATAACGGAGGGAAAGGCCAGCTTGTTTTGGATCCCCAGTTTATAGCACAGGATAACTACCGCTTCCGTGCATACACGAAGTGGATGGCAAATTTTGACCAGTCGTATTTCTATAATAAAGTAGTGCCAATTGGAGACGCGATAAATAAGAAATTAGGCGCGGAAATCTCTTTTAAGCCGGAGAGCAATACGAAAACAAAGGCTACTCTGCAGTTTAGGGACCGATCGGGAAACCTACTTGGCAGAAGGAAGCTTACGTGGGAGGCCATTGACGGATGGGATCCTTTTGACAAAGGGAAAGCGGAAACCGACGATATGGGACGTGTTACTTTAAACTTAACCATTAAAGAGCGGGAGTACCTAAAGAAAGGCAGGCTGATCGTAAAGATCGATGGAGATAAGTTAGAACCGGCTTTGGTGGGGAACTACTCCTTGCAACACGCTCTATGGGACGCAGATGTCCAGTTTTTTCCGGAGGGGGGCGACTTGGTTGCGGGGGTATCCAAAAAGCTCGCGTTTAAAGCGGTGAATTCCAGCGGTAAAGGCGAGAAGATTACGGGTAAGATTTACGATAGCAAAAAGAAGGAAGTAGCCTCCTTTAGCGACGGGGCCTTCGGGATGGGCAGTATCGATTTTATACCGGTAGCGGGAGAAACGTATAAAGCCACCGTCGAATTTGAGAACGGCCAGCAGCGTACTTATGACCTCCCGGCTGTTAAAGAAGAAGGTATTAACATCGTGTTGCATAATGAAGATGAAACAACCCTACAGCTCGGCCTTGTCGCAAATGATGCCTATTACGAGAAGATGACCAATCAGCCTTTTTACGTTTTAGGACAGTCTAACGGACATTTGGTCTATGCGGCGCAGGCAACGTTAAAGAATTCGTCGATCCTGATCAGTATTCCGAAAGAAAAGTTGCCTAACGGGATTGTACAGATCACGCTTATGCAGCCCGACGGAAAGCCGATCAGCGAACGTCTGGTGTTCAATCAGTCACAGCCCCTTTTAGATATTTCAGTGAAAACCGATAAGTCGGACTATAAGCAAAAGGAAGCAGTGAAGCTGTCTATCCATGTACCGCCAAAAGACTCGCTAAGCGGTAATTTTTCAGTAGCTGTTATCGACGAAACGAAAGTGCCACATAATGACGACAATGAACTTGGAATTCTGAGTAATTTTTTATTGACATCTGACCTAAAAGGCTATGTGGAACAGCCTAACTACTATTTCAATGCTAAAAACGAGAATAGGAAGGAAGCGCTGGACGCCTTACTGATGACCCAGGGATTCAGACGCTTTTCGTACGACGATCTTATCGCGGAGAAGTTGCCGCAGGTACAGTTCTTTCCGGAGCAGGGAATTTCCCTGGCTGGAACCTTGCGGCTGAATACGGGAAGGCCGTACCCCAATGGCGGCCTGCTTCTATCTGTTCCCTCCAGGAATATCCGTAAGGACACGTATACGGACAACAGCGGGCGTTTCGCTTTTGAAAATTTAGTTTTTCCGGATTCTTCAAAAGTTACGATCAGTGCGCGGGGAAATGATAACTTTCGCAGCCTTGTCATCCATATGGATCCGACTTATTTTCCGGGGATAGACCAAGGTAACCCCTATACCAGCGATAACATACAGAATATTGATCAGGAAATGAAGGCGTATTTGACCAATAGCAAGAATGAATACCGGACTTCGATTTTGATCGACGAGATCGAGGTGACCGGGGTTCAGCGGAAATTGGTGACCAGCAAGGAGTTTTCAGCATTATCGGGTCTGTCGATGCCTGAACACCGGATCGAAGCGGAGCGTTTGTCGGGCTGTAACGTGCTGACGATGTGCCTCAGTACATTGCTTACAGGTATTACCTACGACAATCAAACGCTGAAGTATTATATCACACGGAACTACAACCAAGGCAGCCGGGTACCGGTGCAGTTTTTTTTGAACGGTATGCCGATTGATGAGCCTTCTTTGAACTCCATACAACCCACAGAAATTGAGGCTATTGAGATATTTCTACGTGATGAACTAGGGACAGTAAGCCGTACATATCAAAACGACGGTGTGGTATCTATTATGACGAAGAAAAATGACCAGAAGAAGCAGCCGAGGATGTCGTTGGCGGAGATTGAAAGCTTGCTGCCAAAAACCAATATCATAGATATGATGCCTTTAGGATATGTCAAGGAACGACAATTCTACTCGCCGAAATACGCGACGCCAGAGAGCAAGAATACCAACGATTATAGAACTACCGTATACTGGAATCCGGAAATTGTGCCGGACGGTCAGGGCAATGCTGTTGTAGAGTTTTATAATGCAGACGGTAACGGTAAATACAAAGTGGTCGTTGAAGGGCAGGATCAGGCCGGAAACATCGGACGTACGATCTACCATTATAATGTCACACGGTAATACACCGGCCACATCAAATAATAGAAAGCGGTTCCAATGGGCCGCTTTTCTTTTATAATAACCGGACGGCCTGGATAAAAGTCTATAGTCTATCTTTTGTACTTAGCAAGGCGTGACCGGCAGGCTTTGAGGTTTTAGGAGGCTCTTACCCGTAAATTCAGGACGACGGCGACCAAGATCAACACGATGCCCAGTAACGCATAGAGGCCCAGCTGTTCACCGAAAACGAGATAGCCAAAAAGGATGGCGTAGATAACGCCGAGATAGTTCAGGCTGGCAACCCGGCCAAGGTTGGCTTGTTGATATGACCGTGTCATATAGTACTGTGCACCTTGCGTAAAAATCCCGACGAGAAGAAGAATGACCCAATCGAGCCCTGTAGGATTCACCCAGTGGAAGTAGCTATATATGCCGGCCACGGGAAAGGTGATCATAGGGAAGTAGAAAATAATTACCAGCGGGTGTTCTGACGTTTTTAGTTTTGAAATGATATTGTAGGCGATCCCTGCAAATAATGCTGCGGACAACCCGATAAGGAGATCGAAAGTTGATATACTGGTGTCGAACCCCTTTAGAAGCGCAACGCCGGCTATGGCCATAATAAAATATAGGTATTGTTGCGGTCTCAAGGGTTGACGGGCAATGAATATTCCGAGTACGGCAGTGAAGAACGGCGACAGGTAATTGATTGTGACTGCCGACGCTAACGGAATATGTTGCAAGGTGTAGAAGGAGCCTACTAGCCCGAGGCAGCCCGCAACGCCCCGCAAGGACAGTAATACTTTGTTGTTGCCGAAAAGCGGGATCTGTTTTCTCTTCAATAGTGCGTATGTCAGGATCAGCCCCAAAACAGACCGGAAGAAAACGACCTCCATCGTGGGAAGGTGGGAAACCAATTTAACACAGATGTTCATACACGCGAACAGCAGTCCGGCGATCAACATATAATGTACGCTCCTGTCGTGCACTATTGTATGTCTTCGTTTTTATGGACGACCTCTCGCATACCGGTTTCAGGATCTATTTCCAGTTCCGTTTGCTTGACTAGGACGGCATACGATTTGGGCCGTATTCCACGCCCGTATTTGATAGCATAGCGTTTTGTGAATTCTGCGCCAAAATAAAGTATTGCTGCAGCATAATATACGAATGCGAGCAGGATAATAACCGATCCGGCAGCACCGTACGAACTTGCCGTAGCATTGTTGGTAAGGTAGTAGGAAATTAGAGACTTGCCAAGCAGGAAGAGTAATGTCGTGAAAATAGAGCCCCAAAAGATATCCCGGAAGCGGATCTTAGCATCAGGAAGTACGGCGAACACAAAGCCGAATAGGACTGCTACCACGAGGAAGGAGACACCCGAATTCACCAGGCTCAGCAAGTGAACGTCGAGCTGTGGAAAATACTTACCGACATAATTCATGAGAATGCTGATGATACTGCTTAAAATAAGGGACGTCATCAGCAAGAAGCCGAGTCCGATGATCATCGAAAACGAAAGCAACCTGTCAACGATGATTTTTAGCCACCCCTTTTTTGGTTTGGCTTTTACCCGCCAGATCTCATTGATGGAGTTCTGTATATCGACAAAGATTGTTGTAGAAGAAAAAACAAGTGCACCGACCCCTACGTATACGCCAATGCTGTTCTTGCTTTCGAATGATATCCGCTTGATAGCTGCATCGAGCATGAGGGCGATGTCTTTGCCGAAGAGCTGGTTCAGTTCCTCCATAATTTCGTCGCGCGCGCCTGTTGGACTGTCGAGCTGGCTGCCGTAAAAGAATCCCAGTGCCCAGATCAATATAAGAATAAGCGGACCGATTGAAAACACAGTATAATACGCTAAAGACGCGCTCTTTTTCAGACATTTGTCGTTCAAGAAATCATTTACGGTATCAAATAAGAGTAAGCCAAAATCTTTTACCTTTTGCCCCCATGATTCTTTTTTCATGTTCTATTCCTGGTATATGTTGTTTACAATATCTTCCACGTTTTTTAATATCACCTTTCGCTTTAAACTCAGCTTGGGTGTCAGCTCTCCGCCGTCGATCGTCCACTCTTTGGCAAGCAACGCAAACTTTTTGATCTTTTCCCATTGTCCGAAGTCTGCATTTAACCGGTCTATCTCTTTCTGGTATTTTTCTATGACCTCCGGCTTTTTGATCACCTCTTCTTTTGAAGCAAAAGTAATGCCTTTGTGCTTACACCATTTCTCCAATTCTTCAAATGCCGGTACAATTAAGGCGGCGGGAAAACGCTGGTTTTCGCCGACAACCATCGTCTGTGCAATGAGGGTAGATTCCATGAGTTTGTTCTCTAACGTCTGAGGTGCTATATATTTCCCCCCCGCTGTTTTGAACATTTCTTTTTTACGGTCGGTTATTTTAAGAAAGCCGTCGGGCGTGATTTCACCGATGTCGCCTGTATGGAAGTATCCCTCCTGATCAATAGCCTCTGCGGTAGCCTGTTCGTTTTTGTAGTACCCTACGGTGATACTTGGCCCCTTGACAAGTATTTCTCCATCCTGCGCGATTTTCACTTCTAAATTTTTCAGTACGCGCCCTACGGTCCCGAACTTGACGTCAGTCTCCACGTGGGAATTGACGGCAATTACCGGAGAAGTTTCCGTCAGGCCGTAGCCTTCCAGCACTTTTATGCCTGCGGCCCAAAATACGCGGGCCAGTCGTTCCTGTAGCGCGGCTCCTCCGGAGATGATTAGCTCGATGTTTCCGCCGAGCGCTTCGCGCCATTTTGAAAAAATAAGCTTTCGGGCGATAGCGAGCTTTATATTATACAGCGGTCCGTTTTTAGGCGGCTCCTGATATTGATGCCCCAGCTCCAGTGCCCAAAAGAATAGAGAACGCTTTATTCCGCTTAGTGCCTTTCCTTTTTCGACCACTTTGTCGTAAACTTTTTCCAACACGCGCGGTACGGTAGTGAAGATCTGCGGCTTTACGTCATTAATGTCGACGACGATGTTGTCCAGATTTTCGGCATAGTAAATAGAAATGCCTTTTGAAAGGTATAAATAGACCACCATGCGTTCGAATATGTGGCATAGCGGCAGGAAGCTAAGCGCCTTATGTGCATTTGCTGGCACAAGGTGCCCACAGGCCTCAACGTTGCTGAGAATGTTCTTATGTGTCAGGAAGACGCCTTTTGGCTTCCCTGTCGTGCCCGACGTATAGATTAGGGTCAGAAGGTCGTCGGGTTGTACGTTATCCTTATAAGAATGCAGGTCTATATCTTCGCGTTGGCCGATATCGACCAGCTCCTTGTAGCTTGATTTTCCGCTGACCGCGTCGAAAGTAAATACGTCGATTGACAATTGATGTTCATCGATCGCCTGATCAATTTTCTTCGTCAGTTCAGCGTTACTGACAAAAACTAACTTTGCTTCGGCGTCGTTCACGATATACGACAAGTCCTGTGCTGACAGCGTGGGATAAAGTGGAACGATGGCTATTCCAATCTGGTTACAAGCAAAATCTACGATGTTCCACTCCGGACGATTTCCAGACATTAAAGCAACTTTGTCGCCCTTTTTTAAACCGCGATGAATCAGTGCTTTACTTAAGTTGTCGACCAGCTGGCCGAATTCGGCGGTAGCATACTTTTTCCAATTGCCGCCTTTTTTTCCAGCAACCATGTCGGCCTTGGCGAAGTCGGATTTATATCGCTCAAGGATATCAGACAATCTGTTTAGCTTACTCATACGTCACAAAAGTTAACGGTTTATAATTTTGCCTTATTCTTTACTAATATAACATTTTAGGGCCGAAAGAGCGAATGAATGAGGAAATATCTGGGCAATGATAACAGATTTTAACGTTTGAACGTAAAAAAAAATACTACTTTTGAGAAACGTTTAACTTAACATACATGAAGAAGACAAATTGGCTGTTATTGACATTAGGGATTGTTTTATGCTCGTTCGGACAGGTTTCTGCGCAGCTTACTGAGCAACATGCTATCGGTGGACGCTTTGGCAGCGCAACAGGTTTTGCCTATCGGTATACGTTGTCGGAAGATCGGGCCGCAGAAGGAATTCTTAGCGTACAAAGTAACTCCAAATCGAGGCGTTTCCGGTTAGTAGGTCTTTATGAGTTCCATCGGCCGCTGGCGGAGAACTTTACCTGGTTTTACGGGTTTGGGGGGAGCGTAGGGAGCTTCCGATATAAGGAAGTCGTCACCCAAACGACGAATCCGGACGGTTCTGTCACAACGCGGCGGACGGAGCCAAAGTCGGAACTGGCTTTAAGTCTCGACGGTATCATTGGCGTTGAATACGCGATTCCGACAACCCCTCTTTCTGTATCCTTGGACGTTAAGCCTTATTTCGACTTTTTACAGGAAAGCACCATCAAACTAATAGATCCTCTGGGATTGACGATCCGATATAGGTTTTAGTTCATGTGCGTCTGCTATGTTTGTACAACAGTGCGCAAAACCTAGCAGACGCATCTTTTATGCCGACAGCCATATCCGGCCAAGGTCTCTTTCCCGCTCGCTGGCGTTCTTTTTCTCCTGGATAGCCCATTGCTGTTTTGTCGTCTTACGCAGTGGCGTATGGATGATACGGATAAGTCCATCTCTTGCTACCATTATATCAGCAATATCATCTACCTTTCCGTGGTTTAGGAGAAACTCAAGTTCTTTCCCTGCA
The DNA here is from genome assembly GCF_008124885.1 of Sphingobacterium allocomposti. Lineage (GTDB taxonomy): Bacteria > Bacteroidota > Bacteroidia > Sphingobacteriales > Sphingobacteriaceae > Sphingobacterium > Sphingobacterium allocomposti. Next base: position 25,379 of record NZ_VNHX01000030.1, read on the forward strand.
GTATCCGCCCGATTACCGTTAATCGCGATGAGCTCGTCGTCTACATTGAGTCCCGCGTCCCAAGCTCCAGAGCCGCGTTCCACGTGTTTGATGATAATGCGTCCGTCCTGATTTGTTGTTCTGATCCCCAGCGATAGCTCGGTGCTATCGTGCAGAAGGTCAACCAATTCATATCCCACTTTGTTGAAATAGAAATTGTAGTCCAGTTCCGCGACACTATGTGCTGCTTCAAAGATATCGGATAGATCGACTCCGGTAATTGCTTCGGCCAGCGCTGCAAATTCCTGTTCTTCGAAGCCTCGGTTTTCGGCTTTAAAGAAATGGGCATAAGCCGCCCGCAAGACATCGTCCAGACGCTTTTGCCCATTGGTTCCGGCAATAATCTGAACGTCGAGGGCAGCCGCCAGCATGGCGCCTTTATTATAATACGAGATGCTGGTGTTTGGGGTGTTCTCGTCGGGTCTATATTGTTTTATCCAGGTGTCAAAACTCGCTAAGGCGGCCGACTGGATCCGATATCCGGGGCGATTATACACCAGGTTAAACTCGGTGGCCAGCATATTGAGGTATTCCTCTACAGACAACAAGCCACAACGGCGGATAACGAGGTTGTCATAATATGCCGTAAATCCTTCCATAATCCAGAGCCCTTCCGTGTAATTTTCCTCGTTGTAATTGAACGGCCCCAGCGCCGCGGGACGTAGCCTCTTTACATTCCATAGATGAAAGTATTCGTGCGCGACCAAGCTCAGGAAGTTCTTGTATGCGGTATCAGACTGGTAAGCGTTTCTACTGGCCCCCAGAACGGTAGAATTTAGGTGCTCAAGGCCTCCACTACCGGTTTGATAATTATGGGTGATGAAGACATAATTTCTGTTCGGATTTTCGCCCCATATCGCTGTTTCTTCTTCTACAATCCTTGTGATGTCTTCCGTCAGTCTTCGCTTGTCATAGTTTCCACCGCCGACCATCGCGAATTCGTGCTGTACTCCGGCAGCTTCAAATTGCCAGGTATCCTGGTTGCCAATCTCGATAGGAGAGTCGAAAAGGATATCGAAATTGTCTGCCTGGTAGAGGTGGATGTCTTTGGACAGTCGAGGTAGGCCTGTAGACACTGTCGTCCATTGTGCCGGCAAATTTATCGTCACGGTTGAAGGGTGATCTATGTAGCCATCGGGGTATAGAAACGTGGCTGCGGGACTTAAAAACGCATGGTCGATATTGATGAAGTTGGTCCTAACCGAGGCTTCGAACCCATAGACACGATAGCTAATCTTTGCACTACCTTCGTGATTTACAACGCGCCAGGTATTCTTGTTTTGTTTAACGGTCTGTAGCAAGTTGTTGTCGCTTTCAGCCGTCAGGCATTCTATATGACGTGCAAACTCGCGGATCAGGTATGATCCCGGCGTCCAGACCGGCATTTTTAGGTCAAGGTTACCTGAGGGAAACCCCGAGATGTCCATTTCGATTTCGACGTAGTGGGCTTGGGGTTCACAGAACGAAATGGTAAAATGTATACGGGATTCTGACATGTAATATAAGTTTTGTAAATGTATTACAAAACTAGTCTTAATCTTTGGGACATCCAACGGATTATGCTATTACTTGTTCTATTTATCAGGTAAATGCTGTTGCTATATGAGCCGGTGGATGGCGGAAAAGGTACCGTGAATACAACAATGGCCGGAAGCTGGTGTGCACCTATATGGACTCAATTATATTGCAGATGAGGATGAATTTGCGTAAGTTTGGGTATAAAAAAGATTAAACATACTTTATGATTCTAGTAGCGGACAGTGGGTCATCGAATTCGGATTGGATGCTTAATTTGCCAGACAGTAAGCCGTTGGCCTTTCGTACGAAAGGTTTAAATCCGTTTTTTGTCAATGAAAAGGAGATTGCCAAGGTGATGAAGGAGGTGCCCGAAATTTTGCCGTATGCAAATGAGATTCACGAGGTATACTTTTTTGGTGCGGGTTGTGTAACGCCTGATCGGCGTGAAATTGTATCCAACGCTTTAACGGAGATTTTTCCGACAGCTTTTATTTCGGTGGAGAGCGACCTCTTGGGATGTGCATACGCGACTTTCGGTAATAGCAAAGGATACGTATGTACCATTGGTACAGGTTCGGATATCGGCTTTTTTGACGGAGAAGACCTGCAGCCGGGCGTACATGGAGTCGGTTATGTGCTGGGGGATGAGGGTTCGGGAGCATGGTTTGGTAAGCAATTGATCACGAGCTACCTCTATGATAAAATGCCCAAAGATCTGGCGAAGAAATTTGCAGAGAAGTACCGTCTGAATAAGGATGTTGTTATTAAAAACGTCTATCAGAAAGATCGCCCTAATGCATATCTGGCCTCCTTCGCGGAATTTATGGGCGAAAATCGCCTGCATCCCTACATCGATACCTTGCTGAGAAACGGATTTGATGAGTTTGTTCGAACGAACATCATGACCTATCCCGACTATTGGGAGTACAAAGTCAATTTTGTCGGGCGGATTGCTTATCATTTCGATATGCAGCTGCGGGAAGTATGCGAAGTGCTCGGCGTAAAAGTCGGTTCGATTTTAAAGAGCCCCATGGAGCATTTATTTCATTTTGTTGTCGAAAGAGAGACAAGGACTGTACAAAAAATATAAACTATGATTATTGTGAACACCATTTTTCTGCTGATGTCGCTGTTCGCGCCGGCGGAAGATATTTATGACTTTAGTTTTACAGCGATCGACGGTAAGACGGTAAAACTGTCTGATTTTAAAGGAAAGAATATATTGATAGTGAATACCGCATCGGAATGCGGCTTTACAAAACAATATAAGGATCTGCAGGCATTGCACGAACGCTTTGGAGATAAGCTGGTTATTATAGGTTTTCCGGCAAATAATTTCGGCGGTCAGGAGCCGGGGGATAATGCGGATATCCAGGCGTTCTGCGAGAAAAACTATGGCGTTACCTTTCTTTTATCGGAAAAGGTGGATGTAAAAGGGCAGCAGATGCACCCATTGTTTAAGTACCTTACTGTTGCGGAAAATCCTGATTTTACGGGAGATATAAAATGGAATTTTGAGAAATTTCTGATCAATAAAGTGGGGAAATTGGTACATCGTTACCGATCTAAGGTTAACCCATTAGATGAAACGATAATAAAACATATCCATTAGCGATAAAATAAGGAGGTCTCCCAGTGGGAGACCTCCTTATATAAAGGCATTTATAAACTAATTTTGTCGGTGCAAACTTAGGTCAAAAACGCGTATATTTTAATTTTTCTGTATTAAACTTTTGTTAACTTTTTTGGTGTGACAGTGCTATTGAAGTTCAAAATAGCAGCTCCGGCAGCGGGGTTCATAGCTGTCCTTTTCGCCTAAAAGTACCCGTTCCTCGTTGCCGGTTAACCGGTACGAGTAGGTCGCGGGCGCTCCACACTGTACGCATACGGCATGTACTTTGGTGACATGTTCTGCAACCGCCATCAACGCGGGTATAGGGCCGAACGGGCGGCCTTTATAATCCATATCCAGCCCTGCGACGATTACACGAACGCCGCGGTTGGCAAGCTGTACACACACATGGGGCAGCTCGTCGTCAAAAAACTGGGCTTCGTCTATCCCTACGACCTTCGTCTCCGCACTGAGAAGTAGGATGGCGGAGGAGTGGGCTATTGGCGTAGACGGGATACTGTTGCTATCATGGGACACGACCGCATACTCGTCGTACCGTATGTCAATGGCCGGTTTAAAAATTTCTACCGGAAGTTTCGCAAACTGCGCCCGCTTCATCCTACGGATCAGTTCTTCCGTCTTACCTGAAAACATCGATCCGCAGATAACTTCGATACTGCCGACTTGTGCGTTTTTATTTATAAAGTTATGTTCGGAAAATAACATGCAGTGTTTTTATTACAGGGAAAAGATGAGTGCGACAATCGCTAAAACTTCGTTTCCAACTGTGCTAATATCGAAATTATTTATTTAAATTTGGTGGAAGGAAATCCGGTATAAGTCGGAAGGAAGTATCTATCAGCCTGTTGGATTTTCCACATAAAAAAGTCAGCATACGTTAACAAGTAAAACAGAGAAAAATGGCATACACGAAGGAATCGTTACTTTCTAAAATTGGAGAACTCTTAGTGGAAATAAATGACAGTTACGCAGAAATATCGGAAAATGGAAGCGGCGCTGAGGGAGACCTGTTGTTATTAGAAGCAAAGGCGAAATTCCTCACTACGCATGTTGCTGTTTTACGGACGTTGTTCTCTGCTGTGCCTATCGAAGCAAACACGGACGTAGCCGGGGGGCGCGTTTCGGAAGACACATTTTTTACGCCGCCGGTCGCGTTGGTTGAAGAGCCGGACGGCCAGCCGGTTGAGGAGGAGATACAGGAAATACAGCCGGAAGCACAGGCTCCGCTGAATACCCCCACGCCTATAGCGGCGTCGACAAGTTACGTCCGCGACGCAGGCACGGAGCCGTCATCCACTACGGACGAGACGACCGCGTCTGCCGCTGCCGAAAATACACTGTTTAATGCCCCACCTGCGAAGGAAGCCGATCGCATTGAAGACAGAAGGCCTACTTTACCCCAAGTGGAAGTTCCGACGAAGGAGGAAGCGGTAGAGACACCACCTCAGGTTGTTGTCAACGCGGTTGTTGAGGAACCTAAAGAGATCGTTCTTGAAAATAAACCTTCCGTAGAGGAGGAAAAGCCCACTAGACCGTTGACATTGAACGAGATGTTACAACAGCAGCGGAAGGCCGGACTTGCTTCAGGTCTGGGAAATAATGCGCCGCAAGGGGGAACGGGTAAAACGGTAGATCTGAAGTCGGTTATCAACCTGAATGACAAATTGATGTTTATAAAAGATCTTTTTAATGGGTATTCATTGGCGTATAGTGAAGCCATCGAGCTGCTGAACCGTTATAACACGTTCGCGGAAGCAGATGCCTTTTTGCAGACCAATTACGCGCTTAAAAATAACTGGGCAGACAAACCTCAGACGGTAGAAAAGCTTTATGCGATCCTTCGGAAGAAGTTTATGCAGTAGGGGGGATACTTTCTAGAGACTGGATCTTACACAGTTGAGTGCACAGATGCCCCCAAAGGGCAGATGTTAAATGCGATAATCCTGTTCTTCCGGATGGGGCTCAGCTTTTAGCGGGGCAGGGCTGTCTGCGCCGGATGCAGGAGTAGCCGGGATTTTTCACCGCGCGCTCGGCCTGCAACCGTTAGGGATGGAAGGGGCCTATTACGCCATGTCAAACCTTACCCAGTCTGTTCCCTGCCGCCCGTAGATGAAGTACTTCGGCTGAACGATTTCAGCGCAAATCTCCACGTCCCGCAGAAATTCCGTGGGCAGCCTGCCAAAATCGGATTTTTGTACAATGTATATCTGGTTGTTCATCACAGCGTCGGTCCGACTTAGGACGTCGTCCTGAAGCAAAGAGGGCAGTTCGCCGTACAGCGCGGGATCATCCTGCACAATAATTAGAATCGCCGGATTTTCATACTTGTCCAAAGCCGGAATAGCTCCAGCGATGACGGTACTATCTGTAGTCTGTTCGTTAACAAGCGGACGGAAATGCTCTTTTTGCGATAGCACCAGTACCGAGGGACGTTGTTCTGTCGGGACGAACTTTAGCTTGTGGATTAATATGTTGGCTTCTTCTTCCAGAAGGGCAGCACGCTCCGGATCGCGTTCTTCTAGTTCATTTAACAACGCGGAAAAAAAAGGAAGTTCTTGCATGTCTTGTGTGTTGTTGGCAGCAAATTTAAGTAAGCCCAGGTAAAGAACCTAATTATCGACCCTGAATAATCCAGGTATTGGTTGGATTTTGTAAATTGCACATAAAATTCGTTCGATTATGTTTGATAAATTATTTGAAGCACAGCAAAAAGCCGAGGAAGTAAAAAGACGTCTGGACAGTATTTCGGTTTCCGGAGAGGTGGAAGGTGGTAAGGTCAGAGTCGTTGCATCGGCAAGCAAGGAGATTAAGGAGATAGCTATCGACCCGGCTTTTTTATCAACAGCGGATAAAGAGGAGTTAGAGGAATTGCTCGTGGTCGCGCTGAACAAAGCTCTCGCGCAGGCGGACAATGTTAGTCAGTCGGAGATGCAGGCCGTTTCGCAGGATCTGTTGGGCGGTCTGGGAAATTTAGGGAACTTATTTAACAGATAAAACAACAAGGTATGAAAGTAACGTATTACGGACAATCATGTGTGGAGTTTGATTTTGACGGCACAAGCGTGCTGCTGGATCCGTTTATTTCTTACAATGAACTAGCCAAGGATATCAAGATCGAGGATATTAACCCCGACTTTATCTTTCTCAGCCACTGCCATCAGGACCATGTCGCTGACTTATCAGTCATACAACAAAATAGCGGTGCAACTGTGGCTGCGATTGTCGAGACGGCGGCTTGGGTAAGGAAACAGGGCATCCCCGGCGACAAAGTTATCGAGTATAATTTCGGGGGAACACTGGATCTGCCTTTCGGGCGTGTAAAGATGGTGTATGCTTTACATACAAGCAGTACGCCTGAAGGCGACTATGCGGGAGTTCCGGTAGGATATGTGTTTTTTGTTGGCGGAAAGAAGATATACTTTGCGGGAGACACCGGGTTGACCGTGGAGATGAAGCTGTTAGAGGATCTGCAGCTTGATTGGGCATTTTTACCTATAGGAGGCTACTATACGATGGACGTTGACGACGCGATTAAAGCGGCGCACTTTGTTAACTGTACGAATATCGTAGGCATACATTACAATACGTTTCCTCCAATTGCTATCGACACCGACGAAGCTGTTGCTAAGTTCAAAAGCAGCGGACTAAACCTACACTTACTTGGAATCGGTAGCGAGCTCGTTCTGTAAGTGGATAATGAAAAGCTGTCGGTAAGTTTGTCGGTCGCCATTCGTGGTATTCGATTGGCTTCTCAAGTAATTAAAACTGTCATGATTCAATGAGAAATCATGACAGTTTTATATAAGTAGAGGAGGGATATTATTTCTTCGCTCTGTTGATATGGAATATAACGAGATCATCAATAGGTGATCGAAGGATTTTTCCAACTTTCATGCCGTATTGCGTAGCTTTTTCTTCGAGTACGTTACGGAAGTTGTACCCCACAGATCCTATACAGTTGAAGGTGTAGTTTTGGTAATCGGGATATTTACTCACCAGATTCTCAAAAAATGCATGGAAAGCGTCGTCCACAATCTTACGTGTATACTGGATATTAACGTTGTTATCGTATACAAATTTGCTGAAGCTGGCGCAGAATCTATTGGCCAGGGGCTTCGTATAAACGTTGTCCATGATTTCATCGGGTGTAAGCTGGTACGTCTCGAAGAAAGACTTGGCAACATCTTCTGGCATGAGACCTCTGATGAAATCGGTCAACAGCTTTTTTCCGATGTAACTTCCGCTTCCTTCATCTCCGAGGATGTAAGCAGCAGAATCGATGTTATGCGTGATTTCAGCGCCGTCGTATATACAGGTGTTGGTTCCTGTGCCGAGAATAGCAGCAAAGCCGGGCTGATCGCCTAGAAGCGCACGTGCAGCAGCAAGTAGGTCATGTCCTACTTCTACCTTTGCATTCGGAAATACTTTTTGCATGGCAACTTCCACAATCTTTGCCTTTTCGCTGTTATGAACCCCCGCTCCATAATAGTTTACTTCGGAAACTTTTTCAAAAGGCAGGTCCCCCGGTAAACCTTTCTTTAAAGAATTAACAATGTACTCACTGTCAACAAAATAAGGATTGTATCCTTCGGTATTGAAGTATATTTTTTTGTTTGAATCATCCAACAAACACCAGTTTGTCTTTGTTGATCCTCCGTCCGCAATGATAATCATTATAGATTTGGTTTTATTGTGTTATTTTTTAGTTTTTGCTAATTCTTTCGTGATATTATGAGCTCGAAAATACATTTTTCTGTTTAAAAAGACGAATTTTCAACGGCAAAAAATACTCTTCTAAAGAAGATAAGCGGGTTTTAAACAAAAAAAAGTGCCCTAGCAATAGCATGAGGGCACTTTTTTTTATGACAACTTTTTTAAATACTTAGTGTATTTTGTACAATAACATAAAGTTAATGTCCGCCTTCGGACTCGATTTCATCGATATTTATTCCCTGTTTACTTAGGAAATTTCTCACGATAACGGCGAAGAAAATGATGTAGCAAAAACCGATCAACGGTAAAACATAAGAGCTATGTATACCTATTATATCAGCCAATTTTCCCTGCAGCGGCGGGATGATGGCGCCTCCCAATATCATCATTACCAGGAAGGCCGCACCTTGCTCGGTGTATTTGCCCAACCCTACGATCGAAAGACTGAAGATAGAGCCCCACATAATAGAACATGCCAGTCCTCCGGTAAGGAACGCATATATCGCTACTATACCGGATGACAATAATCCAACAGCCATCGCCGCCAGTCCTAGGGTGCCGAAGATGAGCAGCGTACGCGCAGGTTTCTCCTTGCTTAAGAAGAAAGATACAATCTGAACAGCAACGCAGATAATAAAGAAGAGCAGATGAGACATGTCAAATCCGGCCAGACTGTTTACTCCGATGATAATGAAGAAGGCGACAAGGGGAACAATAACAAGTAAAATCTGCTTGGTTTTCGCGCTGAACTGAAATGCACTGATAGCCCCTGCCCATCGGCCGATCATCATACCTCCCCAATAAATGGATACGTAGGGCGTTATTTCGGAGGACTGAAGGCTACCGAACTCTTCTAATGTCAGGAGCTCGCCAAGGTTGCTACCGATCGCAACTTCGATACCTACGTAAATGAATAGGGCAAGCATTCCCAATACCAACTGTGGATATTTCATGGCGCCCCATCCTTCCGGACTTTTCTTTGCCCGGGTATAAGCAAAGAGAAGCCCGCCGACCACTGATAAAAGAGCGCCGAGCAGCCAGGCCATCCGCTTGATTTCGAGTGGGTGCATAAGCTCACTGATCTGCGCTTCGATTCCCGCGATAGCGGTGCTGTCTGTTAGACCTGTCAGCTGGCTTTCCAGTGCGTTGATCTGCAGCGCGGTATCGCTTTTGTAGCTCAGGAACACGGGAACGAACATCAACAGCAGAAGCACCGTCATGATAATAAGGGTGTTTTTGGCTTTGTTTGCCGACTCCATGGGCTCGTTGTTGATTCCGGCCGGAACCTTTTTACTAAAATGGAACAGTCCTGCCGCCAAAATAAACAGCATGCCGACAATGATGTATAGATATACCACTTTGTTGAGCGGAAGGTTGGCTATTTCGCTGTCAGAGATTGGTTCAAATGTGCCGAACAGCGCAAATCCGATTACCAGTGGTCCAATGGTGGTCCCAAATGAGTTGATGGCTCCTCCCAGGTTTACACGTGAAGCACCTGTCTTCGGGTCGCCCAGCAATACTGCAAAGGGATTGGCAGCGGTCTGTTGCAAGGAGAAACCCAACGCTACGATAAACAGTCCGAGCAACATGCCTATATATATGTTCACCTCCACAGCGACGATCATAGCCGCAGCCCCAAATGCGGAAAATAGTAGTCCGTAAATAATACTCTTTTTATACCCCCACTTCCCTACGAGGTCTTTGCCAGATACCGTACTGAATATAAACAACAACAATGCTCCTATATAATATGCGCTATAGAATGCGAAGTCGATTAATTGTGACTGAAACTGGTCTAGTTGAAAATAATTTTTACAAAAGGGGATGAATACACTGTTTCCTGCAGCAATAAAGCCCCAGAAGAAAAAAACAACTACCAAGGTATATAAAGCGGGGTAGTTGGTTGATTGGTTTTCTTTCATATACGATAAAACGTTTTAGTTTTGAAATTTAAACATACTAAGAATAACTACAAATCTAAAAAAAATATGAGGTTAGCATCCTAAATATAAAACATTTTTTGACAAAGCGCGTTATGATAATATCTGTTTCTGAAGGAAAAATTTTTACAAATTTTCTTTGAATATACAAATGTTATATTATTTTTGTGCCGATTCTCAGATTTATCCATGGGATGTTTAAATTTCTTACTATTTAAATATACCGCGTTCATATTTTAGTTAATCCCATATATCGTGTGTTTGCTAAAATATCAATTGGATGGATTCAAAAAAGCAATAAAATCCTATATCTCATAATAGAAAGTTAATGGATATTAATGAACTAAATACCAAGCTCGTGTCAGAGTTGCGCGAGATTGCAAAAGTATTAGGCATCGCCGATGTCGACAAACTACGCAAGCAAGAATTGATTGATCGTATTACTGTCATAGCGAAGCAGTCGATCCAAGAGGAAGAAAAGACGGCCGAGAAGGTAGAAGCAGTCTCTTCGGAACGTACCAGAAAGCGTGTGAGGACAGTAAAAGTAGAGCCTGTAGCGGTAACAAAAAGAACGTCCCCGGCTGAGGACTCGAAAGCCGAGACTTCCCCGTCAGGCCAGGATCTTTTCAGTGCCGCCAGCCCTTCCAATAGCGATTCCGCTCCAGCCCTTGCGAAAACCGAAGCTTCATCACCAGTACTGCCCACCGATTTTGATAATGTTATTGTTAACGAAGGTGTTCTAGAGATTATGCCTGACGGATACGGTTTTTTACGTTCGTCAGATTATAATTACCTGACTTCTCCCGATGATATCTATGTGTCACAGTCGCAGATTAAACTGTTCGGACTGAAAACGGGAGATAACGTCCGCGGTTGTATCCGGCCGCCGAAAGAAGGTGAAAAATATTTCCCTTTGGTCCGTGTGGAGGCGATTAACGGTCAGAATCCGGCAGAAATCCGTGACCGGGTACCATTTGATTACTTAACACCTCTTTTTCCGGACGAAAAGTTAAACCTGGATCTGGGTGCGGGAAATTATTCTACGCGCATTATGGACCTGTTTACGCCTATCGGTAAAGGTCAGCGGGGACTTATCGTTGCCCAGCCGAAGACCGGGAAAACAAACTTGTTGAAGGAAGTGGCTAACGCCATTGCAAAGAATCACCCCGAGGTATATTTAATCATCCTGCTTATCGATGAGCGCCCCGAGGAGGTGACAGACATGGCAAGAAATGTACGGGCGGAAGTGATTTCGTCTACGTTCGATGAGCCTGCTGAGCGTCATGTGAAGATTGCGAACATTGTATTGGAAAAGGCAAAACGTATGGTAGAATGTGGACACGACGTGGTGATTCTATTGGATTCCATCACCCGATTGGCCCGTGCGTACAATACTGTGGCTCCTGCTTCCGGTAAAATATTATCCGGCGGGGTTGATGCAAACGCTTTACATAAGCCGAAGCGGTTTTTCGGAGCAGCCCGGAATATTGAAAACGGCGGCTCTTTGACGATCTTAGCAACTGCATTGACGGATACAGGATCTAAAATGGATGATGTGATCTTCGAGGAGTTTAAAGGTACAGGTAATATGGAGCTTCAACTTGACCGTAAGTTGGCTAATAAGCGTATTTTCCCTGCTATCGACCTGACTGCATCAAGCACGCGCCGGGACGACCTGTTGGTAGACCGTGATATTTTGCAACGCATGTGGGTGCTCCGTAATCACTTATCCGATATGAATTCTACAGAAGCAATGGAGTTTTTGTTAACGCAGATGCGTGGCACGAAATCGAACGAAGAGTTTTTGATTAGCATGAATAGTTAATCTAGTCGATATTTAATAATTTTAGGCCATCTTTCCTGAAGGAAGATGGCTTATTTTTTAACATGAAGAAACATATTCCGAATACACTGACCTGTCTCAACCTTTTCTTTGGCTGTTTAGCTATTCTTTCCGCCTGGCATAAACAGTATGATCAGATGATCTATTGCGCGCTTGCATCTGGTGGGTTTGACTTCGTCGATGGTATGGCTGCCAGATTGCTGCATGTCAAATCCTCCATCGGCAAGGAGCTTGATTCATTGGCAGACATGGTCAGTTTTGGCTTTTTGCCCGGGACGGTGCTCTATCTGATGCTTGAAGAGTCATCGAGTAGTGATTTCCTGCCTTATACAGGCTTTGTGGTGACGGTCTTTTCTGCTTTACGGCTTGCGAAATTTAATGTTGACACGCGGCAGACGACTGATTTCATTGGATTAAATACGCCGATGAACACATTTTTTATCATCTCGTTACCGTATATCGCCGCCGAGGTGGCCTGGGTGAAAAATCCCCTCGTTTTATTAGCTACGGTCGCGCTAAGCAGCTTCCTTCTCATATCGGAGGTGAAACTGTTCAGTATGAAGCTATCTTCTCTGTCGTGGCGCGAGAATAAATTTAAATATCTCTTTCTCATTGCCAGTTTAGCGTCGTTGCTGATAGGTGGTCTTCTGGCTCTGCCGGGGATCCTGTTGTTGTATATTGTATTTTCAAAACTGCATTTTTGGTCGGAAACGTCGGCTTAGAGCTCCCGCCGGTAGTTTGCTATTTCCTGCAGTAGGCTTGCTATGTCCTGTTCAATGGCTGCAGATAAAGTCTGAATGATGGCCATATCTTCTCTATTTTTTCCGGCGGTTTCCAGTTCTTGTAATTTCCGGCGTAGTGTTGTCGCTCCGACGTATTCCATCGTGGGTTTAATATGGTGTGCTTTGTTGGCTATAGCAGTGTGGTCACTGGCAAGGATGGCATCTTTTAAGGCTTTTAAATCGGCCGGTATCTGCGTCAGATAAAGATCTAGCAGCTGGCTGATCACGTTCCTGCTATGTAGGAAGTTCTGCTCAATTGTCGTTGGATCGATAAGTAGATAAGGCTGTTTCATTTCTTTTGGGAGGTATATAATTGAACTTGCAGGGGATCTTCGCAGTTCTCTAATAATACGGTGGTGGTTACGCCTAAAGTTGGATGCATAAAGTCGGGTGCAATTTCCTGCAGGGGTACCAAAACAAATCTTCTGTCGGCCAGGTAGGGATGCGGTATGGTTAGCCGCTCGTGCTGGATGTACTCGTTATTAAAATAGAGTATGTCGATATCGATAACGCGGGCGCCCCACTTGGTAAGACGGACGCGACCTAGGCGTTTTTCGATCGCTTGTATACTGTCCAAAACGGTCAGGGCCGGCAGCTCGGTAGATACGATGAGTGCCTGGTTCAAAAAGTGAGGTTGATCGGTAACTCCCCAGGCTTCCGACCGGTATACCGACGACGACGTCTGTATCGTTCCTATATGTATGCCGATCTCATGGATCGCATCTTTCAGTTGCTTCTCTGGGTCTCCTAGATTCGCGCCCAGCAAAAGAAATACCTCATTCATGCTTTAAAGATAGCGGATATCTGTTTAATTTTAGAAATCTTGACAAGAAACCTTTAAATTAGGTTTTTGAAATTTGTTTTATTATGAGATCTTTTTTTAAGTACGTATTAGCGACTATAACGGGAATTGGAATTGTCGTTGTTATTTTATTTGCTATCCTGGTCGGCATGATTACCAGTGCCATTAATCAGGTGGGCAGCAGCAAAGAGAGCGCCGTTCCCTCAAATGCAGTATTGTATGTAACGCTTGACTATAATATACCCGAACGGAGTAGTCCAAATCCATTGGAAGGGCTCAATGTTCCGGGGTATGGCGAGATGAAAACACTAGGCTTGAATGATATTTTGTCGCGAATAGCAGCAGCAAAGGCAGACAGCCGGATTAAAGGTATTTATCTGAATCCGCGTCAGGTCAATGTCGGGATGGCAAGCTTAAAGCAGATCCGCGATGCCTTACTGGATTTCAAAGAGTCGGGGAAATTTGTGGTTGCCTACAGTGACATGTATACGCAGAAAGCTTATTACGTTGCTTCTGTTGCCGATAGCGTTTTTATTCACCCTGAGGGAGCGCTCGAGTTTAAAGGGCTGTCTGCTTCGGTGACGTTTTTAAAAGAGGCGCTGGATAAACTCGGAGTGGAAATGCAGGTCGTCAAGGTGGGTACCTATAAGTCGGCCGTAGAGCCGTTCTTATTGAACGAAATGAGCCCGGCAAACAGAGAGCAGATGTCATCCTATCTGGAGAGCATGTATGAAGGGATCCTTTCAGATATCGCCGGGACTAGAAACATCGCTTCGGACACGTTGCGGTACGTGGCAGACAACTACTTAATCCGTAGCGCAGAGGACGCTGTTCACCGTAAATTTGCAGACGGTATCCGATATAAAGATGAGATGCTCACATCGCTCAGAAAGCGGCTAGGTGCGGAGGAGAGAAGGGAATTGCCAGCGGTGTCATTATTGGACTATACAGAAGCAAATAGTGCAGAGTCGTCGGGAGGGCGGATAGCTGTCTTATACGCTGCGGGCGACATTGTTGACGGAGAAGGGGCAGAGAATACGATCGGCGGCGATCGTTTTTCCCGGGAGCTGCGCCGGTTACGCCGCGACGACAGGGTAAAAGCAGTTGTTCTTCGTGTCAACTCGCCCGGTGGGTCGGCTTTAGCCTCTGACATAATTGCGCGGGAGGTGGAGCTTACAAAAAAGGTTAAGCCTATTGTGGTCTCTATGGGCGATTACGCTGCTTCGGGAGGATATTATATAGCTGCATTGGCTGACTCTATCTTCGCCGAGCGGGAGACTTTAACGGGCTCTATCGGCGTGTTCGGACTTATTCCGAACCTTCAGGGATTGCTCAATAATAAGCTGGGAATACATATCGATGAAGTAAAGACAGGACGTTTTTCAGATTTATTGGGCAGCCCTGACCGGCCATTGACGGCGGAGGAAAGAGCCATCATCCAGATGGAAGTAGAGCGCGTGTATAAGACATTTGTCGGGAAAGTGGCAAAAGGGCGTGGCATGACCGCTGCCCGGGTTGACAGTCTAGGACAGGGACGTGTATGGACTGGAAGTCAGGCGCAGGCATATGGTCTGGTAGATGAAATCGGCGGACTTCAGCGTGCCATACAGTCTGCCGCCAGTAAGGCGAAGCTATCCAACTATAAGGTGGTTAGCTATCCTAGTGTAAAGGATCCCTTTTCGTCTCTCCTTGGAGCCTCAAAAGAGAAAATAAAGATGTGGATGTTCGACGACGGGCTGGCCGAGTATAGGTCGTATATCGAACAGCTCCGGACTGTAGTGAGGTCGTCGGGGATTCAGACCCGACTTCCATATACTGTCGAAATTCGATAAAACCGGCGCGGACTTTTCAAGTCCACGGCTTTTTTCTATATTTATGGCGTGAATGATAATGCATCAACTTAAATTTATTTGTATATATGAAAACAATTGACGATTTAAACTTCTCGGGTAAAAAAGCGTTGATCCGGGTGGACTTCAACGTGCCTTTGGATGAGAGTTTTAATATAACGGACGACAATCGCATACAAGGGGCCGCCCCGTCGATCAAGAAGATTCTGGCTGACGGCGGTGCAGTGATCTTGATGTCTCATCTTGGGCGTCCCAAGGAAGGTCCTACCGACAAGTATTCATTGAAACATATCGTGGAACACCTCTCCAACGTATTGGGTGTGTCTGTTCAGTTTGCAGACGATTGCATCGGTAATGACGCCGTCGAGAAAAGTGCTAATTTAAAGGCCGGGGAGGTGTTGTTGCTGGAAAACCTTCGTTTTTATAAGGAGGAGGAAAAAGGAGATAAAGGCTTTGCGGAGAAGTTAGCCAAATTAGGCGACGTATACGTAAACGACGCATTTGGAACGGCGCACCGTGCACATGCATCCACAGCAGTAATAGCGGAGTTTTTTCCAGGTAATAAATATGCGGGCTATCTGATGGCGGCAGAGATCAATAATGCAGAGAAAGTGTTGAACAATCCAGAGCGTCCGTTTACGGCGATCATGGGAGGAGCAAAGGTCTCTGATAAGATTGAATTGATTGAAGCATTGTTGGAAAAAGTAGACAACCTGATTATCGGAGGGGGCATGGCCTATACTTTTGTGAAGGCACAAGGAGGAGAGATCGGAAAATCGCTCGTTGAGCTGGATAAACTCGATTTGGCAAATGAGTTATTGAAGAAAGCAGAAGAGAAGGGCGTTAACCTCGTTCTACCAACAGACGCCCAGATTGCGGACAAATTTGCCGAGGATGCTAATACTTACGACGGGCCGAATAACCAGATTCCCGAAGATAAAGAGGGACTTGATATCGGTCCGGCGTCTTCTGCCCGCTTTGCCGATGTCATTGGTGCTTCTAATACCTTACTGTGGAACGGTCCTATGGGGGTTTTTGAATTTGATACTTTTGCAAAAGGGACGAAAGCGGTGGCTGATGCTGTCGTTGCTGCTACTGAGAGAGGGGCTTTCTCCCTTATCGGCGGAGGTGATTCCGCTGCTGCGGTTTCGAAATTTGGCATGACGGAACATGTCAGTTATGTGAGTACCGGCGGAGGAGCGTTGCTAGAATATATGGAGGGCAAGGTGTTGCCGGGAGTACAGGCGTTAAACGATTAAGTACGGAACAATCCTATTATAAAAAAACTGGCAGATCGCCAGTTTTTTTGTTAATACGAATAGCTTAAGCTAAAGGAGGGAACAATAGTACGGGGCGCGGACATATCATTTACATAGGTCAGCTTTGTTGCCACATTAATATCCGGTAGTACATAACGAAATACATTGAAGTCTGCTGAGATGCCGATGCCGAAACTCTTGGGGGCGATTGCCTGGTGGAGGTTTTGGAAATCTGAAAAGAGTAGCCCTTGGAAACGTTTTATGTAGGCAAGCGATCCGATACTCCAGTCGGGATAGAAAAGAGGAAGCCGGTAAGACGCTAAGGCCGTATTGGTCACTATAGGTGAGATGAAGTGTCCCCAGCCGGAGACCATCGGGATGTCGTACACCCCGTCGTAACGGCCGGTACCTTTTTGCACCGCAAAGCGTAACTGTAAACTATGGTTTAGCAACAGTCCGGGTATGTAAAAATTTGTCCGCAGCGACAATATCTGACCGGACAACTGCTTCTCAAAGGGGAGGTGTCGGTATGTCACACTAATGTTTTGCCCCCATTTAGGGGCAATATCCATTTTACCGCGCATACTATTCCGATTTAGATAGATTTGATAATTGAGCGGAAATGCGATGCTTTCGTTGAAGTTTTTCAGTGGTATGCTCACATCATACCGCTTCGTGTACGATGTTCCGAAGTTGAGGCCATAACTGTAAACGTAATTCTGCCTGTATATGGAAAACGGAAGAGACACATCGATCGTGGTAAGGTGGTCTCTATAGTCGAACATCACGACCTGACGGCCATCTCCACCGCCGATGGCATTGCCCACGAGGCCGCGATTGGCATAGCGCACGGTAAATACCGGGAGGTAGCGCTTGTAAGATATCCCGGCGGAATACGTGCTCTTTGATATATCGGGATCAAACTCATATCCTACCTTAATTTCCGTTGTGTTAAGCACATCGTTTGATAGCCAGAAGATGCCCGGAACATAATTGTCGAAACTTTCGAAGTTTGTGCTGCTTATGGACAGGCTGTGAAAATTGATCATGTTGGCTGTGGGACGGTAGGCTGCGGGGGCTGATGGTATATACTGTGGTTCGTGAGCCGTATGCTGATTGTCGGCAGCGGTCAATGTGGGTAGAATATATAAAGGGCGCGCATGGGCAATGGTATCCTGTAAATGGGCTAGCGGCTGTCTGGCCAGCTTGTACCCATTATAATGATAGTCGTTAAAGAGAAGCTGGTGGTCGGCGGTACGGGAGGGGTTAAAGGCTCCAAAAGCAACATTTGTCAGCTTAAAAAGCCTTCCATGTTCGTCACGTTGATATATGTTGTCAATGCCGTCGTAATGGGCTTTGAAGATAACGCTGTTGCCGTTGTAGAACGGACGTTCCAGTTGCTGGCTATCCCATGGCGTTAAGAAAACGTATTTTCTATCTCTTAAGTGCAGTTCGATAAGGCAGGTGCCTTCGGGGCCCACGGCAATGGCGACAATTTTGTCGCCGGCATCATTAAATTTCGGTTGCTGCAGGTGTATATGTTGTGGAGCTGCGACGCTATCCATCAGCTTTCCGTTTTCCGCGTTTATGAAAGCGATGCGGCTTTCTCCTGCTTCATTCACCTCTACGACTGCTATTTGGTCGTGAGTGGGGTGGAATACCGGAGAGTAGTACCTTGATTTCTTGGTCAATGTTTTCAGTTTTCCGGTTTCCATGTTGTAGACATTGATAACATTGTAGGTCTGCTTGCCAAAGCGGGCATCTTTTCTATACTCATCCCAGGTTATGTACTGGTCTCTGTGGTGAAAATATGGCGTGATCTGTAAGCCCGTTTTTACCACCGACGATTCGTTTCCAGACGTATCGATGACTACTATTTCGTTTACGGTCCGGGGCGATGTTTTGAGCGCGACGATGCGCTGATCGGACAGCTGTTGCGGAAGTAGGTAATCGCTCGGGTACCTGCTTTCCGGTGTTTTTATTTCTTGGTGTATAGAATTTGTGTCTATCTCGCTGTTCCATTTTTCATGAAGTTCGCTCAACGTTTCCCGGAATATCCAGGCCGGTTTCATCCCTGAGACGTGCCTTACAGCTTTCTGGAAATTGAACGGTCTGAGCAGTTTTCCCCGCATGCCGTTCATTATTTTTTCATGGCTGTCCAATCCGAAATGATTGGTCATGTAGGTGTTCATCAGAAACCCGATGGTGTAGTAGGAAGGGACATTATCTTTGAAAGATCCAAGTACATATTTGTTAAACCCGTAGTGTTTTCCTGACAACATATTGGCCCGAACCGGCATGTCCCAGGACGGCAATCTACCCCGGCCGCCGGCGCTGTGTATGGTTTCAATCTGCACGGCGTCGCCTTCGAAATACCAGGCGGGCAAATTTAAAGCGTACAACGCGAGCCCCAACTGTTCGAAAAATGGTCCGCGCAGCTTTCCTGTCAATTTGTCAAACTGGGCAATATGCCGTAGTTCGTGCAACGCCAGGTTGGGTAGCCACTCCTGATTATCTGCGGTAGAGGAGGGGATAGGGAATAGCTCCGATTTTCGAGGTGCTAATTGCACATAGCCATTTTGGCTTAGGTGATTTCCCTGTAAGACCAGCGTCGTCCTGTGCGGGATCACACTTAAATCCCGGCTGCTCTTTACTTGGAGCAAGGGTAATTGTGATGCCAGTTTTTGTGCGGTGTTTTCAAATGTCTGCGGATACAGCAACGTGAACTTTTCGAGCTGGATCTGCCGCCATTTTATTGATGAAGAGGCTTGGTCATTGTCGATGATCTGTGCGCTTAGATGACATGAACTTATAAATAATATGGAAGATAGTATTATTTTGATTACTAGCATTTTAAAATATTAAATTTGTTGAACTTTATGAGTTGCTAAATAATTTAGTATTTATAGCTTATTTTTGTTCAATGTTTTATTTTGATGATCATTGTATTGTTTTGATTAATAAAGGTTTTTAATTTATAAATCTATCTGTGTTTTTCGTCTTTTGTTTGCGGATTATAGTCCACACGCTTCACTAAACAGGTCGCCAGAACCCAAGATTGACCATGCTGCAAGATAAAAGAAAAATGTTATATTTTTTTCGGGAAGCCTGTTTTTATCGGCTGTTCAAAACGCGGACTGAAGACGGAGCATCACATCGTGTTTCTACTTCGGGTCGTGGGGGGAGGTGGAGGTAGCGGAACGATAGCTGTGGTTGCCCGATATCCGATATGCTGTGGTGAGCACGTTCCTGTTACGATGGTTGCGTTATGACTTGTCACCTGGGATAGACGATGCCGAAACGACCCGAAAAAGAAAGCGAGTGTTTATTAGGGAGGGGTGACATAATGGCGTATTCTGTCGGCGACGGAGCTGAATTCAAGATGGCGGCGACGGCGTATTCAGGACTTGCGAGCCTTTGCGGGCAGAAAAAAAGTATTCGTTATTTACAACTAAAAAAACGACTTTTGCTTCAAATAAAATTGTACCGATGTAGGATCAAACAAAAAGAGCGTTATGGAAGAACTAGAAATGCAAGTAGAGCTTGTTCAGCAATGGATAGAAGCAGGTGAAATTTCCGAGCTTCAGAAGTTTCTGAATGAGCAGAACATTTCCGATGTGGAGGAGCTTATTGACGAGCTTCCTGAACATGCCGCCCTTTTTATTGAAACGCTGAATATAAACCGTGCAGTACACGTTTTTAGTATACTGGACTTTCCGACGCAAGAGCGGATCTTCAAAAAATTACCGGCAAGCAAAGTCCGTGAACTCATCAATGAGCTGCCGCCGGATGACCGTACCTCATTTTTTAGTGAATTAAAAGGTGATGTTGTAAAGCATTTGATCATCATGCTTTCTCCGGAAGAAAGAAAGGAGGCGTTGTCCTTGTTAGGTTATCCTGAGGACAGTGTCGGGCGTTTGATGACTCCGGACTATATTACGGTAAAGCCGCATTGGAACATTACCCGTGTTTTAGATCATATCCGACGGTACGGGAACGCTTCAGAAACGATCGACGTTCTGTATGTTATAGATGGCGACGGTCGACTTGTGGATGATATACGGATCCGGGATATTCTAATTGCAGATCCCGAGACCAAGGTTGAGGAGTTGATAGATAATCGGTTAATTTCTCTGAATGCAGATGATCCACAGGAAGAAGCGGTTAATGTCTTCCGTATGAACAACCGGGTAGCGCTGCCTGTTATCGATGAGCAGGGCATTATGCTCGGGATCGTTACCATTGACGATATCCTGTGGGTTGCGAACGAAGAATATACTGAGGATATGCAACGGATTGGAGGTACGGAAGCGCTAGACGAGCCGTACCTGGACGTTTCGATCTTTCATCTGGTGAAGAAGCGCGGCGGGTGGCTTATCGTGTTGTTTTTGGGACAGTTATTAACGTTTAATGTTCTAAAGTATTATGAAGATAGACTCACAACGATCTTGGTATTACTGATGCCCGTCATTATGTCGAGCGGAGGAAATAGCGGCTCGCAGGCCTCGACGCTGATTATTCAGGCGATGGCTATGGGCGAGGTGACTTTGCGGGACTGGTGGCTCGTTATGCGGCGGGAGATACTTTCGGGCCTTTTTCTCGGGCTTATCCTAGGGACACTCGGATTTTCTCGGATTTCCGTAGATCAGGCCTTTACAGGCGCTTATGGCGATGCTTGGGTGTTGTATGGACTGGCCATAGCTTTCTCTCTGGTCGGGGTCGTTTTGTGGGGGTCGTTGGTGGGAGCGATGTTGCCGTTTGTACTCCGCAAGCTGGGAGCTGACCCGGCGAGTTCGTCAGCCCCGTTTGTGTCCACACTGGTCGATGTGACGGGCCTGATTATTTATTTCACGATTGCGACGTTGGTGCTGGGCGGCGTGCTATTATGACCCTCCGACAGCCGCTTTTCTGAATGTGTAATGCTTAATGGACTTGTATGGTTCAGACGGAGTAATTCGGCTTATCTTTACTCCCCCTGTTTTAAGCGAATTATACTAAAAAAAATGCGTTGGATCTGAATGAGTTGTGTTTTTGTGCTGCAAAATATTTGCACAGTTCATTAAAAGTTGCGATACTTGCATCACGGAAACGGAATACGTTTCATATTCCTGAATAGCTCAGCAGGTTAGAGCATCTGACTGTTAATCAGAGGGTCGCTGGTTCGAGCCCAGCTTCAGGAGCCAGATAAAAAGTCGTTTTTCGATAAGAAAAACGGCTTTTTTGCTTTCTAAACGAAGATTAGAGACATCTTCGTTTGACCGATCGGGTTCTCCGATTTGGTTTGATTTACATAGTTTTTTGTTGAATTTCACGTCGTTTTGTTACAAATATGTAACAGAAATTCCGGCGTGCTTAAGGAAAAAATTATGGCAACCGTAAGCGCAAAAGTTTATGAGCATCACAAGAAAGCTGATGGCACTTACAATGTGAAAATCTGTGTTTATCACAAAGGTATAAGAAAGTACATTGACACGACCCATTTTGTGGTCAGAAAGCAACTGACCAAAAATTTCAAAATCAAAGATTGTTTTATTGCGGATATAGTCGAGCAGCAATTAAGGAAGTACCGAAACACTATTAGTGATTTGGAGGAGAAACTTGACCATTTTTCTGCGGAGGCCTTACGGGATTTTCTAAGGGATATGGACGAGGAAGTTGATTTTGTGAAATTTTGCGACGAGCATATAAAGGGTTTAAAAGAAGTAGGAAGAATCAAGAGTGCTGAAAACTTTAATGTAGTGCGAAACAGTCTTGTGGATTATTTTAAGACGGATTCCTTTTCCATCAACCAAATTCATTATACGATGCTCTTATCGTATGAGCGTTTTTTGAAGTCGGAGCGCACAATGACCCGGACTAATCAGTTTGGCAAACCTGTTACGACAACCGTGAAAGGAGTAAGTAATTCAGCAGTACATAACTATATGCGTGACCTGCGTACCTTGTTCAACGCTGCACGGAACCGTTATAACGAGGAAGATATTGGTATATTCCGAATAAAGCACTATCCTTTTAAAAAATATAAGATTGGTTCGCCGCCCCCACGTACTAAAGACCGCAACAATTCCCTTGAAGAAGTATTAGCCATACGGGATTGTGCTACCAAATCCGGTAGTCGTGCAGAACTTGCCAAAGAGCTGTATATGCTTTCGTTCTACTTATGTGGTACCAATGCCGTAGATTTTTATCAGTTGGGTGGGCAGAATATCAGGAACGGAAGATTGGAATATAACCGCTCTAAAACAGCCGAAAGTAGAAAGGACAATGCTTTTATCAGTATCAAAATTGTGGACAAAGCAAGACCATTATTAGAGAAATACATCGGTAAATTGACTGAACGTTATTCTACGATTGGCTGTCTGAACAAAGCATTAAGTAAAGGCATGGAACAGATATGCCGACAGATAGGTCTGTCGGGAGTAACGTTCTATTGGGCCAGGCACACATTTGCCAATACCGCCCGTAATGATTGCCGAATGAGCAAAGACGACGTGGCTCTTGCACTCAATCACGTTGACGAGGGCAATCGTACAACAGATATTTACATTGCCAAGGACTGGAAGATTGTGGATGATGTGCAAAGTAAGGTTATGGAGAAACTAAAAGAAATAGAAGCAATTCGGGTTGATCTTGGTATAGTGGGCATCGTAATAGGGTAATAATTTGTAGTTTTGTTTAATAGGTTATCAGGATATGGACAATCGTTTTTCAGACATCATCAATCTAATACAGCAAGCTCGAAGCAACGCCATTCGTGCCGTTAATACCGAGCTGATAAACCTGTATTGGAATGTAGGAGCATACATCAAACAAAAACTATCCGTTGCAGATTGGGGTGATAAAACCGTTGATGAATTGGCGTTGTTCATTCAGCGTAATAATCCTGAATTAAAAGGCTTTAATCGTGCAGGGCTTTATAGAATGGTACAGTTTTATGACACGTATGCCGAAGTTAAATTTGTCGCCCCAGCGAGGCGACAAATGCAAAATTCTGATAATCAATCAAATCAAATTGTCGCCCCAGTGAGGACACAATTTGATTTTCAGCCCCAAGATATTAGAAATACTATATTAGCTCAAATCAGTTGGACACACCATCGCACCATCTTTTCACGTTGCAAAACCGAAGAAGAACGAGAATTTTACTTGCGGATGGCTATCAAAGAAAATTACAGCGTTCGGGAGCTTGACCGGCAAATTTCCGCAAGCCTTTTTGAACGTACAATGATAGGTAACGCAAAAATCTCAACACTGCCGAAGGAATTAAATACCGACATCACAAACACGTTCAAAGACAGTTATGTGTTTGAGTTTCTGAACCTGACCGAGCCACACAGCGAGAGCGATTTGCAAAAAGGCTTAATCAAACAGATGAAAAACTTTATCCTTGAATTAGGTAGGGATTTTATTTTCATTGACGAAGAATACAAGGTGCAGGTAGGCAACAGCGATTTTTACATTGACCTTGTATTTTATCATCGGGGCTTGCAATGTTTAGTGGCATTTGAGCTAAAAGCCGACACATTTAAACCCGAGCATTTGGGACAGCTCAATTTTTACTTAGAAGCATTAGACCGCAAGGAACGCAAACCCCACGAAAACCCGAGCATTGGTATTTTGCTTTGCAAGGATAAACAAAACGAAGTCGTAGAATTTGCATTGAGCCGTTCGCTATCTCCTGCAATGGTTGCCGAATACCAAACACAGTTGCCCGATAAAAGACTATTGCAACAAAAACTTCACGAGATTTTTGAAAATAGCAATATAAAAGATGTGGAATAAATTGGATAACTGCTATTTTTAATGTTTAGAATAAAGTAAGAGATGAAGCCAATTTTATACAGAATAAATTATGGAGGGGTAAGGATATCTGACAGGCCGGATGAACGCCTCTTGCCCTGGTTTACGGATAGGCTGATCATCTGTTTTTGGACGGGAAACTGGATGAGAGCCTATCTGGACAAACACTTGGAGGAGATAAAACTGGAAGCTGAATCAAAGGGTTTCCGTTTTTTCTGGATAGAAGACCCCAATATCGCTGAATTTGCCGATCTGCCGATCGTGGACGACCCCACATTTACGGTGAACGATGAAATAAGCTACTGCTTGTTCAATGACCGGTACACAGAAAACGTCTGTCTTGTTAGGCGGTTGGATGATCGACATTTTGTAGGTTGGTTGAAAGGTGATCTTGTCAAATCATCCACGGACATCCGTCTGCCAAAAGAACTGTACGAGGAGTTAGGACCTCCCGAAGATTACAGGCCCGTAGCCACTTGGGAAGACATCGAAACGACATCGGGAGAAGAAATAGCCCCCTCTCCAATTCGTACAGACCCCGACCCGAACAATGACCTGCACGACCATTATTTTCAGCAGTTTTCTGTCCAGTGTGAGCGATGTCATCACGTTAGTTTTTATAAACTCAGTAAGCAACCGGATTTTTACAACTCTATGGATGCCGAGGTGAAATGTGCGCGATGCCAAAAAGAAAGCCATTATGTCTGTTCAGGTGATCTCGGATATTATTTGGAGGTGGAATCTGGCGAATGGGAGGTGTTCGGAACCGGCATCCCTTTTGGAACGGGGTACTGTGAAGATTGTAAGCCTTATTATGTAAGCGATGTTAAGAATTTGGAGTTTAAGTGCGACTGTGGCGGCACTATGAAAAAAGTGAATAATAATGGGGTACTCTCATAAGCAATATTTATTCGCCGAATATCTAATGAATAGGTTTGGAGTTTCGGACCAGGAATTTATACAACAGTTTCTTGACCATTATCTTTCAAAATATGGTAGGTGGACTCCAAGTATGGATGGAAGGTATAACTATTTTGATGTGTCTGCTGCAATCGATAGCTTATTAATGGAACAGAACATTAAAAGAAATCGATATGCTATTAGAAAGAAAGAGGTAAGGCGGGAATATACTACCGCTACGGATTTGTCTGCTTTTGCTTTTTGTCCCGCAAGTTACTCAATTAATAAGTCTTTTGAAATCCCCAAAACATCAAATGAAAGAGAAATTGGATTAGGAAATTATTTTCATGATCAGTTAAACCTGTTAAAGAAAATTAAAGATGTAGGAGTTCAAAAGATAGAAACAGAATATGATATTGAGGCAGATGTATTTGTTCTTGATGACTCATGTCTTCAAGAAATTTATAGCTCTACATTGATTTTTAATGGACATTCTCTGGATACAAGAAAAATCTTTCTTAATCATGAGACAAATGTAGCATGTGTACCTGATTATATTTTCCAGGATATCAAAGGCAATAATTTTGTTGTCGAAGAAAAATATCATTTTTATAGAGATCCAAGAAAATTAACTTATGACGAGAAACTTAATTATATAGAACCTGATGACATAGGCAGACAGCGTGTTTTAGATAGAAAATCCCAAATTTTCCACATTAATCATATCATACAGGTACTTGCTTATATTAAGAACATTATCGATTACAAAATTGACTACGGATATTTAGTTTATTGGTATTACGATTTTAAGGAGAACGATGAAAATAGGACGGTTCCGTACCTTCATAAAGTGTCTAAAAAAAAGATTTTATTTGATGAATACCATCGAAAGGTATATAGCAGGGCTGTTCATTCACTCGATGGTTTTTTGACAAGTGGAAGGCTGGAAATGAGATTAGATAAAATTCAGCCTAAAAAGTGTGCAGGGTGTTCAGTAACGCAGTATTGTGGTCACAAAACGAAAAAATATACGGAATTATCCATACCTTACAGTACTGATTATTTAAGTCTGGATAATGTGGAATTTCCAGAGGAATTGAAAAAGGAAAGATAATTCTGATCAGCCGATGCTGTTTTGATAGAAGGATTGTTGATAGAACGAAAATACTGTAATAAAAATGACTTTACAACGGTATGTCGGTTGGTAACATAAAGCGTGTACGATCTATGAATAGAACAATTTTTGCAAGTTATTACGAATCTGATAACATGTTGTATGAGGAAAATATGTCCGCTATGAAGGTTTTGATAGCAGAAGAAAAAAATAAGTCCAAAATAGCTGATTTGATATACTATCGCTTATATAACAGGTTTTTAAAACCTTTCTTTTTTGACGAATCTCCCGAACTACAAAAATATCCTATACTTGTTGAGCTATATCGAAAACAATACAAAAATGGTTTCGCAATGATGGCGAACTGTTGCTTGTTGATAGAAACTGTAGCTTCCTTTTTAGGCGGAACTAATAAAACGGAGAAAGACAAAGCAGTTGAATCATATATCAAAGTTTTCAAGAAAGCCAAAGATTACGGAAATGATCTTGAAAAATTTGTTGATAAGAAAATATATGGAGCTATGAGGTGTGGATTATTGCATCAAGGTGAAACTTACGATAATTTCATTATTAGAAGATCGGGGGATATTCTTTACTCAGATGATAAAACCATTAATGCTACTAAGTTTGCAAGAGCATTGAGGTTATTTTTGCAATCGTATAGGGAAGAACTGAAATCGGAAAAATGGGATAGTGAATTATGGGATAATTGTCGGACAAAAATTAGACATATAATAGCTAATTCAAGTGAAAAGATAGGGAAATGAGAATAGCAATATTGGCTTGGGGGTCGTTGGTTTGGCAACCGAAAGAGTTGGGATGTAATAAATCCTTTGGGTGGAAACCAGATGGGCCGATTTTGCCGATAGAGTTCGCAAGAATTTCTAAGGATGGTCGTTTGACATTGGTTATTACTTCAAATGGTACGAAAGTACCAACATTATATACTTTGTCGGATTATATGACTATTGATAAAGCTGTTTCAGATTTGGCTGTAAGGGAAGGTTCGGGTAGGAACAGTATAGGATGGTATGAGAAATTGAAGGACGAGTTTTTCCCTAAAGGTTTTGTATATCAGGATGAGATTAGAGAATGGATAAAAGACAAAGATTTCGATGTCGTTATTTGGACAAATCTTGGTGAGAAATGGGAGAGAAAGAATGATAAGGGGAAGAATGAAATCATTAATCCGAATGATAGAATAGGCTATTTAAGAAAACTAAAAGGGCCAATTTCTACATCAGCAGAACAATATATCCGCAAAGCTCCCAAGCAAATCAACACTAAGTACAGGGAGAAAATAGAAAAAGAATTGGAGTGGTTTCCGATAGAGTGATGCTTTCAAGAATGCGAGTGGATAGGTAATGTTATTGAGCAATGATGTACATATTATCCGTTTGCCACAACAGGATAAAATTTATGAACCATATTAAATAAAAAAGGAATGAAATTATCGATAACTATTTTACTATTAACATTCAATATTTTCAATAATAGCAAATCTTTCGGGCAATGTGAAGACTTGTCTTTTTTAAACACATTGTTTATTGGTAGTGTTGAAGATATCGATGGAAAATTAACAAATAAAAACTATGTTTTTCAGAAAGAGATGGTTACGGGAATCGATTGGAGAAACAATTCTTCGGGCAAATCTATTTCAGTATTATTTAACTCGAATAATAAAGTAGAACGTGTACAATATAGGTTGTTATATGATTTGGATTGTTACGATAACTTAAGAACCCAAATGTTAAACACAGGATTTCAGAAAGAATTTGAAGTGTTAGGGGAATATGATACATTTTATTTTTTCTATCGCGGAAAAAATAAGGGGGTAGTACTATCAAAATGGAATTTTGAAGGTTCAAATATGTATCAATTTAATCTATGCTCCATAGGTCAATATGAATTAGAACTGACAAAAAGAAAGAAATAATGAATACTGTCAGCTGAATTGTTGGCAGTGAAGATTTGAAGAATTCGTTGTTATTTCAAATCTTTTTGTTATATTGTAGTTTAGAGTGGTAGGGGATTATGTGGCGACAATATTCGTATTCTGCCGTAACGTTCTTTGATAGCTGGACACAGCATGATAGAAATAAATCCGCCCGCTTCCGTTTATCTATTTGGAAAGGGAGGTGTCTGGATGCATAGATGTCTGGGCATATAAATGTATAGATATGTGGATATATAGATGTATGGGTATATAGATACGTGTTGTGTTCCCAATACAGAATGTTTGTTTTTTGCGCCGTTAAGGCACATTTTGGTATAACCCCTCTCTTTTGTTTGGTGATGTGCAAGTTGTGTTTTTGTACGTACAGCCCTCGTACCTCGTGCTACCCACAAAAACCGAACTTGCCACGGAACAGCCACATCCCGTGGGGAATGGCCGTACCGAGGTAGGAAAAAGGTCGCAACTCTCTTTTTCCTTATTTGATACAAAACGAAAAACCGTCACAAATATGTAACAACCCTAAATTTTGCGGTTCCAAAAAATGTTCATATATTGCCTCTGTAAGTCGGAAAAGCATATTTTTGACTCCTTTGTAAAGGATAGACCCTATAACTGTTAATCAGAGGGTCGCTGGTTCGAGCCCAGCTTCAGGAGCATCAATTTACAAGGTCTTTTTTCTTAAAAAGACCTTTTTTTATGTGGCTACGCGTATTCCCGCGTTTTTCATTTTGTAATATCTATCAGATTTTTAAAGTCGGCGGTACTTAAGTGGGTATTTTTCCGGGGGAGACTTCATAACTGCATGCCAGCTCCGAAATGGTAACCGGTATTTTACAGGTGCTTTCCGATTTTTGCGACCGAAAATTGTTGAGGACAACAGTAAGTTTGCCCGTTCCGGATCACAGGAAGAAGACTCGGGAGCTCATTAATGTCATTATCGACCCATTGGCTATTTCGGAGTGGCCATGCCATCGATTTCGGTCAAACCGTGCCACTAAAAAAGATCATACAATGATATAAAAAGTTGCTGATTATTCCTGTTTTAATATTCCTTTTCT
>NZ_VNHX01000031.1 GCF_008124885.1 Sphingobacterium allocomposti
ATGGTCGAAAAAACTCCTGAAACAACTTTCTCCGGACCAAACGACGAACCTAAATACAATAATCCGCTTATTTTATGACCAGTCATGGATAAATTGCCCATATCAACCGCTGGCGGCCTAGGCTAATCTCCTAAAACCATTACAGACCACAAGCCCATAATAAAACTAAAGAAGGCGCCCTTTTTAGACGCCTTCTTTTTTAGTTATTTCTCCGTGTTCCGGAGAATGTTATGACGAAATCGTTTATCCCTTGTGGAAGACGTGTCCCCCGTGGGAGCTAGCCGCTTCCGTGGATCACCGGCCAGAAAATACTTAGCCGTTTGACAGTGCTGCCGCGCCTGACACGATCTCGGTTAACTCCGTCGTGATAGCAGCCTGGCGGGCCTGGTTATACGATAACTTCAATGATCTTAACAAATCACCGGCGTTCTCGGTAGCCTTATCCATTGCTGTCATCCGCGCGCCGTGTTCCGAAGCGTTAGAATCTAAAACTGCCTTATACAGCTGGGTCTTAATAGCTTTGGGGATCAATTCCTCAATAATCTTCTCTTTGGAAGGTTCGATGATATAATCAACTTCCGAGGTTGCCGCTGTTGCATCCTGCTCTGCCGGAAGCAACGGTAAAAGTTGCTCCGATGTCAACACCTGCATCGCCGCGTTGCGGAACTGGTTGTAGACTACCTCGACCCTATCTATATTACCCGACTTGAATTCTTCCATCACGAATTCGGCAACCTTTGACACGTTAAGGAAATTCAGATCACTATACAGCTCGTTATGGTTGCCAACCACCTGGAAGCCTCTTCTCTGAAAGAAATCATGTCCGCGTTTACCTATTGCGAGAATACTTAAATTGCCGCGGGCATGTTGTTCGGCGTATTTGCTAAAAATCAGGTTGTTCGCCGTTTTTATAGCATTCGCATTAAATGCTCCAGCCAGCCCCCTGTTTGATGTTAATACGATGATCAAGACCTTTGTCGGTACACGATCTTGTGTATAAGGAGAATCGCTTCCTTCAACAGAAGCAGAAACTTGAGCTAAAATATCTCTTAGCTTATTGGCATAGGGACGTAGTTGTACAATAGCATTTGTCGCCCGCTTCAATTTAGCCGCAGCAACCATCTTCATCGCCTTGGTAATTTGCTGCGTCGACGTAACCGAGCTGATCCGGTTTCTTACTTCTTTTAAATTTGCCATATTTAAGATTGGAGATAGGAGATCTGAGACATGAGATTTAAGAAATCTATCAAAGACATCTCAAATCTCAAATCTATCATCTCACATCTGATTAATATTTTGCTGCGATCTCTTTAGCTACTTTTTCCAACACATCTGTCAACTCGTCGCTAAATTTGCCGGCTTTTAATGCTGCCAGCACCTCTGGATGACGAGCTTCCAATTGTGTCAGATATTCTTCCTCAAACTGACGCACTTTATTGACAGGAACAGCACGTAGTAAGCCTTTGGTACCTGCGTAAATGATAGCAACCTGCTTCTCTACCGGTACCGGCGAATATTGACCTTGTTTCAGGATCTCCACGTTACGTACACCTTTATCGAGTACCGCTTTGGTAGCAGCGTCCAAATCCGAACCGAATTTTGCGAAAGCTTCCAGCTCGCGGAACTGAGCCTGATCCAATTTTAACGTACCCGATACTTTCTTCATTGACTTAATCTGTGCGTTACCACCAACGCGGGATACCGAAATACCGACGTTGATTGCGGGACGGATACCTGCGTTGAATAGGTTTGACTCCAAGAAGATCTGTCCGTCGGTGATGGAAATCACGTTCGTAGGAATATAAGCGGAAACGTCTCCGGCTTGCGTCTCGATAATCGGAAGGGCTGTCAATGAACCGCCTCCCTTTACCAGGTGTTTAATAGACGCTGGCAAGTCGTTCATATTGCGGGCGATCTCGTCGGATGCGTTAATTTTAGCTGCGCGCTCTAACAAGCGTGAGTGCAGATAGAACACGTCTCCAGGGTAAGCCTCACGGCCAGGAGGACGACGCAATAACAATGACACCTCACGATAGGCGACAGCTTGCTTAGATAAGTCGTCATACACAATAAGTGCAGGGCGTCCTGTATCGCGGAAGAACTCACCGATAGCAGCTCCCGCCATTGGCGCATAGAACTGCATTGGTGCTGGCTCTGAAGCAGACGCGGCAACAACAACGGTATATGGCAGAGCACCTTTCTCCTCCAGAACGCGGACGATGTTCGCCACCGTCGAGTTTTTCTGTCCTACAGCTACATATATACAGAAGACAGGCTCGCCTGCATCGTAAAATTCTTTCTGATTTAATATCGTATCAATACAAACCGCTGTTTTACCGGTCTGGCGGTCACCAATAACCAACTCACGTTGACCACGTCCCACAGGAATCATCGCATCGATAGCCTTAATACCTGTTTGTAATGGTTCAGTTACCGGCTGACGATAAATTACCCCTGGAGCCTTACGTTCAATAGGCATTTCATAGGTTTCGCCTGCGATAGGTCCCTTACCGTCGATAGGTTGGCCAAGTGTATTCACTACACGCCCCAACATACCTTCACCCACTTTAATCGAAGCAATACGATTTGTGCGTTTGGCAGTATCTCCTTCTTTAATCTCGTCTGAAGGGCCCAAAAGAACGACACCGACGTTGTCTTCTTCCAGGTTTAATACAATACCTTCCAAACCGTTATCAAATTCAACCAACTCACCGGACTGAACTTTAGTTAAGCCGTAAATACGAGCAATACCGTCACCCACGGTGAGTACGGTACCCACTTCCTCGAGTTCGGCTTCTGATTTAAAGCCCGACAATTGCTCTCTTAGAATCGCCGAAACTTCATCTGGTCTTACCTCTATCATTGTTATTATTATAAGGGGTTTTTGATTTTATTTACCATCCAACATCAAGGTATTATACACCTTGATTTACAAAAAACTTCTCTAGTTTATTCAGCTTTCCTGCGATACTCGCATCGACCTGCCTGTCGCCTATACGTACCACAAATCCTCCGATTAACGAGGGGTCGACCGTATTGGTCAATACCACCTGCGCGTTGATCTCGTTCGCGATTTTCGAAGCAAGGTTGTTTAGGTTGTTCTCAGACAATGCCGTCGCAGATACCACAGTCGCTTTAACGATTCCTTTCGCCTCGTTGTATTCGCGGATGAACTCCTGTGCGATGTCTAACAGAAGATCTCCACGGCCCTTCTTTACCAAAATAGAAAAGAAAGATAAGATCAATGGATTAACCTTCCCGTCAAACAGTGCTGTCAAAATTGCATATTTTTTGTCCGCGCTGATGATTGGATTCTTCAGAACTGTCTGCAATTGCGAATTGGCTTGAATAACAGCAATAATCTGCTCTATATCGGCTTTTACAGCGTCCACATTGCCCTGCTCCTGCGAAAGCCCAAGAAGTGACTTTGCGTATCTGGATGCGACTGTATAGATTGACATTGTATTAAATTATCTTTGATGAGCTCGCTAAAGCTCGGTTAAAAAGTAAAAACTAAAAAAGTCAAAAAAGTGTGCAGTTCGCAGGAAAGATCGCTGACCACTGACTACTGATAACTGACCACTAATTCAATTTGACATCCTTCAAAAGGTCGGCCACAAAAGCATCCTGCTTTCCTTGATCCTCGAACTCTTTCGTCAACACCTTACGCGCAATGTCTAAAGAGAGAGAGGAAACCTGATTCTTCACCTCGGCAAGAGCCTTATTTTTCTGATCCTCTATCTCGCGCTTGGCCTGCTCCAAAATCTTCTGACTAGACTCCTGAGCCTCATGCTTAGCATCTGCGACGATTTTATCTTTCAACACTTTTGCTTCTTTTAAGATCTCGTCACGCTCAGCACGCGCTTCCTTCAACAACTGCTCGTTTTCGTTGGTTAACCGGGCCATCTCCAGCTTAGCTTTTTCCGCCGAAGCCAGTGCATCAGAAATACCTTTTTCCCTTTCCTCCAACGCATTTACAATAGGCTTCCATGCGAACTTACCCAATATAAAGATAACAATCAATAAAATGATAAGTTGCCAGAAGAACAAGCCGTACGAAAACTGATTAATTAATGCATCCATTGTCTATGTAGTCTATAATAATATGAAATGTTACTTTGTTCCATCAAAAAGCACCGCTTGCAACCAACCGTTGCAAAGGGTGCTTTGTACGGTACATTGGATTATTTACCTAGGATTAAAGCACCGAATGCTAAACCTTCTACTAGGGCACCAATGATGATCATCGCAGTTTGAATTTTAGATGCGGCTTCTGGCTGACGTGCGATAGCTTCCATTGCAGAACCACCGATTTTACCTAAACCTAAACCTGCACCGATTACGATTAAACCTGCTCCAATTAAATTGTACATAGTGATTAATTTATAAAATTTGACAAAAAATTCGAATTAATGATGCGCGTGCTCTTCGACAGCCATCCCGATGAACAAGGAAGAAAGCATGGTAAAGATAAACGCCTGTAAAAATGCGACCAACAGCTCCAAAAAGGTGAGTATTAACGTTAACACGAGTGAAACACCTATACTACCGGGAACTGTCAATTGCTGCTGAAATAAGTACACAATAGCAATCAGCCCCATTACTACGGAGTGGCCCGCCGTGATGTTCGCAAACAACCTCAACATCAACGAAAACGGCTTCGTAAACATACCTAACACCTCGATTGGCGCTAGCACAAATTTGAATGGAACGGGAACACCCGGCATCCAAAAAATATGTTTCCAATAGTCTTTATTTCCCTTAACATTGGTGATGATAAACGTGAACAGCGCAAGGCATAACGTTACTGTGATGTTACCTGTCACATTAAAACCGAGGGGTGTCAAACCCAATAGGTTTAATACAAAAATCAAAAA
Source organism: Sphingobacterium allocomposti (assembly GCF_008124885.1). Taxonomy (GTDB): domain Bacteria; phylum Bacteroidota; class Bacteroidia; order Sphingobacteriales; family Sphingobacteriaceae; genus Sphingobacterium; species Sphingobacterium allocomposti. The sequence continues at coordinate 4,878 of NZ_VNHX01000031.1, forward strand.
GAAAACAGACAGCAGGTACGGCATAAACTCTTTGTAACGGTGCCCGATGTTTGGAATGGCCATCTCGTCGCGCACATAAAGAACCAAAGGCTCTAATACACGTCCTAATCCAGTAGGAAGGGCGTTCGGCCCCTTTTTGTATGTCTTGGCTAAACTTAAGAATCCCCAGAAGAGTAATAATGTCGCCAGAAGCAGCCCTACAACATTCTTCGTTATCGAAAAATCCAAAGGCTTCTCGTTGGTAGGATGATGGTGTTCGTCATAAGTCAGCGTACCGTCGGCCCCCGTTTTATAGATCTTTCCATGATACAGCACATAGTGCTGACCATCTTTTTCAACAACAGCCTCCCCGTGGTGAAATTCAGCAGAAGAAAACACTTTCAAACCGTTATCAATTAAGATAACCGGCAGTGGAAAGCCGTAATGCTTCCCGGCATTCTTATCTGTAAACAACGAAAAATAATGATCGTCCTGTAAGTGATGCTGACTATACTCTTGAATTTCCTCGGCCTGAGATTTGGGCGCTTCCGCATGACCATCCTCAGCAGCAACAAGGGTAAAGGGGGCAACAGCAAATAAGACTACTGCAAATAACAAAAGTGTTCTTTTAAGACTCACCATTTTCGACTTACTATTGAATGATAAAAAATTTTGCGCAAAAATACAACTTTATTTGGCATTTATTAACATTTGTTAGAACTTTTTATGAAATTACTTTTCAACACCCCTTACCTCTTGATTTACAAGCAGATACGCTACGTAAACATCGTACAATAAAAAGATAAAAAAGGACACTAAAAAATTCAATTCCAGGAAGTCGTTTGCAAACACGTTTAGCCCTTCCCGGATAAAAACATACGAAGCTATTGCTTTGAGCAAGACGCACGCCAGAAATACAAAACTGATGTATTTTTTTAATGCAAAATCTGCCGCACATAGAAGCAGGCTAACGATCAGCGAAGCTATACCTCCAAACACATATAAGCCGGTCAGTGTATAGGTCGTCTGCTGCCACAGTGCATCCAACCCCGTCATTCGTAACACGCCAAAATGCAGACCGTAACCAATCCCTCCAGCCAACAACAACAGCAGCCATATTTTCAGGTACCTACTCATTTTTATTTAGATAATTGACTTGTTTTATAAACTGATACATGGACACCGCCACCCCCAACATCGTCAGCCCCTTCATCCACCACTGTCCGCTCACGGCATAATATCTGTCGAGCCACGCTCCCAACCGATAGAAAAGATAAATGGTTATGCCCATCTGTATGGGCATAGACGTAAAGACGAGCCACTTATTTTTTTGATTGCCTCCCCCATTCTTTTTCATTGGCACCAATATAAAAGGATTCAAAGATAGGATTTTATGTGTAAAAAATGCACGGACTCTCCACAAGCCATCCGTGCACGCCCTGCGGAGCGTCCGTGATGCGGACTAAGATTCCTCCAGTTCCATCACGCGCTGCCCTATTTTAATATCAGGATAGTCGAAATCGGACCCTAAAAGAACTTTCAATTCTGAAGATGACTTTCCGGGATTGTCACGGATAACCTGCAGCACCTTATCCAACTTATCCGGTGCTATCAGATCGGTGGCCTCCACTTCGGTACCGACATAGTGGATAAGATGTCCGTAAATCGTGCCGACAACCATATCTCTCTTCTTGGCGATCTCGTCGATCCCCAGCCCATCTAAAAACATATCCAGAGAAATAGCTTTCGTGTCCTTGGTTGCATTATCGTCGTCTGCTTCTTTAATACCGTTGTCCTTGGCTTTCTCCTGCTGACCTACTAAGTGAACCGCTTCAGAAAGATCTCCCTCCCTGGTAAGGATATCGGCTATGGTAAGACAATGTGAAAGCTGATCCTTTTTGCGGCGGAAGTCCAGCAGCAACGAACGTAGCTCATCGACATATTTCTTGGTCCGCTTTTTTACCTTCCACTCATCCAGATGATCCTGCGTTGGGAGTAGCACTCTATCGTTAAACTGAGGCAGGAACCAGTTGACGGCCGATTTTGTCCGCTCGCAGATCTTCTGGTAGTCCAGCTGCTCCTTGTCCTGCAAAAGTACATACAACTGGGTGATAAATTTATTTCCGACCTTTTCCTGCTCGCGAAGTACCTCAGACAGGCCGTGTATAAAATCGGAAGCTTTCTCCTTGCCTTCGATATTCCGTTTTACAAACGCCTCTTTTAACTCATCTACCTGCTCGACCAACGAATTCCAGCGGAAACTTTGCAGCAGAATCTGGCCAAGGTATTGCCGCTGGCAGCGTTCCAGAATTTTCGACGTCTCATCCGCAGAAGCCATGCGGTTCATAAAGTCTACCACCTGAAAATCTGTCCGGATGGCATGCAACGGAATTTTCGACCGTAGAACCAGTCCGCCGAGTCCGGTGAGCCTACTCAGGGCAACATAAACCTGCCCCGCGGCAAAAGATGTTCCCGCATCGATAATCGCTTTATCAAAGGTGAGCCCCTGACTCTTGTGGATAGTAATCGCCCACGCCAACCGCAACGGAAACTGCGAAAAGGTACCCAGAACCTCCTCTTCGATCTTATCTTCGCCCTTATTATACTTGTAGCGTATATTTTCCCACGTCTCTCTTCGCACAACAACATCTTCTGAGCCATCCGGAAACCCTACCACTACCTGATGCCGATCTAAATTTAGCTCTTTGACAACACCGATCTTCCCGTTGAAGTACTTCCTATCCTCCCCGCTATCATTTTTAATAAACATCACCTGGGCACCAGTCTTCAGGGGCAATACTTCTTCGGCCGGAAAAGACGATTGTTGAAATTCGTCCTTCACGACGGCACGCACGTTGTGCATGACGCCAGGCAACCGCGCCAGCTCATTCTGATTGATGGCGTCTGCCAGCTTGTTATGGGAGGTCAGCGTTATATATTGCTCGCCTTCAGGAGCTGAGAATCCCTCCCTATAGTGCGCATTCAGCGTGTCCAGGTCGGCCTGCGTACACTTGTTATTCCGGATATTATTGAGCAGCCCGATAAAATCGGCATCATTCTGACGGTATATCTTGTTGAGCTCCAGCAACACCGGAGGGTGCTCACGGAGAACTTTGGCATCGAAGAAGAAAGGGCTGCTGTAGTGGTCGCGGAGCACCTGCCACTCCTGCTCCCGAACAACGGGAGGAAGCTGGTATAGATCGCCGATAAACAACATCTGAACGCCCCCGAATGGACGCATATCGCGGCGGACAGATTTTAAAATAACGTCTATAGCATCTAACGTATCGGCCCGCACCATGGAAACCTCATCAATAACCAACAGCTCTAATTCCTGCAAAATTGCCCGACGCTGCTTGGTAAGCTTAATCGTCGAAAACAGCCGGCTTTTGTTATAAATGTGGCTGTCCTGTTCGTCCCACTTCAGCGGATAGTCTTCGATGAACGTACCAAAGGGCAACCAGAACAAAGCGTGTAAGGTGGTTCCTCCAGCATTCATCGCTGCAACTCCGGTAGGAGCGGTGATAGCCATCTTCTTATGGCAGTTTTCACGGATATACTTTAGAAAAGTCGTCTTTCCCGTGCCTGCCTTACCGGTTAAAAACAAATGTTGATTGGTTTGATTGACGAACGAAACAGCCTGCATAAAGGCCAGATTTTTATCGTCAACTATTGGTTTTACCATGAATCTTCCTCTTCGTTATATAGAATACAAAGATAACAATATCTCTCGGGCAAAACCCAATTATAGGCAGGTTTATAAATACGACGCGCTTTCGGCAAGGTTTTTTTGGCGTATTTTAAAGAAAACGCTAACTTCACGACAAAAATAACGTAGACTATGGCAGAACATATTGATAAAGGCGAACTATTCAGCCAGATTGAAGAAAAGTTGAAAGCACAGGGCTTCGAAATTGACAATGTAGACCAAACCAGACCATGGGGAGGCTTCTTCGTCATCAACGAAGATCAGGCGCAGAAATTTGCAGACCAGTATTTTGATGGATTGGATGTACAAGGATTACGCATCTCGGGAAAATTGAGTCCGAAGATCCTGATTGTTGCCCCACATAAGCGTCTTTCGTGGCAGTACCACCACCGCCGCGCAGAAATATGGCGCGTTACACAGGGTGAAGTGGGCGTAGTAACCAGCGCCACCGACGTAGAAAACGAACTTAAGAGGTTGAAAGAAGGCGAATTTATCCGCCTATCGCAGGGCGAGCGACACCGCCTGATCGGTCTGGACGGATATGGCGTCGTCGCTGAAATCTGGCAGCATACCGATGCCGAAAATCCTTCTGACGAGAGCGATATTGTCCGCGTACAGGACGACTTCGGCAGATAGAGCACGATGGATTATACAAATAAACAGGCTGTCTTGATAGGCAGCCTGTTTCGTATCCAAGGTAGAGTCAGCGAAGCGGCCTCTACAGATAGAACCATAAACAGGAGTCTCAGACTCCCTTTTATCCGAAGATCCTTAGTGACGCTCCGCTTCACACTAAGGATAGTGTCGTATTTATCCACGGATCAGCCGTCTCCTCCATCCTGTCGTAGAGTCAGTGGAGTGGTATCTACCATTGTCTATCGTTCGACAGGTCATGATGACACTGTCAGGCTGAGCTCGTCGAAGCCCATCCTGTCCGTAGAGTCAGCGAAGCGGTATCTATCCATTGTCTATCGTTCGACAGGTCATGATGACACTGTCAGGCTGAGCTCGTCGAAGCCCATCCTGTCCGTAGAGTCAGCGAAGCGGTCTCTACGGATAGAACCATAAACAGGAGTCTTAGACTCCCTTTTGCTTACATGAACAGTCTTATATAAAATCTATTTTAATCAACCCCGATTCTCCGGTATAGTAGTCGAGGGCTGATGAGTAAATATATTCCTCTGCCTTCCTTACAATCCCCGCTCTTACTGGATTTTCATGCAGATACTTTATCCTCGAATCTATAATTGCATTCGAATCGCATTGAATGGGATGGTTACCTTGTTGCCAAAACTGAAATTCTCTATTTCTATTATTGTCTTCACCAGCCTTTTTAAATATCCATAACATCCATCTTTTTCGGCTTTCTCTTGGATTTTCACTTATTGCTTTAATAATGGCCACAGAGGTGTATCTTTTAAAATCGCGTAAAGTATCTGACAGACGATAAGGCTCCTGGGTTGATAAAATCAAATGCACATGATTGCTCATAATACACCAGGCATGTATTCTTAGACCTTTGTTGAGCTGGCAAAATCTGAGGCTGTCTACGACAATATCTGTATATTCTTTCCTGGTAAACACGTCAATCCATTGCACCACTGCAAAAGTGATAAAATGGATGGCATATTGATCTCTTATCGAATAACCTCGGTCACTCATCATGCTAATTTACATAATTTGTTTTTTAGAGAGTCTCAGACTCCTTTTTTATCTAAGCCCCTTAGTGACGCTCGCTTCACGCGAAGGATAGTGTTTCTGCTTGACAGCGTATTTCAAATCTCCTATGCAATTCTTCAATCAACCGGTTTTTTTATATTTTTGTTAACAAACGAAATCTATTTAAAAAACCGTATGACGACATATAACGAAGACAGTATACGTTCATTAGACTGGAAAGAACACATCCGCTTACGCCCCGGTATGTACATTGGGAAGCTAGGCGATGGGGCCGCCTACGATGATGGAATATATGTGTTATTAAAAGAGATTGTCGACAACTCTATTGATGAATTCGTCATGGGGGCAGGGAAAACCATCGACATCACCGTACATGACAACCGCGTTTCGGTACGGGACTATGGAAGGGGTATCCCCATTGGCTCTGTGGTAGACGTCGTTTCGAAAATCAATACGGGGGGTAAATACGACAGCAAGGCATTTCAGAAGTCTGTAGGTCTAAACGGCGTTGGTACCAAAGCTGTCAACGCTTTATCCAGCCAGTTTACCGTTCAGTCGTACCGGCAGGGAGTTACCCGCATTGCGCAGTTCAGCCGTGGAGAGCTTGTGAGCGACGAACAAAAAGAAACGTCACAGCGGAACGGCACCGCAATAAGCTTTTATCCAGATGACAGCATTTTCCGTAACTATAAATTCCGTATGGAATTTGTGGAAAACATGATCTGGAACTACGTGTTCTTAAACTCGGGACTAACCATAAATTTCAACGGACAGAAATACATATCCGAAAACGGGCTAAAGGACCTTCTCGAGCGGAACATCGATACCGAATCCATGCGTTATCCGATTATCCACCTGAAAGGTGAGGATATTGAGATAGCATTGACGCACGGCCAGCAGTATGGTGAGGAGTATTATTCGTTTGTGAACGGGCAGCACACCACACAAGGAGGAACACATCAGGCCGCCTTCCGGGAAGCCGTCGTCAAAACCGTACGGGAGTTCTATAAAAAGGAATACGATGCGTCAGATATACGATCTTCCATCATCGGTGCAATAGCCATCAAAGTACAGGAACCTGTTTTTGAATCGCAGACGAAAACCAAACTCGGCTCGCAGAGCATCGGTCCTGACGGGCCGACGGTGCGTACGTTCATCAACGACTTCGTTAAGAAATCGTTGGACGACTATCTTCACAAAAATCCCGAGACAGCAGACGCCCTGCTGAAACGTATCTTGCAATCGGAACGCGAACGGAAAGATATAGCCGGCATCAAAAAGCTGGCGAATGAGCGGGCAAAAAAGGCTTCTTTACACAACCGTAAGCTGCGCGACTGTAAAATACATTATACCGACAAAAACGAACGCAATCAGGAGACAACATTGTTTATCACCGAGGGAGACTCTGCCAGCGGATCCATCACGAAGTCCAGAGACGTTCAGACACAGGCGGTATTCAGTTTAAAAGGAAAACCGCTTAACTCGTATGGCATGTCGAAGAAAATCGTTTATGAAAACGAAGAGTTTAACTTGCTTCAGCATGCTTTAAACATCGAAGACGGACTGGATGGACTGCGCTACAACAACATCGTTATAGCCACCGATGCCGACGTGGATGGCATGCACATCCGGTTGCTCCTGCTGACATTCTTCCTACAGTTCTTTCCCGACCTGGTCAAGGCAGGCCATGTCTCTATTCTACAGACGCCCCTGTTCCGCGTGCGCAATAAGAAAGAGACCATTTACTGTTACTCGGACGAGGAAAGACAACGCGCCATTGCCAAGCTGGGTGGAAAACCCGAGATAACACGATTTAAAGGACTGGGGGAAATATCACCTTCAGAATTCGGCCTTTTTATCGGTAAAGACATCCGCCTTGATCCGGTTATCCTATCCAAGGAAAACAAACTCCCGCAATTGATGGAATATTACATGGGAAAAAACACACCCGAGCGGCAACGCCACATCGTCGAGAACCTTCGTATAGAAGTCGACTTGGAAGAAGAACTTGCGAAAGCAGCAGCAGCTGTCTAAAAATTTTGACTATCAAAAAAAAAGCGTCATTGCGAGGAAGCGTGACAACCGCCAAAGGCAGCGACGAAGCCAATCAATCTGCGTTTCTCGTATCGCCGGACTACCTCGCTAACTCGCAATGACACTGATATCCATCTTGTTATAGACGCTTTTTTAAAACATAAACCGACCATGCACAACCAAACCTTAATTCTTATCCAATGTCAGGACGCTGTAGGGCTTGTGGCTGTCATAGCCCGCGTTATCGCTAAGCATCAGCTCAATATCGTCACAATGCGGGAATATGTTGATGAAGAAAACCGCAAATTTTTTCTGCGCGTGGTCTGTAGCGGCCTTCCGGCCGAAGCCTCCTTACTTCAGCAAGAGCTGTTAACACACTTACCGCCCCAAGCGTTCGTCAAAATAAATCCCGCCCGTCAAAAAAAGCTCGTCGTACTCGTAACCAAAGAACATCACTGTCTGGCGGATATTTTGGTTCGGCACTTCTTCAAGACGTTAAACGCCGACGTCATGGCAGTAATCGGTAACTATGATTGTCTCAAAGATTTCACGGAGAAATTCGACATTCCCTACCACCACATCTCTCACGAAAACAAAACACGGGAAGCCTTTGAAGAGGAGCTGGCTGAACAGATTTCGGTTTATCAGCCCGATTATATTGTGCTGGCCAAATTTATGCGTATCCTTTCTCCGAAGTTTGTTGCCCTATTCGCCAATAAGCTGATCAATATACACCATTCCTTTTTACCCGCATTCATTGGTGCAAATCCTTATCGTCAAGCTTACAAACGTGGGGTAAAAATAATCGGCGCCACAGCGCACTACGTTACCAATGATCTTGATGAGGGTCCTATCATCGTTCAACGGACGAAGTCGATAAACCATAGCTACGATGTGCCGAACCTGGTGACGGCAGGTAAAGAGATTGAAAAGGCTGTACTAAGTCACGCCATTCAGCTGCTAACCGAAGACCGCGTTATGCTCCAGGGGAATAAAACGATCGTATTCGAATAATGACCACGGCCTAAGAATCTATAGGTATTATGGGCTCAGAAATTTAATAGCAATGCCAAGTAAGGCCCTTTCGAGTAGGCTTATCGGTATTAGCGTAGCGTTAGCGAAGCCGTCTCTACGGATCGGTCTATAAACAGGGAGTCTGAGACTCCCTTTTATCCTAGGATCCTTCGTGACGATCCGCTTCACACTAAGGATAGTGTTGGTTATGATGCACGCTCTAGTAATAGTGTCCGCCAGTTCTTTGTGCGCTCAAATAAGAATCGAACGCGGGCTACTATTATTTCTTAAGCTTCCGGAACTTGCCAAAGACACCCAGCGGAAGCTTTGTCCCCGCCGTTGCCTGTAGATACAGCTCGCCGATTTCAAGGTTCTGAACGACCGGAAAAGCGGTCCTTATCAGGTTCTCGACAATAACAGAAGAGAATCCTAAGGAATAGGTGTTCAATATCAGAAAATGCTCTTCCGGATCCAGCAGCTGCACCACATCCCGCATCATCTCCATAATATGATCTTCCAATTTCCACTTTTCTCCTTTTGGCCCGTGTCCGTACGCCGGCGGATCCAAAATAATACCGTTGTATTTATTGCCCCGCTTTAATTCTCTTTTGACGAATTTAAGCGCGTCTTCCACGACCCACCGGATATTATCCAGTCCCGACAGCTCCTGATTTTCGTTGGCCCATGTTACCACCTGTTTAATGGAATCGACGTGTGTGGTATCCGCACCCGCAGCCTTGGCTACGAGCGACGCTCCGCCCGTGTACGCAAAAAGGTTCAACACCTTTGGCTGAGGCGTCTTGAAGGCTTTTACCGATTCCGTTATATAGTCCCAGTTGACGGCCTGCTCCGGAAAGATCCCCACATGTTTGAACGAAGTCAACCCCAACCGAAAACCGATTCTTACATCCCGATTTGCATACGAAATATGCCAACGATCGGGCATCTTGGGGTTCTTCTTTATCCAATCTCCCGAAGTAGCGGACCGCCCCTTGAAGCGGATATGGTGCTTCTTCGTCCAATCGGCTTCTGTTAACGTTTTGGGCCAGACGGCCTGTGGTTCCGGACGGATAAGAACCATCTCGCCGAAGCGTTCAAGCTTTTCAAAATCACCGCAGTCGATGAGTTCATAATCTTCCCAATACTGAGGCGTAAGGAGCTGTATAGCGGTATTTAAAGTCAAGGTCAAAAAATCAAAGTTAAAAATATACTTGCTGCCACAGACAGATGTCCCAGCGCAGTGCTGCAAAAATAGAAACTAATAGCTTACCGGCAAAACATTTCTTCCTGCACTACTTAATCGTATTCCGGGCGGCTTTCATCAGTGGACTTGCGAAGACAAAGTTGTTTAATTCGGCTACATCGGCCTGCAACATCTCTTCGTTCGAGCCTTCCCAGAACTTCTCTCCCTTATGTAAGAAAAGAATATACTCCCCGATTCCCATCACGGAATTCATGTCATGGGTTACGACAATCGTTGTACACTGATACTCCCCTGTCAGCTCCTGGATAAGCTCGTCAATCAGAATAGAAGTCGCCGGATCGAGGCCGGAGTTCGGCTCGTCGCAAAACAAGTATTTCGGGCTCATGCTTATCGCACGTGCGATACCGACACGCTTCTTCATCCCTCCCGACAATTCCGCGGGGTAAAGCTTGTTGGTCCCCTTCAGGTTGACCCGTTCCAGACAGAAGTTGGCGCGGTCGATTTTTTCTTTCTTGCTCATATCGGTAAACATATCGAGTCCGAATACGATGTTCTGTTCGACCGTCATCGAATCGAAAAGCGCTGAATTCTGGAAAAGCATGCCGATATCGCGCCGGATGGAGACACGGTCTTCGGAATCCATCTGTGTAAACTCCTGCCGGTCGAAATACACTTTCCCCTGTTCGGGCTGGTGCAGCCCTACGATACACTTAAGGAGCGTACTTTTTCCGGATCCGGACCCCCCGATGATCAAACTGACCCTGCCGGGTTCAAAGATGGCATCAATACCCTTTAAAACGTGATTATCTCCGAACGATTTATGTATATCCTGAATCTCTATCATATATTTTAAAGCATCAATGCCGTGATGACATAATCACAGGCTAAAATTGCAATACACCCAATAACCACCGCCCGCGTTCCCGCCTGTCCGACCTCCAGCGCTCCCCCCCGCACATAAAAACCCTTATAGGCCGGTACTGACGTGATTATAAATCCGTAAATAAAAGCTTTTACAAGCGCCACGGCAACCGTAAACCCGTTGAAGCCTCCTTGAATTCCCTGTATGTAATCCGTGGGAGCAACAGCCCCTGATAATGTTCCTCCGATAAGCCCCCCCGTGATAGCACAGAAAATCGCGATGACAACCAATACTGGCATCATTACTACGCCCGCTATAATCTTAGGAAGGATCAGATATCCGGCGGCATTGATTCCCATAATCTCCAGCGCATCGATCTGCTCGGTAACCCGCATGGAGCCGATCTGCGAAGATATAGCCGATCCGACCTTGCCCATCAGCACGAGCGCGGAAATGGTAGGCCCCAATTCCAAAATGTTCGAGTCTCTATTGATCTGCCCGATAACCGCTGTCGGAATTAAATCCGAAACGAGCTGAAATGCAATCTGAAGCGTCATTACTGCGCCAATGAATGTCGAAATAATAAGGATCAGCCCCAGCGAACCCACGCCTATTTCGTTCATCTCATGAAAGATTTCCTTAACATATATCTTCCATTTTTCAGGCTTCTTAAAGACCTTCCGCAACAACAAGATATATGCTCCAAAATGATGGAAAATCATAGAATAACAGTGTCAAAAGTTAATATTACCGCAATATACGCATTTACAGGGAAGAAAATTCACCGACCGAATGGTTTATTTCACCGAAGATATTAACAAAGTTGCCTAAAACTGGTTTTGTAAAAAATTAGTATCTTATAGTTTTGCGGTATATATTTACAAGGAAATTAAGCATATGGAAAATAAAATCACTTCTGGAATCTGGTTTGTCTTTATCGGAATAGTTCTGCTCCTTCACAATCTGGACATCATCGATTTCAACTTCTGGGCAACCTTAACATATTGGCCGTTGCTAATCGTCATTGTAGGCATCAACCTGATGGTACAGAACAGACGGTTTGGGGGATACATCAAAATAGCTTGCAATGCACTCTTTTTAGGTTGGATTTTTTATATAGGGATATCGACTCCCGGTGCGCACTGGACGGAAACGCTGCTTAACAACCGGCAGGTCAACATTGGCGACCTTGATGATGGCGCACCATTAACCAACGAAGTCAAAACATCGTTCGACAATACTATACAGGAGTCCCGGCTGGAATTTAACGGCGGCGCCGGTAACTTTGAAATAAAAGCGGTTGAGGGCGACAACCTCATCCTCGCAAAGGCGAAGGACGACAAGATGGGCATGACAATTCAGACGAGCAAACAGGATGGCAAGCAACACGTTACGATCAACGCTAAACCGACGGCAAACAGTAAAAAATCGGGAACGGTATCTCTTGAAATCCATCCGCAAACCACCTGGGACTTCGAATTCAACTACGGTGCCGCGAGCATCAACGGTGATTTGTCTGCCTTGCGCTTCCGCAATCTGGATATCAATACCGGCGCCAGCAGCATGGACCTCACCCTGGGAATGCCACAGGTAGACGTATCCTACATCGCAATTGTTACAGGGGCTTCGAAGATCCACTTCCGTATACCGAAAGACGCAGCTATCCAGGTGGAATACACTTCCATGCTCTCGAAGAACTCGTTCGAAGGGTTTGCCACCAAAGAAGACGGTGTCGCAAGGACAGCCAACTACGAACACGCTGATAAAAAGTTCAACATCGATTTGGACGGTGCGGCCAACACGTTTGTGATAAGCCGTTATTAGTACCGCGCATACGTCCTGAGACACGTTGACTGCGCACTTCGTCTGCCGGCAAAGGATGCCGTACAATAAATGAAGAACGCGCACAATGGTATAGGCTTTCAAAAAAAGTAGCTACCTTTGCGCTAGGTATGGACACAAAAGACGCAATGATACTATCAGGGGGCTATTGTAACTCGAAAACAGCATATAGCAGGTTTGTCACACGCGAGGTGCACGTCGGCGACGTGCCTATGGGAGGGGACAATCCGATCCGCATACAGAGCATGACCACCGTGGACACCATGGACACGCTGGGCTCCGTGGAGCAAACCATACGCATGGTAGACGCAGGTTGCGAATACGTCCGCATAACCGCACCCAGTATTAAAGAAGCCGAAAATCTAGCAAACATAAAAAAGGAACTTCGTCTGCGGGGATATGATGTGCCACTTGTCGCCGATATACACTTTACGCCCAACGCGGCAGAGGTGGCGGCACGCATCGTCGAAAAAGTGCGCATTAACCCGGGAAACTACGCCGACAAAAAAAGGTTCGACCAAATAAACTACACCGATAGCGCCTATCAGGCTGAATTGGACCGCATCTACAAAAAATTTGCTCCGCTGGTGAAAATCTGCCAGGAATATGGCACTGCCATGCGCATCGGCACGAACCATGGCTCCTTATCCGACCGCATCATGAGCCGATACGGAGATACCCCTGAAGGTATGGTAGAGTCGGCTTTAGAGTTTATACGTATCTGCGAGGACCTCCGGTTTTACAACCTTGTAGTATCCATGAAGTCATCGAACCCACAGGTGATGGTTCGTGCCTACCGGCTGCTCGTGGAAAAAATGGTGGAAGAAAACATGAACTATCCCCTACACCTGGGAGTAACCGAGGCAGGCGATGGCGAAGATGGACGGATCAAATCGGCTGTCGGCATTGGTACACTGCTCGAAGACGGACTTGGCGACACCATACGCGTTTCGCTCACCGAAGAGCCCGAGAAGGAAGCGCCTGTCGCCCTAGCACTCATAAAAAGATACCAGCAAAGAAAGCAGTATCTACAGTCTAACAGCACCCCGGAGATCGTTAATATCCCGGGCGACACCTTTACTATCCCTTATGAAGCGGATGAAGTGAATGCCTTTATCGGCGGTGCCTTGGTACCGCGTGTTGTTGTAGACCTCTCCCGCGAGAATTTAAAAGATCCATTCGTGCTGGGATCCGTTGGTTATCGCTATGATGCGCTGAACGATAAATATCATATCGGCGACCAATCGGTCGATTTCGTCTATCTCGGGAACAGTCTTCCATCTTTTACGCTTCCGGGCAACCTGAAGGTGATTTACGAATACGAAACGTGGCATACGTTAGCACAACGTGACAATAAGCATCCGATATTTTCGCTGGACGCCTACCACAACGCGGCAGAAAGGGATCCGTCATTGAACCTGGTTCGCGTGTCCAACAGCGACCTGTTGACGGAAAGCTTCGCTAATCTTCAAATAGATAGAACCGTGGTATTTGTTTTAGAAACCAGCCACATACATGGCATGGCGGACCAACGTCAGTTCTTCAACAATCTTCGGAGCATAGGAATCGCCCCTCCCATCATCGTTAAGCGGACATATGAGCCCGCTGCATTTTCAGGACCCTTGGGCGACGTCATGAACCCCGAAGAACCGGTTTCGAAGCTGCAGCTATATGCGGCAACAGACCTCGGAGCCTTATTGGTCGACGGCCTCGGATCGGGAATCTGGATCGATTCTCTAGCGACGGCGGCCGACAAAATAGCGTCTATTTCTTTCGGAATTTTACAAGCTACGCGCTCCCGTATCTCGAAAACGGAATATATATCCTGTCCAAGCTGCGGGCGTACACTCTTTGACCTGCAGGAAACGACACAGATGATCCGTAGCCGGACAAGCCATTTAAAAGGACTGAAAATCGGTATAATGGGGTGCATCGTCAATGGTCCCGGCGAGATGGCCGACGCAGATTATGGCTATGTTGGCGCGGGCCCTGATAAAATCACTCTATATCGGGGAAAAGAAGTCGTAAAGAGGAACGTTAGTGCAGACAAAGCTTTAGACGAACTTATCGACATCATTAAAAACGACGGCCGCTGGATAGATGAACAGGCACAACATTAGCCGACGATACCAACAGACTGCCGCGTTAAATACCGACGAAAGGAGCATCTCCATTCTCCATACCAAAAGTTTGGGGAGGAATGAGCAATCTAAAATCTAAAAGAAGGTAGAAATGTAAACAGCAGAATATCTCCGCAAAGAAGGCTGTTTGACGGAGTTGAATTAACGTACGGAGATACGCTTCACAACTGTCTCAGCACCCGAAGTAACACGAACAAAATAAAAGCCTGTGGTTAGTTTCCCGTTAGCCTCAAAAGAAAGGTTCTGCATACCACCATCAAGCCGTCCGTTCATCAGGTTCAACACTTCATTCCCTAGAGCGTCCATAACCTTGATGGTAACGACACTTTGTTTACTAAGCTTGAAAGAAACAGTGATTTGTTCGGCTACGGGATTATAGAATACCTTGACATTGTTTATCAGCTTTTCCGTCTCTTCCTCAGGGGCCAAGGTAAATATTGTTGCAGGAAATGTAGGCATAGCCCGAAGCGCCGTGAGCGGTAAAACGCCAACCAACATCATAAGTGCTATTTTTCTCATCACTTCCTTCATTCTATGATTTCTCGTTTGTATAGACCAATGTTATAGGTGTTTGGTTTAACTTCATAATAGATGCAATCCCCCTACATATTGCCGACCCACTACAACAAAGTTAATTTATTTACAATCATAAAGGAGACATTTTTTTATTTTTTTTTCACCTTTTAACAATTTTTAACACGTTTGTACGTTAGCGTGTTTGTGCAATGGCTATCAGGCGCTTAAGAGCGCTGCCTCCGGGGCAGTAAGCACTGTATAGCTATATTTTTGTAAGGTCGTGGCGGAGCACGGGGTTTAAATTTTTTTTATATAGAATGGCATAATTTACTGTAAGTTTGCAACGTAATTTATTTGGAATGAAGACCCATAAGCATCATGACGCCCACAAGCTTAGTATGGCAGGCTTGTTGATCAGTCTAGGTATTATTTTCGGAGATATCGGTACCTCGCCGCTCTATGTAATCAAAGCTATTTTCAATAAAGGCACGATCGAAGAAGATCTAATTTTAGGAAGCCTATCCTGTGTATTCTGGACGTTGACGTTGCAAACAACGATAAAATATGTATGGATTACCCTCAATGCCGACAACAAAGGCGAAGGTGGAATCCTCTCCCTGTACTCGCTCGTGAGAAGGAAAGCCAAATGGCTCATCATTCCCGCCATAATTGGCGGAAGTACGCTGTTGGCGGACGGTATGATTACACCCGCCATTACCATTTCATCCGCTATTGAAGGTTTGGCCATCCGTCACCCGCAGGTTCCGACGGTTCCTATTGTAGTCATTATCATCAGTTTGCTTTTTGTCATCCAGCGGTTTGGTACATCCATCGTGGGGCGGGTCTTCGGACCGATGATGTTCATCTGGTTTAGCATGATCGGTATCTTAGGAGCATCCTATCTAAAGCATGCTCCGGAGGTTTTTTACGCATTAAATCCGTATTACGCCATTTCGACCATCATTAACCACCCGAACGCGCTATTCCTTATCGGTGCTATATTTCTATGTACTACAGGAGCAGAAGCTCTGTACTCCGACATGGGACACTGCGGCAAATCGAACATCCGCGTCAGCTGGATCTTCGTCAAAATCGCCCTTGTACTCAACTATTTTGGACAGGGCGCGTGGCTCTTGGAGCATGCCGGGACGCAGATGGGCGAAAGAAACCCCTTTTATGCAATCATGCCGGAAGGTTTTGTCGTATACGGCGTCGCCACAGCTACCATAGCGGCCATCATCGCCAGTCAAGCCATGATTTCGGGTTCTTTCACCCTGATTTCGGAAGCGGTCCGCCTGAACATCTGGCCCAAAGTATCGATCCGATACCCCAGCGATCAAAAGGGACAGCTATATGTCCCGTCCATCAACCTCATTCTTTACATCGGCTGTATGCTCATCATAGCCGTCTTTAAGGAATCCTCTAATATGGAAGCCGCTTACGGATTGGCCATCAACCTGACGTTCATCATGACAACAATATTGATGTGTGTATTTCTCGCCCGTGTACACATCCACAAGGTCTGGATTGTCTTATTCGCTTTATTTTACTTCACGATAGAAGTGGCCTTTCTCGCCGGAAATCTTGTAAAACTGACGCATGGCGGATGGCTGACGTTATTATTAGCAACAACGCTATTCATTGTCATGTTCTCTTGGTATGGTGCCCGCAAGATAAAAAACAGTTTTGTCCGCTTCGTCAATATCCGAGACTACTTCCCCATCATCTCCGAGCTGAGTGAGGACAAGTCTGTGCCACTTTTCGCTTCGCACCTCGTGTATCTGACAAGTGCCAACAACAAAAACGAGATCGAATCAAAGATCCTCTATTCCATCATCAACAAAAAACCGAAGCGGGCCGATGTTTATTGGCTGGTGCATGTGGACGTGATGGACAATCCGCACACCCGTGAATATATTGTCGAGCAGCTGGTACCGAACAAACTGATCCGTATAGACTTTAAACTGGGGTTCCGGGAAGAGCAACGCATCAGCCTGCTGTTTCGTAAAGTCGTGGAAGATATGGTCGAAAAAGGCGAAATAGACATCACCAGTAACTATGAAACGCTGAAGAAATACCGGATCGCCGGCGACTTCAACTTTGTGGTACTGGAAAAGACCATCTCCAAGACTCACGACCTAAAGTGGCACGAGAAGATTATTCTGGAGATCTATAAGATTTTAAAGAGATTCAGCCTGTCCGAGGAGAAAGGGTTCGGATTGGATAGCAGCTTCGTAACACTGGAACGCGTTCCACTCAACATTCCGACCACACGGGAAGTTCAGCTGAAAAGATTGCAGGAATAACCGGCAGATGGTGGATGGTTATAAGCTATAAGCCAACAGCGAAAAGCCGTAAAGCCGTCGATTTGTGAAGAGAACTTCGTAGTGAAATGACGCTAGATAAGGTCGATGGGTCAGCTAATGGCAGATGGCTATAAGCTAGCAGATGGCTATAAGCTATAAGCCAACAGCTAAAAGCCGTAAAAAACATCATTGCGAGGAGAAGAGGCAACGACGAAGAAATCTCGTCCTAACTCCTAAGCACGAAAAACAATAGCTAATGGCAAACGGCTATAAGCTATAAGCCAACAGCGAAAAGCTTATAACCGTAAAGCCGTTGATTTGTAAAGTGAAGATAATGGCTCATGGTTATAAACTCCTGGTTTCTCAAATCTCACTTCTAATAGCTAACTTCTAATCCCCCCTATTCAATTTTGAATGTTTATAGCCGTAGCCGAAATAAATAATCAGCCCCACAAGTAGCCAAGCAATAAATATCATCCAGTTGCTGGCGCCCAGCTCGCTCATTAGATAAAGGTTAATTAAAATACCTATAACCGGTAAAAGCGAAAAATTAAGTCTGTAGCCCATTACTGCCAACACGAGCCATACCGCCCAAAACACCAGCACCAACGACTTGTGCCGTATGATATCAACGGCACTCATCTGCTGCCACTCCTGAACGCTTTCCTGTCCGTAAAGATAGATCAGTACCCACGCTAATACGAAGCCGAGCCCGATGACGTACTTCCCGTTGATATAGGGCACACGAAACTTAGACTTCGCAGAAAGTCCTGAATAATCCATATAAAGAACACCGGCACAAACCAGGATAAATGCGAAAAATGTCCCTACACTGGTCAGGTCGACAAAGAAGTCCATCTTGAAAAAGAGAGACGGAATGGCTACAACGATTCCCGTAACAATCGTTGCGTACGATGGTGTTCTGTATTTGGGATGGACGCGTGCAAACCGCTTGGACAACAGCCCATCGCGGCTCATGGTCATCCAGATCCTTGGCTGGGCGAGCTGATACACCAATAGCGCGCTGGTAATCGCGATAACAGAGGTTACGGATACGATCCCTGCCATATGATCGAAGCCAACATATTTAAACACAAATGCCAAGGGGTCTTTCACGTTCAGCTCGGTATAATTAACCATCCCTGTTAGCACCAACGTGATAGCTACATATAATACCGTACAGATCACCAGACACAAGATCATCGCCCGGGGTAAATCTCTTTGCGGATTTTTACATTCTTCCGCAGTGGTCGAAATCGAATCAAACCCTATAAACGCAAAAAATACCGCAGCGACCGATCCCATCACACCATTTAGTCCGTTAGGGGCAAACGGCGTCCAATTCTCGGGTTTCACGAAAAAAATACCGCCCAGAACCACCAGTAGAATGATTCCTACCTTAATCATCACCATCACATTGCTCGCGCGTTGCGATTCTTTTATTCCGATATAAACCAGCCATGTTACCAACACGGTAACCAGTCCGGCGGGAAAATCAAAAATGATGGGTATATCTCCAATACGCGGAGCAGAGAGGTAAGCGTCGAGTCCGGCACGGTCCGCGACGCTCAGCGCCTCCATCCCGTCGGTCAGGAACTTCTCGTGAGCGTCGAGCGCGTAGCCCGGGGCCATGGTCAACCACCCCGGAATCGATATGCCAAAACCCTTTAACATGGAGACAAAATACTGTGACCAAGAGATGGCAACGACCGTATTTGAAACAGCGTATTCCAATACCAGTGCCCAGCCTATTATCCAGGCGAACAGCTCTCCGAAGGCCACGTAGGCGTAGGTATAGGCGCTTCCTGAAACCGGAACCGTACTTGCAAATTGCGCGTAAGCCAAGGCTGTAAACACGCAGGCAAATGCCGTAAAAATAAAAAGCAACGATATGGCCGGTCCGCCTTCGTAGCTTGCTAATCCGATCGTGCTGAAGATCCCCGCCCCAACGATGGCGGCAATTCCTAGCGAAACGAGATCCCGTACGCCCAAAACTTTCGCCAAACCGGATCCTTGATGGGCATCAGTCATAATCTGGTCGACACTCTTCTTTCTGAAAAGTTTACTTATCATATGATGACGTTAAAGTGCATATTAGGCCACAAAAGTGGTAAAAATTAAGCTAAGTAAGTGATTTTATCTTGTATATAGTGAAAGATCTCTAAATAGTTGTGCAGATATTCCGCTTTGTATGCCATGAGGCATGCCGTAATCCGCTGATGGTCGGCCTCAGCGACCTCAAACGACCAAACACGTTTACAGATATTAAACAGTGGATGTGAGAGATTCTCGATCTTAGCGTAATCCAAAATATAGCGCCATTCCAAAAAACGCCCGTAGAATTCGAGAAACTGGCTAATGTCGACCTCGCCGAAAACCGACAGGTATCGCTCGATCGTGCCCCGGTGCACCTGTTCAAGGTGCTCATAAAGACGGACCGGGTTTACTATACGGTTTTCTATGAGCAGGTGGTCCAGCAAAAGTTCAATGGCAATGTGCGCTAAAAAGGATGCTCTGATAGGTAGGTGGACTAATAAAGGGTCCAGTTCCTTCCGCAAGACGTGACAATGCTGGAGGAAAAAATTCGAACCGTGAAAAATCCGGTCCACCTCCAGATGGCGGTACCACCCCTCCGAAATACGTCTCGTCTTCGGATGAGCGAACAGCAATTCCTCAAACCGTTGAGGATGGAAATTGTATTGCTTGTTTACGTTTTTAAGAAGGTCGGGCAGCAACCCTCCTAGCACGCGCTCGGCATGTGGATTGTATCGTTCAAAATAATAATGCGACAAAAAATTCACGGTCCAACATGTCATTATTTCTCGTAAGATACGGCTTAATCTCTTATCTTTGCAATCTTAGTTGAAAAAATCTTAACGCTAGAAAGATGAATTTTGTAGAAGAATTACGCTGGAGAGGCATGTTACAGGATATCATGCCCGGAACCGAAGATCTGTTGAACAAAGAGAAAGTTTCCGGATATATCGGTTTCGACCCCACTGGCGATTCATTGCACGTTGGGCATTTAACGCAAATAATGACCCTCATTCATTTTCAAAACGCCGGGCATAAGCCCGTCGCACTGGTAGGCGGCGCTACGGGCATGATTGGCGACCCCTCTTTTAAATCCGCGGAGCGGAATCTTCTTGACGAAGATACCTTACAACATAATGTAAAAAGCCTGAAAAAGCAGTTGTCTAAGTTTTTGAATTTTGGCGAAGGGGAAAACGACGCCAAGATGGTTAATAACTATGACTGGTTCAAGGATTTTAAGTTTTTAGACTTCATCCGCGATGTCGGCAAGCTAATTACAGTTAACTATATGATGGCCAAAGATTCGGTAAAGAAACGCTTGGAAGGCGACAACGGTCTCTCGTTTACCGAATTCACTTACCAGCTCATTCAGGGATACGATTTCTACTACCTCTGGAAGCACCACAACTGCAAGGTGCAGATGGGAGGTTCCGACCAGTGGGGGAATATTGTCACCGGCAGCGAAATGATCCGCCGTCAGGAGCAGGGGACGGCTTTTGCGCTGACAACCCAGCTTATCAAAAAATCAGATGGGCAGAAATTTGGCAAGACCGAATCAGGAGCAATATGGCTCGACCCAAAAAAGACGTCTCCATACAAGTACTACCAGTTTTGGCTGAACACGTCTGACGACGACGCTAAAAACTGGATCAAGATCTTTACATTAAAAACCAAAGAGGAGATTGAGGCCATTATCACCGAGCATGACGCCGCACCACATACAAGAGCAGTACAAAAGGCGCTCGCAAAGGACATCACCATACGTACCCACTCACAGCAAGACTATGAGACAGCGGTAAAGACGTCCGATTTTCTTTTCGGAAACGGGTCGCTGGATTTCCTTGCCGATCTCGACCATGAAGGTGTGCTTGAAGTTTTTGACGGTGTGCCACAATTTGAGGTCAGCAAAGAACAGCTAGCTGCCGGCATCAATATACTTGATCTGCTTGCTGTACACACACAGGTTTTTACGTCTAAGGGCGAAGCCCGTAAGATGCTGCAAGGTGGTGGCGTAGCCATCAACAAACAGAAGGTCGGCGATATAGAGCTTGTCATAAGCACCTCCGACTTACTGCAGGACAACTACATAGTAGCTCAACGAGGAAAGAAAAATTATTTTTTAATTATCGCGAAATAGTATTTATTTTTGGACGGCAAGGGGTATACCTGCCGTCCAAAAATGTTTATGAAACTCTGTTATCTACTTTCGCTCTTCCTAGCAACTGTCAATATAGCGTCCGCCCAATATCTCCGCATTACCTATCACACCCAGGACGGGACAGAAACCAAAAACCAGACGGAAGCGTATTACTACCGTATAATCGCCACCGACGAGAACTCGCCTACCCTTTTTAAACATCTTGAATATTACGTTGACGGGGATCGTCCCAAAACGGTTGCCACACTGCGCAACAAGTATTCTATCTTTTCCACGGTCGGTGAAAAAAGCACATTTTACCCTAACGGACAATTACACGAGAGAAAGCGATATGATGAGAACCATGCACTCATAGACACCGCGGACACTTATTATGAGAACGGTATATTATACAGCAGCATACTTTACCAGCGCAACAACACAAAACACAGGACGAAAAAAAACAGTGTGGCTCCCAATTCAGGAGAATTCGGCACGAAGCCCCTCTTAAAGTATTTATTGGTTCACGACAGCCTCGGCAACAAGCTTGTAGAAGACGGCAATGGCTACCTGATCCAGAGGAACCTTCTCCAACCGGAGCTCTTTCATGAAGAGGGCCCGCTCCTGAACAACGAGAAACACGGCGATTGGAAGGGGGGGTTTCAGCACCGTCGGTTTACGGAGAAATGGGAACATGGTAAACTTTTGGAAGGAATCGCTATAGACTCCTTGGGGACCCAGACACCATATACCGAGGAGACAATGATGGTCGCTCCAGAATACCCAGGGGGGCTGGTGGCGCTGCGGACGTATGTAGCACAAAACTACCGCTACCCTAAACAGGCGCTGGCTCATCGTGTTTCCGGCGTAATGCATGTCGAGTTTGTTGTCGAGCGCGACGGTAGCATGTCGGATTTTCGCGTCGACCACGATCTGGGGCATGGCACCGGTGAAGAAGCTATTCGCGTGCTGAAGAAGATAAGAAAAAAATGGAAACCCGGCTTCCAGAAAGGGCTTGCTGTGCGGGTCAAATACACCCTGCCGATTACACTGAACGCATCGTAAAGAAGCTGCAACACTTCTCCCCGACACTTCGGTGTCTCGGTTTTTACAGTTTCCTTCTTTCCGATGAGTACATACGCCATACATCGCTCGAAAAAAGGCCTGCAAAATGCAAAAACGCTTTATAGCTAGGAACGCCGTAGGCGTCTGCAAAGCAAGCCAGTCAGCTTTTTTTCATGTAGGCATCATTGCTCTGCCGTTATTCATCCTTCAACAACGGTGTTGGTATCTTACTTTTTAGACGTGCCCGCACATATTTTATACTTCCTAAATTCTAGTCAAATAATCCATCATTTTTTTTAAGTTTGTACGTAGGAGAGTTATCAGATTTTGCATGTCGAATAAAGGAAATACATTCAAAAATTCCGGGGGCAGCAGCGCCGCGAAAAAGTCGCCCCGTGCCGCCGGAAACGTGTCATATAGTAAAAAAGAGCGTTTTAAGTCGTTTGAGAACATCAATTTTTCGGAAAAGCAACGCAAAGCATTAAAGATCTTTGGAATATTTCTGTTGTTCGCCTCGTTTATCCTGACGGTCTCTTTCGTGTCCTACCTTTTCACCTGGAAACACGACCAAAGTTATATCGCCGAAACCAATGGAGGGTGGGCTACGTTGTTCCAGAGCGCCGATGAGATTGTCGA
The DNA here is from genome assembly GCF_008124885.1 of Sphingobacterium allocomposti. Lineage (GTDB taxonomy): Bacteria > Bacteroidota > Bacteroidia > Sphingobacteriales > Sphingobacteriaceae > Sphingobacterium > Sphingobacterium allocomposti. Next base: position 28,037 of record NZ_VNHX01000031.1, read on the forward strand.
TGACAGTGTCGAGCTGCCCGTCGTGGATAACAAATTGGGAAAACTGGGCGCCTTGTTAGGCAACCAATTTATCTATGAATGGTTTGGTATAGCCTCCTTTCTCTTTTCGCTTATCCTCTTTGTTGTCGGCTACAAATTTCTCTATAAGAAGTCGCTATTACCCGTTTGGAAAACGATTATATATTCCGCTGTTTCTATCCTAATTTTGTCTGTCACATTGGGTTTCCTTCAGGATTTTATCACGGATTCTCCACACATCCTGGAGGGTAAGTTCGGTTATTGGACCAACCAGCTGCTTAAAGCCCAGATTGGATCCACGGGCATTGGCGCTCTCTTATTGTTCATCTATTTAACGGCGCTCGTTCTGATCTATAATCTGGATCTAAAATGGAGCTGGTTTCCTAAAAAAGAAACGGAAGAAGAGCTCGAAGACCAGGAAGAAGACAACTTTGACACATTCAGCCGCAATACCATAAATACACCGAAGCCAAGCTTAAACCAACGTTTATACGGGAGGGAACAACCCGAAGAAGAAGAAGATCCTGCTCCGGCTTACATTCCTCCGATAACGCATAACCTGGAACACGAGAACGCTGTTAAGCCGGTAACGACGTTTGACTTGGAATCCGACAGGCTGGACGACGAGCAGAAAGCCGGACGTGTTGAGGTAGACTTTGAGGTATTGTCCCCAGAAGGGAGTGTAGATACGGAGATTCCCCTTTCTATAGATGCGCCGGAGCCCACATCGGAGGGTCCCGAACTGAGTGTCGAAGAGGTGGTGGAAGAAAAAGCCATAACGGCAGACGACCTCGTCGCCCAATTTGGAGAGTACGACCCGAAGCTTGATCTGTCCGGCTATCAATATCCGACACTTGACTTACTTAAGGACTACGGCACAGGCCGCATAACCATCAATCAGCAGGAACTGGAGGCCAATAAAAATCGGATTGTCGACACGCTAAGAAACTATAACATTGAGATAGAACATATCAAGGCGACCATTGGTCCGACGGTTACGTTATACGAAATTATCCCTAAACCGGGAGTGCGGATTTCGCGGATCAAAAATTTGGAAGACGATATCGCGTTGAGCCTCGCCGCCCTCGGAATACGGATCATCGCTCCGATGCCGGGTAAAGGAACGATCGGTATAGAAGTTCCGAATAGCTCGCCGGAGATGGTATCCATGCGCTCGGTGCTAGCTACGGAAAAGTTCCAGAAAAGTGACATGGATCTTCCTATTGCTTTAGGCAAAACGATTTCCAACGAGGTATACATCGCCGACCTCGCCAAAATGCCCCACTTACTCGTTGCCGGTGCGACGGGCCAGGGTAAGTCGGTAGGTATCAATGCCATTCTAACTTCCCTCCTCTACAAAAAGCATCCGGCAGAGCTGAAATTTGTTATGGTCGACCCCAAAAAAGTGGAGTTGTCGCTATTTAAAAAGATCGAACGGCATTTCCTGGCAAAACTACCAAACGAGGAAGACGCGATCATTACGGACACCAAGAAGGTTATCAACACACTGAACTCCCTATGTATAGAGATGGACCAGCGGTACGACCTGTTAAAGAATGCCCAGGTGCGTAACCTGAAGGAATATAATGCGAAATTTATCAACCGGCGATTAAACCCTGAGGAGGGGCATCGATTCTTACCTTTTATAGTTCTGGTAGTAGATGAGTTTGCTGATTTGATGATGACTGCAGGCAAGGAGGTGGAAACGCCAATCGCACGTTTAGCCCAGCTGGCGCGGGCTGTCGGGATACACTTGGTTATCGCGACGCAGCGCCCGTCCGTCAATATTATCACAGGTACGATTAAGGCTAACTTCCCTGCCCGTCTTGCTTTCCGCGTGCTCTCCAAGGTAGACTCGCGGACAATATTGGACACCGGCGGGGCTGATCAGCTTATTGGACGTGGCGACATGCTGTTGGCCACGGGAAGCGACCTGACCCGTATACAATGTGCGTTCGTGGATACTCCCGAAGTGGATAAGATCTCGGATTACATCGGCAGCCAACGTGGATATCCGTCGGCATTTTTGTTGCCGGAGTATATCGATGAAAACGGCGAAGGCAGCGGAAGCATGGACTTCGACATGGGCGATCGTGACCAGCTGTTTGAAGAAGCTGCGCGGCTCATTGTGATGCATCAACAGGGATCCACATCGTTAATTCAACGTAAACTGAAGTTGGGCTACAACAGAGCTGGACGAATTATCGATCAACTGGAAGCCGCTGGCATAGTCGGTCCTTTTGAGGGCAGTAAGGCCAGAGAAGTGCTTTATCCAGACGAATATTCGTTGGAACAATATTTGGAGACGTTAAGAAACAACGATTAACATGAAAAGAAACGTAGCAGTTCTGGTAGCTCTGATATGGAGCTGCCTGACAGGTTTTGCACAGGGAGACGCTGCCGCAAAGAAGCTTTTGGATCAGGTATCGAAAAAATACGATGCTTATACGACGATCCAGTCGAACTTTACTTTTTCGGCTAAGCAGACTCAAGGCGACGCGCATCAGGAAAAAGGTGTATTATTTTTGAACAAACCGAAAAATCAATACCGCATACAGCTGAATAGCCAGGACCTCATCAGCGACGGCAAGACACTTTGGTCCGTCTTAAAAACAGATAAGGAAGTCCAGATCGGCGACGCCGAAAGCGGAACAGAGACCTCGATTGGACCGAGTACCCTTTTCACGTTTTACAAGACCGGATTTAAATACAGCAGTAAAGGGAATGAACGCGTGGGCTCCGAGATACTTAATGTCGTAGAACTTACGCCCGTTGATACGCGGACCAATTATGTGACAATCCGATTACGTATCAATAAAAATATGCATATACATGATGTGCAGATTCTAGATAAGGGTGGGGCACAATACACCTACACCATCCAGACTTTGTATGTGAACCACCGTATCGCGCCATCTAATTTCACGTTTAACAAGAGCGATTATCCGTCTTACGAGATTGTAGACCTTAGATAACCACCTATGGGTAGGACGACATTAAAAAGCTTAGCACAGGCCTTAAATATGTCTGTTTCAACGGTGTCGAAAGCATTAAACGACAGCTATGAGATCAGTGAAGCGACAAAGAAGAGAGTACGGGAGTTCGCAAAAAAACACAACTATCAGCCGAATGTACTTGCCCAATCCTTAAAAACCGGAAAAACGCAGACGTTAGGTGTCGTTCTACCGAAGATGACGAGCCCATTCGAATCGCAGATATTGGAGGGGATGCAGCAGACGGCAAGTCAGCATCACTACCGCATTGTCATCATGAACAGCATGGAAGATGAAGAGCTAGAGAAACAGGCTTTGCAATCTATGTTGGATAAAGCTGTCGACGGTATTCTATTTTGTCCGATCCATGAAAGCTCCAATATCGAGCTCGCGGGAAAAATTATGGAAGACACACCCATAGTCATCTTTGATCGCACCAACTATGCGCTTGAAACACATAAGATAGGCGTTCTAAACGCAGAGGGAACGTACAGCGCCTGCAAGCATCTGTTAGACATTGGCCGCAAAAGAATAGCCGTCTTTTGCGGGGCGCGACAGGGAATCTCGGCGATACGTTTATCGGGGTATGAAAGGGCGCATCAGGAATTCGATATTCCGATTGACACCGAATATATCGTCCACTGCAATGTCAGCAGCATTTCGGAATTGCACATCGATATGGAACGCCATATAGAGCGGCTGTTGAGCCTCCCCTTTCCGCCGGACGCTATCGTTGGTGTTGCCGACACCATCACAACGCACCTGCTAGGGGTTCTCGCTAAAATGGGAGTCGCCGTTCCGGAGACGCTCGCAGTCATTGGTTTCGCCAATACGGATCTCGCCTTTTCCCTAAATCCTTCGCTCAGCACCATCCGCCAACCGACGAGAGATATTGGGGAGATTAGTGTAAACAAACTCGTAGAAGTCATCAATAAAAGACATCGGAACCAAATAGCATGGGAAGATATAAAACTGCCCACCTCTATTCAGTTCCGCCGCTCAACCGTAGGTAAAGCGTGACCAATCGGAGCTAACTATTAGCTGCTGTGTCGCCACTAATGTTTGCTGCGCAATACGCCTAGCTCTAATCCACGCAGTTCTGCCAATCCGCGCAAACGGCCGATGGCTGAGTAACCCGGATTCGTCACCTTATGCAGATCGTCCAACATCTGGTGTCCATGGTCTGGCCGGAAAGGAATCGGATGTTCCCGTTTTTGGTTTTCGGCAACCAGTTCCTCCATCACCGCATACATGTCGACATCGCCCTCCAGATGATCCGATTCGTAAAAGTTTCCCTGTTCGTCTCTTTTCACATTCCTCAGATGAACAAAATTCACGCGGTCTTTGACCGATCGGAACATCGCCGGAACGTCATTCCGGGGGCCGGCGCCGAGCGAGCCCGTGCAGAAGCAAACACCATTAAACGGTCTATCCACTGCTCTTATTATGTAATTAAAATCCTCAATATTACTAGCAATACGGGGCAATCCCAAAATAGGATATGGCGGGTCGTCAGGATGGATGGTCATCTTTAAGCCCGCTTCTTCGCAGACGTCGGCTATTGACGACAGGAAATAGACCAGATTTTCGCGCAGACCCTCGAATCCAATTTCGTCATAGACAGCAATACTTTTCCGTAGATCCTCCAGAGACGGATCTTTCTCCCCCGGAATTCCCATCAGTACATTCGACTGTAGGTGTTTTCTCATGTCGTCGTTGTAAGCTGCATAGCGGGCCTGCGCTTCCTCGACGACGCCGTGCGGATAGGCGGCAGGTGCGTCGGGGCGTTCTAAAATATAGATATCGAAGATCGCGAGGTCCACCCAGTCGAAATATAATGCTTTTGAACCGTCCTTCATCACCTTATCCAGCTGTGTCCTTGTCCAATCCAAAACAGGCATAAAGTTGTAGCATACGGTCTTTATGCCACATTCGGCTAGGTTTTTTAATGTCTTTCGATAGTTATCCAAGTAATATTCGACGTCTGCTGCCCTCGTCTTGATGGATTCATGTACCGTTACGCTTTCTACCACCGACCATACCAATCCTGCATCCTCAATGATCCGCTTACGTTCGCGTATCTCTTCCTTAGGCCATACGTCTCCGTGTGGAATATGGTGTAATGCCGAAACAATTCCAGTAGCCCCAGCCTGTTTGACGTCCTGCAGCGATACAGGATCGTTTGGCCCGTACCAACGCCATGTCTGTTTTAAGTATTTCATCTTTTTACCTTATTAAACGCCACACCAACTATTAAACCCGCCATCCACAAAAATGGTCTCACCCGAAACGAAGGCTGAGGCGTCGCTCAATAGATAAACCAATGTACCTTCTAGCTCCGACGGATCGCCCAAACGCTGGAACGGCGTATTCTGCACGAACTTGTCGGCACGCTCGGTATAGCTTCCGTCCTCGTTGGTCAACAACGTACGATTCTGCTCCGTCAAAAACACCCCGGGCGCGATAGCATTCACGCGGATCCTGTTGCTGTACCGCAGCGCAAGCTCGGTAGCCATCCACTTGGTAAACCCGTCGACACCGTGTTTGGCAACGGTATAGCCTAACACCCGCGTGATGGGACGGCTTGCTGCCAACGACGAAATGTTGATAATAGATCCCGTACCTTTCTCTGCCATCACCTCTCCGAAGATCATGGTCGGAATAATGGTACCAAACAGATTCAGCTCAATCGCCTTTATTGTATCGCCGATTTTGTTGTCAAAGATGCTATCTCCCGGCGCGATCGTCGCTCCTGGAATATTTCCGCCGGCGGCATTTACCAGCCCGTCAATTGTCCCCCACTTCTCCAGGATACGCTCTTTCGCTTCGCGTATAGAGTGCTCATCCATAACATCGGCAACAACGGCCAGGGCATCGCCACCGAGGGTTTCCACCAGTTTCACGCGTTCGGCAGCCTTCTCCTGGCTTCTGCCGATGATACATATTTTGGCTCCCGCTTCGGCTAAACCTTTGACAAAGGCTTTTCCTAAGATGCCGGTGCCACCCGTCACCACGATTACCTTCCCTTTTAACGAGAATCTTTCTAAAATATTCATGTATAAATAGTTATTTATTCTTTCGGTTATTCATCCGTATTGCAACCACGTGTACTCATGAACGCTGCATTTTTCTCTTTAACGCCGTGTGGAATACAGGCGTGCGTGTCTATGTTGGAACATGCGTACGCTATGCTGTTATGGCCGTAAGTTTATAACATCCAATGTTAACTATTTTTTATCCACTCTCAAGGCGGTTGTACCACTTTTTTCACGATAACGATTTCGTTGGATACTGAATAAAAAAATCCCCTACGCACCAGGGTGTAGGGGATTGGTATCAGCTTTGGAGCAACGGCTGTGCTTCCCAGCAGAAAATTACTGCGGGACAACCGCCCCTATCGCCGTGCTGCCGCTACGCGATTTACCATGTTGGTCATAGGCCGTTATTTCAGCTGGTATCACAGGATTATATGTATCGCCTAAACTCTCTAGTTGAGCTGCCGACATACCCAAGGTCGCTGCCGGCGAGCCTTGGGACAACAATACCGTTTCGGTGTGTCCTCCGTTATATCCGAAATTGCCCAGCATTGTTTCAAAATCAAAGGTCTGACCAGCGACGACGGCACCATTATTATCCAGTAGCTGGTTGCCGCGGACACTTGAGGTAAGTACCGGGTTGGCACCGGAGCCTATAAATATATCGCCACCATTGCCGGCCGAATTACCCGATAATATCGAGTTGAACACACGGAGGGTTGTGTTGGACGTCAGTTCAATGCCGCCTCCGTTGTTAAATGCTCTATTTCCGGTAACCGTTGTGCTTATTATATCTAACCGTGATGGGGCAGCTGCTGTGCCGTAAAGGCTAATTCCCGCCCCATGACCACCGCTATTCCCATAAAAAGTGGAGTTAACAATCACGGACACGGAGCGCTCCCGTCCATAGAAGCCACCTCCACGGCGAGTCTGGCTAAGGCCCGCTGCATCGTTATTGTTATGTGCAATCGTACTGTTGTAAACATATGTATACGTGGGCTGGGTACTGCTGAACGCATAAATTCCTGCACCTACACCACTGATCGTATTACTGGAGATATCGCAATTATTAAAGTATACCGTTGCCGCCTCGTTAAATATACCCCCACCATTGCCGCCATTGTGCGTGCTGCTATTCTTTTTAATGGCGCAACGTTCAAACCGTACAGTAGCTCCCGAAAAGACAAACACACCTGCAGCATGAAAGCCTGTCGTGTTCTCTGATATTTCACAATCTATGACATCGACAACCGAGCGGGCTACGATCAGCCCTCCACCATAAAAACGGTAATATTGGGCTCCGTTAAGGGTAACGTGGCCTGTCCCACTGCTAGCCGCCTGTCCATGTTTGATGGAAAGGCCTTGCAAAACAACCTTTTGTCCGGCCTGGACCGCAGCTGTTATGGCAACGGTATGATATACCTTTCCAGCAGAGGTGTTTCCACTCAGGATCGTTTCGTGCAACGTTGGATCAGACACCGCTCCCGCTGATGCATCGGCTGGATACCCACCGATCAGGCTGATATTACTATGTATTTCGAAGGTCTTGTCTGCTGCGTTGGTTGCACTGCCACCGGTAATTGTCTTTGTTGGGGTATACGTACCCGCAGCAATATGAATGACGTCTCCCGGAACAGCTTCCTCCAGCGCGTTGTCCAATGTCGTGGCCTCGTCCCAGGAAAGTCCCGTATTTTCCTGGGTTCCCGAAGTCTTCACATAGAAGTGTGTCACCAGGTCGCTGAGCTCTGCGGGCGCCTGAACCACCCGTATTTTCTTTTCGTAGTCTTTGGTAATCCAGACGGTAATTTCCGCGGCCCTTTGGTCTGTGCTTCTGTTCCTCGTGATGCTGAACGCGATATCGCCGCTGGATAGAGCGTTTTCAGACGAGAACGTTATCCAGTCTGCATTACTTTTTGCGCGCCACGGCAGATTGGATTCCACGCGGATCGAAAATTCCCCCCCTTCCTTACTGACTTCAATGACATCTGTTTCTAAAGAGAGGCTAGGATCCTTCGGATCAAAACTGCCCAAATCGTCGATTTTGGAGCAGGAAAAGCAAACGCTCAGTAGCAACACCAGGAGTAGACTGATCTTATGATTTATATATTTGTTCATGGTACTTTCTTAACTTGTCTTTATTCAGAAATAATCAATAGTCCGTTCGCTACAGCACGCTCCTTTCCCCCGTTATCCGAAGGCCAGTTCCGTACTTCAAAGCGGTTTTCCGTAAAACCGGGCGTATTGCGGATGAAGAATGTCGTAGAGCCTCCCCCGTCAAGATTGATACCGTTTTCAGCACCCAGTGCTTTCAAACAGTGCCCTAGCTCTTCAAACAGCATCCCGTTGGAGTACCAGAAGTTCCGACCGTCAACGGCCATCATTAGCACACGCTTTCCATCGGCCGAAACGCCGATACACGTACGTGGCTCCACAGTATTATCGGTATGCGTAAGCACATGCCCGTCGCGCACCAACGTTGCACCACCTCCGACGGCTTCTTTGATGATGCCGGTAGCAGCGATGTCCGGATACTGATCTCTGGTCGCCACAAACGCGCGCCCATCGCCGCCGATTCCGAAAAAGCTTCTGTCTCCGCTATCAAATGTTGTGCGCAGCGCAACACCCTTTTTATAAAATATGCCCCGTGGCGTGCCGTTATCCATATTATAAAAATCCCCGTTTATACCAGCCCACACGCGGTTGGCCTCGCTATCTGCGTTAAGCGCCTGTTCTGTCATGGGTTGCATGGCAAAAGCGTTCGTGTTGTTTGGGGAAGAAGCGACAATAGCCACATTCGGATGATTAAGATCGACATCGAAGATGAAAATCTTCATCGCCAATCCCTTTTGTGATAGGTATTCTATTTCGCTGGCAATAACGCCATCTGTTACCGTATACATGGTATCCGCGAATATCTGGGCAAAAAGATTGGTCCCTTCGACCAACTTCCTACCGACTTCGGTTTTAGGTTCTGCCTTATATTCGAATTGATACTCGTTCTTATCACAGCTGTATTGAAGGAGGACGAGCGATGCCGCTATCGTCATCCACCATATATTTTTTATCTTATTCATCAGTTTATATTTTATTCCACCTCCAGTCAATTTTACTAATAACCTGGGTTGGGCTCCAGATTGGGATTAAGCTGCAGCTCTCTGCCGGGGATGGGCAGTACGTGCTGATGGTTGAGCAACCCCAACTCTTCTTGTGCTCTGCCAGTTCTCACCAGGTCGTGATACATAAAGTTCTCGCCCAGCAGCTCCCGCTTTCTTTCGTTCAGTATGGCGGTTAGATAGTCTTCATCGTTGGCAGGGAAAATATCCGCCAGCCCCCTGAACCGTCTCAATTCGTTCAGCCGACCAACTCCCAGTGACCGTCCTTGTGCTTCGGCACTGATCAGATACATTTCCGCTATTCGGGAAACAATAAAAGGATCGCGTCCGGTTTGCCCACTCGGATATTTGTTGATGCATTCTGTTCCGGCGATATTGATCAACGATATGGCCTTTCTATTATCCTCGTCGGCGAACAGTGCAATGGTCTCCGGCGTCGGCTTGTACGCCCCCTGTCCCCTATTGGGATGCCCATACGTATAAAACAGATCACTAATATTGATACTGGATTCTTCGGTGCGGTTCTGAAAGGCAAAAATGATCTCCGTATTGGCTGTATTACGGAATATACGCTCGAAAGAGTCTAACCGGTAAGCGCCTCCCGTGATTAAGCTCTCCGCCAGTTCGGCTGCCTGTTGCTTTTTTCCCTGACTAAGCAACACGCGTGCTTTGAGCGCGATCGCTGCGTCGCGGGACACGTAGTAGTAGCTTGAAGCCGTTCCCAACAGGCTGGCGGCAGCATCAAGGTCCTCTTCGATAAACGCCCATACGGCATTTATTGGGTCACGCGATACGCGTTCCAGCGTGTTATTTCGCAATATGGGTACGCCACCCCAGCGGGTTACCAGACAAAAATAGATGTATGCACGGAAATAGTGGGCCTCGCCTTTGGACAATGAGGCGAGCTCCGCTTCTGGGAAACGGTTGGCCACGTCCAGCATGTTATTCACCTGATAGAGCGCACTAAAGTAACCGTTCCAACTTGAGCTTATCGTGGCGTTCAACGGACTCAACGTAGCGTTTATCAGGTCGCGGGATGTACCCGTATTGGATTGTATAGTCCCTCCGAGCATGTCAAACAGGATAAACGATCGCACCGTAGGATCGTTCTGAACGCTGTTGTACATCCCATACCGCACAGCTGGGACATCCCGGATGTCGACTGCATCGGGAGAAATCGCGGTGAACGAAAATTGTTCCAGTTGGCTAGAACATGCGCCGCATAATGTCAAAACGAACATCGCTAATATATATTTTTTCATTACTTTATATTTAAAAGTTTGCATTCAGTCCTACCGTAAAAGTTCGTGGCTGAGGCACATTGAATGTGTCTACACTAAAGAAACGAGGGTCCATATTGTTACTAACCTGAGGATCCCATCCCGGATAATTTGTGATCAGAAACAGGTTGTCTCCCTGAAGAAAAGCCCGCAATCCCTTTACGCGGTATTTGCCCAACAATTGTTTAGGGAAATTGTAACTCAGTGTCAACGTCCTCATCCGTATAAAGGAGCCATCTTCTAACCAACGATCCGAGTTCCGCGCATTATTGATGTCGCCGTCTATCGGGCGCGGGTACTTATTTGTAGAGCCTGGTCCTGTCCAGCGGTTTTCGGCGTACTCCTTTAATACGGCGTTACGGTGACCCACGCGGGCAACGTCTACCTGCCATTGTGCATAGACGTCATTTCCATAGACATAGGAGAAAAATGCGTCCAGGGAAAATCCTTTATAACGGAATGTATGATTCCACCCACCAAAGAAATCCGGATTGGACGATCCCATAACCACGCGGTCGTTGTCGTTTATGATCCCGTTTCCGTCGACATCCCGCCACTTCACATCGCCGGCACGTATTCCAATGTCGTACTGCTCCTTCGGCACTTCCCCGTCGTATTGATAAATACCTTCCATGTTGAACAAAAAGTACGCGCCGATCTCCTGACCAACTTGCAAAGCACGGTTTCCACCGATGCTTATTGGCTCGTTATCGCCTATAAGGGACGTAATTTTATTTTTGTTGGTAGCGATATTGAACTGGGATAGCCACTGGAACTGCCCAAAATTGAAATGTGTATTGAGTGTTAATTCGGCCCCCCGGTTCCTCATCGAACCGATGTTGGTAGTAATTGAAGTAACGCCGGTAGTCGCGTGCACGGGCATAGAGTAAATTAACGACGTTGTGTTTTTCTGATACCAGTCTACCATGAGGTTTACTTTTCCGTTGAACAGACCGATATCAAACCCCACATCATACTGTCCGGCCTTCTCCCAGGTGAGATCACGGTTTCCGAAAGTCGTCACAGCTATACCACTATTACCGCCGTAATTAAAACCGCCTGCCATCAACGCCTGGTAAACATAACTGCCCAATCCATCCTGGTTGCCGGTTCGTCCATAACTCATTCTGAATTTCAGATCGGTACCGCTTCCCTGCATAAACTCCTCTTCGGAGATATTCCATCCGGCCGATATCGAAGGGAACCAACCCCAGCGGTTTTCTCTGGCAAACCTGGACGATCCGTCGGTGCGCAGTGTACCGGTAAGGATATAGCGGTCCAGATACGAAAGGGTCGCGCGCCCAAAGTACGATTCGAGTGTGTAAATACCCAATCCGGAAGACGACATGGTCTCTGCCGCAGCGCTAGCGACGACAAAAGACGGAGAAGGGAATCCTCTGGCGTCTATATACGTTGTGCGGGTCGCTATCTTTTGAAAGGAGTGTCCCGCAATAGCATTCAAAGAAAGATCTCCGAACTTGTCGTTATATGTCAGTACATTTTCCATTAGATAATTTCGTATCAACCTATTACGGTCTAACAACCGGCCAATCCCAAGCCCGTAGGGATGACGCTCATTATAGTATGTATGGTCATACGTCTGGGTAACATCTGCATTAAAAGAGGACTTCCATGAAAGCTTATCCTTCCATTTGAGTGTGGCGAAAAAGTTACCTAAATAGCGTAGATCTTCTATATAAGCAGTCTGCTCATGGAGAATCTGCATGGGGTTATGAAATACGAGCTCATCTGTACCCCCGACATAGTAGTCTCCATTGGGTTTGTAGGGTCTGTCGAAAGGGCGCTGCTGAATTGCACGTCCGATAATGGTCGTCCCCAGCGTAGCCCCCGGCACTTGGTTGTTCCGTACGTAGTTTGCTGAATTATTGGTTCCGATTTCCAACCATGGGGCCACTTCGTAGCTCATCTTTGCCCGCAGGTTAACTTTATCCATGGAGTTGGTCTTAATGACACCTTCCTGCGTTGTATAGCTGGCTGCGAAATAGTTCTTCATTTTTTGTGTTCCCCCCGAAACGGCAGCATCGACGGTGAAGAAGGATCCCGTCTGAGTAATGATATCCATCCAGTCAGTATCGGGTAAGTTTCCAAACGGATTGGAGATGGGCCGCTTATATCCCGAATCGCCTATCCGCAATCCGTATTGTTGGTTGTAATTGGCTATCCCCTCGTTGAAATCGCGTACATACAATTCTGAGTCAGCCATCTTTATTTTATGCAGATACGGAAACTTGGTCATTCCGCCGTTGACATTAAGCCGTATATCGGCGCGCCCTTCTTTTCCGGACCGGGTCGTAATTACCACCACACCATTTGTTGCCCTCGAACCATAAATAGCCGCTGAAGCAGCATCTTTCAATATTTCCACAGATTCAATATCGGCGATATTAAGAGTAGCCAGCGAGCTCATCGATTCACCGAAATCGTAGAGATTACTATTGGTATTGGTAATCGGCACACCATCAATGACATATAAGGGCTCGTTACTGGCACTTAGTGAAGATATTCCCCGGATGCTGACACGTTCCCCACTTCCAAGATTGCCCGATCCCGTCGCGGTGGATACACCTGCAATACGCCCATCCAACAACTGGGCCGGACTGCTTACGGGCCGCAATGTAGACTCATCGACATTCATTTTACTAATGGCGCTTGTCACAAGTGCGCGCCGTTGTGTTCCATATCCAACAACCACAACCTCATCTACTTTTTCGCTTCCCACAGACATCCGAACAAGCAAGGAATTGTTATCGCCGGCACGGACCAAAAAGCCGCGTTCGACATACCGCTCGTATCCCAGTCTATTGAAAGTCACGTCGTAGGATTTCCCGGCAGTCAGCCCCCCGAGGGAGAAAATTCCCTTATCATTAGTCGACGCCTGAAAGCGCCGGTTTTGGACGCCGTCCATCACCTCCACGGTAACACCGGCCAACGGTTGTCCCCCGCTGTCCATTACCGTGCCCCGGATGACAGCAGACTGCTGAGCGACTGAGACGAAAGGCATCAGTAGTAGTATGATCATGGATCGCTTCATCATACATAATAATCTGTTCTTTTGGTTCATAACACGTATTTCATTTTTTAACATTAAAAATTGGACAAAACGGTTCCTCCCGGCCCGCTCGGGCCGATCCACATTTTTTATTCATATCGTCATTTGTTAATTATTTCTTGCTATGCGAATTTTACGTCCCTCTTCATGATAAATTAAATCATTCATATTGCATATAATACCTATCACAACATTCAGGGAATCTGTAGGTTGAAACTTACCGGTAAATGACAGCTGACGTATATCCACATTGGACAGGTCTATATCGACATCATATTTCCGGGCAACGCGGCGGAAGACCTCGTCGAGGGAAGTCTTGTTGAACGCCAGCAGGTTATCCCCGGAATCTTCGGTCTTATCGTCCGTCCCCGCTGGCAACAGCTGTTCCTTATCCAAGCGCTCAGGCACCATGTTTTTATTAGAAACGGCCCAGCGGCCGCTTACCGGATTAACACGAAGTTCCTCTCCGGGCTTCAAATATACGTCCGAAAGGGCGACCGAACTTTTAGGAGAAGAGCGAACAACGACTTTGCCCGACATCAGGTTTACCGTAAAGACCTCAGTATGATAGGCACTGACTGAAAACGTCGTTCCTAAAGCTGTCGTGGCATATCCCTCTGCCCAAACGGTAAATGGCCTTAGGCTATCTTTCGCCACTTTAAATGTAGCCTTTCCTTCTAAAAAGATTTCACGTCTGTCCACATCGAAATGAGATCGGTAAGCAATAGAGCTTCCCGATGTTAAAGACACGGTAGAGCCGTCTTCCAAGCGGACAACGAGATCTTCTTTATTTACGTTTCTATGCACAATTGTGTCCGGCACGGAAACAGGCGTATAAGCTGTTGCGGGCCGGGCTTCTTTGTCGTCTAAATGCTTAAAAACTATCCAGCCGGAAATCAGCAGTATGACGGCTGCCGCAACGCGGACAAAAGGCCGGATACGCTGTAGCAGCGAAATAGGCTTCTTCTCACTGATCCCTGCAGCGGACTGTATCTGCGTAAAAATTTCTTCTGCGCGTTCTGCCTTTAAATCGCTTTCTGATGGTTCCGCAGCCATAAATGCCTGCTCCATACGGTGTCTCCAGGCTGGATTATGCTGTTCCAAATACCGAAGGATCTCCTGCTTCTCCTTGGCAGTAGCTTTTCCCTGCCAGAATTTCTCGATCAGATATGTTATCCTATCCATGGATATTTATTCTTAAATACGTTTTCCTGTTTACGGGATAAACTCCGGTAATGGGGAGCAGGGCTATCCGGCTCTCTATTATTAAATACTTCAATATGCCGAAAAAGGGGATGCTTTTTTGGAAAGAAAATTAAAATTTATCTGAAAAAGCCCCTGTAAGGACAACGAGAGTATAAAGGTGGGGATATTTGAGTGTGATATAATCCTTAATCGCACGGTTGGATTGTTTCAGATAGTCTTTCACGGAAACCGTAGACAGCCCCATCATGGAAGCAACCTCCTCTTTTGTCTTTCCTTCAAAACGACAAAGTTTGAACACTTCCTTTTTACGGGCGGGAAGAGCGTTGACTGCCTCCTCGACAATCATCCACTGGGCGAGATAATGATCTTCATTGACAGCTTCTTCCGGTAGGATGTCTTCGTAATCGGTGTATTCCTCTATGTAATCGAGCGACTCCCGAAGCTTCTTTTTCAGGAAAGTCGTGGCTTTGTTAAAACTCACAACGAATAACCAGCCTCCTACCGATTGGTTAGACTTAATTTTGGCCCGATACTCCCACAAAGCAACAAACACCTCCTGGAGGATATCCTCAGCATACTCGGGCTGTTTCACTATCTTCAGAATGTTGGCATAGACCGATCTGTTGTATCGATCATATAATGAACGAAAAGCGTCCACAGATCCATCAGTAAGGGCTCTGGCCAGTTTTTCATCAGACAGCTTTGAACACGTCATAAGTTGGTAGGTGTATTGAACAAATGTACGGCATGCAACAACAGCCACAAAAGTATTTAAAACCCTTTGAGCTTCAGACCTAAACTATGTTATGAAATTATGAATTTTGAATGGGAACTAGCGAGTGAAGGCAGGATAGAATGGCAACAATTTCATAGACAATATATCGCCAAAAAAGTAATACGGCCTTTTAATGCTTGTTATGAAAAGCACATACCCATATGCATAAGCCCATGTGTGCGACGGGATATATCCGATGGCAACGCATAAAAAAAGAGGTTGTCTAAAAAGCCTTTTTTTAAAAAGGAATCCCCGATACGTGAAAGTGTCGGGGATTTTTATTGTTTGTCCTAAAAAATGGTTATTTTTAGGTGTACCCAAACAATATGGCAAACATACTATTCAAAGCATTACCATCCAATAGTCCGAGTCTTTTTCCGGAAGATATTTTTGCAA
>NZ_VNHX01000032.1 GCF_008124885.1 Sphingobacterium allocomposti
CCTATTTTTGACATACAGACACCTTTTTGTGCCTATAGATATAAAAATGTGAAATAATTAAGGGCTACCATTGTTTTTCAACATAGAAGACACCCCATGCAAAAGTTACCAGGAAGCCGGTATTCACAACAATATTCATCAGGGTTTTGGACACCGTAGAGAAATTAAGAACGCTCATTTTCATGGCATATATCCCCTCTTGGCTTTCCTCTATCTTCTGCCAGCGCAGGGCATCCAGATTGAGTGCCCGGATCGAGAGGCGGAACCGGAGATTTTCCTGAATGACATTTCCCAGCTTGCTCTCCGCCTGCTTCAGCGCTTGATTTAATCTCCTGAACCGGCGGAAATAGAGTTTGGAGAAAACCATCAGCGGAGAAATAGCCAACAGCAAAACAGCCAGCATCGGATCCATCCACCACAGGAAACCGGTAGCTGCCAGAATCCGCAAGACCGTAACCAAGGCAGCTATTGCCGAGTTTCCGACAACCTGCACCACGTCTTGACAGTCGGTCTGCACCCGTACCATGATGTCGCCTGTATGCCAATTTTTTGTCAGTCCCCAGGTAGCCCGCATCTGTGTGTACACCACTTGATCCTGAAGGTTGATCAACATGCGCGCGCGCGTCCGCTCGTTCAGCCAGGCCGCGTATAGACTGATCCCCATACCCAATGCCACGCTGCAGACTGCATACACTAAAGCCCCTTTCATGGCGGCCGTATCATTTGCAACGGCATAATCTATGGTTCTTTTCGACCACCAGATAAATAACAGTCCTAAGGCAAGCGTCAGCAGTTCGAGCACGAAATACAAAAACAGTTGTGCACGATAGGGCTTTGCAAACCGCCAGGCCCATTTCGTGTGATATGTGAATGTTCCTTCCAACGTGCGGTACTAACGGTGTATTTTCGAAAAACAAATCGTAAAGGGAGACCAGAACGTCTCTCCCGGCGCCAGCCGGAACATGCTGCTGGAACGGTGAAAAAATTTACGTACACGCTCACTTTTCTTAAGATGACCGACTTTCTTTTCGTCGTCTGTATCATACATACCGAAATTCCCGCCCCGTAAAATATCCTCCATCATCCAATCCGCCCGGCTGTCGGCGGGCTGATGGTCGAACGGGAGCTTTCCCCGATCGAGTCCTATATAATTTACCAGGACATCATGTAAACTATAAATCCATTTCAACATTCCTAATTTTCGGTACGTGTCCTTCAGTGTCACGGGATCCAGCTGCTGGCCTACAGCATCATACAGCCGTGCTGCATCACATAGCTGCCGGACACCGACCCCGTACACCACCATATGCTTTAAAATATGGGCATTAATCAAAATAATATTCTGAAAGGGATGGGGCACGGAAGTAGGAACACCCTGAAAAATTACCTGTTGGGGAGCATAAGCTCTCCGCTGGGACAAATTCGTCAAAAAACGCTGCACCAACGGATTGCGCAGCTCGATAAGCGCCTGATGGTGCTCCACTTCGCATCCTTTCCATTTGTACGATGAACTATAGCCATGTCCGAATTTAAACTCCTGCCCATGTTGCTGCATCAACAGCGCCGCCTTTTTATATTCGTCCTTACCGCCAAAGTACCAGTCGATGTCGCCGCAGCATCTGCTCGAGGGCCGATCGTAAAACTGTGCTACCCCCTGCCCTTTCTGCAATATCGGATGCAGCCCGTGTTGTGTAAAGAAGGTCACCTGATCGGCGATGATACCATTCATCCATGCGTTCCGCTCCTCAATTTGCTGCAGACGGGCTATCCACTTCATCAGAAAGCCTTTCGGAGGCAATGCTTCGGCGGGCAGCTGCTGCAGTCCGTCACACACGACACCTTCTACCGTCTGGAGAGCCGACATCTTATACAACTTCGCCCAGTCGTCGGACGTTAGTGGCTTAAACAGCGTAGGATCAGGCTTACGGCTCCACAAACCACTCTGCAGCGCTTCAAAAAATGCACGCGTGATCGCGTGGTTCAACGAACGCTCTTCTCTCATCAATCCACTATCAGTCCCTGACCACGGAAATGCTGCAGCAATGCCGCGGCATCTTTCTCAGCCACTTCTCTTTCTACCTCATAGTTGTCAATGAGCAGATCCACAACCGTATCGTTGTCAAACTCCCGGCCATCCAGTTCTTTCCATAAAAAAGCCGCCGTATCGTTTAAGGTAAACACAGTCGATAGGTCGACCATTCCCTGGCTTGGTTCCACAATAATATGTTCATTTCCGACCTTTCTAAGGGTCACATCATTTCGTAGCTTCATATTTCGTTTATTTCTTTCTACTCAGTAAATTGAATATCCCCGCCCAGACACGGCGCAATGGGCGCACGTAATACCAGGTGAGTGCCAGCCTCCGACGCCATGGCGTTCCAATAGCCGACACCTCAGAATCCCTCGCTACACCTGTGGCAAGGCCAAGCAACTGATCGAATCGGACGTACTCCACCTGTCCGAGATTATTATCCCCGGCCAGACGGACCACACCGTTTCCAACGCCGACAATCCGATGAAGTACGCAGCCATTTTTCCACTCGCCCAACACCACCGCGCCCGCCTTTATATGGCTATCTTCCATTGGCTCGATGACCACCTCCTCCCCGTGTTTTAGGAAAGGTGACATGCTGCCGCCAATGACACGGATTTTCACACGGTTCCCCGCACGAAGAGACTCCTTAACGGCATCAAAAAACGATTCGTTATCCAGTTTCAGCGTATCCCTCACATGTCTTTTCATAGTCGTACCGACCTTTATAGCCGTGTTCCGTTTATTTTGCTGAATTTACTAAATACTTACGAAAGTTCATAGCGACAAGTCCCCGTCTAGATTTATAATTCCCATCCTTTCTATCGCCGGCGTTGTGAGAATTATGAAGGTGCTACGACACACGCTGGAGCAGATAACGCAATGTAACATCGAGCGGCGCGTCCTTGAGCAGCACCTTATTATGCTTATCCAGCAAGAAGACTGTCGGATAAGCCTGTATATTATATAGCCCCTTACGGATTACTTCGCCTTTGTCATCAAAACCATTAGTCCAGTTTGCAGGAATATTAGACTCGTAATCCTCCCATTGGCTCCGATCGCCCTGCGGACAGATTGCTACCACCTCCAGTTGGCCACGTTCCACCAGCATATTCGCATCACGCGAGCTGATCAGATCTTTCAGCACCGCTGCGCAATGGGAGCAGGTCGGATCGTAAAACAGCAACATTTTGTAGTCGGCCTTTCCTTCATGCAGCTGACGCCGTTCGCCCTTGGCGCTGACATAGGAAAAGTCCGTCGCCGTTGTCCCGGGCTGGTTTTTACGCACCAGAACGGGTGGTTAAATCCATTTAGCTAGCAGGAGCGCTTAAAAAAAAGAAGGACAAATCAATCTGTACCTTCTCATCCAAAATTCCATAACATCCCTTTAGATACCCGTCCCACTTTCAGAGCGGCTTTTCATCAAGGCTTACTTTTCCTGAAAAATTTCTTTTGGATTTGTAACAGCGGAGCGATACATTTACACTAATTTAAAATAAGTCCAAATAAGAGTAAGATAAAAAAAAAACATAACTTTTATGCGAAATATACTATACATCCTCTGCCTGCTTCTTCCGCTGGCCACGCTTGCCCAACAAAAGACCGAGGTTTCGGGAAGAGTGCTCACTTCCGATGGACGACCTGCTGAAGGGATCACCGTCAGACTAATGCCTCATGGACAAACCTCGTTCACCAACACCAACGGCCGTTACGTCTTTAAGGACGTCACCGAAGGATCTCATACACTCTCTGTCTCCGCCGTGGGTTTACAGGCCAGAAACAGCACAGTTGAAGTAGCGGGGAACAAAACAATGCTTCCAGATATCCACCTCTCCGAAAGCAGTGCCGCGCTAGAAGAAATCGTGGTTATTGGTAACATCAATAAATATACTCGAAAAAGTAGTCCCTACGTTGCGAAAATGCCGCTCAAGAACCTTGAAAATCCACAGTCGTATACCGTAGTCACGAAGGAGCTGTTGCAAAGCCAGGTAAACACAAACTTTGATGATGCTTTAGCCAACGTGTCGGGTGTTGATAAGCTCTGGGGGGCCACAGGCCGTCCCGGCGACGGCGTTTCCTATTATACGCTCCGCGGATTTTCCACCCAGGCGTCTATGGTAAACGGGGTCGTCAGTATCAGCAGTACGAGTCCGGATCCCGCCAATCTCGAAACGATTGAAGTCATCAAAGGCCCCTCCGGGTCGCTTTACGGTGGCGCAGCCATTGGCTTCGGCGGATTAATCAACAATGTAACGAAAAAACCGGTAGACACGCTAGGCGGACGCATAAATTATATCTTCGGAACGTTCGGCCAACACCGCCTAACGGCTGATGTCCATGGGCCCTTGGCTGGTAACAACAAGCTCCTTGGCCGTGTAAACGCCGCATATACGCACACCGGAACCTGGCAGGACGCAGGATTTAACAAATCTTTTTTTGTAGCCCCTTCCTTGTTATACAGACCCAATGAGCGTCTGAACCTCCATCTGGAGGCCGAGATATTCCAGAGCAAGGCCACCAATCCGCTGATGGTATTCCTAAACCGCGCACGTCAGCTCTACGCCCGAACCCCCGACGAGCTGCAGTTTGATTTTAACAAGTCGTATACCAACAGCGATGTCACTTTTCAAACGCCTGCCACCAATCTCCGTGGGACGGCCACATACCGGATCAACAGCAGCTGGACATCGAATACTACGCTTAATTACAACCGCCGTAAGTCCGACGGCTATTTCCAATATGTGATGTTCCTGCAGCCCGGCAATGATACCTTAATCAACCGCTTTGCCGCCGACCAGGATTATGTGGCTAAAACCGTCAATGCACAGCAAAATTTTGTCGGCGACTTCCGGCTCGGCAATATGCGCAACCGCATATTGATCGGCGCTGATTATCTCTTCCAGCAGGCAGAAACACACAATTCGCCGTACGTCCTCGTCGATCAGATCAACACCTCTTACGACGACCCCGATTATTATAAATTCAACGCAGCGAGCATCGACGCTGCCATTGCAGCATCCAACGGGGCTGAAACAAACAACCGTAGCCGCTCGCAGGTCTTTGGTGCTTACGTCTCAAACGTACTGGATATAACACCTAGCCTTCACGCACACCTGGCCCTTCGCATGGACTATTTCGACAATAAGGGTACCCGCGACTTCGACCGCGACACCACGACCGGAACATTTAGCCAAACGGCGTTCTCTCCCCGCGTAGGGTTGGTTTATGAAGCGGTCAAAAACAAGATCTCACTTTTTGCCAACTACCAAAATGGATTTAGAAATGTCGCTCCGGTGGTCCAGCCGCTGCCGGATGTCTCGGGCGACTTCAAGCCACAGCAGGCCGAACAATGGGAGGCGGGTATTAAAACCAGCCTGCTCAACAACCGCCTTGATCTGACGGCTAGCTATTACGATATCACGGTTAGCAATATGACCCGCCCCGAGTCTATTGAGCACGATGGGCAAACCTACAACATCACGGTTCAGGATGGAACACGGCTGAGCCGCGGCGTGGAACTAGATCTTACTGCAGCTCCGGTTGATGGCCTGAACATTCTTTTAAGCTACAGCCACAACTACAGTAAAACCACAAAAGCAGCGCCAAGCGTTAATAATTTACGTCCTACAGAGGCCGGGCCGAAGAATTTATTCAATGCATGGCTACACTATACCCTACAGCGTAGCGCGATCAAAGGTCTCGGCCTCGGTATAGGGGTTAACCATGCCGGAGAAAACATCATCACAAACAGTGTACCGACCGGCATCTTTACGTTGCCCTCTTACACCTTGCTGAATGCAAGCATATCCTACACGTACAAAAACTATGAGCTAGCCATCAAGGGAAATAATCTGACGGATCGAACATACTTTAAAGGGTGGAGCACGGTTAATCCGATGATGCCGCGCAACATATTGGGCAGCATCGCTTATCGGTTTTAAGCACATGACGACGCGACACCCACAGCGGTAATGACATCCCCACGAGGCTTAAGGTTTGCTTTACAAAAACGGACAAATCGATATAACCTAGACATGTTGAAGGTACAGCGAGTGTACCGGGAGTGTACGGGGAGTGTACGGAAAAGGTACTAAAAAGGTACTGGAGAGGTACTAGAGAGGTACTAAAGAGGTACTGGAGAGGTACTGGAGAGGTACGGGCGCAGACTGAGCCCGTACCTTCTTCGTATCTCGTTATCAGCGCTACCGTAGAGAAACAGACTTGTAAAGTCGTTAATTGGTGAAGTCGTTGATTTGCAAAGTCGCAAAGTCGTTGATTTGTGAAGTCGAGAAGTGAGAGGCTAATAGCTGATGGCAGATGGCTATTAGACGTAAAGTCGTTGATTTGTGAAGTCGTTGATTTGCAAAGTCGCAAAGTCGTTGATTTGTGAAGTCGTGAAGTGAGAGGCTAATAGCTGATGGCTAATGGCAGATGGCTATTAGACGTAAAGTCGTTGATTTGTGAAGTCGTTGATTTGCAAAGTCGCAAAGTCGTTGATTTGTGAAGTCGAGAAGTGAGAGGCTAATAGCTGATGGCAGATGGCAGATAGCTGATGGCTATAAGTCAACAGCCACAAGCCTACACTACTCAATACTCACTACTCAATACTCACTTCTAATATCTTACTTCTCACTTCTAAAATGTAAAGTCGTTGATTTGTGAAGTCGTGAAGTGAGAGGCTAATAGCTGATGGCAGATGGCAGATAGCAGATGGCAGTTAGCTAATGGCAGATGGCTATTAGACGTAAAGTCGTTGATTTGTGAAGTTGTGAAGATGTAAAGTCGTGGGCCTAAGCACAACAATTGACCTCGTAGAGGTCATATTTCAATAGAAAACCGTGTATCCAATTACACGACCCTGACGGGGTCGAATAAAAAGCCTGTTGTTTTTGATAGCAACGACCGTCATCCAACCATTCTAATCCATCTAACTATTCTAACTCCTAACCCCTAACTCCTAATAGTAGCCGTAAAGCCGTTGAGTTGCTGATTCGTAAAGCTAAGACCTAACTCCTAATCCTAGTTTCTCCCATCTCACGTCTAATTTCTCACTTCTCAAATCTAATTTCTAACTTCTAACTTCTAAGATCTCAATACTAACTACTCAATACTTAGCTAAGCGCGCAAACATCTCTGCCATGGCAAACTGATCCAATAGCCATCGCTTGCCCGACGATTCCACCGACTTGGTCCAATCTCTTCCGAATAGACCGCTGTTATCGCGCATATCATCCCATGCATAATCTAAATTAGCTTTAAACGCATCAATATAGCGTCTATCCTTATCCTGGTGGTATAATTCTATGTAGCCACGGAGCATAATGGCTATAAACCAGTTGTCGCTTCTCTTTAATCTTGGATAGCTTGATTTGGCTTTGCCACCTCCATCACGTTCAAAAAAATAAGCTAATCCAGCTGCCGCAGATTCCTGCGCGTCCTTCAGGTACTTTTTTTCCTTTGTCAGCTTATAAAGCAGGGCTCCTGCCTGCACCATCTGCCCCGTATTGTACGGGTATTTTGCTTCCTGAACCTTTCCGGCCAGATTGATATTGTCCCAATACAGATAATCGTCCGGATCCTGCAGATGCTTCTTCGTCCAATCGTATAAAGCTATTGCCTCCGACAGATAATCTTTGTTACCGGTCGCCTGGAAGAGCTTGAGCAAATACACAACGGCGGGTGCATTTGAACAGGTATTCTTCGATTCCTTGCGTTGTTCACACCAGTAAATGCCGCCGCCAAGCTTATCGTCCATACCGCTGGCTACAAACGACCATATTTCTACAGCCTTATCCAGATAGGCTTGGTCCTTCGTGCTCAGGAAGAGGTCTACGAAATCGATGCCCAACCAGATGTTATCATCGTAAAATCGGTCGGATAGCGGCGCGCTGTTAACATAAGATGCATAAGCCGCAGGTTGCCGCGTGTCGTAATAGTTTTCAAGACCCGGCAGTACAACGTCGTCAATGTGCTTTCTGATCGCGGGGTCTCCCGACTGCTCAAACAACGCGACATATGCTGAAAGGCTCCCCGAAAACGGCCATAGGTACGAGTAAGGGTTAGACTTTTTTTCATTCTCCCCTCCGCCAAGGTAATTGGCGCTATACGTGTCGTCATACGGGTAAGTCTCCCGGAAGAGGTTCTTGCCGTCCGGCACGCCATACAGCTTCGCTATTGTACCAAGGCTTTCCTCGGCGCGCTGGTAGTTTGCTGTCCGTTTTTGAGCGAAGGTTCCCGTCGCCAGCAATAGTGCCGCGCTCAGTCCTATTGCTTTTATTACTATATTTTTCATGGTATCAGGTTGTTGTCAATTCCATTTACTGACATACGATCAATAAATAACTTCAACCAAAATACATATTTTCCGTGAGATTGTTCACTGCATCATTTGGGTTTCCGGGTTAGTGCGAGCAAAACGTCACGCAACAGGTTGAAAAGTGTACGACTTAGCGTGCTATCACAAAAAAAGAGCGTGGTATCTAAAGCCACGCTCTCTTTCTTTCCGTCCGACTATCTGTTTTAGTTTTGCGGATTCTATAGAAATTCGCAATAAAAAATGTCGGTTAGTTACCTTACTGCCGCAATAATAATAAAAAAAACAAACTTACCACATTATTAAAGCAGATATTAAACAAAAACTCCATCAAAGTTTCATCCTGTCAACCCTGTTGATATCGCAACCCTTTCCGGGAATAAGTCGGATATACGTCACCACTTTACAGCGAATCTCTTCATTAAACGGTTGCTTTAACACTTTTTGGTAAGATTCTTGTTACACACAGAAAGGTTTAGAAAGACATCAACAATCAACCGTAAAATATCTACGACAATAAACATGTATTTGCAGAAAAATAACGCTAAAAAAATGAAAAAAATCCTTCTTTTAGTCCTGACACTGTGTAGTTATCACGTCACGTTTGCGCAGTTCTCACGCCCTGTAAGTGTGGGGGTCGGTGCAGGCACCGCATTCAACCTAACGGACCTTGCTACGGTAGACTACCGCTTTGGAGCGCATATCGACGTAGATTATCTTATTACCCCGTTTATATCGGCTGGTCTACACGTGCAAAAAGGCACGCTCAGTGGCTATCGGATGGAAAGCGACTTCGAGAACAGCTACTTCACTTTCAACGGAAACGCAAAGGTACGACTAGGCCAATTCTTAGCAATACCTGATAACTACAGCTATTATAATTTACAAGCCAACACCTTTCACAAGATACTATCCAATGTATACGTAGGTGCTGGTATCGGCGCTATAAAAAACGACATCCAACATACTATTGCGCCAGACTATCGCGATGCCATAGCAAGTCAAGGCGGTGAGATCGAACAGAAATTAGACGGCTTCGAATTGCTTATCCCCATCAATATAGGTCTCGATATACCTTTTGGACGCACCTTGTATGGTCCGAAGTGGGCGATTAATCTCAACTATCAGCACAATCTTACCACCAACGACAATCTAGACGGTGTAATCAACCGCAACAACGATCACTACGGTTATATCTCGCTAGGCGTGAAGTATGGCCTATTCCAACGGAGATAATCGACATACCAGGTAACAATATGCATAACATAACGACGATCATAATGAAAAGACAGCTCCTAAAGTTAATACATAATGCAATCTGCATGGCTATTCTGATTAGCTTTGTCGGTTGCAACTCATCCGAAAATCTATATAAGGCCCCCAAAGTATCTGCCTTCCGCGGCGGCAAGCTTCCTCCTCCGCCGGGAATGGTATACGTACCGTCGGGAACCATCTTATTCAAAGGTTCCTTAGACAGCGGTAACGTGGGAAAAAATATCAGTCTAAGCGCCTTTTTTATCGACGAGACCGAAGTCACGAACAAGCAGTACCGGGCATTTGTCAATTGGGTAGCTGATTCGGTAGCCATAACCGACTTTTTAAACGACGATCAGTTTTTCCTTGATGTTGCCAGCGAAGACGGTGAAGGCCGGCGGATCAACTGGAAAAAGGTAAAGAAAATCTCCCCAATCTGGCAAAGCAAAGATCCCGCTATTGTCGAGAAGCTCGGCCCAATGATTACAACGAGAGGATCGCGGAGAGCGCTTAACCCCGAAGTTGTCAAATACCGTTTTTCCTACCTGAAGACGAAGGGCAACCTGAAACAGGAATATGTGACGGATACCGTTCCGGTAATGCCGACAGAAGACATTTGGTCAAAAGATTTTCCCAACGCCCAGCTAACCTCCCTAGACGCCAACTACTTCACCCACGAGTCGTTCGACCACTACCCTGTGGTGGGGGTCACCTGGCGGCAGGCAAGGGGTTACGCGGACTGGCGGGGTAAAGAAATGATGGCTAATCTGATGAAAAATTCTTACCTCAGTGGCTACCAGCTCACATTTAGTCTTCCCACAGAAGCGCAATGGCAATATGCTGCAGAGGGGAAACTCGATCCGCGCGACACCATAGCCGGCAGCAAGCTGACCATCGATGCAGAGGAGGGAAAACAGAAGCTGGCCGTTAACTATAAGCAGGGCGAAGGAACGTACTCGCGGGACGGCGCAACGTTTACCGTTCCGGTTAAATCCTATACCCCAAACGCTTTCGGTATCTACAATATGGCCGGAAACGTGGCCGAGTGGACGCTGGATGCGTATAGCCCATCGGCTGTTGCATTTGTCAACGACCTCAACCCTGTGCTCTTATATGATGCCGACGAGCGCGATGCGGATGCCCTGAAGCGCAAGGTGATCCGCGGCGGCTCGTGGAGTGGTAACGGAGAGCAGCTGAACAGTGAAACCAGGGGCTATGCAGTAGATTACGAGCCACATTCTTATGTAGGCTTCCGTTGCGTTATGTCGGCCTTTGAGCTTCCTACGGCACAGAGCAAGACACGTAAATATTGATTTAACAAAACAAGACAAAGAAAGATAGTGTGCTTACTTTAAACATTAGAGCAATGAAGACATGGATGATAGTGGCGGCCATCGCTTTCGGCACCTTACCGGTTGCCGCCCAGATAGATACGATACCGGTGCGGACGCAGATTGACACCGCACTACAACAACTGGACACGACCACTGGTCAGGCAGCCCGCATCCCGCAGCAGCAGGGCGAAATTTTGATGGACACCATCCCGACCATGGACGGCTTCTATCAGGTTAACAATCTGGAAGACGCAGTACCTTTCGCTTATCCCGAGGTCAACCTCAAGAATATCCGGTTCTATAAGCGCGTTTGGCGGGACATTGACCTTAAAGACGAACGCAACTACATCTACGCTATCCCCGGAAACTCGTTGATGGAGGTCATTATGAAGGGCATACAAGCCGGAAAGCTGACGCCATATAGTCCTGAGGACGATTCCTTTAAGGGCAAATTGTCGGCTAAGGACGGTATGGCCCGTTTTGCGGACAGCGTGCTGGTTCCGATCTTTGACGACGAAGGAAATCAGATCGATTCCAGGATGGCGCTGAATGAATTCAACCCAGAGCGCGTTACGAAATTCCGCATCAAAGAAGATATTTTCTTTGACAAACAACGTGGCCGACTGGAAACGAGGATTATCGGTGTAGCCCCCTTGATGGATATTACGACGTCGTCCGAACTGGCGGCTTCCGTCGGATCCACCCCTGCCTTTTGGTTATACTTTCCGCAGCTGCGCTACAGCCTCGTAAAGGTGGATATATCCGATCCGGACCGGGGACTCTACGATATGACCATGGACGATCTGTTTGTCCAACGTAAGTTCGCAAGCAAAATTGTCCGGGAATCATCGCCGGGAATGCTACAGCAGGCCAAATTAGCGGAAGAAGGTGCCTTGCAGACGGACAACTCCCAAGAACTTGAAGACAAGCTTGAAGCTTACAAAAAGCGGCTCTGGACAGCTCCCAAAGGGGTGAACGAAAAAACGCTTGAGGGGTACGAGCAGGACGTAAAACAGGCCGAAGAAGAAGAACGCCGCCGGCGTCAGGAGATTGAAGAGTCGCAACGCATGCAAAATCAGCAGGAATCGCAAGAACTGGAGCAAGGTACTGGAACCATGGAAGAAGGTACAGAGACCGATAGCTAATGGCAGATGGCTATTGGCAGATAGCTAAAAGCTATAGGCCAACAGCCGTAAGCTAAAAGCCGTACAGTCGTTGATATGTGAAGTCGCATATTCGCAAAGTTGCAAATCCGCAAAGTCGCTAATAGCGATTAGCCGATGACTATTAACCGTGGGTCTAAGCGTAAAGATTGACCTCGTAGAGGTCATATCCTGATAGCTAATGGCAGATGGCTATTGGCAGATAGCTAAAGCTATACGCCAACAGCCATAAGCTAAAAGCCGTACTGTCGTTGATTTGTGAAGTCGTAAAGTGAAAGGCGAATGGCAGATGGCGGATGGCAGATGGCTATAAATCGTGAAGTGGTTTTTGATAGCAACGAGCGTCATCTAACTATTCTAACCCCATCTAACTATTCTAACTCCTAACCCCTAACTCCTAATAGTAGCCGTAAAGCCGTTGAGTTGCTGATTCGTAAAGCTAACAGCTAACACCTAATTTCTGACTTCTAATCACGAGAAACGAATCGCGATCTATCCCCTAACTACTAACCCCTAACATCTCACTTCTCAAATCTCACTTCTGATTTCTAATGGCAGATGGCTATTGGCAGATAGCTAAAAGCTATACGCCAACAGCCATAAGCTAAAAGCCGTACAGTCGTTGATTTGTGAAGTCGTAAAGTGAAAGGCGAATGGCAGATGGCGGATGGCAGATGGCTATAAATCGTGAAGTGGTTTTTGATAGCAACGAGCGTCATCTAACTATTCTAACCCCATCTAACTATTCTAACTCCTAACCCCTAACTCCTAATAGTAGCCGTAAAGCCGTTGAGTTGCTGATTCGTAAAGCTAACAGCTAACACCTAATTTCTGACTTCTAATCACGAGAAACGAATCGCGATCTATCCCCTAACTTCTAACTACTCACATCTCACTTCTAATATCTCACTTCTCAATACTAACTTAATTTGCCGTCAGCGCTACCGCGTTAAGCTGCCGGGGCGAACCATCAGGGCCAACGGCAATGATATTATCAAAAATCACACGGGTTCCCGGACCAATACCGTTCAGTGCGGCCTTCATGGCCGAGCTAAGCTGTCCACCGGAAGTAGACAGGACAATTGCGTCCGCCCGGGGTTTCGCGACGATCATCGAAAACTTCGTCACCTTAAAAGAAGCTTCAAAGTCAAAGTTTTCCAGCTTTGCAAATACCGCGTTCTGCGCTTTCAGAGCCACAGTAGCCATCGATCCGCCGGTCTTTCCTCCAAACTGGGCTATCGGATCGGGAATACGCTTCACGCGGAACTCGGTTGTACTCAAGGTCTGTGTTTTACCCGGCGCCACTTCGGCCGCTACGGAAATACGTGCAGTGCCCGGCGAGCTCACCCGGACATTATACTTCCCGCCCGACCCACTGATGCTTCCGCCGCTCATACTTACCTTTATTTTGTCCGTTGGCGTACCCGGCGCAGATACCGATATAGGATTGTTAACGCCGATATACAACACATTCATCTTGTCCGGCGACACCACCGCCGAAGGTCTTGCCACCTGATAGGTTTGTTCGGGGGTTCGATATTCCTTGTAGGATCCATCAGTCTGTTTTACGCGGATAATCCCTGACCATTTAAAAATACCTTCTCTATTGGTTGGCACGCGGTATATCCCTTTGCCGTCGACGACCTCCAGATTGGTACCATTGACACTGATCGCGGGCTGCGACTTAGAGTCCGATGCCGTCAGGAATACTTCGGCACTATACGGCTGTCCCTGTATTAAATACGATGTAGGCGCCACGGCAACCGCCGAAAACCTGTCCAGGTTGACCACTGCCTGATCCATCTTTCCCAATATCAGCTTCACGACATCCGATTCGGCATTCTGTGCATCGGTCTGTATTTTCGTCAGAATGGTCATCGCTGCGGTCAGGGGTGTCCCACTGCCGAAGTTAATCTCCTCCCACCGGCGCTTACCGTTCACCGCCTTGTCCGGATCGTTAGCCTCCAGCGAGAAAGAAACCGACTTTTGCTCCTCTGGTGTCAATAAAGCAAGCAATTTCTGCCGGGTACCGTTTATTTTTTTCTTTAGTTCTTCGCCTTTCTTCCCATTAATCATCATATTGGGGGCGATGTCTTCGTTCTCCCGCATTTTCAGGTCGCCCGTCTTCTCATCAATTCCGCCGCCCTGTTCGACAAACTCCTCTTTAATACCATCGATATATTGGTTGAGTTCCGCAATAATCGCCTGTGCCTGTTTTGCTTTTTCGTATATAGGTCGTGCACGTGCGGGCTCATCTTTGAGCTTCGTACTCTCAAACGCTGTAAACAATTGCTGCACGGAATTGTTGACGTTCGATTTCGATGTTTCTAAACTGTTATTAATATTTTTAAAAGCGTCCAATATAGAGTCCGGTACATTTAAGGCCAGCAAGGCCAGCAACACCAGATACAGAATATTGATCATCCGTTGCCTTGGTGTCTCTCTTCCTAATGCCATTTCGTTCAATTAAAGTTTAACATGGATGAATTACACACGAGGCTGGTTCATTGCACTCAACATATTACCATAAACAGCATTCAACGCGTTCAGATTTTTAGCCAGTTTACCGACCTCTTCTTTAAATGCTCTCGAATCATCTAACGACTCGTTGAAGTTCTGCATGGTACTGCTCAGATTTTCGTAAAATCTGTTCATCGACTGCAAATGTGCCGCAGAGTCCTGCAATTCACGCTCGTACATCGTATTGAGTCGCTGCAGATTTCCTGTAAGCTGGTGAACCTGTTCGTGGTAGTTGGGCACGTCGGCATTAGAACGCGACAACGCCACGAGGTTTGCTGATGCCTTCTCAAACTCCGCGCTGAGCGTATCAAATTTAGATGTAGCAATACGCAACTTCTGCGTGAATTCGTCGGTAGCGACCGACACATCCGACAGCTTGTTAATAGCAGACACCTTTTCGCCAAAATCGCGGAGTCCTTGTCCCAGCCGTTCAATCGACGATGCTTCGATGTGTGCGTCGGCAAACATCTTGTCCAGCGCAGCAGTAGCCGAAGGCCCGGTCTGTACATCTTTTACGACCTGCATAGACCGGTTAGGCAGCTCTCCCTGATAACTGTCGTCCAGTTCCGGATACACCCGGCTCCAGTCCGGCTCCTTGGGCGGCGGGTTGAATCCCATCAAAAAGAATAAGAAAGCTTCGACCGCAAGTCCTATCCCGATCATGTAGTTAGCCGTAGTTCCCCCGATGTGCAGGATCTTAAATAATACACCAACAATTACGATACTAGCTCCCCAGGAGATAGCAACATGAAGCCACCTAGAATTGTCTTTTTTCGTACTCATAATTTAATTTCAAAGATGATGTTTAAGTTGTTTTCCATTAATGTTTAGTTCATTAACGATGTAATGTTTAGAAACTTGTATGGGTGAAGCAAAAACTACGCCGAATATATATTAGATTTGTTACAATTAGGTTTAAGCTTTCGTTAACAACTGAAATTCAAGCCGCAAAGGGACCCCGAGGCTGAACCAGATAAAAAAAAGGTAAAATGCCTTTGCTACAATTTTGGAAAGCAGGCAACAACGGTATTAATCCCAGGTCGAGTAAAGAAACCCTAGATGTCGGATGTTTATGGAATACGGATATTTTCTCTTTTTTATACGCTCCCTGTCGGTACGAGCTCAGAACGCACAAATCTCTATATATACGAAATGTATAACGCCTTCTTCGCTGTCGTCCTAGGCTTCGACTGAGCCTGTACTGAGCCCGCCGAAGTGCTCAGCCCAACATTGCCGGAGGGTAAATAGGCGGCACCCCACAGCAGCTGCTCCTCCATTAAAAACCCGGACACACCCTGCACCCTCGCTGACAGACGGCGGGGAAGGGGTATCCAGATATCACCTGACGGCAGTAGGAACTTTTACTTCGTCGCCGATGATGACATCATTGAACACAACATGTTCAGCGTTGCGGAAACTGAGCGCCGTCGTACATGAGTCGATGTAAACGCGCGACAGATGCACATCCCGAACTTTTTTCGTGGGGTATCCCTGGATGACGAGACCAGCATGGCTAGCAGACCGGCAGGTTAGGCTATCGATATGGATGTCCCGGATATCGGTTTCGAAGCCCTCCCCTTCACCATGATAGTGTGACGTAATGAAGAGCAGGTCTTCAACACCTTGAAATGCTACGTTGTTCACGTATATATCGCGGATATAGCCGCCCCGATCCGGGTTGGATTTAAGATAAACGCCCCGCTTGCAGTATCCGGATGCCACGCAATTTTCGACGTAAACGTGTTGTACGCCCGCGGACATCTCGCTGCCAATCACAACACCGTGAAGCCCTTTAAACCGGCAGTTCCGGATAATGATATTTTCAGAAGCGGTGCCGACCTTACGGCCTTCGTGGTCGCGCCCCGCCTTTATGGCGACATTATCGTCTGCGTTATTGAAGTCGATATCTTCGATTAACACGTTTTTAGCATATTCGGGGTCAAAGCCGTCATTGTTCTTGTTGAAGGCATCGAATTTAACCTTTCTGGCTGTGATATTCTCCGACTTCAACAGGTGCACACACCAGAACGGCGAATTTCGGATGGTTATCCCTTCTATAAGAATGTTCCGGCATTCGAAAAACTGAATAAGCTGAGGGCGAAGGTAATGTCCCTCCCCAAAAATACGGTCCTCTACCGGAACACCCTCATGATTCATCTTCCGGCTGAGCTGTTGGCTTGGCTTTTGCTTGTCATACCATCGACTGAAGCCTGCCTCTCCATTGCCGTCGATAGTGCCTTCGCCTATAATGGAGATGTTCTCCTGCTGGTAGGCGTAGATTAAGGGGCTGTAGTTGTACAGTAAAGTTCCCTCCCAACTCGTTGGGACAACCGGCAGGTAGTCTGCTGGATTCGTACCGAACACGATCTTAGCGCCCTTCTGCAGGTCTAAACATACATTGCTGACCAAGTGTATCGGCCCATTGACGACATAGATGCCCGGCGGCACGACAATCCTCCCTCCTCTTTGTTCCTTGCATAGCTGCAGCACGCTGTCGAATACCGCTTTATTATCCGTGAGCGAGTCTCCCACTGCGCCATAATCGGTCAGCGTCAGGACGTTACCTGGAATCTGCGGAACCCGGATATGTGTCAGAATTTCTGCGATCTTCTCTTCCCGGCTACCATTTTCTTTTTGTATGTTGTTACATCCCATTAATAAAAAGATACTCAGCGAAAAAACAAAAAAGTAGAATCTTGTTAGATGGCCCTCCATAGGAACGTTCGGTTTATTGTTAGCAACAATACGAAGTTAAGAAAATTATTAGAAGTTAGATGTTAGAAGTGAGATTTGAGTAGTGAGTATTGGGTAGTGAGTAACGTAGGCTTATAGCTGCTATATGCCATTTGCTATATGCCATCGGCTATTAGCCTCTCACTTCACGACTTCACAAATCAACAACTTTACGGCTATTAGCTATCTGCCATCCGCTAAAAAACCGACCTATCGCATCTTATCGATCCACGATAATACTTCAATCGCTAACTAGGAAGCTTCAGAAATTGTCCTTAATTTTGGGGTGGAGATTAAAATAACTGGTCAATTCTGTAGCATACTGCGTAGCAATTGTTATCGATAGGCCGGTAGCAGGCATTTTAAGCTACTTTCTTTTAAGCTGAGCATAAGCCTTCAAAGACTGGATTACGCAATACTGCTCTTCCAGCCACACGAGGCATACTTACAAGAGGTAGCACGTCGCCTGTTTATTGTTTCCGGCTCGCACCGACGAACGGACAAACCGGCAATACATCAGCACGCCATAACATAGCTCTAAAGGGCTTTTAGGCGTTTGCCTGCGCCCCTATCATCCGGGCAATACGTCGCCATACGGTGCTACAAATATAACAAGTTGTAAGAATATAACAAAAAAGTTTTATCAAATTTTTCATACAGATACAAGAAATGGGCAAAGCGACGGACCGGACACTCGCCAAAAATATTGCAAACCGTATTGATGAAATCTTGCAGAAAACAGGAATG
Organism: Sphingobacterium allocomposti; assembly: GCF_008124885.1. Lineage (GTDB taxonomy): Bacteria > Bacteroidota > Bacteroidia > Sphingobacteriales > Sphingobacteriaceae > Sphingobacterium > Sphingobacterium allocomposti. The sequence continues at coordinate 18,097 of NZ_VNHX01000032.1, forward strand.
ACTGTTGCCGGACTAGCTGCTTTCACGAAGGTCGGCGCCAGCTCACTCCGTAGCTATCAGCGCGGCTCCCTGCCCATCTCCGTGGAAACCGTTTTCAAAATCTGCACGCCCCTCGCTATCCCGCTGACCGACTTCTTTGACTTCCACCAGCCGCTCCGCATCGACGTCGACAAACTCACCAAACTCCAGACATTCAGGAGCCAGTCTCTATCGGCATCATCAGGTTATTTTCAGGAAGAAAAAAAGCATTTTGTCTCCAAACCAACCAGTACGGGCAGGAAACGCGAGCGCGATTACATCGCTTACATTATTTTTCACACAGATTATTTTGCCACGCCACGCACCGTCGCACAGATGCTGACCGACTTTGCCCACGAGCATGACCTGCACCTGGAATCGGGCCGGCTATACGAGCTCTTGAAGAAGTATGTTGGCACGGCATTAAAACGTCGCCCCGTCCTCCGTGTCAAAAACGACGAATCAACATCCAAGCGGACAATCTTCCTTTATAGTAAAGCGTAGCTCACGGCCGCGTGCTACCAGAGCTTGCTCTTTCCAGTAAGGTTACCCAATCGTTTGCTTTCACCTGCATATTTGAAGAGACGTTTTACTTTTCTATTTTCGCCTGTAAAAATCGACGGTTATTAATTTTCCGCCTTATTCAGCACATTTGTAGGGAGTGCACATTATACATTGCAAGACTTGGAACAAATTGTTAAAAGCTAACCAGTTCTATCGGTCCTGAAATAAAACAAAACATAATTGCGCGCTACTTGTTGTAACAGTAGCGCCGTCATCAACAATGGATACTCTTCCGGACGGGCCCTCGCACAAATGGAACACTGTTTTATGAATATAATTAAGCTACCATGATTACTGTAGGAATAATCGATAGGGATGAGCGGGCTAGGACGACGACCAAACAGTACCTGGCCGAAAACGGTACCGACGCAAAACAAGTGGTACACATTATATTTGATTGGAGCACGATAGACAACGGACCGGATCCGAAGCTCCGCCAACCCGACATCCTGATTCTGGACATCGAACAGCAGCAGCCACGCATTATAGAACAGGTAAAGAGCATATTCCCGTCGTCTGAAATCATTATCCTAACAAGTCAGCAAGACCTGAATGTTGTCCGCTCGTGCTTTCGCCAAGGTGCGGTCAGCTTCTTAACCAAACAGACGGGCTTTCCATATCTGCCCTTGGCCATCGACGTGACTCTTAATCAGGGCTCTTTCATTAGCCCACGCATTAACCGGGCTTTGATCAATCAAGCTGCCGCCTTCAGGAAGTTTGAAGATATGCTGACCGCGCGGGAACTGCAGGTAGCAAATGGCATCGCTGCCGGGCTGAGCTATAAGATGATAGCAGATCAATACAAGATATCGCTGGACACCGTGCGGGTTTACATTAAACGGGTATACAGAAAGCTCAATATTAACAGCAAAGGAGAGCTGATGTCTCATTTCTCGGCAGCAACAGTCTAAGAAACATGTACCGGTATTGGAAGCGGAGTAATATCCTCCGTCGAATTCACATAATGACTACGATTCAGGCAGATCCCTAAACATAATACGATTGTAATGAAATACCCCGGCCGTTGGCCAGGGTAGTCGAACTATATCCGTAAAAATAGTACGACGTAAAATTTCATAGGTAAAAAAGTTCACGTCGGGTTTACACCTCCAGCATGTCGCTGTTTAAGCTACCGTTGTTAAATTAGCTTCTCGGTTCATAACAGACAGGAGTATACTATCTTCTATATTATGGATTTAGTTTTTAAAGCCTTCGTGCCCTCGTAGAATCGCGTTGGCATTCTAAATTTCATAACTTCCACCCCTATCTTCATTATCAAAATTCCGCTTTCTTTCCGAAAGAAACAAGTTAGCCCCGTCACATAAAGATGTTATATTATTCGTGATCGGAAGTTAGAAGTGAGAAATCAGAAGTGAGAGGCTAGCGGTTAGATCGGTTTGCTTCGCAGCTGCCTTCGGCGGTCGTCGTTCCTCTGCGCGATGACGTTGCTTTGCGATTCATAGTAGGAGCTCGGACCTTTACGAATCAACGACTTTACACCTTCACGATTCTCTCACCTATCAACCTCATTTAACTCCATTTCAAAAATCAACGCCTTTACGGCTTACAGCCACCCGCCATTAGCTATTAACTTCTTACTTCCAACTTCACCTCCCTACGCAGGTCACGAATTCACGCCTTGTAGTAGAATATCTACAACTTTCCAAACTTTTTTCCTCATTACTACATTCTTTCTTAGCTTAGGTTAAGATTTTACTGCCAGCACTTAGCGCGTCGACAGGGACCCTGCTTCTGCTATTGGAAAACAAATAATACGGCATTATGGAGTTCGGCATTCACCGCGTAGTAGGTAAAGAATACACGTTTGTACGGACAGATTATCCGACGGCCATGCGCGATTATATGCTTCTTTTCATACCAGACGAGGGATGTAGCCTTCTGATTGATGGGAGTCTTATCGAAGTCGAAGCCTATAATTTGGTCCTCGTTGCCCAGGACGTCCAAATCAAAAGCAACGAAGACGAAATTAGGCCCTTTTTCTTGATCTATTTTTCCGAACAATTCTTCAGCAGAACAGATGCGGATAAGGCTTTTTTGCAGAACCTTAAATCGTTCAGAAGGCAGGAATATAGCTATCGGCTTTTGCCTGTCTCCCCACAGTATGCCTCTTATTACGAATTTATCGGGTTGCATCTTGAACGTGCAAAACAACATTACGACGAAGCTATCTATCGGGATTTAGCGCACAATATGATCAAACAGATCATGCTGCTGGCCGCAATTTACCTGGAAGAGAACCGCTCGGGCGGCCTCCTCAACCAAAATGCCGACACGCGGCTAATACGCCGTTTCCAGGATCTTGTTTCGCGTCACGTCAAACGTGAAAAGCAAGTGACCTACTATGCTGACGCCTTGTGTGTTAGTAGTAAGAAGCTTACAGAACTTTCGAAGTCTGTATTAGGTATGAGGCCTAAGGACGTTATTACCGAGGAACTCATCCGCAGTGCAAAAAAACTATTAGCAGAGTCGTCCATGAGTATCAAGCAGATAGCTTGGGAATTAGGGTATACCAATGAAAACAACTTTAGTTCTTTCTTCTCTAAGGCTTGTGGAGCTAGTCCAAAAGCCTACCGGAACCGATGGCAGCGTTAAACAAAGCACTTGCTTTTGCACGATTTTTTTTTTCGGTACGCGATTCTTATAAAGAATAAAAAGCTATATTTATGGTATCAGGAAGATACCTATGAAGAGAACAGCATTAGCTTTAGTACTTGGGTTAGCGGGCATGAGCGTATACGCACAAAGCAGTGTCAAGGTAAACCTCGTACTGCATCACGTACAAAACCTGACCATTCATCCCGATCAATCGGAAGTCACGCTGGCTTACCATACAGCGGAAGACTACAGGAACGGGGTCGAATTGGTTCAAAAAGGACATTTAACCGTTTTCAGTACATCTGCATACGAAGTGAAGGTCAGGCTTACCAACCAAGAGTTTGTTAAGATAGGCACACCTGATGCGGAACACGTCTCCATCCCGCCGATCAAAGTTAAGGCGACAGCCCCCTCTGGCGGATTTTCCGAGGAACTCAGGCCGGCCTTCCTCACGCCGTATAATGAAACGATTATTTCCTCCGGCGGCCCTGCTTTTGAAGGGCTCTTCGATGTCACCTACCAAGGGCCTGGAGGCGATGAACTGGTAAAATACGCAGAAAAAAACAATACCGTCGCATTTACAAACGATATACTTTATAGCATCGAAACGAAATAAATGAGAAGTGAGATGTTAGAAGTGAGATGTTAGGGGTTAGTAGTTAGGGGATAGATCGCGATTCGTTTCTCGTGATTAGAAGTCAGAAATTAGGTGTTAGCTGTTAGCTTTACGAGTCAGCAACTCAACGACTTTCCATCTTTAATTTCTCATTTACTAACCATACCAACCTTATTAACCCTATCAACCTTATCTAACTTCACGTCACAAATCAACGGCTTTACATTTTAGAAGTTAGAAGTGAGAAGTTAGAAATTAGGGGTTAGGAGTTAGGAGTTAGGAATTAGGGGTTAGGGATACTTAGACCCACGGCTAATAGTCATCGGCTATTTGCGACTTTGCGGATTTGCAACTTTGCGAATATGCGACTTTACAAATCAACGGCTTTACATTTTAGAAGTGAGAAGTTAGAAACTAGGGGTTAGGGGATAGATCGTGATTAGAAGTCAGAAGTGAGAAATTAGTTAGCTATAGGTCATCTGCTAGCGACTTTGCAGATTCGCAACTTTGCGACTTTACGAATCAACGATTTCACAAATTATGGTATCGCCCATAAATTAATTCAACAACTTTTAACAAACAAAATCAACCCCTTACCATATGCGAGCTAGCCGTTGAGATGCTGAGCCTGCCTTTATCGCCGAACGTCGATCAATTAGCCTTTTTCAATCGAAAACCTTGATATAGATGCTTGTGGCGGAATATCTACAAATATTTTTAATCGCCTTTTTTCATACCTTATGGAAAGAAAATCATATTTTTTGTCAAGACACCCGCTATAACTTTGCAGTGTCTTAAAAGACATATAGATTGTAAATATCAACACCATATATTAACAAACCATTAAGATAATAAAATGAAAAAATTGATTTTAGCTGCTGTAGCATTGGTTATTACCTTTTCAGTAGCACAAGCACAAACCAGTACTAGCGGAGTAAAAGTAAAAGTAAATGTTGAGCTAAACCCATTTCAATCTATCGAAATCGGTAGTGGCGTAGTTCCGGGAGCGGCTCCTGCTGGCTATGATGATGCGGTGACGCTACGTTATAAAACAGCCGCCGACTATAAGCATGGTGTAGACACTTTGGTTCAAAGACAACTCAAGGTATCATCTGTAGGTTCGGGGTATCGTGTTAAGGCCGCTCTTTCCTCTGGCGGTAAATTTATAAAAGAGCTAGGAAATGGTCAAGCCGACTACGACGCTAGCCAGTTACTGGAGATTGCCGTAGGGGGCAAAGCATCACAAACAGCTGCAGCAAATCTAGACTTCGGTCCTTTTGGGCAAACAAGCGACGCCGGATCGTCGGTATTGGATCAAGAGCTCGACGTAAAATACATCGGTAAGCCACTTAACGAGGATACTGTCAAAAAACTATTGGGCAACGGAGGCAAAGATTCGAAAGCTGTTTATACCGTCGACGTGGTATACACCATTGCGGCCAACTAGCAGATCGCACGATTTCATACCAGATAAAGAAGCAAGTGTCGATGGTTGGCACTTGCTTTTTCGACATCCTTCAAAAACATTCGGTTGATCAAGACCCTGCTGGGCGAACAGACGCACCTACCGGTTTCGACAGCCTCATCCTTCTCTCCACAATGCCATGGCCCTTCTAAAGCCACTCTATCTACATTACGTCTATCATGAAGAAAGTTTTATTATTAAGCCTATTGGCACTCGCCGCGATCACGACGGCTATAGCACAAACAGGCCTTACGGTTGGCCCTCCCCGCGTATATTTTGTAGCCGACGCCGAACAGGGGCAAACCCAGTATATCGACGTCACTAATCCAAGCAAAGATTATACACTAGAGCTAGGCATCTCCTTCGAAGACTGGTCGTACTCGGAGTATGGAGACAACGTGCTTAGTGAAAAGGGCTCGTTGCCAACAAGTTGTGCCGACTGGATATCCGTATCGGAGACCTATTTCTCGCTAAAACCTGGAGAATCTAAACGTTTACAGCTAAATATGCAGGTGCCCTCGGATGCCAAATTTACGAGTGACTTTCCTATTCATACCACGATGTTGTTCGTCACGCAGCTAAACCCGAGAGCGCGAGAGGAGCGCGAGGGAGCGAATATCAGACTAGCTGTACGATCAGGCATCAAAATATACCACCGCTTCAATGGACGGGAGCAACCCGACCTCGATATCACAAACTTACAGTACCACCATATCGATAGTGTAGGCACATTTTTGGAGCTAAGCTACGACGTGACGGGAAACATCTGGCTGGAAGGTCGGGCGCGGGCCGAGTTTCTCAATCAGGAGACCGGCGAAAAGACGATTGTCGACAACCTTACGTTTTACTGCCTGCCTGGCGACAAACGCAAACAGTATATTGCTGTCCCAGACACGTTGACGACGGGCCAGTACCTTGCTTCGGTCTTGGTTTTTTACGGCGATCAGGAAGTTGTTAAAGTTGCAGAACTGGAGTTTGACTATGTGGCAAAAGGCTAGGACTATCGGATTATTTATCGGCCTGCTGCTGTATGCCATATCTTCAAGGGCCCAGCTCCGCTTTTCCGTATGGTCAGACAATTATTTCGAAGTGACTTCCTACTTAGGTCATACGACATCGGATCGCTTCAACACGTTTCAGTTTGATTTACATGGACAATATATACACCATCCCAACTGGTCTTTAGCAGTACGCCTATTAGCTCCTATACAAACCATTGCTGGCGGGCCCAATCGTAGCGGTAAGCCATTACCACCAGATAAAATCTCTTTTCAGTGGACGTCAGACAACAATAATCCGGCCTTCCGATTGGATGCCATCGGAGCCAGCCGCAGCCCCATCATTCTGCAGAACAGCAACGATGTTCTGCTCGTCGAGCGCAGCAAGCAGCCCATCAGCTCGCAGGGCAGTCATTATTCGCAATATCACCTGTACGGCGCTGTGACGGTCGCCCCCGGGAAATACTTAGACGACTACCTCAGCCCCAACCAGTATACTTATCTAAAATATCGAATCCCGCTCCTCTTTACGCTATACGACGAGCTCCGGAATGTTATCGGCACGCAGCAGGTCAATTACGAAATGCAGTTTCCTCCCAGTCTTACCGACGGGCACTTGGTCGATGCCGAGCCAGATTATAAACTTGAAGTCTCTGCGGAGAGCCCTAATTTACAGTTTCATACGCGAAACGATTACACCCAAGGGGTCAGCCTACAGATACCGAACGCGGTACAGGTAAACTCCATAACCGATTTCGAACTACATATTAAATCTGTCGACAGCGAGATATTGCGAGAGGGTGGCGGAGCGCTGCCACTTTCGATCCTGTCGGTACAGTTATCGCCCGCAAGCGGCGTAGTTGCCTTGAAATCGAGTCCCACGGTTGTATTGTCCACACGCGAACAGGTCGCCGTGGCATCAACGTCAAAAGATAAAACGCAGACACAGTATTTTAATGCCGAATACAAAGCCAGCCTTAGCCGCGACCAGGTGCTTCAAGCCAAGCCGGGCGACTATTCGGTTTCTCTGCTCTATTTATTGATGCCACGCTAGTGCCTCGTCCTACTATACAAATATGGAAGTTTATCTGGATGGTTCTTTTTTTATCCCATCTCCAACTAGCCAAGGGTCAGATGGCTCAGCCGACGGATCCGCATATTACATTACAAACGCCCGAGGCGATAACTTTGGACGCTGCTCTCCACACGTTCGACATTGAAATCGGCAATAACTCAGCAGAAAGTTTCGAAGGAGAAATACATCTTACGCTGCCGACAGGCCTTTCCGTCCTCGGAAATGAACGTATCACGCTTCGCATCGCCCCTGGCAAAAAACGCTTTGTCGCTATCAGGCTTCAAAGCCAGGCGCTCTCTTCTATGCGCGGACAGCAGCTCCAGATACAGCTTACGGCTAGCGACGGTCGATTGCTACATACACGACACGTTAATATTGATGTTCCCGACAAACGCGCGGTGATCTTACAAGATGTGTCGGACCAGCAGTACCTCAAGCACGTGGGCGATTCAATCGCCATCCGCGTCCGGGCAACCAACCAAGGCACCACAGATGAGCCGATTAAAGTACTTTTTTCTTCGCCCGATAGGGTCGGAAATACAACGTTTCAAGAACATCCACTCTTCCTGCCATCAGGAGCGGATACACTCATCACGCTACGTTTCGCCACCGAAAAGTATATGCTCGTGCGCGCACAATATACCATACGGGTCACTGGGATTTTTCAAAACGGCGATGTCTTCGGGAACGCAACGATTCTTCTGCCCAACATAACAGCTAACCGCAACTACCAGCAGATGTTCATGAACGACGGCAACCTAGCAGCGTATTCCCGGAATTTTATTGACGTACAGATCGACAATATGTTGGGAGAGCAGCAAACATATTATCTTCGCGCGGAGGGAGAATATAGAGTGGCCGAAGGACGGTTCCGCTATACATCTTATCTCACACAGATAGGCAACGCACACCGCCCGACGTTAAGCAATACCTTTGCCGAATTTAACAAAGGCAAGAACACGTACACGATCGGCAACATTCAGGAAAGTATGGAAGCCCCCCTTTACGGCCGAGGGGCAAAGTTTACCCATCAAGACACGTCTGCTGCCCGTTTTATTATGGTGGGAGCCGTGCAGCGTTCGACCGACCTTTTGGGATATCATACGCCCTTCAATCCGGGATATACCGCGTTTGCCCACATGGTATTGGGCGAAGGCAGGGCGGAACGGCACCGATACGAAAGTCAGCTTTTTTACGACAGAAACAACATCGATAGTACGAAAAGCTTCCTGTGGAGCAACAGCTTCGATCTATTGAAACAAAAGTACGCGGACAAAATGCAACTTCGGCTTTTCGCTGCCGCCGGGCTGCAACAGTACGACGGTCAGCTGGCTATTACCGATTCTATTGTTCCCTCTGCCGCCCTTGGATTGCGATTCGATCAACGTTGGGCAAAATGGACATTTACCAGCGATAACTTTGTCAGTACCCCCTATTATACCGGAAACCGTCGAGGAGCGTTACAGTTTACCGAACGCGTTAACCGTTCATGGGGCAAAATGTCAGCTGGGCTAGGCTATACGTTTTTCCGTTACGAGCCGAGCTATTTCAGTGAACATTTTTTCAGCTATTCCAGCCAGTCTTCCCGCTGGGATTTAAATCTTTACGCGCCGATCAACCAGCGGATAAATATATCCGTTATGCCGAGCTACAACCGGGACAGAGGGAGCTTCGCACTCCCGTCAGGTCTGGACGAACTGGCTACAGCCTCGTGGCGCCTTCTCAGTACAACGAGCTACCGGTCCCGCAGCCTGCGACATACCTTAAACTGGACAATGGAGGCAGGAATCGTTTCGATTGACGGCCACAGCAAAGACAACATGGCCATCCGCACCGACGTCAATTATAACTATCGGCGCGCTGGGCTGTATGGATCCTTTCAACGGGGTGCATTTCAGGTGTCGGACGTGCTCGCGGGTTCTTTGGTGGGGCGCTCTTTTGGCAACCGCCTCTCCGTAGGCGCAAGGTTAAACGGAAACCTCCTTCACGAGAAGCTATATTGGACAGTCAACACGGCTGCCAACTACAATAGCGGATATGGAAGGGGAGTCAGCGGTACGGCAAGCTTCAACTATCGCGTATTAAAGAACACCATTATTAACGGCCTGCTACAATACCACTATAACGTTAGCCAGGCGGGTAATAGCTACCAGTTTAATAACCTAAGGATAGGAATCCGACAGAATTTAAAAGCACAGAACATCGACCGCCCACGTACAAAAACCGGCGACCTTCGGGTACGCTGCTTCTATGATCACAATAGCAACGGTGTCTTCGACGAAGGCGACGAGGCTGCGGACAACTACAGCTTTGCTGTCCGGGATGTCCTCTTCGTAACTGATCAGGAAGGATGGGCCACCTTTAAGAAGCTCCCCTACGGCCGCTATACAGTTTTTGTTCCGCGGCGCGGACCATATCTAGGATCGACGATGGAGGTCGAAATTTCGCGCTCGCGCACAGACGTCCATGTAGCCCTCCGTAAAGGAGGCCTCGTCCGCGGAAGCATCCGGCTGGATTATACGCCAGGGTTAAGTCTAGAGACAGATCTTAGTCTAGATCGCTATACGGTAATCGCCAAAGACGCAAGTGGAACGACGGTAGAAGCCCGGACAGACAAACATGGACGTTTTGAACTTGGCCTACCGGTGGGAACATATAGCTTTTATCTTGATGTAGCCAAGTTCCCGCAACAAATAACGATTGATCAAGAAGCACAAACCGGAACAGTTGAAATCGGCGAAACGCTTAATCTTGCACCGTTCGTCTTGCACGTCAAAACGAAGAAAATTGAAGTTAAGCGGTTCGGTAAATAGTCGTTGTTTCTTGTGGTTGGTGACTCGTGATTAGAAGTCAGAAGTGAGAAGTGAGAAGTCAGATATCAGACGTGAGATTTGAGTAGTGAGTATGGAGAAGTGAGAAGTTAGAAGTCAGAAATTAGGAGTTAAGGGTTAGGTTAGGTGTTAGATCTTAACTTTACGAATCAGCAACTCAACGACTTTACGGCTTATAGCCGTCCGTTAGAAACTAGGGGTTAGGGGTTAGGGATACTTAGCCCCACGGCTAATAGTCATCGGCTATTAGCTATTAGCGACTTTGCGAATATGCGACTTTGCGACTTTGCAAATCAACGACTTTACGGCTTATAGCCATCCGCCATTAGCCATCTGCCACTAGCTATTAACTTCACGACTTCACAAATCAACAACCTTACGATTCTCCCCCTATCGCGAATATATTCGACCCCGTCAGGGTCGTGTAATTGGGTACACGGTTTTCTATTGAAATATGACCTCTACGAGGTCAATTAATACGCTTAGAGCCACGACTTTACGAACAACCTATCTAACTTTACCTCACTCATCTAACCTCCTCTAACTACGAAGTAGTCTTCACGATTCCACGGCCTTGTGCTTGGGAAAGGACCAGCATTGGTTCGACTGCGTCAGCATTTCTACTGATTGGTAGTTGGGAGTTAGGGATTAGGTCGTGATTAGAGACTTCACAAATTAATTTCCAACTTCCTTTTTAATTTTTACTTTTTAATTTTTACTTTTCCCGACCTTCCAAGTAAAACCCCCGCCCCGGGTTGAGGGGCTATAAAGATGTGAGAAGTTAGATGTGAGACATTAGAAGTGAGTATTGAGTAGCCTAGGCTTATGGCTGTTGCTTCATAGGTTATAACTGTCACCTGCCATTCGCCTCTTACTTTACGACTTTACGAATTAGCACCTTTACAGCTTATAGCTATTTGCCTCTCACTTCACGACTTTTACGCCTAAACCCTATTCCAAGGCAGCCTTGTGCGGAGGAAAGGACCGGCATCGGTTCGACTGCGTCAGCGGGCCGCCATACTAGCCGTTAAGAACCGTTCCTTGTCTGAACGCAGTGAGTTTGGAACGGTTTAGGCTAGGATAAGGCACGGTAGCACCAAGAACCTCGGCCGGAGGACCTTGTTTACTTGGGTCCTTCCAAGTAAAACCCCGCCCCGGGTTGAGGGGCTATAAAGAAGTGAGAGATCAGACATTAGAAGTGAGATTTGAGTAGCGAGTATGGAGAAGTGAGAAGTTAGAAATGAGAAGTTAGAATAGTTAGCAGGTTAGATCGCTTCGTCGTACCTCCTCGCGACTTTACAAATCAACGACTTTACAACTTTATGTGTTGGCCATTTGCCATTTGCCATTAGCTATCTGCCATCTGCTATTAGCCTCTCACTTCACGACTTCACAAATCAACAACTTTACGAGAAAACCGTACTAAGCATTAACAGTGCTCCATATAGGCTGATGTCTTTCTTTTTAAAGACCAACTTTAATGCGGACAGGGCTTTGGACCGTGCAAAATAGATGTTGTTGGCCGTTGTCCCCAGTACTGTACAAATCTCTTGAGTATCCATGCCTTCGAGATAAGCCATCCGGAACACCTTTGCCTGATACGCCGGCAGCCGGTCGAGCTCTGCCATAATTTGCTCTATGAGTTCCGTATAGATCATCTGTGTCAGTATATCCGAGCGGCTCTCTATCTTGTCCCACAATTGATCTTCGCCGAGGTCTACCGACTTATGATAGGCCGAATCCACATAATCTAAACAAGCATTCCGGGTTACGAGATACAAGTAGGATTTAACAGCCTGCACCGACACCGCCTTGGTGCGGCCAAGCCATAGCTTACAAAAGGATTCAGAAACGATCTCTTCCGCCACTTCTTTATTTTTGGTGATCCCGCAGGCGAAGAATACGAGCTGCTCGGCAAACTCCCTCATAAAATACCGTAGCCCCAGCTCATTGCCAAGCTGCAGCATTTGGAGGTATTGTTCCACTCGGGTAGACTGTCTTTCGGGCTGTTTCACAATATGGCATAAAAGTAGCCATTAATATACGAACATTGTGGCATAGTGCCGTTATGTTTTTGTTAAGATTTTGTAGCGAAACCGCTCGCCTTTTACACTCTATGCCAGTATCTTACCTACCGTAGTTTCCCATTTCTCCAAACGAACTTCTCCCCCCAAAAGGGAAGAATGGTATTCTTGCAATTTACCCCCGGTAGATGCTTCAGTGTCTGGGTTATCGAGGCTTGGCCCGAAGGCTCGTGCCGCAATTCTATGAGATGAGATAATACCGCATAGCTCGGATTGACAAGTCCCGGCGACGTTCCGATAATATCATTTTCCCTTGGGGCTCCCCAACGAAGTATCAACATGTCAACATCGCCCTGCACGTTTGCAAAGCGATCCGCTTCAAAGCCCGAATCGCCACACGACAGCAACGAAAAGTTTCCGGCATCCTCGCCACAATCTATCCGCAAGGACATCACGAAGTTAGGAAACTTAGGGCTTCTCAGGTGACTCGAGATATCCGTACGGATGGTAAATGCACCAATTCTATAGCTCGTTGCCGTTGTCGACATATAGTCTGCACACGCTTTATAAAAGTTTGTAATTACCGGCTTCCCCGCCTTGGTCATCGCTTCCATCAGCTTCACATGCGCATGGTCGCCGTGATTATGGGTGATAGCTAGAAAGTCCAGATAGGGAGCTAATTGCTCTGCCAATCGATGTTCCACATCAATACCAAAACAACCCGAAGGCGTCTTCACGATAAAACCCATGTTATAAAGTAGCCATACCAACGCCGTGCCCTTCTTTACCTTTGTATTTTTCACCTCTTCCAGCACCTTATCGAACGCTTCGCGATAGCAATAGATCATGGGAATAGTACTTTCCATTTGCCTCGCTTCCTCTTCCGGCTTGCTCAGATAAGCTTTAAAAGTCGTCGCCTCCAGCTTATCGGCATAAACCTGAAACTTGTTTAATAACATCAATCTTTCCTCATCCAACCGGAACGGCGATGTTTTTCTAAACTGTTCCATGGTTTGAACTGCATCGCGTATATCCTGTTCACCCGTTTGCGCAAACCCACGATGACCCGCCAACATAACCACGAGCAGAGCCATCCATACTATATATATCTTCTTCATCTTGAAACTTTTTGTTGTTACTTTTATCATCTTTCTCCCACTTGAGGAATCACCGTCTCCAGATAGTCGGGTGTCACCAGCGTGTCTATATCGTTTTCGTTGATCAGGTAGCGCGTTTTGCTCCGAACGACGCCTCCACTTTTGGGATTAATCAATTCGAGGCTTTCGACAACCGTCACTTCCTCGGTAAATTGACCGTCTTGCTGTTCATAGCTCACTAAATTATCTACAGCGCCAACTCTGTTATCAAATTCGACAGCTTGGTTACCAGCCGTAAAACCAACCGAAGAAGGCAACAGTGTACGTACATAGTTCGGGCCATACACAAATCCTCCTTGATCTGTCAGTAGCGACTTGTTTCCAAAAGCATCCACATTCCACGCCTCGATCAACACGTTACCTTCAATATCAGGCATGTCTACGACGGTATAATAGCCCTCAAAATCGTCGTGGTAGTTGGCGGGTGTATAGTCGACCTTCACCGAGTCGGCCGCGCCAGATGCCGTATTCCAGCGCAACATACAGTAGGCTCTATTCACGTCTTCGGCCGGAACAATACGTACGCCCACTTTCTGGTAGCCTGACTTAATATCGAGCACCTCTATTCGTCCGGCATATACAATAGGTCCGTCTTCAATATATTGGTTTAATAGGTCGTCGGCGTTGTCGCAGCCTACCTGCATGACAGAAAGAACCGCCCCCATCACATATAATATCTTATTTTTCATCGTTGTGGTCAAATACAGTTCGTTAATAGGTTTGAAGAACTTCTCCAAACATTCTGAATTCATTGATGGTATGGAAAGTCTCCGTTGGTGTGTAAGTTTCCATGAGCTGAAGCCGCATATAACGGAATGACTCCGTTGGGTTAGCTTCTGGGTTTACGTTATCTTCTGCGATCGCGTATTCCTGCCTGTTATTGAAATAATCAATCTCTTCCTGCGTAATACTTGCTGGATTGGCAGGCATCTTGCCTTGATATTCACCGATTAAGGTCCAACCCTCCGGGAATTTCGACCAACGCGTGGTGTTAGCATCATTTGTCCCCCAGATTCTAAACCGTTTAACGCTTGACCGGGCGTAAGTATAGCTTGACCCCGTCCGCGGATAGATTTGGACACGGCTAAGCCGCAAGTCCTGATGCAGGTCGAACGTCACGTAAAGATCGTGCACGTACGTACGCTGCCCGGCCTCCTCACGAAAGAACTTATAAGCCAGAAAGTGGTTTCCGGTCGTCACGCCGTTGAACATCGTATGGGGAGCAAAGTTGGCACTATGCGCGATTCCGTCGTTCTGAATACCGGTTACGGGATCAAAGCCAAATTGCGCATAGTCCTTACCCGATGTTCCATAAGTTGGGTTAAAATAAGGAACAGCTTCTATCAGCGTACGGTCGATAAGTTCCTCTTTATAAGGCGTAATCCTTTCAATTAAGGTGTCCGTCCGATTTCCCCATTTATCCGTCAACACGAACCCAAAGATTTGCTCCACATTATCATACTGCCTTAAATAGGTACTCGTATTGAGGGAGTCAGAACTATAAATGGTTTTAGAAGGATCTTCAATCAGCGTTTTTACGCCGAGTTGTATTTCGTCCTCTGTCAGCACATGGATGGCAAAAGGCAAGGCCTCTTTGTTTTCCCATTCCAATTTTACACCACCAAATGCCGGCGTAGCCAACAGACTTTCCCGAGCAATTTCTACCGGCGACAACAATGGTCTATCGTGTACTTGCGTAATATCCGATCTGTTGCCACTTTCATCCACCACAGCCAAATCCACCGTTACTTCGTCTGTCCCGGTAAAACCTTCCACCAAGATCGTATTGCTATAACGCGACACCTTAAACTCTACCTCATCACCTGCTTTGTTGATATAGCTAGCAACAACCTGCGCTTGATTTGGATTTCCGGCTGGCAAACTAAAATGTATTTCTAAAGCTCCGGCCATCGGAACCACCTTATTCACTGTCAATTTTTCGGGCGTGCCCGTACCGAAATCGGGCTGTTCGATTCCTAAATAGGAATCCATGCATGACACCGCCATCATACTACATACCAGTATTAGGATCGCGTATATTATATTCTTTTTCATCTGTATATAATTTGTCTTTTAATGGTGATGAAGCTATCAGATTTATTCATTCCCCTGTGTGGCTTGAATAAATCATGATGGTTTCATTGTCTTTATCAATTAATTACCACCCTGGATTTTGTATAAGATTTCTATTCTGAAGTAAGGTGTTGGTTTTGATGGGCATGAGATAATCCCTCATCGAAAACCTTGGTTGCACAAGCACTTTTAACACATAAAAATCTGCTTTATTCTCCCCTTCTTTATTCCAGCCTAGAATGGGCTGGTTGTATACCTCCTCGGCCATCAGCCAGCGGCGTACGTCATAATAATAATGGCCTTCAAAAGCCAGTTCATTGATACGTTCCTGACGGATAATCTGTCGCAGTCCGTTCTGGTTGTCCGGTTTAGATTTATACGGACCTGAAGCGTATTTTTGCCAGCTCTCTACTACACCCTCCATCCCTGACCGGGCACGGATGGCATCCAAATAATGATAGGCATTATTCCCTTGCGAATCCGTCGTATTCGGTCCGTCCACTTCATTGAGACACTCCGCTAAGAGGAGGTACATATCGGCCAGCCGGATAATCGGGAACGTGTAAGGCTCGTAAATCAGTTCTACCCGTGTAGCGGTATAGGTCGTTTTGAGATGCACCAACTTTTTCGCTAAATAACCGGACAAAGGATAAAAGCCGTATTCCACGCCGTACTTAAATCCGCTTCCCATGTGGCGTATAAAATTGGGGAAGGCCGGATTAGACAGCTGTTGGGATCTTCCCTCCCAGATGCCGCCATCAAAACCTACCGAAGCGTAAAATCGCAAGGAACGATTGTGATGTAATAATGCGGTTTCCTGTCCACTTCTTATCAAAAACTTGGTGTGGTCTGCCTCCGGTAACTTCGTCGTATACCGATTCGTATACCAGCCGTTTGCCTCCCATTCAGCGTCTTCTTCGATTGGCACGCCGTTGGACGAGTAAAACGATTCGACCATATTCAGGGTCGGCGAATGCCGCTGTCCGATATCAGGAGCACCCGATCCCGCTATATTCTCCCATTCGGAGTTGCTTAACATGCTGGCAAACCGTTGCAGCTGCCGTGTATTCTCGTTCGTGCCCCAAATAATTTCCGGATTCCAAGGCTCCGTAACCGCTTGACGCAGACTGATCATAGCCTTGGTTGTATCGTTAATATTGGTACTGTTCACATCAGGAATAGCTCCAGATCCAGCATCTGTACTTATGAATATGCTATACCCCTCTTCCTCTGCGGATCGCACAGCTTCATCAGCAGCCTCCAAGGCACGCTGCCATCGCTGCCTGCTGTCGCCCGCCGGAAATAGGTCGACACCTCGTTTATCCTTAAATCCGGCGTAATAGTTGTTGTTATTAAAAAGAGGGCTGGCAGCAAGAACCAGCGTCTTTGCTTTGATACACCGGGCGATGGTCTTGGTAAATCGTCCGAATTCGGTGGCGGCGTCTAGTTCTGCCGACGCAGGCAATGTTTCGATAGCTTCATCCAGCAGGCCAACGATGTAGTCGGCCACCCGATCAACCGGCTCCCGATAGAGGGCGAGTTCCTCTCCCTTCGCCGCAATAGGGATGACCTTATCCACAATCGGGATAGGCCCATAGAGCTGAAACAAATAGAAATTCAGATAAGCCTTAATCGTTTTCACCTCTGCAATCCACCGCTCCCGCTCCATTTCATCCATATCCCGAGGCCCCCCATCTTCCAGACCGATATGCTCTAAAAAAACATTGCAATGCCTTATCCCTTGCCAGATATTGGCCGTTGCACCATTCTCGCCATCCCAGAAATTCATATGAGGTTGAGCGGCGTTATTGCCATTAAAGAACATCAAAGTGGTGTTGGTTATGTGTGCGGTATTGCCGCCCGGCGCATTCAACGGATCGTACACCACATCGCCACCGCCAGAAAGCCCCAAAGTATTGGTGGGATTAGCGACCGCAGGCATACTTCCATAGCAAGTAAAGAGGTATTTCTCCGCGTTATACCGGTCCTTAAACGCGTCCTCCAGCACCGGCTTATCGTCCGGCAATATATCCAAGTATTTATTACATCCGGCGACAGTCATTAACAGTACCACTGCCGATGCATATATTATATTTTTGATCATCATATCTATCGTTCTAATCTGTCCTTAAAAATTAACCTGAATGCCTAAATTAAATACCTTCTGCAATGGATAGGAAAGTCCGTTTCCCCGCATTTCTGGATCCCATAGCTTAAAATCAGAAAGTGTAAATAGATTCGTCCCGCTAGCATATATACGAGGATTCACGCCATAAATATTGTTTAATTTGTATCCCATTTCAACAGATTTCAAGCGAATATAGCTGGCCGAGCGAAGCCAGTAGTTACTATTCACAAAATTATTCGCGTTACCAATCGCGTCACTTCCGGCGTCTGGAGATAAGCGCGGCCATTGCGCATAGAGATCTCTATTTGTCTCTGTCCATAAGCTCTCTTTAATGAAATTCAACATCGCCCGGTTTCCCATATTTCCATCCGATGTAACAGCTACAAAGGGAGCCATCGCTTGGGCATTCATAAAAAAGGAAAAATGGGAAGAACCCTGCACGAAGGCCGATATATCAAAATTTTTGAAACCGAAAGACCCACCTATACCATATTGGATTTCCGGATTCGTTGGATAACCCATGGGGACAATATCAAACTGGTCGATAACGCCGTCGTTATTGATATCTCTATATTTTATATCGCCCGCCTGATATAAGGCATTGCTGCCATTCACCATCTGCACCGGTGAATTCAACACCTCGTTGTCATCGATAAATAGACGTTCTGCAACATATCCTTGGGATTGCCCCACCTTTCGTCCTACAACGGAGCGCCAAGGTGCAACACCGGAGTAATCCAATTCATCATACACCGTGATTTCCGAGGTTCCATAGGTAAAATTACCCCGCAGGATATACCACATCCCATTGAACAAGGATTTATTATAATTTAAGGTCAAATCAAGCCCCTTCCCTATCGCTTCCCCATAGTTAGTCCGCACACTGGACGTCAGCCCCACAATCGATGGTATATCTTGTCGTACCTGCACAATATTCGTCCGGTTTTCGTGATACACTTCCGCAATCAATTCTAAGTCGTTATTGAATAAACCTAGCTCTAAAGCTAAATTCGTCTTGTAAGAAACCTCCCACGTGATATTCGGATTGGCGTAACGCAACACTTCTATCGTTGGTCGACTCGTAAGCGAGTTAACATTATTCCCGAAATAGCCTGCGTTTGGCCCGTTAAGGTTGATGTTGGAAGTAAAGAAAAAACGATCAAGATCCGACACAATAACATCGTTACCGACCAACCCATAGGTACCACGAAGCTTCAATTTAGGCACGGCATTTCGTAAGTTGTCCCAAAAGGGTTCATCCGAAACTTGCCAGCCAAGCCCTATTGATGGGAAAAAGCCCCATCGAAAGCGTGGGTCAAACCGTTCAGATCCGTTGACGCCAAAATTGATCTCCGCAAAATATTTGTTTGAATAACCGTAGGTGAAACGCCCCGCCAAAGCCACGTTTCTGGAAGGCAGCGATGAGTCGAGGTTGCTCGGACTCCCATCCATACGATCTTTTATGGATCCGACCAATAGCGCACCCACATCATGTGCGTCAAAGCTACGATTGTATAATAGGGCGCCCTCAGCATACCCTCTAGCTTCTACAAATTTGTTGCCTGCCTCATAATCAATAAAATCATAGCCTCCTTCTGGATTTAACACCCCTAGTTGATAAGGAAACGTATTGTGAGGATCATAGGTTCCTCGTATATATTGATAATAAAAAGGTTCGTAACTCCGCCTGATGTTAAATCCGGAGTAACGCGTAATGCTACCGATAAACCGAGCCTTTAAACCTTTCGTGAAAGAACCTAAATCCTGATGTAGCTCCAGCTGGGTGAGCAGCGTATTGTTCCGTACGTCCTCGTAGCCGCGCATCACATCGGCATAGGGGTTGATATAAGTGGGCGCACCTTCCGCAAAATCATTACCGGCGTAATTACCAAACAAGATCCTATCTGTATGCTGTGTGTTATAATCTGGTTCATAATACGCCGGGAACAGCACCGGATTTGCCAATAAGGTTTTACCATAGGTGTTGGCACCTCCACTCCCCGACTCCCCGATAGGACCAGTATAGTCATCGAAATTCGCACTCAAGCGTACCTTCGCCTCTAGGTTTTTGGTAAGATTCAGATTCACATTAGAACGTACGGAATATTTTTTAAGGTTAATATTCGAGTTAAATGGGTTCTTTTTATCCACCTTAAGAATACCGTTATCCTGCGAAAAAGAACCCGCAAGGTAGTAGGTGGCAGCATTCCCGCCTCCCGTCAGATTCAAATTAGCACGGTGATTCAGGGAATAATCCCGAGTCAGCATATCTTTCCAGTCTACAGCCGGATATACATTGGGATTTCTATTTGGGTCTCTTGTAAAATTAATCTTACTTTGAGGATACGTCAGTTCGCCATGACGCGTCATGCTCGCAATATTCGCATACTCCATATAACTAATCGGGTCAGCCATATCAACCTTCGTTGTTGGCGTAGAAAGAGAGCTTTCGTGCCGGAAGGAAACCTTCACTGTTCCCCGTTCTCCCTCTTTCGTCGTTACTAAAACTACACCATTAGCCCCTCTCGCTCCGTACAATGCTGTTGCGGATGCATCTTTCAAAATCGAAAAACTGGCGATATCGTCAGGATTGAGCCTGGCCAAGTCTCTGGATGTCATTTCGATATTGTCTATCAAAATAAGTGGTGCGGTCAATCCGCTACCAAAAGAAGTAACACTACGCACAAAGAACTGTGCATCCTCTTCCCCTGGTGCACCTGTCGACTGATAAGCGACCAATCCGGCCATTCGACCTGCAAGGGCAGTCGTCAAATTACTTGAAGGCATTCGGAGGTCCTTAACATTTACAGTGGTAATAGAAGAAACCACACTTTCCTTCTTTTGTTTACCAAAGGCAACAACTACCGTTTCCTCGAGCTCCTCCGTATCTTTAGAAAGACGCGCGTTAATCAACCGAACCCGACCGACGGCCACGGTATCTGCCAGATAGCCAACAGCCGAAAAGATCAACGAATCGCCTTGATTAGCCCCGAGTTCATAAATACCATCAGCGTCTGTCATCGTACCTACATTGTTGCCCTTAACCACGATCGAAACGCCAGCTATAGGCGTGTCGTCAAAGGCGTCCGTGACTTTACCGGTGATCTTATTTTGCTGGATGACGGGAAGTTCGTTAACAATTGCTGCCGCCTCTCGGGGCAGCGGTCGGGTTTCCTTCGTACGGGACTGAGGCTTAATGACGATCGTGTTGCCTTCCAGGAGCCAGGCCGCCGGCTTGCCCTGCAGCAGCCTATTCATCGTCGGCCCAATAGGCTGCTCATCAATGTCGGCATGGACCTTAATCTTGGCCAGCTCTCTGCTTTTGATGAAAAACTCATATCCTGTTTGCCGCTGAATGGTTTTCATCGCCTGCACCAAAGACATCCCTTCGGCTTTCAGGGTGACGTTCTGCGCAATCCCATCGGCCATGACGGCGGTCATGTTGACCAAGATAAGTACTACGGTCCATTTCATAATAAGGAGAAAACGGTTTACGGAAGTCCCTTCCGGGTCTTCGGGTTTTGTGCTAAAATTCATACATTTGTACGGTTTAGATCATATTGTAATTTGTTAATAAAGATTCTCTTTGCCTAGAGATAAAAAATTACGATAGACCACTATACCATGACGGGCAGTGTTGGCGCACTGTCCGTTTTATGTTGATCTATCTTTTGTCTGTGATACGTCTTAATTCATAATTCTTCCCCTGTTATTCGTTAAAAAATTGTTAGTTTGTTTCTTTCTCCAAAGCGTTCCAACCTAAACCTGATCCCGCTGCTTTCTATGATGGCGAGCACCTCTTTGAGACTTTTGCCACGGCTGATGCTGGCATAGAGATAGGTAGGCTTTACCGTTGGCTCAATCTGAAAATCGAAATCATACCAGCGGCTCAGCATTTTCAGTGCTTCCCGCAGTTCAAGCTCTTCAAATACAAATCCGTTATCTTTCCACGCTATGTAGGGGTTGACATCCACCTTCTTTTTGTTCAGCCCATCTTCGTCGATGAACCCTTGTTCGCCAGGCGCCAGCGGGAGGGATGCGCCGTCCGCGTGCAGCAACACCGATCCTTCTACCAACGTGGTACGCGTGTCGTTCTCGTCGTCGGCATAGGCCGTCAGGTTAAATTGTGTGCCCAGCACATCGACCTCCTGTTTCGCCGTTTTCACCCGGAAGGGGATTTTCTTACCGAGCCTTGTCATGGTGGCAACCTCGAAGTATGCTTCTCCTTCGAGCTCCACGATACGCATATCGTCCTTAAAGGACGTAGGATACTTCAGTTTGGAAGCGGCATTCAGCCACACTTTTGTCCCATCGGATAGGGTAATCTGATATTCCCCACCCCTGGGCGTGGAGATAGTAGCATCTACGATTTTGTCACCCTCCAACGAATGAATCAGTGTGCCGTCTTCGTATTGTAGCTGTTCTCCCAGGACGATGCCGTCTTGGTCTTCACGAAGCTCGATGATGCGGCCGTCGCCGAGCGTTATCCGAGCCTTATTCCGCCCCGGCGCCAGATCGCTAATAACGGTTGGTTGTTCCGCCTGCTGTTGGCGGAGGTATAAAAATAACGTAATACCCAAAACCGACAAGAACACGGCGGCGTAGGATATATACGGCAAATACCGTCGTAAGGGAGGTCTATCCACGGACGTTGCATGATAATCGGAGCCGTATATCTTCGCCATGGTCTTTTCTTCAAAAGCCTGCATCCAGCTCTCTTTCGTTCGACCGGACCGGAGGGTCAGCCAACTTTTTATATCGGCCAATACAGCTTCATCATCTTCCACCTTCCTCAACAGCTCCGCATGTAGCGGATCCTCTGCTACCCACTTTTGCAGCAAGTACAGCTCCTGATCGCTGATGGTTCGATCCATCTTCTTCCTGATTAAAGATACTATCTCAGCGTTATTGTCCATGCCTGCCTTGGGTTCTACTTATACTATTTCTCCAAACTTGTTAGCATATATACGGACGACCAAAACAAATCTTAGAAAGAAAATGAAAATTTTTTCGTGATTAGGTGTTAGGAGTTAGGGGTTAGGAGTTAGGGGTTAGGAGTAGGGGTTAGGGGTTAGGGATACTTAGCCCCACGGCTAATAGTCATCGGCTATTCGCTATTAGCGACTTTGCGAATATGCGACTTTGCAAATCAACGACTTTACGGCTTATAGCCATCCGCCATTAGCCATCTGCCACTAGCTATTAACTTCACGACTTCACAAATCAACGACTTTACGACTCGCTTCTTATCGCGAATATATTCGACCCCGTCGGGGTCGTCTGATGGATGTCACATTTTTCTATGGATATATGACCCCTACGGGGTCAATCTTTACGCTTAGAGCCACGACTTTACTCACTCATCTAACCTCATCTAACTACGAAGTAGTCTTCACGATTCCACGGCCTTGTGCTTGGGAAAGGACCAGCATTGGTTCGACTGCGTCAGCATTTCTACTGATTGGTAGTTGGGAGTTAGGGGGTAGATCGTGATTAGAGACTTCACAAATTAATTTCCAACTTCCTTTTTAATTTTTACATTTTAATTTTTACTTTTTCCGACCTTCCAAGTAAAACCCCGCCCCGGGTTGAGGGGCTATAAAGAAGTGAGAGATCAGACATTAGAAGTGAGATTTGAGTAGCGAGTATCGCTTATAGCTGCTATATGCCACCTGCCATTTGCTATTATCTATCTGCCACCTGCTATTAGCCATTAGCCTCTCACTTCACGACTTCACAAATCAACGACTTTACGACTCACTTCCTATATATTCGACCCCTTCAGGGTCGTGTAATTGGGCACACGGTTTTCTATTGAAATATGACCTCTACGAGGTCAATTGTTGCTTTTACGGCTATTAGCCAACCTAGTATGCCATTAGCCATTTGCTATCTGCCAATAGCTATTAGCCACTCACCTCACGACTTTACAAATCAACAACTTTACGGCTAATAGCCATCTGTCATTAGCCATCCGCTATTAGCCACTCACTTCACGACTTCATAAATCGACGACTTTAAGTACTACCCCCATTTATCATTTAAAAAACTTCTTAAATCTAATGCGATAATCCCTTCTACTGTATTCCCCGAAAAGGAATCCATCGTAATGAGCATTTTAGGGTAGTTGTCTTTAATCTTCAACAAATTACCAAACTCTCTCTCTATCGTCTTTTCCTCATTAAGTGTCAATGCCACCTGGACATACAGTTTCTCGCCCCGCTTTTCAGCGACAAAATCAATCTCATTTGGTCCCATGATGCCTACGTAAACGGTATATCCCTTTATTAAAAGATGGTTATAAACAACATTTTCCATAATTTTACCACGATCCTGCAAACGGTATCCCCATAAGGCATTACGTATCCCTAGGTTTTCAAAATAATATTTCTCACCAATCTCAAAAAGACGCTTTCCTTCCAAATCATATCGTTTTACCTGGTGGATTAAAAAGGCATTGACCAAATGCTGAATATACGTTTGAACTTGATTCGGCGGAATATTTATTCTTTGAGACTTTAAAAAATCACTGATTTTTTTAGCCGAAAAAATACTTCCTGTGTTAGACGCCAAAAAAAACACCAATTGCTCTAAAAAAGCTGTATTTCGTACGCCATACCGATTGATGACATCCCGGAAAACAATGGTCGAATAGATATTTTTAAGATATTCGAAAACGATGTCTTCCTGAAAAGGAAGATGTTTCAAATAAGGTAGTCCTCCATATTGAAGATACTTCTCGAGTACCTCACCGGAATCTTCTAATTGATGAAACGTTAAGAATTCCCGATAACTCAAGCTGTATACCGTAAATTCTATTGATCTTCCGCTAAGCTGACCTGCAATATCCCCCGAGAGTATATTGGCATTGCTCCCCGTGCAGTAGATATCCAAGTTTTTGTCCAGCAGTAAAGACCGTAGTGCAACCTCAAAGTTTTCTATATCTTGAATTTCATCGATAAATAGGTGCGTCATTCCTACTGATGACTTATTTTGCAAAACATAGTCATTCAAGTCTTTAGCGGTTTTAATATCCGAAAAGGCTAAATCTTCTTTATTAATATATATGATGTGGGCATCGGCATTCGTGGCTTTAATCTCGTCCATGAGCTGAAACAAAAGGTAACTCTTTCCGACGCGTCTTTGTCCAGTCAAGACCTTAATTAGGTTTTTTCCGATAAAAGGTTTGATTCGGTTGAGATATATCGGCCTGGAAATAATATCCGTTTGTGACGATTTCATTTTATAGTTATACGTTGAACTTTCCTAGCAAATTTAGCAAATTATAAACATACCTACAACTTTTTAATATTTGAAAGAATATTATAGCTATAATTAGAGGGTAGGGTTAGGGGTAGTAGTGAGTATTTGAGAAGTGAGAAGTTAGAAGTCAGAAGTCAGAAGTGAGAAATTAGGGGTTAGGGATACTTAGACCCACGGCTAATAGTCATCGGCTATTCGCTATTTGCGACTTTGCGGATTTGCAACTTTGCGAATATGCGACTTTACAAATCAACGACTTTACATTTTAGAAGTGAGAAGTTAGAAGTCAGAAATTAGGAGTTAGGAGTTAGGTTAGGTGTTAGATCTTAACTTGAGGGTGTAAAGTAAACTGTGTCAAATAAAGAATTTTTATATTAGACACAGCAAATGGAAAAAGAGGAATTTGATTTTGAACGCTTCAAAGAGGA
>NZ_VNHX01000033.1 GCF_008124885.1 Sphingobacterium allocomposti
TAAAATTGAAATCCGTTTAATCGAAAAACCGCTGTAACTAACTATATTTCAAATATTTCAAAGAGAAATTTTAGATTTTAATGGGACAGCAATGACATGGGCGAATTTCTTTTTGTATTCGGAGGGCGTACAACCAAAGAGCTTTGTAAACTGTTGTCTAAAATGTTTGATGTCACTGAACCCGGCAGCGTAGGCAGCCTCATTGACATTGGCGTTGGTGTCGACTAACAGCTGCGCCACCTTACGTAGACGGATATATCGGATAAACTCGTTCGCCGACCTTCCAGAAATCGCTTTGATACGCCGATACAGGTTTGAGTGGCTCATGCCTAATTGGTCTGCAAGCAGTTTGACGGAAAAGTCGGGATTAAGGAAATGTCTTTCAACGGCGTCCATGGCCCGGTTTAGAAAGTCGCGGTATTCTTCGGGTATTCTGTGGTCGTTACGCTGGAGGGTTACTTCGCTATGAAAATAGCGATGTAAGCGGTGTTTATTTTCGATGAGGTTGCGGACCCTGGCTATCAGTATATCCTGATCGAACGGTTTGGTTATATAATCGTCAGCACCGCCCTCAATGCCTTTTAGTTTGACATCAGGCGAGAAACTGGCCGTTAGGAGAATGACCGGTATATGGCTCAGTATCTGGTCTTTTTTTATCCTTTCACATAAGTCTATGCCGGAGACCTCATGCATCACCACATCACTGATAACGATGCCGGGTTCTACTGTTTTTAATAGTTCTAAGGCTTCTTCGCCGCTCTTCGCCTCCAGGATGTCGAAATCGTCCCGGAAGAGTTTCCGGATATAGGCTCGTATTTCAGTGTTGTCGTCGACGATTAGCATGATGTCCCGCTCTGAGGTCAACGGTTGGATGGAGGGCGTTTTTTCTTGATGGGAGGATGAGGCGACGGGTACTTCGGCCTCTATAAACTCCTGTATAAAAGCCGAATGTTCATTCACATCTTCAAAAACGAGTTTGTTGTCCATTCGGGACGCTTCGGGGGCCAGTGTAAGGATAAATGTGGTTCCTCCGAGGTCATTTTGTTCGAACCTGATATCTCCATTATGGGCTGACACAAATTTCTTCACGAGGAACAGTCCGATGCCAAACCCTTCTTTGGCCTGGCTGTTGCTTGAATAGTCGCGCTGAAACGGCTTAAATATTTCTTCGCTCAAGAGCGACTGTGTCCCGTTTCCGGAATCCTCGACGGCCAGCATCATATTACCCTGTTCTTTGAATAGCTTTATCTCTACTTTCCCGCGGTCTGCCGTAAACTTTATGGCATTGTGGAAGAGATTAAATAAGCAAATTTCCAATTTTTCTCTGTCTCCGTATAAATCGAACGTTGTATCGGCGCACGAAAAACGGTAGGATATTCCCCGTGAATGTGCTAGTTGCTGGAAGCAATAAAAAACTTCCCTTGCAAGCACGGCGAAATCGAGTTTCACGATACGGAGTTCGTCCAGCCCATTGTCGGCCTTTCTGAATAGTAACAGTTTATCGACAAGGCTGAGCAAACGTTTTGAATTGTTGTAGATATGGTGGAGCTCAGGGATAATGGAGGCATGCTCCTTTTTATGGTGTACAATATCTTTTAAAGGATTGACAATGAG
Source organism: Sphingobacterium allocomposti (assembly GCF_008124885.1). Taxonomy (GTDB): domain Bacteria; phylum Bacteroidota; class Bacteroidia; order Sphingobacteriales; family Sphingobacteriaceae; genus Sphingobacterium; species Sphingobacterium allocomposti. The sequence goes on from NZ_VNHX01000033.1 coordinate 1,615, forward strand.
TGTTAGCGGTGTGCGGAATTCGTGCGCAACATGCGTGAAGAAGGTAATCTTTTTTTCGTTGAGTTCGTGCTCTTTATTCCGTTCAAACTCGGCGGCCTTTATCTTGTAGATTAATCTTGCTCTATGTTTGACATACCGTTTATAGAGGTAGAGGACGCTTAAGATCAGCAGTGCATAACCGGTATATGCCCATCCGGTACGGAACCATGGGGGAAGGATTCGAATAGTGACCGTGCGTTCGACCGGATTCCAGCGGCCGTTTGCATCGGTAGATTTAATCCGGAGGGTATAGGTACCTTCCTTCAGGCGTGAATAGCTTGCTGAGCGCATTGCGTCGACATAGCGCCAGTCTTTGTCCCACCCTTCGAGGTAGTATGCATATTTGATTTTTTCAGGGAAGGTATATTCCAGCGCAGCAAAAGAGAATGATAGTACGGCTTTCTCGTATGGTACTTCCATCTCGTTAACCGATGTGAGGGGCGCGTCGCAGTATGTTTTATAAGAGCCGTATGGTTGATTGTCTATCTGAAAATTGGTGAGAACGAGTTTCGGGAATGGGGTATGGAACTGCATGTCGGAAGGGTGGAAAACGTTGAAGCCTCTTATTCCGCCGAATACCATGCGGCCGTCGTTCAGCTTTAATGCGGCATTGTAATTAAATTGATCACTCTGCAGGCCGTCTGATTTGTAAAAATTGTGAAACCTAAGGTTGGCGGGATTGAACTTAGACAGGCCATGGTAAGTGGCTATCCAAAGATTTCCCAACTCATCCTTCAGTGCGCTGAGTAGGGTATTGCTGGGAAGACCATCTTTTTCTGTATATCTGTTGATGGCGCCGGATTGGGTGTTTAAATGGACGAGGCCCCCGCCTTCGGTGCCCACCCAAAGATACTTGTTTCCCGCTCCATGGATAAACCGTATGGGGGTGCCAATCTCAAAGGTCCGGACTTCCTTTGTCCGGCGGTCCAGACGTGTCAGGCTCGACCAGGATCCCGCCCATAGAATATGTTCGTTCTCCTCAAAAAGGCTGAGAACATCGTATACGGGAAAATGGGCAGGCAAAAAAACGTCTGTTTTCCGGTCGAGGATGTAAATTTGTCCACCATTTAAGGTAGAGGCCCATATGTTGTCCTTGCTGTCTTTGAATAAGCGCCACGCTGTCTGGTTGAGATAGTCGGTGTTTGGATAAAAGCACCGGTACGCTTTGACCTTTCCATGTTTGATGTCCAACCGAAATATACCTCTGTCATAGGTGCTGATCCATAGCTGCTGGTGTCGATCCTGTATGAGATCCGTGATGAAAGCATGATCCCGTATATAATCGTTGTCTATATTATACTTCCGGTAGATTTTCCGGAGGTTGTCCCATTTCAATAAGCCAGCTCCCTCGGTACCTACCCACAGCGTATGGTCGTCTGCTTGTTCCAGCGAAAGAATAAAATCTTTTGGGTTGACATTTCTAAATAACGAAGCATTTGTGACAAGCTGAAACTTACCTTTATTCGGATCGATGATGTTAATGCCGCCTCTCAAGGTTCCAATCCATTGTCGTGATTGCTGATCCTCGTAGACGCTGAAAACGGAGTTGCTCGTTAGTTGCATTTTTCTGATTTCATCCTCTGGCGCAAGCAGGCCGCTATGGATATCCATTTTGTGGATGCCGCCACCGTCTGTGCATATCCACATCTTTTGATCCCTGCCGAAATACAGGTGCACAATGCGCTCCGTGGGCAGTCCGTTTTGGGCGTCATACCATATATTCCGGCCGTCGTTCGGATCGTATCGGGTGATTCCCCAATAGTCTGCCAGCCAAAGATGTCCGTCGACAGAGGATGCTACGGCGGTTGGGTTGTATTTCCCTTCCCGTTTTATTTTAACTGTTTCTGTCTGGTCGTCGTAGTAACAGATGCCGATATCCTGAACAACCAGCCACAAACGGCCATCGGGAGTTTTTGTCATGCCGCGGACGTTGTAATGGTGCAGGGATTCCTGTTTTGACCTGACGAGAGGGATGGAAGTCCCGACGTAACCGCCAGTTGTTTTCTCTATTGCTAACAGTCCTGCCTGATGTGTTCCGGCAAACACTTGTCCTGCATGATCACGTTCGAGTTGGTTGATCGAGAAATTAATGGAATCGAGACGATTATCCGGTTTGCGCAGGCTTAACCGGGAAAACGTTGTATGGCTCTTGTCAAGTATCGCTGCGCCTACCTTCGTCGCAACGTACAGGTCGCCGTCCTTATCTTCAACGACGCCGGTGATGCGGTTGTCGGGTAAGGACTGCGGGTCGAGGGGGCTGTTTTTAAATATTTTAAACGCGTAGCCATCGTAACGATTAAGACCGCTGTGCGTACCGAACCACATGTACCCACTTTGGTCTTGATAAATGTATGTCACATAGTCGTTCGAAAGCCCATGATCTATCCCGAGATAGTGCGCCTGGGATTGCCCGTAGAGGGAAACAGCAAGGCCTAGGAATACCACAGAAAGAAGGACTGCAATTCTCATAATTGGATCGGTATATATTGGATAATACCTAAAGGTAGCAAAGATAATGATCCGGTGCAAGTGTGGCTTTGACATTTAATAGATGGAGGTTGCTGTGAATGAGGGTCACATATATATGGAATGGGAATCTGGTTAAAATCCGGCTGCTGTTGGTTAAAATCCGGTTAAGTGCCCCTTGGGAGATCCTGAATTGGCTGCCTGGCGCTCATTTTCCCCCCTGTTTTTGACCAAATACCCGCCGGACGTTTGTCGACCGCCTTTGTACCTTGCGACAGTACAACTAACCAAATTCTATGGATGATGATACAATACAGTAAACTTAAGAAAAACTTGAGGTGGTTACTTTCTTTCATGTTGATGTGTGGTGTTGCGCAGGCACAACACGTGAACGTCAAAGGGGTTGTTACCAGCAATGAAGCTCCATTAGAAGGAGTAACCGTCGGCGTTTTAGGTGGGGAGGCTCGGGCTGTAACGGATGGTTCGGGCATTTATGCGATCAGCGTACCTGCGGCTTCGACACTTGTTTTTAGCAATGTAGGTTATGTTCGTCAGGAGATTTCTTTGCGAGGAATGGAAATTGATGCTACGGGGACGATAACATTGGACGTGATTTTGGATGAAGACGATAGCGTTATTGAGGATGTTGTCGTCACAGGATTTGGACAACGGGAGAAGAGAACATCTGTCGTTGGTTCGGTGACAACGATAAATCCCAAAGAGCTCAAAGGGCCAACAAGTAACCTGACCACCATGATGGCTGGTCGTGTGGCGGGCATGATTGCCTTCCAGCGAAGCGGCGAGCCGGGGGCGGATAATGCCAACTTCTTTATCCGTGGTTTAGGAACATTTGGAACCGGAAAGCAGGATCCGTTGATTTTAATTGATAATGTCGAATCGACGCCTACTGATATGGCTCGGTTACAGCCCGATGACATCGCCAGTTTTTCCGTGCTTCGAGACGCAAATGCAGCCGCTATGTATGGTGCACGTGGAGCGAATGGAGTGGTTTTAATAACTACTAAACTCGGTACAGAGGGGAGTACGAAGTTCGATTTTCGAGTCGAGAACAGATTAGCTTCGAACACGCGAAATTTTGCTTTTACGGATAATATCACCTATATGCAGATGGCAAATGAGGCCTATCTTACACGTCCTATGGATGCCGGGAGCGGACAGGGTATGCCCTATTGGCAGACAAAAATAGATCATACCGCTGCGGGCACGGATCCTTACTTGTATCCCAGCAACAATTGGATAGATCAGCTTATTAAAGATTATACATTTAACCAAGGGTATAATTTGAGTATCGCCGGTGGCGGATCTAAAGCCCGCTATTATTTGGCAGGAACCTATAATATAGACAACGGAAACCTGAAAGTTGACGGCCTTAATAACTTTAACAACAACATTAAACTGAAAAATTATTCGGTACGCTCCAACGTGGATGTAAACTTCACACCCAGTACGACAGGTATTGTCCGTGTATATGCGCAATTCGACGACTATACGGGGCCTATAGGTGGTGGTCAGGCGACCTATAATAGGGCGATCTGGTCAAATCCGGTGATGTTCCCCGCGGTCTACCCGCAAGAGCACATGCCGTATGTAAATCATCCGTTATTTGGTAATGCATTAACGCGTAACGGGGGCCTGTTTGTCAACCCTTATGCAGAAATGGTACGTGGTTATCAGGAGTATAACACTTCAACGATGATGCCTCAGGTGGAGTTAAGACAGGATTTGAGTTCCCTAGTTCCTGGCTTAAACCTGACTGGTATGGCTTATTTACGGCGTTATGCTTATTATCAGGTAAGCCGAGCGTATAATCCTTTTTACTACTCGGCTATGGCCAACCCTGCCGGTGGAGGTATGCTATTGAATGTGATGAACGATGGCGGACCGGGATCGGTCGGCGAAGTAGGACGTGAATATTTAGATTATAGCGAAGGTGGGAAGGACGTGTCATCCATGTTTTATGCGCACGCTATAGCGAATTACAATCACGCTTTTGGTAAACACAATGTCGGTGGGACCGTTATTGGTTTGATACAAAATGATATTACCGGTAATTCCGGTAGTCTGCAACTGTCTCTACCGAAGCGGAATATCGGTGTATCCGGTCGATTTACGTATAATTATGATGATCGTTACATTGCCGAGTTCAATTTCGGATACAATGGATCCGAACGTTTCGCAAGAAACAAGCGGATGGGATTTTTCCCCTCTTTCGGTTTATCGTACAATCTGCATAATGAACCCTTTTTTGAGTCCTGGCGTGGGGTTCTCAACAGTTTCAAACTCCGCGCAACGCACGGTTTCGCCGGAAATGATCAGATTGGCCGCGAAGAGGACCGTTTCTTTTACCTATCCGAGGTCAATATGAATAGTGGAAGTTACGCATTCGGTGAGTTGAGTGCCTATTCAACATCGACCATTGCCATTAATCGTTATGCAAATGCCGGTATCACTTGGGAACGATCGCAACAAACCAATATAGGTTTGGATTTAGGCTTATTTAATGAATTGGAACTGAATGTAGATTTGTACCGACAGTTGCGGACAAATATCCTGACACCTAGATCGTATATTCCAAATACGATGGGCTTGCGCGCTGTAATTTGGGCAAATACGAACGAAGCCGAGAGTAAAGGGGTGGATTTGACCCTGAATTACAATAAGAACCTGTCTAGTGGGTGGTATGTTCAGGGACGCGGTACCTTGACTTATGCTGTGAGCAAAGTCTTGGTGACGGATGAGCCTGCCTATGCCGTTAATTCCAGATATACTGTGGGCCATTCGGCTGCGCAAACCTTTGGTTATGTCGCAGAACGTCTTTTTGTCGATGACCAGGAGGTAATGAACTCGCCGATACAGTTTGGCGTGCCGGGCGTTGAATATTTAGGCGGCGATATAAAATATCGCGATATTACAGGGGATGGCCAGATTACCGACATGGACAGAGTGGCTATTGGTTATCCCACAACACCGGAGTTGATATACGGATTCGGTGCCACGGTAGGTGGTAAAGGGCTTGATTTCTCATTTTACTTTCAGGGTTCGGGTCGTTCATCTTTCTTTATAAACCCAGAAAATATTTCGCCTTTTTACCTAAACGGAGGACATCAAAATGGCTTGCTTCAGGCCATTGCAGACGATTACTGGAGTGAAGACAATAGAAATTTGTATGCTTTTTGGCCGCGATTAAGTGAAGGAGTGATAGGAAACAATAACCAAACGTCTACCTGGTGGATGCGGGATGGAACATTCCTTCGTCTGAAAACGGTAGAGTTAGGATATACTTTTAATAAAGGTATTATGGACCGTATCCAGGCAAAAAATCTACGGATCTACGCTAACGGCATGAATTTATTTGCCCTTAGCCGATTTAAATTATGGGACGTAGAAATGGGCGGAAATGGTATAGGTTATCCTATCCAAGCGACTTATAATTTAGGTGTACAGCTTAGTTTTTAGATTAAAAATTTATACAGATGAAGATGATAAATGTTAAGCATATAGCAATGCGCTTAGGTTACCTATTATTAGGAACAATTGGGGTAGCCGCATGTGCTGATTATATTGATGTGGTACCTGACGGAGTAGCAACGATTGATCATGCTTTTACCCTGCGCAATGAAGCCGAGAAATTCTTGTTTACTTGTTACGCTTGGCTTCCCAATAATTCGGATGCTCAGAGCAATACAGGTTTTCTGGCCGGCGACGAAGTGTGGATTCCGGTTGCACAACGAGAAATATATCCGGCCAATAACTGGCGTATCGCACGTGGTGGACAAACTGTAGTCTCTCCGCTAGTAAACACTTGGGGTAGCGGTATGTGGACGGCCATCAGAGATTGCAACATCTTTCTGGAAAATGTCTCCGACCTGAATAAGGTGCCCGATTTAAGGCTTGATGAACGTTCTCGCTGGTTGGGTGAGGTGATGTTTTTAAAGGCTTACTTTCATTGGTTGTTATTTCGTCAGTATGGTCCCATTCCGCTGGTGAGAGAAGATATCGCACTGGATGCGCCAGAAGAGGAAGTACGCGTCCTACAGCGCCCTGTCGACGAGGTCGTCAATTATATTGTAGAGTTGCTCGACTCAGCAGCGACGACAAACGTACCGACCATTATCACAGACCGCTCGTCGGAACTTGGCCGGATAACGAAGCCTATTATTGCGGCCGTTAAGGCTGAGGTATTGCTAACAGCTGCTAGTCCACTGTTTAATGGAAACACGGATTATTCGCAGCACACGAATACCGCCGGTGAAGCCTTATTTAACCCAACCGTCGATCCAAGTAAATGGACGCGTGCTGCCGAAGCTGCGAGGGAGGCTGTTGCCGCAGCTCAAGCTGCCGGATTTCAATTGAAAACCTTTAATAAAGCCCAGTATGGTCAGTTTACACTCTCGGACTCTACAGCAACATTGCTAGGGCTAGAACTGGGTTTTAACGAGCGCTGGTCGTCTGAGGTGATCTGGGCGAATCCGAATCACGGCGCGTGGAATATACAACGGGATGCAATGCCGAGATTGCAACCGGAAGCTACGGTGAGCGACGCACGATCACACTTGGCCGCACCGATTAAAATTGCAGAGATGTTTTACAGTCGCAATGGAGTACCGATTACCGAAGATCGAACGCTAGATTTCTCCAATCGCTTTACTCTAAGAACTGCTGGACATGAGGAACGCTTCTATATTGAAGATGGCTATACCACTGCGCGGCTGAATTTTGATCGCGAACCCCGTTTTTATGCCTTTCTCGGCTTTGACGGTGGTGTGTGGTTTAAATATGATACGCCAAGCTTAACAGACGAGAACACTTACGTGGTGAGGGGAAAGCTCAATGAGCAGTCGGGTGCAAATACATACGGTTGGGTAAATGAAACCGGCTACTTTCTCAAGAAATTAGTGAATTGGGAACAGGCGGTTACGAGTTCAGGGGTAAGCTACCAAACCTATCCTTGGCCGAATATTCGTCTCTCCGACGTATACCTGATGTATGCTGAAGCTTTAAACGAGGCGGAAGGCCCGTCGGAAGAAGTGTTTCGTTATTTAGACTTGATTCGTCAGCGGGCGGGACTGAATGGGGTGGTTGATTCTTGGGCGAACTACTCGAGTAATCCGAATAAGCCTATGACTCAGGAAGGTCTGCGCGATATCATTCAGCGGGAACGCATGATTGAGCTTGCCTTTGAAGGGAAGCGCTATTGGGATCTCCGCCGTTGGAAATTGGCCGTAAACTACTTCAATCAGAACATTACCGGCTGGAGTGTACACCAAGAGGCAGAAACCGACTATTACCAATTGCGGACATTATTTTCTCAAACATTTGTTGCACCGAGAGATTATTTCTGGCCAATTGCGGAATATGAATTGACGGTTAATCCGGCTTTAAGGCAAACGTTAGGATGGTAAAACCTATTAAAAATTGAAGATGATGAACATGTTTAAGTATATATCTGTGACCTATTTGTTACTCTTGTGTCTTTGGACGGGTTGTTCAGAGGAACTTAGAGAAGCTACTCTATATAATGGTACGCCTCCTGGCCGGGTGTCGAATGTGCAGGTGGAAAATTTGCCGGGGGGAGCAAAGATTTCGTATACACTACCGCGAGATCAAGACCTGTTATACGTAAAGGCCACGTACGTCCTGCCCTCCGGTCGGGAGATGGAGGTAAAATCCTCTTATTATAATAATTCATTGGTGGTGGAAGGTTTTGCTGACGAGAATCCACACGTAATTAAGTTGTATTCGGTAAACCGTAGCGAGGTCGAATCCGAGCCAGTGGAGGTAACTGTCGAACCACTAGAAAATCCAATATGGGCTACATACCGCAGTATGGAGGCTATTGCCGCTTTCGGAGGGATACGTGTGATGGCAGAAAATGAAAACGAAAAGGATTTGACCATCATGGTGATGATAGACTCCTTAGGGGAATGGGTACCGGCATTAGATAATATCTATACGTCAGCAAAAAATATCGACCGTACGATACGTGGTCTGGATACCATTCCGCAGGAATTTGCACTAACGGTTCGGGACAGATATATGAATTTTACAGATACCTTGGTCGTAAAAATAACACCTTTGTATGAAACTGCATTGCCGAAATCAAGGTACGCTGCGGTTGTCTTGCCTGGGGATGTAGGACAGGGGTATCAGAGTACGGGACTGGCGAGAATGTGGGATGGTGATATCATCAATTGGCCCAACATATCGATGACCGACGCCTCGGTACGCGAGCCACAGTGGGTAACCTTTGATACGGGCGTGTTGGCACAAATGAGCCGTATTGTCATCTGGGACTATCCGGAATACACGAATAGTGGTCGTTTGTATTACTTTGGTGGTAATCTGCGCAATTTCGAAATTTGGGGATCAGATAATCCGCCTTCAGATGGTAGCTGGAACAATTGGCACTTGTTGGGAACCTTTCAAAGTGTAAAGGTATCCGGTTTGCCGGTAGGCCAACAATCAGATGAAGATTACCAGTTGGCGAATGCCGGTTTAAGCTACGATTTCGACGTCGCCGCCCCGCGCGTGCGTTATCTGCGGATTCGCTCCACACGTAACTGGGAGGGGTCTACCTTTATGGCCATTGCGGAAGTGCAGGTCTATGGTGACCCACGTTAGTGTAAACTTAAACAGAAAAAAGATGATGAACAGTATAAAAAAATATCAGTGGGTTGGTATGGTCGTCATAGGTTTTATTGCGGCAGCTCTGGGAGCTTGTTCAAAAAGTGATGACTATAAGAAATACTTGGAAGGGGGTGAAATCACTTATACCGGTAAAATCGACTCCGTGACCGTCTATTCGGGACATGAACGCGTATACGTTACTGGGCTTTTTAAGGCAGATCCCAAAATTGAAAAGCTAATTGTCTATTGGGGGAATCGTGCGGATTCCGTGACAGTACCGATTGAACGTACACCGGGAATAGATACGCTGCAGTTGTATATCCCGATAGAAGAAGGGGTGCATAATTTTGAATTTGTAACCGTAGACGGCGAAGGAAATCGTTCCCTTAGTGTGTTTCGTACGGGCACATCCTACGGAAATCGTTACATCTCGGGTTTGATTAACAGGCCCTACAACCTTGCTGATTACTTTGCCGGCGATCTTGCAGCGACTATCGGTTGGGGAGGCATTGATCTAACGAGTGGTGCCACGTTTACGGAGGTAGAGTTTACGAATACTGAAGGTAAACGGATTATCCAGTTGGATTCTATTCACGTCTCCGAGAGCATCTTGAAGGATTATATGCCGGGATCATCCTTACGGTATCGTACAGTGTTTCTTCCGGATACCATTAGTGTTGACACCTTCTATAGCAGTTACGTGAGTGATATCGTTCCGAATCTAGCTTATTTGAGGAACATTTCTTTTCCCTTTCAACGTGCGGCCTATGATGGCAACCGCTGGGGAACACCTGCTGGGTGGACAGTAAATGATGCAGCCAGAAATATAGGTAATGGCGCTTATGGCGGCTACGAACTCAGGGGCGTTGGAGGAGCCTTATCACTCGAAGGTGGTTGGGGCTTGCCAGGCGTTATCAATGGTAAGATTTATCAAACGACGAACCTACAGCCGGGAACCTATCGCATAACGATTAGTGCCATCGAACGTGGCGCGGCCGGGTCGGTGCATTTTGCGGTCGCCGAAGGCAAAGCACTCCCTAACGAGGCTGATTTAGACGGAAATACTCTCGTCTATACGGCTCTTCCGGACAATAACGCGAGAACGGTCGAGTTTACCTTGTCAAAAGCCGCCGAGATAACAGTTGGCTTTATTGGAAATATGCCCGACTCCGGATCGTATTTCAAAGTCATAGGCGATATTGTATTTGAAGTGTTATAACGCTTATTTTCAAGAATATGAAAAACTACTATATGTTGCTCGGTTTGCTGGCTGTTTTTATACTCAGTTCTCCGGCTTGCAGTAAATCGAACGATGGTCCTAACGGTCGTGAGGAGGAAAGTGTTGAGCCCGATAATATCGAACTGGCGACATTAGGCGAATTGTCTTTTGCACAAGTTACGACGACAGGAGTCGTGATCACCGGTTTTATTACGGATCAGGGGGGAGCACACGTGCGTAGCCGTGGTGTTTGCTGGTCAACCAGCCCCTCACCTCGCGTTGAGGACGAGTCAGCGGAGGCTGGTTCAACAAAAGGCTCTGGCGAGTTTTCCGTGCAGCTTAGCAATTTGCTCCCCTCAACAGAATACTATGTGCGCGCTTATGCCCGAAACGCGGGAGGAATTGCCTACAGCACCGATTTTTCTTTTCGCACAACCGATGTTCAATCTGTTGAGTTTGCTACGCGTCCCATGTTTATTATCGGTTCTTCTTTAGCATCGTATGATGTGGAAGTGCTCAGTAATGGTGGTGGGCAGATTACCGAATTAGGTGTTTGTTGGGGGGAAGAGGGACTTCCCACTGTAGACGGTAGTCAGAAGGCTGTATATGGCGGAACAGAAGTGAATATGGGAGGCGTTTATCGCATCAATATGGCGAATTTGAGTGAACGAAGGGATTATCATCTTCGAGCCTATGCAATTAATGAGACCGGCGTTAGCTACGGTTCGGCTATTCCTTTTCGTACCATTGGCAAAGGAAATATGACCTATACATTCAATCGAGCAGACAACCCTACAGCGGAAGAACAAGCGGCCTATGACCGCTTGCAAGTGGCTATCGATAGTGCGGTGTGGTATGTCAATAACTATACTTCGGTGACCAAGCATGTTTGGTTGAACTACGATCCAGGGGTACCAACGGCTGATGCGAATAACGAAGGATGGATGCGCTTTGGGGCAAGTGCCGATTTTCATAATATCCGTACTATGCTGCACGAGATGAATCATACTGTCGGTACCGGTACAACCAGCTGGTGGTGGAACTCTGCAATCAGAAATGGAACCTACCAGTTTCCTGAAGCTAACCAAATCATCAAGTATATTAATGGGGACGCGGCAGTAATTAACGGAGATAGTCAACATTGGTGGCCATATGGGCTAAATCAAAACTCGGAAGTGTCCTCCAGTTGGGATTATGTATATAACTGCTTGATTATTGAGGCGATGCGTCGGGATGGTATGACCTCGCACAGCGGTCCATACGATCGTTAATGTTTGGGAGGGTATTCTGATTCAACAATTGTACAGTGTAAAGAATAATAAATCATGAAGAAGACAATTTTATTTTGTACGTTGCTGTGGATGGTGTAGTATATTTAGTAGTGGCCGACCCCAGCTTTTCAAAAAGGAAAAGCTAAAATGAATTTGTAGGAACGTGGAATTAGTTGAGTTACGAAATGGAAATCAGGTAGTTTCTTTTGAAGGATTCCCTTCAGGACAGCTCAAGGACTTTGGTAACGACAATGGTTATCAGTTTATCTATGCAAAACAGAAAAATACATTTTATTATGAACGAAAAGCTGCTTTTTATCTCTCTTTCTTTGTTGCTTTGGACGTTTACTAGCGAAGCACAACGTGCTGCATCCGACGGGTATCAATTGGTCTGGGCGGATGAATTCAATCAGGACGGTCCTCCTAATCCCGACTATTGGAGTTTTGAAGAGGGATTCAAGCGGAATAAGGAAGGCCAATGGTACCAAAAGGAGAACGCGTATTGTAAAGGCGGTGTATTGGTAATCGAAGTGCGTCAAGAGAAGAAGAAAAATCCGACGTTTCGCAAGGGGAGCAACGACTGGGCGGCTTCGCGCCGCAATATACAGTATACGTCGTCTTCGATCAATACGGCAGGTAGAAAGGCATGGAAGTATGGGCGGTTCGAAATGCGTGCCCGGATTCCTATCGGTACGGGGCTCTGGCCTGCGTTTTGGACGTTGGGTGTAGAAGGAGAATGGCCATCAAACGGTGAGATCGATATCATGGAATACTATCGTGGAAATATCTTGGCCAATGTGGCTACGGGGACAAAAGAAAGGTGGAAAGCAGCTTGGTATACATCGACGAAGGCTGTAAAAGAGCTGGGCGGGCAGCGATGGGCAGACGAATTCCATACCTGGAGGATGGACTGGGACGAGGACGGGATTGCCTTATATGTGGACGACAGTTTGATGAACCGCGTGCCGCTGAGCGACCTGGTAAATCAGGATGGGAGCGGAATAAACCCATTTCGGCAGCCCCATTATATTCTGTTGAATTTTGCATTGGGCGGGATCAATGGTGGAAAGATTGACGATAGCCTCCTGCCGGCCAGGTATGAGATTGACTATGTCCGCGTATACCAGAAACAGGCGCACGCGTCGTCGTCTAAGCAGCGGTTTACCCCTGGCGAAATATGGGAAGACCAGAATGGTGATCACGTGAACGCACACGGCGGGGGCATCCTGTACCACGAAGGTACGTACTATTGGTATGGTGAGAAAAGGGGAGGGAAAACATCGCTTGGTGTAAACGTCTACTCCTCGACGGATTTATATAACTGGAAATTCGAGAAGCTTGCTTTTTCGCCCGTAGACGATCAGGCTAGTGATATTACGTGGGGCTGTATCATGGAACGCCCTAAGGTTGTATACAATGCGGCGACAAAAAAATTTGTGCTGTGGTTTCACCTGGAACTGAAAGGGCAGGGGTATGCCGCCGCGCGCGCAGCTGTTGCGGTGAGTGACACGCCGACAGGACCATTTGTTTACCAAGGCAGTTTTAGGCCTAATGGCAACATGTCCAGAGATATGGGACTGTTTGTCGACGATGATGGGACCGCTTATCATATTTATTCTTCGGATGAGAACTATGCCTTGCGCCTGGTTAAGTTAACGGACGACTATCAAAAGCCGACGCGGGAAGACAAGTTACTGTTCCGCAACCACCGGGAGGCTCCGGCCTTGTTTAAACATGGCGGCAAGTATTATCTTTTTACAAGCGGATGTACGGGCTGGGCGCCAAATAGGGCAGAATTGCATGTTGCAGAACATATCTTCGGCCCTTGGAGATCGCTTGGCGACCCCATGCGCGGGCCGGGTTCCAGGCTCACGTTCGATGCGCAATCGACATTTGTATTACCCGTTGTAGGCAAGAAAGATGCTTTTATCTTCATGGCTGATCGGTGGAGACCGGGCAATCTTGCCGATAGCCGTTACGTATGGCTGCCCGTTACCCTGCGTTCGGAGGAGGTGAGCGTTTCGTGGCGCGACCAATGGGATTTGGGGGTGTTTGATTAGCTATGGCGGTGGCTGCCGGAGGGCAGTGAAAGCCGGAACGAATCGGCCCGCGGGCTTTTCAGGCTACAGCTTTCTGTCTGTATGTATGCTCCCGGTTGCCCGCGGGCTGATTTTTTACATTCTTTTTATACAATAATCGGATGCCATCTCCTATTTTAGAGGCATATCCTAGCACGGGGCCGCGCTGCCGGAGCCGTATATGTTAGAAAGGTCGGCGCGATGCCACGCCCGACATCAGGAAGTGTAATGGATAGCATGCGTAAAAAGAGTACATCTATTCCCACAAATACCATGGCCGAGAAGTTCGGCTCCGATATCTTTGTGGCAACAACTGCCGGCGGTGTATTCTATGAAGTCGAAGAGCTTAAGCTGTCCCATCGGGACAGCTGTCACCTGTTTTTCGTACAGGAGCAAGGAAACGTCTCTTTCGAAGTGGATTTTCAGACATATAAAAGCGGGGCGTGTTCGATCATGTACATCCATCCCGGCCAGGTGCATCGGTCTACAGGAATGAGCAATGTTAAGGGCGGTCTTCTAGCTATAGATACACAGCATATAAATGCCGAATATGTACGCCTCCTGGACGAATTAACGCCGGTCGAACCGCTGTCTTTACCTGCTGAGGCGTTTGGAGTGATCAAGGAAGCCATGTCGTTCTGCTTAACGTTGTCTGCCCTGGGGAAGGAACCGCTACATCGGTCGTTGCTCAAAGACAGCTGCAACGTGCTGGTGGCGCTGCTCATCTCGCAGTACCTGACGCTGTCGGGACAGGCAGAGACATCGCCGGCGCCGGAAAGGATCACGAAGGCGTTTAAAAAGCTGCTGGACGAGAATTTTGAAACGAATAAGCGTCCTGCAGCCTATGCCCGGATCCTGCATATCACGACGCCTTACCTCAACGAGTGCGTCAAAGGTGTAACAGGACGCGCCGTTTCCGACCATATACAACAACGCGTGGTGCTGGAAGCTAAACGCATGCTTTATTATTCCGACAGGTCGGTAAAGGAAATTGCCTACGACTTGGGATACGAGGATTACGCATATTTCTCAAGACTTTTTAAAAAGGTAGCGGGGGTAACGGCTCTGGACTTCCGCAAGAAGAGCCGCGTTTAGCCATATGGAAAGCCCCGTCTGTAGACGCCTGAGCATGTTAAGATTTGAAGTGTTTATGTTATATAGAGAAGGATCCACAAACCATCTGGGGACGAGGCGAAGCAACCGGATAAGTTGAAGGCGATCTTATGCGGTGTACACAACATAAGATCGTCCCTTTCCTGTTAAGCTACTCCCAGTTGAGCTTTCGCCCCTGCGATATGTTTATCGTCTTTAGTTTCGATGGCAAAGATGCCGTAGGCCAGCGGAGCGGCGGCTGCCCGTTCGACGGTTTGTTCGAACAGCTTCTCCCATACTTTGCCGCCGTTCTTCTCATATACGCTGATAAGCTGTTTTAAGCTGTCCTCGCCGAAGACCGTCAAGTGACCGGAAAAATCTATTGATGGATCGCTGATATGTGCGGTCGACCAATCAATAATGCCGGAAACCATGCCGGCCGGAGTAGCAAGTACGTGGCCCGCGTACAGGTCGCCATGGACAAAACAGGTGAAGTGCGGCCAAAGAAGATCGTCGTCGAGCCATTTTTTATACCGTGTTTCGAGCGTTTCGCTGATGCCGAGCTCGGACTTTACGGTGTGTAGCCGCTCAGCGATTTCGGGCCTGAGCTGTTCGGGCTCCAGAATTTTCAGCTGTTTTTCCAGCGCTTCTTTTCGGGGAATACGGTGTAAGTCTACTAATACCGCAGACAGCGACGGGATGTAATCGGCGCTTTGTCTGTCCATATGCCAGGTTACCTCATAGGTTTCGGGATCAAAGCGTAGTGCAGGAAGATCGGTTAACAGCGGGTAAGCTATCAGCTTGGAGGTCGCTATGCGCCAGTCGGGCACCTCTACTGATAGGTGTTTTTGCGCCAGCTGTAAGATGCGCCGCTCTTTTTCGATCTGTTCTTCCAGTCCTTCGCGTCTAGGGATTCGTAAAACCCAGCTGAGGCCCAGTCTATCGGTAGCAAATCCTACCCTGAAATCGATTCCCATATCGTTAAATGTCATCTCGCCGGACAGCTGAAGACCGTGTTCTTCAGCTAATATTTTGATATCGTCAATAGTCATTTCTTATGCATTTTAGTTTTATGTTAACAGATTGCCACACTTTATCCCGGAGCCGTTTGCCGCGTCCTCGGTGTCGGCAGCTAAATTGCCGGAAGCTGCCTGGGTCTGTCAATTTATTGGAGAATTTTTATAAAAAATCAAGAGGTTGATCGTGATGCGCCTGCGGCACGCCATTGTATCGAACGCCCTTATGAACTTAGCTGGTATGCCAAGGTCTTGCCATGGTGGTTGTATGTGCGAAAAACTTCATGTTCCAAAATTATAAAAAGCCGCTAATCACTGCAAGCAAAAATGTTGTGTTAGAGCGATATGCGGGCGTCGAGCGTACCGGATAATGGGATGGGTGTTTAGGTGCGTAAAAAAGTGAAGGCGGCACTCCCGCCATATCGGTTTATGTAAAACTACCGGTGGGCCAGGGAGAAAAACAGGATTTTAAGTATAAATTATAAGGAGAGCGGTACTGCTTTTGCTAGCTGCAATCCCGTGGTCCAGTGCTGGAGATGGATGCGCCATTCCGTTTGAGGCACGTATCATTATTAAATTGAAGCTAATTTATAGTTTATGTCAACAGCGAAGAATAATGAGGAGATACCTAATGCGCACTTACACGAGTTAATGGTAAAAGAGTTACAGGACCTACTGGGTGCGGAGAAGCAGCTCCTCTTGGGGCTGGAGAAGATGGCATCAGCTGCCGTAGATGATAAGCTTAAGGCTGCGTTCAGATTACATTGTCAGGATACGGAAAATCATATAGAACGCCTAAAATCTGCGTTTGGTGCACTCGGATTGCCGCCGCGGGGCCGGAGATGTAAGGCTATGGCAGGTTTGTTGGAGGCGGCCGGCGAGATCGCAGCGGAGTTTCAGGACAGTCCCGCGCTGCTGGACATAGCGTTGATTGCCGCCGCACAAAAGATGGAACATTACGAGATAGCAAGCTATGGATGTGCGCTTACATATGCCGAGCTTATGGAACTTCCGGAAGTGACGCTACTCCTGGGCCAGACGTTGGAGGAAGAACGACAGGCCGATGAACTGCTTACGGAGATGGCGCTGGCCGGAATAAATCAGGCACAGGGTGGCTGACCGAGGCTGACCCATTTTGGACAGTACCGACGCTGGCCTAACGCAGCCCTAGGACTTAAAAGTACGGCTTTATAGACGGTCACCCCGTATCACGGCTATGGTGAGCCGTGTTAAGCAGACTATTGGACGAGGTCGATACACGCCTTCCGTACAAGAATTTCCTGTTGATTAAACCGGTGCTCTAATTCGGCTTTCAGCCAGCGCCAGTAGCCGGCGGCATCATTGTCGGCCATCACTTCATAGATAATCATGTCGTCCGTGTGGCGGGCCTCATTATCGGGCTCCCATATACCTTTGGCGGGCGAGCGTTGGTAGATGGTAAGCCCGCCGAATCGGCCGACGAGTTCCTGACGTAACCAAGTATAGTGCGATGACAGATGGTGGGTTTCGCCATCCTTTTCCGCAGGAATAAATATTTCGTACAGAAACCTTTCATTCATGTCGGTTTTATACTGTTCCAGCAGCCTTTTTGCGAGCTGGGCATCCAGTATCTGCTTAATATTTGCCTCTTTGTCCTCCTGGGCGAGATAGTTTTTGAAAAACGCAGCGACCTGCCTGATCAGGTCGTCCGGAAAGTCGCTTATCGACTGTATGCTTTTATAGACCTGAGACGCCGTTGATACAGCTATAAACCGATCGTTGCGAAGGTCCGGAGGAAGGCCGGCGGCGGAAGATTGCTCGACAACCATAGCCCCCACTATCCTGCATTCCACGTGGCAGGCGGGGAATGTCGAGAACTCGGACACGACGAGGACGTCTGCGGGATCGCCATCCGGGGCCAGCGTATCAGGCAGCATACCAAAGTCGAATGGAAAAGTCATGCCTTGCGGCAGTCTTTTGACGAGGCTTAGAGACTTCTGTTTGGGATCGTAACGGTACTTCTGCGTGCTGCCCGCAGGCGTTTCGATCACGGCCGTAAATTTATCCATAGCAATGAAAAAATAGGTTATTAGGGTAACCTATATGTGTGGTAAAAGTTCACAAGTGTGTTATAAATTCTTGCTATAGATCGGATAAAAAGTGTGTAAATGATTTATTTTTAGCTATTTATTTTTGTGGTGTGCCAAACTTTTCTAGAAAATATCCGTTATTACCGTACATAAACGTACAGACCCGTTCTGTACGATGCAAATGGAAAACAGCAGCGTGTCGTACCTGCGGCATGTAGCAGAATGTATAGGATATTGTTGAATAGGCAAGCGTAGAGGTTTATGTCAGCGTGCGCTTAGGCACTGATATGAGCCCGAAAGCATATGAAAACAGATAAAGTCGACCAGAGATACCATGGCGATTTAGAAGCCGTCAATCGCGTACCATTCGTTACTTCGATATTGGAACTGATTTGTAGTTCGACAGGTGCCGGCGTTGCAGCAGTAACGCGGATAACCGACGATAAATGGGTGGCGTGTGCGGTAGATGACCGGATAAAGATGGGATTAAAATCGGGAGATGTGCTTGCTGTGGAAACAACGTTATGTTATGAGGTCTGGAAGCGCGGCGAAGGTATTGCCGTGAATGACGCCGCTGGCGAACCTGCATACCGGGATCATCCGGTATTGGCTACCTACAAGCTGAATAGTTATATTTCTGTGCCTATCGTGCTGGATAATGGACGTTTTTTCGGAACACTCTGTGCGATGAGTCCACAGACGATGCACGTAGCTAACGAAAGCACACTTTCCATGTTCCATTCTTATGCGGCGCTGATTGCCCATCATCTCCGTGACCATGACGACAACGCACAGCAGCGCAAAAGGCTGCGGGAAGAAAAGCGGCTGGCTCAACAGGCTGAGCAGGCTATCGCCATGCTGGGGCATGATTTGAAGAACCCGATAAGCGCGATGTCGAATGCGGCTCAGCTACTCCTTCGGAACAAACCGGACGACCGGAACCGGATATTGGCTCAACTGATTTATGATGGTGCTATTAAGACAAGATCCTTGATCGATAACATGTTGGACTACGCACGCGCCCGCTTTGGAGAAGGGCTGCAGCTGAACTTCAATAATCGGCAACCGCTAGCCGCCACGCTCGAGCAGGTGGTTCGGGAGTTCGTTATCCTGAACCCCAAATGTACGTTCGTCGCCGACTTCCGGCTGGACGGGGCTATACAGGCCGATTATATGCGAATAGGACAGATACTTTCTAATTTGCTGGACAACGCGGTAAACTTCGGCGATCATTGTGAGCCGGTTGTCGTTAAAGCGTGGAGTGAGGAGGGGCGGTTCATACTATCGGTAAGCAATGCCGGTGCGCCTATTCCGAAAAAGATACTTCCTTTTATTTTCGAAGCTTTTTTTCGGGACAACCGGAGCGAAAAGGCCCGTGGTGTGGGGCTAGGCCTTTTTATCGCCAAAGAGATTGCGCGGGCACATGGCGGCAACCTGAGTGTCCACCGGGTGGAAAGAAACACGGTATTTACTTTGACTGTTCCCGCTGCCCAGGGGACATATTGACAACAATTTGCCCGCATCCTCCGTATTTTCTTCCTTTTTTCGGAAAGTACCTGAATTAATCTTTTCTTTCTTCTACTTTTTTTGTCCGCCGCTAGGTAGCATCGTGCCAAACGCTTCCGATAGCGTATTTCTATGAGATGAAAAATACGTTCGAGGGATGCGTACTTCTCGGACGGGGCTGCAGGTGTCTCTAGACAGGATAATTTTACGGTAGATCGCATCGTTTTTGATTAAAAGAGACTATATCTATCACATAAAACATGGATACTATGGAAAGCAGAGAACTTAACCTGGAGCTACTTAAAAATCAAAAGATCTTAAAAAATATTGCTTATAAATTTACCAAGGATCCAGAAGAGATTGAGGAGCTCGTGCAGGAGGCCTTGGTTAGGTCGGTAAAATATCTAGATAAGTTTTTTAACAATCCCAAACTGGTAGCTTGGCTGTATGTCATCATGAAAAATGTATACATCAATACCTATCGCAGAAATCAAAAGCACCATGTTTTTGAAGACCACCAAAAGGCTGGCTACAGAATGGAAGGATGTTCGGAGCCTTCGGTGGATAATCATGCAGAAGGAAAATTTGTTATGGGCGATATTGAAAAGGCGCTTAAAAAACTGCCAAAGGGCTACTACGAGTTGTTTATGCGGTATATTGATGGATATAAATACCGGGAGCTATCGGAAGAGTTTGCTATGCCGGAAGGAACTGTCAAGACGCGGATACATTACACCCGTAAGTTTCTGCAGAAACAACTGGCGGTATATGGACGGGGGAAGCAGTGGGCGGCCTGACGGGTAGAAAGAGGGGGGGGCACTACTTACTATTCAAATCCCACTTCTAATATCTTTCTCACATCTTTATAGCCCCTCCACCTAGGGCGGGGTTTTACTTGGAAGGACCCAAGTAAACAAGGTCCTCCGGCCGAAGTTCTTGATGCTATCGTGCCTTATCCTAGCCTAAACCGTTCCAAACTCACTTCGTTCAGACAAGGAATGGTTCTTGACGGCTATTATGGCGGCCCGCTGACGCAGTCGAACCGATGCCGGTCCTCTCCGCCGCTAATAGCGGATAGCTAATGGCAAATGGCAGATAGCAGATGGCTATAAGCCGTAAGGTCGTTGATTTGTGAAGTCGTGAAGATATAAAGCCGTGGCTCTAAGTGCAAAAGATTGACCTCGTAGAGGTCATATTTCAATAGAAAACCGTGTGCCCAATTACACGACCCTGACGGGGTCGAATAAAAAGCCCGATGGCAGATAGCTCTAAGCTGTAAAGTCGTTGATTTGTAAAGTCGTAAAGCTAGAGGCTAGCGCCTACACTACTCACATCTAGTTTCTCACTACTCAAATCTCACTACTCAAATCTCACATCTAATTCCACTTCTGACTTCTAATCACGTTTGCCTTAAAAAAAACTCCTGAAGCGGGGAGCTCCAGGAGTTTTACTAACTAACCAATTATTAACCTAAATTATGAATTGTTAGTTATATAACAAGTTTTATGCCGTAAATTAACCTTATGAGGATTCAATCTTATAATTTAACCTTTTTTTACATTCCGATCGTTTCACGCGGGTGCACATCGTGGTCTTTGGGCGGTATTTGCTGGGGCATGCAGCCGTTTTGTCCGCCCGCTGGCGGACCTGGCAAACGCTTTCCGTCCGACTGTGTAGTAAATTTTTTTCATTTTACGGGTTCCCGTAAAGAATAATTCAATATGTTTTATAGCTTTGGAAAGCGAATACGGATGCCATTTAGTGTTGTAGGGAAGCGCCGGGTTATACGCTTATAGAATTGTACAAAAGAACCAGTGTTCATATATTAACCTAATGTGCCAGAGGCTGTCTTAAGATAGCCTCTTTTTTAGTGTTGTACCCTAAGAAACTTAGAGACACGCATCTTTTTTAAGCACCTTTACAAAGGGGCGGGCCGTCTATCGGGTTGGACAGCCCGCTCGCGCCGCGCGGTTACCCATAAGTGATCTGGATCGACAGCGTCTCGTCCGCTATTGCATCGGCATGGCCTTTCAGCCACCGGCAGTTCTCGCCCCGGTTGATAAGAACCCCTTTAAACGTCGGGTTATGTACTGGTCTTTCTCCACTGAACTGTTCGGCAAAGAAAACCATTTCCCGTCGGTCCAGGGTGTCGGCGATGCAATTGGCCAGATAGGTGTGGAAACCTGATGGCATGATCATAAGGTATGCAATCTGAGATGAAGTAAGATCAAAATGATCTTTCATCCATTGCGTGAAATTTTGACGTATGGCCGCAGTTTGCTGCCGTAGTTCGTGATCTGTGAGAGTCAGCAGCACGGCTTGCACCTGCGTGACCCCTGATGTGTTTAGTGGTTTTTTCATATTTTATTGACATTGGTTAAACTGCAAATAAAGTGACGAGAAACGTGTCTGTCAACTTCTGTAATACGTAAAAACTCCCAGTTGGGTGTTTTTGCTCCCAGTTGGGTGTTTTTGCTCCCAGTTGGGTGTTTTTGCTCCCAGTTGGGTGTTTTTTGCTTCCGGCTAGGGGGCTGAGTAGTAAGTTTGGAGACTCGTCGGGCCTATATAAAGGTACGCAGACACGTCGTCCCATGAAGGGGTGACTTTTGATGCGCGCCATTGATTCGTGAAGTTGTTGATCTGTGAAGGTGTAAAGAGATGACCTTGAAGGGGGCATATGACTTTAAAAAAATGCGACATCCATTATACGACTCCTACGGAGTCGAACCCTTCCTTTCTCTATTTAGGCTATAGCTATGGAATCCCTCTGGGATTATTTTTATGAATATCGGCTTCGATTTGGGACATCAAGCCGCCCAATGTTCTCCTTACGACTGCATTTGTTTATTTTAATAATTTTTATCGTTTTTGTGAAATAATTTTGTCTTAAATTGTGAAAATTGTAACTTCGTTTTACGATAATAGGGCTCGCTGTTCCTTTTTTGGGCCTCACTGACTGATGAATTAAACCTGATACACAATGAATAATAAACTGATTATCGGAAACCTAGTAGGGTTTATTCTTATTGCCTACCTTCTAAATACCAACGCAAGAGCATTAGAAATAATGGTCTACCTCAAAAAGGTCCGTTTCCGGATGCTGTGGGTACTTACGATTTTTCTGCTGACACAATATGCGAGTTGGATGACGGCTCTACGCTTGTTTTTCTATGAATTTTTAGCTGCACGGTGTCGGGTGCAGCGCTGGCACTTTCATGTTTATTATATTACATCCGTTACGATATCGGTGATGCCTTTTCATCTTTGCGTGTTGTCTTTCCTTTTTAGTTTAGTCGATACAGATCTTATAGCCTCCGGTTATTTAAAGCGTGGCTTCCTAAGCTTCTTGCTGGTACTGTGGAGTTATACGCTGCTGTTGATCTGGAAACCTGAGTGGACGATTTTCTACCAATTACGTAAACGGCGGTTTTGGAAGTTGACCCGGCAGGTACTCCTCCGCAGAGTGCAGCTATCTCAACAGAACGGGGACGACCCTCCAAGGCAGTTGGAAATCCGCAGGATGAATGTTGGTGCTGTCAATTCATACGTAGAGCTTGGAGAAGACGGGCTTCCCTTACCTGTGCCCACAGTTTCGGCGGTTAATATACTGGATATTCTGATTTTTCGATCCTCGCGCAATGGAGCCATGCTTTTTTTGATAGATGGGCGTCAGATTTATACAGAAAAGAATGCTTCGGTTATCGCACAATGGAAATCGAAGGATTGGTTCCTTAAGATCAAAAACGGGATCCACGTAAATATGTTCCATCTGCGGAGACGTAGCCGTTATCGCTGGAAGCTGACGCCGAATGAGAAGGTGCGGGCAGCTCTACTTGACGTAAGTGGAATAGAGGAAGCTAAACTAGAAGCAATGCTTACGGTTAACGAGTGGTTTAGAAGCAGCCTTATTGAGCACGAAAGAGTAAGGGAAGAGCTGACTCGTGATTGCTGGGACGAAATGTTTCCATATGCATAAACGGTTTCCTCCGGTAAAATTATACTGGGACCAGCTGATTGCATCTATATACCCCGAAAGAAGGTGTCACGTTTCTTAAAGTTTGGACAATCGAAGGCCTCGAAAGAGCTCAGTATATCCATCTAGCTGAGCCTGGGCACGGTCGCGCTCTTGCGCTTTTTTGTGTACCTCCCATGCTATTCCCGACCGTTTTGTAGAGTTTCCGCTACAAGAATAAATTCTATTAACGAAATCGATTGCGTAAAGTTGCTTTTCGGCTATTTTTGGTCTATCATCGCCTACAGAAATAATCTTGCCGGAAGAAGGACAACTTATTTGTGAGCAGATTTTTCTGATCGGGCTGACCTGTACAATCTTAAAGAGTTATGTTATTAACGGTTCTCACTGTGTTTGTCTTATGCCTGAACCTGGCGTTCGTCTTCCTCCATGTAGGAAGGGAAAATAAGACGTACCACCGCCGGGCGATGTTGGTGCTGCTTGCAGGGCTATTTCAGCTGGTGTCGGGGTATATCTGCAGTGTGTTATATCCTCAATACCTGTATCTTCTGTTGACCTTCCCGATCGGTCTGTTGTACGGTCCGGCGTTATGGATGCTGTATCAGCATTTGGCGGACGGAGACGCGCGAATACCGCGGGTGTTATGGCCGCATCTGCTGCCGTTTTTCGCCGTTTTGTGCATCTATCTGACCGTGATCATTTCTGTCCCGCTGCGGTATGGGTATGGCTTGGAATACGCAGTATTCATGCATCTTTTGTCTTTGGCCCACCTGAGCACCTATGTGATCTGGCTCCGGACGAAGATCTGGCGGGCGATGGGTGAACACATGGGATGGAGCCGCTTGTCGAAACGCAGCTGGTATGCGCTGTTTTCGTCACTTTTCCTTTTACAGGTCTATCTTTTTTCGGAAATCACCGGAAACCGGGGAGATGTGGATCTTCATCGGGGGTTTGTTGTTCTTTCGTATTTGTTGTTCCTGTTAGGGATTTCAGTAATGCCACATGTGAAGGAAGAACGCGGGCGCGACAGGCCGTCGACATATGCGATAAAGCAGGAGACCGTCGATACTTTTATTCCGAAAGCAGCCAAAAAGAAAAGCCATATGCCGGTTTATCCGATTACGACGGAGCAGGAAGCCGTTTACAGGACGAAGGTCGAACAGTTTATACAATCGTTAGCCTATCTGGATTGCGAGCTCAACAAAGAGAAATTCAGCGCTCAGCTCGATATACCCCTTCCGCACGTCGCGCCGTTCCTTAAGCATGAGTTCGGCAGAGGATTTAACGGATTTATCAACCAGTTGAGGTTGAATTATGCCGCGAAGCAGCTTAAGGGGGAGGAGCTTATCTATACAATAGAAGATTTATCCGTGATATGCGGCTTTAGCTCCCGAGCTTCCTTTTACCGGAACTTCCAGAGTGAATTTGGATGTTCTCCGCATCAATTCCGGTTAGAGCACACGTCCGCGGTTGCCTAAGACGGCTGAGACCGTGCCGGGAAATCGTCTACTTTCAAATCGTTTCCCTCGTTTATCTTCACCTAGACCATATTGTAATTAGCCGATCACGCTATGCCTGGGCTATTCTCCTTTTAGGATTATCCTTTCGGTTTTTTAACTACTTGTTTAAACACTTAATCGATATTTTCTGTTTTAATTATCCTGCCTGCAGCGCGGACTTCCGGTAGCGGCACACTGATATTCTAACCGCACCAGATCTGCTTGTAGCGATCCGTCTACAAGGCTCTTTCTCAAAAAAAATGGATGTCTTATTTTATTTTGAGACATCGGTTGTTTCTTTCTGGAAACATTTTCTTTTAAGCGTAAAAAATGCCGGCTGGGGATATAGCTCTGACTGGGGTTAATGTTGCTTATTTCGCTAATATACAGCGGTTTAATAGGTTGTTTTCCCCTGCAGCTGCTGCGATCTTAACGACAGTTTCATTTTTTCTACAAGCGCTTTTGAGACAGTTATTTCTGAAGCGTTTGCAAACTTTGCCAGCGGTTTCGGTAGGCCTTCGGTAAGCAGGCCCGCGACAGGGCCGGACATACGGAATAAAGAAAATAAGTTTTATCAACACTAAATAACAAGTTATGTATTACGATTATTACCTGTACTATCTCAGCTATCTGAATTCGCTGTACAATGGATATCCGCTTATCATACGGTTGACCGTCGTCATGGTTATGGCCTTGGCCGTTGTCACGATATTAGGTGTGATGCGGCTGCTTTATATTGGTTATCGAATCAGCCGGCGCGAAAGGAGGATTAAGAAAACGCAGAAACATTTCGAAGAGAAATTGTCTTTCGTAATGAGAAATAGCGCCCGTTACGACGTCGATGAGATCCGGGAGCTACTGCAGTATGATGTGTCGAAATCCCACCGATGGAAAGCAGACGTGTTGACAGACGTCGTGCTATCGGTGAAAAATGCGGCCTACAGACAAGGGGAGCTGAACGAAATTAACTACAAAAACTGTTTGGAAGCTCTTCGTCTGACCGCATTCTGGGAGAAGAAAATCCGGACGTCGGCACCTGACAAGCGGAAGGAGGCTCTTCAGATTGTGGGAGAAATCGGAGGGGGCGTAAACAGTGGCGTACTTTCGAAGTCGACATTCCACAAGAATAAGTATTTGAGAAAGACTGCGCGCGATCTGTATACCGGGCAGGACAACTATCATCCATACCGTTTTATGGAGGACAACTTTGACGAAGCGTTCACACAGATTGACAAATTGCGGCTGCATGCAACGTTGATTAAAAGGTCGAAAGAGGGGAAGCTGCCCAACTTATTGCGTTGGATAAGCAGCTCGAAAAATCCAGCATACATTGTCTTTATACTTCGGGAGATCACGTTCTTTAAGCAATACGAGGCCTTGCCTACTTTGGTGGCGATGCTGGATAGGCAGGAAAACAAAGACGTGCGGGCACAGATTGTGCTGACACTCGGGGAGCTGGAGTACTTTGAGTCCCTTGACGATTTGGTGGCGCGCTATCCGCTCGAATCTACTGTTGTCCGTGAGGCCATCATTAAAACGATGGGAAAGCTTCGGGGGACGCAATCGCTGGACTTTCTGATTGAGGCCTATTTAGCTACGGACGACGTCAATGCGAAGCTGCTGATCGCGCGTTCTATACGCAGCCATGGCCCGAATGGTGAGCAGATCCTCCACGGCCTGCAGGAAGAGGCACGCCGCACAGAAAAGGTCCGGGAGGATCTCCTTCTCGAGCAGGTGTTCTCGGAACGCGCAATAGTTTCTATTTAACTACATCCTTAACTCATGGTCTATTTTTTTACATACCTGATTTATTTCTATGCTACCGCTCTGGCTCTTTTATATCTGACGCTGATGATTATGAGCTACTACAACACGTTGCGGTATAAGTACCGGTATACCATCCGGGAAGAGAACTATTTAAAGGAGTTTCCGGAAGAAGCGCCGGGAATCTCGATTGTTGCGCCGGCTTTCAACGAAGAGGTAATCATTTATGACAGCGTAAACTCGCTGCTGAACCTGGATTATCCGACATTTGAAGTCATCATTGTAAACGACGGGAGCAAAGATAAGACACTGGAAATTTTGGTGAAGGAGTTCGAGCTGGAGGAGGTGCCTTTCTATTACGTGTATAAGGTCTACTGCAAGCCCGTGCATCGGATCCTGCGTTCGCGGAATCCGGCTTATCACCGATTGATGGTGGTCGACAAACAGAACGGAGGAACGAAGGCCGATGCCATGAATGCCGGGGTGAATGTTGCCCAGTATGACTATTTTATTAATACGGACGTAGATTGTATTCTGGCGGAAGACACCTTGAGTAAGATCATTCTTCCGGTACTCGATTCTGATAAGCCAGTGATCGCCGTCGGTGCGACCATGCGTATGGTAAACGGTTGCTCGGTGGATAAAGGCCGTATTACACGGGTAAAGCCACCGAACCGGCTGATTCCTCTTTTCCAGGAGACGGAGTATTTGAGATCCTATCTTGTCGCAAAAATGGGCTGGTCTATGGTAAACGCGATCGCTAATGTGTCGGGCGGTTTCGGGCTTTTTGACACGCAGGTAGTGATTGCAGCCGGCGGATTCGACTCTGCATCTCATGCCGAAGATATGGATATGACAGCCCGAATGGTTGCTTATATGCGGGAAAATAATAAGCCCTACCATATTGCGCAGTGCCCCTACAGCCTATGTTGGACGGAAGGGCCGCCAAACATCAGGGTACTTAACAGGCAGCGCACGCGCTGGGGCCGCGGCATGCTCCAGTTCATAATAGACCACCGGAAGTTCTTTTTAAACAAAGACTATGGCCGACTGGGCCTGTTGGTTATGCCGTATATCGTGTTTTTCGAGTTTCTGGCGCCGATTATCGAATTTACCGGATTTCTGTTTTTGCTGTTTCTTCTGATTACGCATCAGGTAAATTTCGACACGTTCTGGATGATGCTGGCCTATGCGTACTTAATCGGACTGTCCGTATCTATCGTGACGATCTCGTACGATCTGGTGCTGGGCAAATTGTACCGAAACTTTTGGGAGTATTTGAAATTGGTTCTATTTGCAGCCCTTGAGGCCATATTGTATCATCCTTTGGTAGTCATCTTCACCCTAAGGGGCTACATACAATATTTAACCCGTCGGAAATTTAAATGGGGAAAGATGACCAGACAAGGTTTTTCCCCGTCAAAAAATGTTAATACCGTAAATAACAATGCTTAAAAATTTTGGATATGCCAAACTGCTGGTAGCTCTTTGCGCAGCGATGTGCTGCTACCAGCCAGTCTATGCGCAACGTGCAGGGACAACGATTGAAAGAAATAAGGACGCCCGGGAGATTAACGGACTGTACCAGCGGGGGCTATGGGAAGAAGGAAAGCGGCGGGCCGAAGAGGTGTTAAAGAAAAATGCGAAGGACTCCGATATGCGTATGTTAGTAGGTAAGTACTACCTGCATAAACAGGAATACGACAGGGCGCGGTACGAGCTGGTGAAATCGCTCGAGTATGCTCCCGCCAATGTCGAGTCGAAGCATATGCTGGTAACCGTGGAAACGGAAACCCGGCGTTATTCCAGCGCTATCTGCTACATCAACGAGCTACTGGAGGTAAATCCCTACTGGAAGGGCCTTTGGCGGAAGAAGATCGAACTTTACCGGGCGATGGGCAACCACGTGGAAGCAGACCGCCTGTTAAAGCGGATTTCCCAGATATACCCCGAGGACAGCGAGTTGAAAGAAGATCAGATGTATATCCTCGAGCAGCAGACTGCGAGCTTAAATAAAGCCGGCAGGATCGATGAATCGATCGCAGCAGCGAAAAAGCTCGTTAACGACCAGCCTGCACAGGAGGAAGGTTACATACTGTTGATTGACCAGCTTATTAAGGCGGGCAACTATAGCGATGCGCTCGCTTATACTGAGCGTGGACTGAACAGGTTTCCTGCAGACGCACGTTTCGTGCAGAAAAAAGTAGCGATATTGGAGCAGGCGGGAAGGTATCCGGAGATCTTAGCTTTTCTCGAAGGGCAGATGAAACGCCGCGGTGCTGTCGGTTTACGTGGACAATACAACTACTTTGTTCTGGAAGCCGCCCGCAGCGCGAAGCGTAACGATCCTGCTAGTCTCTACGGCAGAATATTCGAGCATTCACCGGGTAATAGGGAAGCCTTTGACGCGGTTTTCAAAGCCTGCATTGCCAACGGTCAATACGAAGAGGCCTTGCATGCCCTTGATCGGCATAGGCAACAGGTCGGCCGGAGTAAGGAGCTGGACATGCGCGAGCTGTCGCTCTATAAGCGTATGGGGCACGAGGCCAAAGTCGCCGGACTGACGGAGGCGTATTTCATAATGTATCCCGACGACGCGGATTTACGTGCGTCATACGTCTCGCTGGCGATTAAGCGTGCCCAAACGTACGTACAGGAAGGACGCACGACCCTTGCCATCGATAGCTGGAGAGAAGCTCTTCAATATGGAGACGCCGAAGCGGTGTCGGTAGCGCAACGCGGATTGTATAATACCTATGTTTCTGCGGGCAAGTACGGGGAAGCTATCGCTGCGCTGGACGTCATGTTGTCGGCGGCGCCCGGAGACGCTGAACTGTTGTTGAAAAAGGCAGACCTTTATGCTAAGCAGGGCCGGCATGAACACGCGCTGGCAACCTACGAGCAGGTGCTTAAAACAGCTTCGGCGGACGACAGGGAGCGTTGGATAGTGAGCTATAACGAAATGACAGCCGCGCGTGTAAAAAAGCTGAGGGAAGATTATAAATTTGCGGAAGCCCGCGAACTGTGCAGCCGTTGGCTTGCCATCGACGGACATAATCCGGAACCTTTTGTTCATATCATTAACGCCTGTTACCAGCTCAAGGATTACAGCGCGATGCTGTACTATGCACAAACAGCGGCGGACCGTTTTGCTGACGAAGTATCGTTTAAAATAAAGCTGGCGGAAGCGATGAACCATGTAAACGGGCGGTTTGCAGATTCCTGGGGCTTGTTGCATGGGCAAATTAGACAGCGTCCGTACCATGAGCCTTTGATCAATACATTTCATATCACCACTGAACAATATGCCGGTATTTTGCTGAAAGAAAAACAGCATGCCGAGGCATTAACTGTCGTTGACACGGCACTCCTGTACAAAAGCGATAACAGGACGTTGAAGTATATGAAAGGATTGGCCTACGAAGGATTAAAGCAATTTGATTCGGCCTACTACTATCAAAGCTTCTATGAACCCTCCCTACTGGAGCATGCAGACTTTCGGAGCCATCTAAACTATCTTGGCCAGCGGTCTCTCCGGAATAATATCGGTGTTTCGCATCTGAGGGCCCGTTTTGGGGACGACTACCGGATTTCGTCAATTTCTACTGTGGAGTACACCAGGATGGGCCGCAGCGGTGCGTACTACGGAGCAAGAATAAACTATGCAGGCCGGGAGCAGGGGAAGGGGATACAGGGCCAGGTAGAATGGGGGACACCGTGGACAGAACGTTGGTCTACCCGTATTGATCTGGCAGTCGCCAATCAGTTTTTTGCACGATTGGCCGCTAATGCAGCAGCAACTTATGCGTGGAACGACTTCTGGGAAGCTGAGGCGGGAGTTGGCTATCGAGCGTTTTTCACGGATCAACGCCTGATGAATCTCAATCTGGGGTTGACGAAGCAGATTGACGACTTCCGCGTATCGGCAAAATTGAGCAATTTCTTTCTGGATAGCAGGGGCGAGAATTTCCATCTGTATAGCCTGGGGGCGAGGGCGCAATATTTTATGGATAGTCCTAGGAACTACCTGCTGGCTGTTGGGAGCATAGGAAATTCTCCTGATATCGACCTGTTGGACAACCAGCTTTATAACAGTTTCAACGTGTTCAACGCAATGGTCGGCGCGGGCGCCGGCCGTGCCATAACGCGGAACGTCGGGGCGAGTATCATGGGAACCTGGTACAACTTCCAGGTCGAGGGCGCCGGGCTGCAACGGACGTACCGGAACTTGTATAACTTGTATTTTCAGTTCTATGTATCCTTTTAAGCTTCTCCTGGTTTTGTGGCTCTTTCCGGCCCTTTGCTGCTGCCGCGGGGAGGCCAGCCCGTTCGACTTCTCGTTACGGCAGCTGCTTATCATTTCTAACGGCGACCGGGAAAGTTCTGCCGCTGCTGATTATCTATACCAGCATCTTGATAAAAGAAACAAGGATAGAAGCGTACTAATCGTGTATAGGTCTGACCAGCAGCGGCCGGATTTCGACGGCGCGACCGTCTATATGGAAGTTGTTGCCGACCTGGTCTGCGACTATCAGATCATTAATGAGGAACGGAAGCTCTCTATTTACGGGAAGAACAAAGGCATACTGAAATGGCTTTCCTATATGCTTATCGATCGTCTGGGGGCTTATCATCCCTTGGATGTCTCCGACCTGCCTCCTGGGTATGTCGATTTCCAGAGTGTCGAAGCTACCGTGGCCATGGGCTATCGGGAACCGCACCTGCTGCCTAATACGGATGAAGATTATTCCGGACTTTTGTTTACGCACAGTGTTGACCGTGATTGGGGGCTGTGGGGGCACAATCTCGCTAAAGTCTTCGTGAATGGCACACCGGAGAGATCCTTGGCGCTGGTCGATGGGAAGCGTACCAGCGAACAATATTGTTTTTCATCGGAAGAGACATTTAAAGCGGTCAGATCGTTTGTGACGGATAACTACGGAAGCGGGGAGCGCGGGGCTGCCTGGTTCATGATCGCACCGGATGATAACGACCTTGTATGTACGTGTTCCTCCTGCCGGACGCAGGGAAACACGCCGAAAAGTGCCACAGGAGCCGTCGTAACGCTCGTCAACCGGCTGGCGAAGCAGTTCCCCGCTCACCGATTTGTAACGACGGCATACAGGACGACTAAAGCGCCGTCGACGGTAGCGTTGGCTGACAACGCGGGTGTGTTTATCAGCACGATCGATTTCCCAAAGACGGCGGACGTGGATCGCAGTGATCCTGCTGTTAAAGAATTTGCCGGAGTGGTCAGCAGATGGAGGCAGAAGACCGGACACGTTTACCTGTGGGATTATATATCCAACTTCGACGACTACCTCACGCCTTATCCGGTGTTGCTCAGGGTGCAGAAGCAACTGGAATACTTCCGATCGCTCGGTATAGACGGAATGTTTCTAAACGGGAGCGGCTATGATTATACGACCTTTGACGATGTGAAGACGTACGTACTTAGCGCCTTGCTAATCGATCCGTCGCTTTCTGTGAACGAACTTGTCAGAAAATATCATGCGCGTTTTTATCCAGTTACGGGTGCGCTGCTAACAGCGTATCTGCTTGATATGGAGGAGCAGTGCCATCTACAGGAGGTGGATGCAGGCATCTACTCGTCGTTTCGCGCCGGAATGCTTACCTACTTCAATCACAAGAAATTTCTGGCCTTTTACGACGGGTTGATGCGGCTCCTTCCCAAGCTTGAGGGAGGGGAAAGAAAACGGATAGATAGGCTATTGACGGCTTTGAGTTATACGAGGTTGCAGATTGCGTATCATCGGGGAGGCGGGAAAGACGGTCTTTTAGAGGATCCTGACCAAAGGCGGTTGGCTCGCCATAACAATGAAGCCTTGGCCCGGCTGCGTTCTTTCGGCAGTTTCAGCGGCCTGGAACGCTATAAGGAGGAGGAGGGCTGGCTCGCAACGTATCTTCAGGAATGGGAGACGTTGCGTGAAAAGCCGCTTTTCGCGAATAGTATCCGGAAAACAATGGTACGGGGGCTATCGTCGGGTGATGTGTTACCTGAGGGCTACTTGCTGAGCGACTGTGTCGGAGGCTTTCCGTCCGATTTTAATCAAGGCTGGCTGCTTGCGGCAGAAAACATTCAGGTGACGTGTACGACGGAAGATCTTCGGAGCGCACCGGTACAGTTAGAGATCCGTTTTCTGATCAATGCAAGGCATCGGATGCTCCCCCCCGACAGGGTAGAAATTATTGTAAACGGAAGGTCGGTTCTCTCCTATTCCGAAGCAGACTTTGAACGGATCGGAAACTTAGCTGTTTTGCAGAAGAAGTTGGGCTCTCCATTAGCACCGACAATGGAAATCAGAATTTATAAGAATAAAGAATTGGATAAATCAGTAATAGCTTGTGATGAAATACGTTTATATTAATTGTTTTTTTATGGTGGTGCTTCTGTTGATGTTTTGCTCCTGTATAGACGTCGCTAACAAAAAGACGACGTTAGCAATCGAAGATAACGGAAGACATTACTATCCGCTGCTTGCAGGGCAACAGAAGGATCTTTCCTTCAACTTGAAGAATACGGGGAAGAATCCGTTGCTCATAACCGACATTATCACCTCGTGCGGATGTCTTAAGGCCGACGGCGATGGCGTCCGTTTTTCTATTCCGCCGGGAAAGGAGCGTATGCTGACCCTAAGCTACAATAGCGCCAAAAACGTCGGGTATGTGAAACACTACGTCATGCTCTACGGTAATTTTGAAGGAAAGGCATATGAAGAGATTACGTTCGACATCAATGTTGTTCCGAATGCGATGTACACGAAGGATTATGAAGAGTTATATGCCGAAGAGGTAGACAGCCGCGCCGGAGTTGAGCAGCTGGTGGAAGGGGAGGAAAACAACAAAGGATACTATATGGATGAGGATTTTAAAAAGAGCATACATGACAATAAATAGTCTTTATAGTAAATTATTTCATTGGTTATTAATTTATTAGCTGTTTTAGTGCGCTTTGTCATTGGGAGAACAAATAGAATTTTAGATATTTAGCATTATCTGCACATCGCCATGATGTTAAATATCTACATATGCATTCAGGATCTTATGACCCAAAGGACTTGTTGTCCACACTTATGGAAGTTGAAAGGAGGCTAGAGACAACGATCGAAAAGCATTGTCCAGATAAACAATTGTCTTTGTCCGAGGATCTGGATAAAGCACTGGAAGATTTCTTACAGTTAAAAGAGGTGAAGGACAATGAAATCGGATACTTATCGTCGCAATTGGCTCTATTGCACCTGCGTAAGGAGGTTGAAAAGGCGATTAATGTCGTAGTGGAGTCGAATAACCTACGTGCGTATCATGATTTCGGCTTGCATAAGGGCGCTTTTAGAGTGAGCGAACCAACACAGAAGGGGTGGGTACCAGGAAAGACGGCATTGCTGACTGTTCTGGCAGGACTTCTGATTGCGGCGGTCTCTCTCTTTTTTATGGTCCGGTAGATTTTCTGATTACCTTCTCTATCTTGTTCTTTATACGTACGTGTAGCGCACGACGATAGTCAAAATCTGTACTTAGGTATTCTTATGAAACCACGTTATTTTTTCCTTTTTTGGATGTTCGGCCTTGTCATGCCCCTGAGAGGGCACGATCATGAGGGAGCACAATTCAACCGGCGATATCTTGAGGTGTCGGTATCCCTGCTGGCTACGGACATTCAGGCGGCGCACCGCGTGGCAGATTCGCTTCGGAGGGTTGCGAATACGGATGAGCAGAAGATTAAAGCGCATATGTTGTTGGCAAACCTGTATAAAAACGGAGGGGATTTAGAGCAGTGTATGAAAAATGCCGCGAAGGCCGATACGATTGCGAATACAACGATGAACTACTCCTGGCAGGCATCTACGTCGGGCTTTCTGGCCACTTTCTTTCGCCAGCTCGGGCTGTTAAGAGCGTCTAAACATTACTTGGAGAAGGCTGAAAAAGCAAATGAACGTCAGATGGATGAAAACATGAAATTGCTGACGAAGATCAATATTTTGCATGAGCGCGTTTTTCATTGTGTCGAGGAAGAGGATTTTATAGGAGCGCGTAACTTCGCTCAGGAGGCGGCGGCCAACATCCGTATGAGCAGCAAAGACGACAAAAAGGCAGTGCTGATCAAAGCGACAAACGACCAGCTCATAGGCCTTTGCGAATTTTATCTGGGCGATATGGAGGCGGCAGAGTCCTTTCTGAACTCGTCTCTTGATAAAATAGGCGCTGTGGAGAGCAACCTGAAACCGTATATCTACAGGGCGCTGGCCGACGTTGCGATAAAAAAAAGAGAGATGCCGCAGGCACTGACTTATCTAAAGATGGTCGAACCTTACTTAGAAACAGGAGATGTGGAGGAACTCAAGCTGTGGACGTATGAAACTTGGTCTCGATATTACGAAGCCATGGGTGATCCCGCCAGGTCGGTCGAATACAAATCGTTGGCTATCGACCTCCGCGAGAAAAGGGATAGTGTCGTTAAAGAGCTGTCCGATCAGTTAATCGAAGACTTCCGTACAACCAAGCGGATATACAGAAGCCGTTATACATTTGCTGTGGGCGGGATCCTATGTGTGTTATTTGCTGCGTCGATCGGTGTGATCTACTTTTATAACAGACAGCGAAGATATAAGGAGAAATACGGGCTGATAAAAGCGAGGGCAAATAATAAGCCACCGGAGACAACATTGGTGATGGATACTTCGGTTGCTTCAACTAAGACGGTGGATGTGGCGGGTGTACCCAACAAAGAAATCAGTATGCCGAAGGATACGGAGACACGGCTGTATCAGCAGTTTCTGAAACAGGAGGCCGCGCTTTTTTTTCTGGAGAAAGGCGTTACCCTGGGACAGTTGGCAACGAACATGGGGACAAACGCACGTTATGTTACCCATATTATAAGGAAGTTCCGTGGAAGGGACTTTTACGATTACATCCAAACGAGCCGTGTAGAGTACATTATCGAACAGCTGCGAAATTCGCCGGAGTTGCTGGAGTTTAAACTGTCGTATCTGGCGGATATGTGCGGGTTTACTTCCTCGAGTAAATTTTCAACGGCTTTTAAACAGGTTACAGGCATGCCTCCGTCGGCCTTTGTACAGTTTATCAAGAAAGCGAAGGAGGAGGATAAATAGGGGAAGGATATAGGAGGAGGCTATCAGAAACTTCGACATCTATCAGAGAAATGAAAAGAGGTTGTCTAAAAAGCCTTTTTTTAAAAAGGAATCCCCGATACGTGAAAGTGTCGGGGATTTTTATTGTTTGTCCTAAAAAATGGTTATTTTTAGGTGCACCCAAACAATATGGCAAACATACTATTCAAAGCATTACCATCCAATAGTCCGAGTCTTTTTCCGGAAGATATTTTTGCAA
>NZ_VNHX01000034.1 GCF_008124885.1 Sphingobacterium allocomposti
TCCATAAAGGACGTCGCCCACCTATGTTTTTTGCTTTACCGGCCTCTTAAAACCAAATATGCACCAATGTTTATTTAGGTTAATTGACTCGGTAATGACATTTTTATTCTAGCACTATAAAAATACTTTTTCCGTTTCAATACTCCAAATGGATTTTGGCGATATTTTCCTTTTCGTAGTGAAAGGGAGAGGTCGGTTTTTGGTTTAATTTGATTACTAACCCTTTAACCGATTTAAATAAATGACGTATTTTTACGCAAAGGGGAGCCCTATGCCTTTTTTTGAACGGCTCTCTAAATCTAAAAACAGGCATGTTTCATTGCCCGTAGAGCAGCAGGAGGCCTTCGCTTCTTCGGCCGGTATGCGGTCGTTCTCCAGATCTGCTTCGGGATTCCTTCGAGGCTTGTTCGACACTTGTTCGACTGGGCTTCGACAGTTGTTCGGCAAGTCTTCGGCAGCGGGTCGAAGAGCAGCCGAAGCGCTCCCGAAGGATAGCCGAAGCTGTCCCGAAGCGGTCTCGAACGCCAGTCGAAGCGGTCTCGAAGACCACCCGAACAGCGGAGCAGAAAGCGACAAATTTTTGCACCGCCGGCCCCATATATCTCCGGTAGGTTTTAAGTACTCCTTAAGTACTGATGAAGTACTATTTACGCAACCGTTGCGTAAGCCAAAAAAGAGCAGGTTAATGTACCCTGAGTGTACAGCGAGTGTACGGGGAGTGTACGGGAAAGGTACCGAAAAGGTACTAAAAAGGTACTGGAGAGATACTACGGAGGTACGGGGAAGCTACGGGAGAGGTACCACAGAGGTACGGCGGAGCTACCGGATACCTACGACGGGGCTACATGCGTTTTGTACATCCGCGGTAAGCTGCCCTGCGAGCGAACGCAAAAGAATGGTACGGTTTTCGTTGAAGAGTTTGCTTTTTAAGGCAACGAAGAACAAAGTAGTCTTCGCTTACGGGCTACTTTGGTTTTCAGGTATTTTATCTTCCCTGATGGTCTTGAAGAACATAAGAATCCTTTCTTTTGGATTCTTATGTGTCATGTTGTTTAGTCTACCTATGGCCTGGGCGCAGTCCGCGGAAACGCGGGCTGCCGAAAGGCAAACTTCTGATTTTTTTCTGACACTGGGCGATGAAAGGTGGCCAATGGACTCTCTGGTGACACGTCGTTTCGATCAAGCTCTTACAGATCAGCATATCGCAAACAAAACGGTTGAAAACATTGAAGACTACCCCATATACTGGCACAAGGTTGTGCCGGAAAGGATTCCCCGTCTGGTGGTGGGAGAGATCATTCCTGAAGAGATATTGAACCTTCCGTTCCGTGTGGTAAATGATTCACTGGGGCGACAGTATCTAACACTAAAGGAGCTGTCAGACACAAAATTCGTTGTGCTCGATTTTTGGGCCCGATGGTGCAGTCCGTGTCTCGAATCGATAGCCAAATGGGAAGGTTTGCACACGTCAATACGCGATGATATCAGCGTATTGGGCGTGAATATAGATTTCGATTTTTGGGCCGCTCTGTATGCCGACGACCGACAATGGAAAAACACGCAGGTGATCGGGCAGGCGGGGTATTTCTTCGCGCAGTATTTTCTGGGAGAAGTGGTGGTAGGCCCGTCTGTCTGGATAAAGGATGGTAGATTTTTCGGTGTCACAAAGGCCAGGCAAGACTCTCACGGCTATATCGCCGATCTTCTCGATGGGCGAATTGACGAACTCCCAACAGAGACACGTAGCCCTTTGGGGTATCCGGGGATAGAATCTCATTAAGACGTATACATTCAGCGGTGCTTATGTATGCTCTGGCAATAGAGGCTCTTCCGTCTTTAAAAAAGCCGACATAAGCATCCTGCTAAAGACTAATTAAAGTTAACTGTTTGCAAAATGAAACACCTATTCACCGTGCACCGGTCCCGCAGAGGCTGGCCGTTTGCACTGTTATTTAATATTCTGTTGGCAATATCGCTTCTGCTGCCAACCCTCCTATATGCACAACCGCAGAATAAGATCCTGCACGGCGTGGTCCGTTCCGCGAATGATAGTTCGCTGATTGCTGGCGCATCGGTTTCCATACAAAATGAGAAAGGTACGGCTATTACGGATCGTTATGGCAGGTTTAGCGTCCCCGTTGGTAAAGAGCAGGGCATCCTTGTTGTCAGCTACGTAGGTTATGAGCAGAAAAAAACGGCGTATACCTACTCCACAGATCTTTTGGAAATAGCGCTGGCTCCTGCTGATAACACCCTCGAACAGGTTGAGGTGGTTAGTACGGGTTATAATACTGTTCCAAAGGAGCGTGCTACGGGCGCCTTCGAGGTGATCGGTAAAAATGTGATGAACCAGTCGTTTTCTCCCGATATGCTCGAAAGATTGGAAGGGGCAACGGGCGCTATTGCTTTTGACCGTCGCACCGCCGGCTTTACAGAGAATGCGAACGAGCGGCTGAGCCTTCGCCTGCGCGGGCTAAGTACAATTATGAGCGACTCCCAACCCTTGGTGATCGTAAACAACTTTCCTTTTGAGGGCAACCTTGCCGACATAAATCCAAACGACATCGAGCGTATTGTCCTGTTAAAAGATGCGGCATCAGCAGCCATCTGGGGTGCAAAGTCTGGCAACGGCGTCCTGGTTATTCAACTAAAGGAGGCGGCTACCGATGGGAAAAGCTC
This sequence comes from Sphingobacterium allocomposti, assembly GCF_008124885.1. Classification (GTDB taxonomy): domain Bacteria; phylum Bacteroidota; class Bacteroidia; order Sphingobacteriales; family Sphingobacteriaceae; genus Sphingobacterium; species Sphingobacterium allocomposti. Next base: position 2,680 of record NZ_VNHX01000034.1, read on the forward strand.
GGTTGATTTTACATGGTCCGGCCGCATAGGAGAACGGCCGAATCTTATGGATAGCCGCCGCTTTGTCAGTAGCAGTGAGTTCATTGCGTTGGAAAGAAATCTATTTGAAAGGGGCTACTATCGAGATGCTCCGACCATCGTAGTGTCGCCCGTGGTGCACATGCTGTTCCAGCAACAGCGCGGAGAAATCGCTGTGGACGAACTGGAGAGGCGGCTGGCGGCGCTCGAAAAAAACGATATCCGCAGAGAGGCTGCCGACCATTTGTATCGCCCCTCGTTTAACAACAGCTTAAACTTATCGGTGCGACAAGGCGGTTCCAACCATGCTTATATGGCTTCTCTGGGATACGACGCGCAAAACGCTACCACGGTAGGGGATAACGAAAAACGCCTGACATTGCGTATAGACAACAGCGTGAAGATTACACCGCGCTTAGATGCGAAGCTCGCTTTGGACTATGTGCATCGGAACACCGGGGATAACGGTGTCTCCATGTATGACCAATCTGGCATGGTGCCGTCGGGTAAGATTGCCATCTACCCCTATGCCTCCCTCTTTACAGATGATGGTTCGGAAACAGGGATCGCGAAAGGATTGAGTTATAGCTATGTGGAGAGCTTCCAGCAGGAGACCGGGCGCGACTGGATGTTCAGGCCGCTACAGGAGCTGGCGCTGCGCAATAATGTTTCCGCATCCACCGGAATCCGTCTGTTCTCGACCATGGGGTACAAAATTTTGGAGAACGTGAAGGCATCGGTTCATTACAACTACAACTTTAATGGAGCAAATACGACCGAGATCTACGCGAAAGACAGCTACTTCACCAGAAATCTGGTTAATAGGTTCATGCAGAGCGATGGTAAAACGGTAGTTCCCGATGGCGACATCCGGCAGTTTCGGCCTAACAGCCAGCGGAGGCATGCTTTACGGGCTCAGGTTGACTATACGGATACCTACTATGACCGGCTGCATCTAAGCGGGCTCGCGGGAGCGGAGGTGAGCCAACTGACAGAACTATATGAGCCCATGCAAATTATATACGGCTTCGATGAAGATACATACGTGGGGACGGCGATACTGGACTACGAGCGGTTTTTCCCCATACGTCCGCAGGGTAGCCAGCGCATACCATCGCCGGGTGCTCGCGTCACCCAGCGCAGGGACAGGTTTGTTTCGTACTATGGATTGGCGTCGCTGGACTGGGACCGGAAATATATTCTATCGGGTAGCCTGCGGTGGGACGCGTCTAATCTGTTCGGAGTAAAGACCAATCAGAAAGGTGTTCCGTTGTGGTCTTTGGGAGCCAGTTGGTTGTTATCTAACGAGCGCTTCATGAGCGGTTCTCCTTTTGATCTGCTAAAGCTGCGGGCAACGATAGGCGAAAATGGCAATGTGAATAAGAATGCAACAGCATATCCCACCGGTACATTCGCGACCAATACCATTACGCGTCTGCCGGAGGCTCTTTTGCGGACGGCCGGTAATCCGCAACTAAAATGGGAAAGGGTCAGATCATATAACCTTGGGCTTGACTTCGGCCTTTTTAACAATAAAATCAAGGGAAGCCTGGAATGGTATCAGAAAAATAGCTACGACCTTATCGGTTATCATAACGCAGATCCGACTACCGGCCTGAATCCTACGTCGGGAGGAGTAAGGGAACTTGTCAACTACGGCAAGTTCCGGACCAAAGGTATTGATATCGTGCTGGGAGGGCAAAACAGGCTTTTCCATTCCTTACAATGGTCTGCCGACCTGAGGGTGAGCCGCTCCGCAAACCGCGTGCTTGATTACGAAGTCACCCCATTGACGATAGATGAGTATTTCCAATATATTGTGCCGGCTGTGGCCGGCCGTTCCCGGGATATTATGTATGCCTTCCCGTGGTATGGCCTCGACCCGCAAACTGGTTCGCCGCTGATTATGGTCGACGGGCAGCTGGGAACTACATATGGGACAAACGTGTCTAACTTTGATGTAGAAAACCTTGTTCATGTCGGCAATTCTGTGCCGCTGTGGAACGGTACCTTCCGTAACGGGTTTGCATGGAGAGACTTCTCATTGAACATATTGCTGTTGTGGAAAGGAGGCTTTGTCTTCCGCAGGCCTTCAGTTGATTATGCGTCCCTGTTTGAATCATGGGGGATGCACGAAGACTATATGAACAGGTGGAGAAAACCCGGTGACGAAAATTATACCTCCGTGCCCTCGCTCCCCGAAGAGCTGGACCGGAATAGGGCAAGCTATTACCGGAACTCCGAAGTGCTGATCGAACCGGGCGATCACATCCGGCTGCAGAACATCAACCTTGGATATAGGTTGGGATTGAAGTCGACAAAGATCAGGGTGGACGTTCAGCTTATTGCGGAGAACTTGGGCATACTATGGAGAAAGAATAAGGTCGGCCTTGATCCTGATTATTTTTTGCAGCATTATCTCCCGTCGAGGAGCTTTTCACTGGGGTTACGGACACAATTTTAAGTTAAACAATGAACAAGATATTACTTTTTACCTTTTGTTTCTGCAGCCTGTTTATTGCAGGTTGCGCAGAGCGATTTCTGGATGAAAAATCTGAGAAAAGTCTGGTGATCTTCACCAAGCTGACGGAGTTTGAGTCGCTGATGGATCGGCTATCGGTCATGAACCAGATGACCAGTCAGGAGTTAGCCATATTATCTCTTGACGATTATTATCTCTTACCGACGGATTGGCAGCTTCTGGCATCCTCAATCCAACGGAATGCGTACGTATGGAATAGCGAAATTTTTGAGGGAGAGTGGTCGAGAGATTGGAATAATGGCTATGAGCGCATATTTTACGCGAATATAGCGTTGGAAGGCCTGGCAAAGATGACACCTGCCGAGAAAGAAGAAAAACTGTGGGGAGAGGTAAAAGGGCGCGCCCTTTTCCACAGGGCGTGGAACCATTATAGCATTATGCTGCTTTTCGGCGAATATACCGGCAGTCTTGAGGTCGACGGTACTGGAGTTCCTCTTAGGCGTGAATCGGATATCAATATACCGGTTACCCGGAGTACACTGAAGGACACGTATCAATTCATACTGAGCGATCTACAGGAGAGTCTCCGCGTGATTGGAGATGACGTTTACAACCCTGAAAGGCCTTCGAAGTGCGCTGTTTTGATGTTGCTTTCGAAGATTTATCTCTATCAGCAGGATTACGTAAGGGCGTGGGAATATGCACAACAGGCACTTGCCGTTAACAATAAATTGATCGACTTCAACACGCTTGACGTTACCCCCGTGCAGGTATTCCCGATTTATGGCGCAGGCAATCCCGAGATCGTGTTCAACGCCTGGTTGCCTGCGTTGCCGGCACTGGCGCAAACGAGGGCCTGTATGGACGAGTCACTCTACGAACTGTACGATGACAACGACCTCCGTAAACAGGCCTATTTTATGCGGAATCCACAGAACGGGAGGCTGAACTTTAAAGGCAGTTACGTGGGTTATGCTCTCCCTTTCTCGGGTTTGTCTATCAATGAGCTTTATCTTATAGCAATGGAGGCTGCCTGCCGGATAGGTAGACAGGAGGAGAGTCTAAACTTGTATAACAGGCTGCGGTCACACCGGTTTAGCGCGGAATCCTACACGCCGGTGCAGAACGTTGGTCGGGAAGAACTGTTGACAATGATTCTTGAAGAGAAGAGAAGGGAACTGGTGATGCGAGCCTCTAGATGGGAGGATCTCAAAAGACTGAATAGAAGCGGTGAATGGTCTTACGAATTGAGCAGGGATATTAATGGACAACGCTACGTCCTTCCGCCGAACGATAAAAGGTACATTTTTCCGATCCCTCAGTACGTCATCGACAAATCGAATATCGAACAAAACCCCCGATAAGGTGTATCCTTATCGAGGGTTTGCCGTACTAGTCTCTATAAGCTTCGTCTAGTACATTGTGGTTCGCCTCGGCTTCGGCAACCGTTGATGGAAAAGGCTGGCCGTCCTCAAGCTCGATCTGAATCGCACACATATTGGCGGTTTTTTGTGTGCTGCAATCAGCTGTAGGATCATCGCTAGGTGGCGTCTCCAACGGCGTTGATGACACGATCTGGCCGTTGTTGACTTCATACCGGTTGCTTTGCTGGGCTTCGCTTCCGATCTTAAACGCCGAGAACCCGACTATAGTTGCCATGGCTACGATGGCCATGGCGTTCTTCTGAAGAATTGATGTAATTTTCATATAATGGCCTTTTTTTTACGCTTAAAAAAAGTTTACCGCAAAAAACGCTATGTTTTACGTTTGTGGGCTGCGCCGTTGCTTTTACGAGGCTGCGCAGCCTGTTGTAACCTCGGTGGCATTTTCTACGGCAACGCCACAAACGTATAATTTAGGTTTACGCGTACCGGCCTGCCCGGGAAGGGCGCAAACTTCTTTGGAAAGCGTTTTCTGAGGATGATTATGGCGTGGTACACCGCCACTGCCCTCAGCGGCACGTGACGGCGGAATCCTATGGCGGCCCTGGGGCGTCCCCGCCCGCTCATGGAGATGGGTGGGCCGGTGGTATACCTGCCCACGATAGACAGGCCGAGGAGCCCGAGGTTGACCGCCAGATGCCATGTCCAGGACAGCCCGCTAAACACCGACGCGCATCCGCACGGACGCTGCACATACAAGCCGGCGACACCCAGGCCTATGTAGATCGTGAAGATAAGCAGCAGCAGGGCGGACAGCAGGAAGGCCGGGCGCCGGCGCTGCAGCACAAAGAGCATGGCGATGCCCAGCTCGGCCAGCGGCAGGCTCCAGTACAGCACATCGGCCCACCAGTCCGGGAAGGGCTGCCGCAGCAAGGCCGCCCGAAACCGTGCCGGCGCCCAGAGCTTGTCCAGCGACACATACAGCCAGAACATCGTCAGAAATGTGCTGATGCAGAAGGAGGCGATATGTTTTGCTTTCGTTTTCATTCCCAGTTGTTTTTACCAAAGTTCGGGATGGTTATTGACGGATTTCTGCCTGCTAGAACAGGCTATTTTCGACATAATTCAGCCGGATAGAAGATATTTCCATGCTTTTTGCATTGTATTGCGCGAAATTCCCAGGAAGTCGGCTTGCTCCTGTTGGGGGGGGCTGCCGTAAATTTTACCTTCCCATAGTAAAAGGAGGGCGGATCTGTCAGTCGGGTGAAATAGGCGATCCGGCCCGGGTCATTTTTAAGTATATCAGCAAAACGACGATTGATGGACAAAATGTGCCGTTTGGATATCTTGAAATACAGAATTAGAAGAGATAATCTGGTTTAATCTCATCAGATCGCTAACGTTTTAACTGGCAATGCGATCTCGGATACGCTCCCTCAAGATGTTCACCGGCGTACACCGGATGTCCGTAATCGGACATTTTCTGTTTTTGGTCTTTCTTAGTTTGCTGTGATACAGCTTGTTGTTGTTTTGGCACGTGCTGTGGATAAGGCAGTAAAACATTATGGATGAAAGACGTTGTTAGATTTTATTTATTGTTTATAGTTTGCGCCATGGCCGCCGCTCCGGTCAGCGGGCAGGCTTTGCATCCACTGTCGCTTGCCGAGTGTATTGAGCGGGCGGTTAAAAACAATCCTACGTTACGCCGTTCCGAACTGAACCTCTCCCGGAATCAGATAAACTACGCGCAGGCACAGTACAACCGGCTACCCTCCCTCAACGGAAACGTTGCCCATTCCTACAATCAGGGAAGAAGCATCAACAGTACCACGAACCAGTTTGTTGACAATAGTTACTTTTCGGGCAACCAGTCAATCTCGTTGAGCAGGCCCTGATCAATTTACTGCTTAACGCGATCGAGGCGGTAAGGGAAAGTCCGGTCCCCTATATCAGCATGGCCGGTGTGAGGCGCGACGGAAATGTGTTAATCAAGGTGCAGGATAACGGAAGAGGGATGTCGCCGGATATACAGGAACAGATTTTTACGCCTTTCTTTACCACCAAAAAGGCCGGCAGCGGTGTCGGACTGACACTTAGCAAGCAGATTATGCTTTTACATAAGGGTAACCTCTTTGTCGAAAGCAGCGAGGGAAAAGGGAGTACATTTATTCTGCAGTTCCCGTCGTAAGAGGTTCCGAAAAGCGTTAAGTTTGTAAGATGAGGTACATTTGGGATCTGGTGAAACACTTTTGGCTATCGAACAGCCGGCACGGCACGCATTCGCCGTTCGTGTATAAACTTGCTGATCAGGCGATCTATCGGCCGTACGCTGTGCCCGACAACGCGGTGGCTTTCCCCGAGCAGCCTCCGGTTTGCTATGTTGCTATGCTGCGGAGGATCCTGATTGTCATGGACATCGCCCGGATCGAACGTTGGACGCCGGGAAGCGAGGCGCCGGCAATTTGGTGCGATCTGCTGACCGCGTCCGCGGAAGAGCTGCTGCTATGTGTGCGACGGGGAAGCGTTGTCGTGGTGCACGAGCCGATGAAAAGCAGGGCTGTGAGAAGAAAATGGCAGGTGCTCGTAAGCGATCCGGATGTTGTTGTTTCCATTAACCTCTTCCATTTTGGCGTCATCTTACACCGTGAGGGGCAGCGAAAAGAACACTTCCTGTTGCGTTACCCGTATTGGCAACGTAATCCGGATGGGCGCAGGCGAGGAAACTAAAAGCAGGCGGTATCAAAAGGCTTCGCTGATGCTTAGGTAAAAGCCGGATTGCCGCTTTTCCCCCGGACGCTGCTCTCCAAAGGCATAGTCAAAGCGGATCGTGCTATTATGTTCTAGGCTAAAGAAATACCGGATACCTGCACCAAAGCTCGGGACCAGCCGGAGATCGTGTTTTTCGGAGAACGTACCCCCGGTTCCCGCAAAGCCGACAACGCCGAAGCGGGGCATGAAGCGGTAGCGGAGTTCGGCCTGTGCTGTAGCATAGTTCTTATCCTTGTAACGTCCCAGGTAATAGCCGCGCATGCTCATGTCTCCCCCAAGATCGCGGTAGGTGTAGAACGGTACATCTTTTCCGAAGGTACCCCTATAAAGCACCTGGCCGGCCAGCGTAAGCGGACGGGACAGCTTCCAGAAACTGCGGATATCAGCTTCCCATTGGCTTCCCGAAAAATTGTCTCCTCCCCAAAAGCCGGGGGCGTAAGCATATTTCAACCGGGCGTACATGCCTGCGGTTGTATAGGTCGTATTATTCCGGGTGTCAAAAAGGGTTGATACGCCGAGTGCCAGGTAACGTCCGCCCGTCTGTCCAATAACGTCTGGCCGATCAAATATGCCGCCGGGTTCGCGATCTTCGAACTTAAAGTGTTCGAAGTTGGCGTTGACACCCGCATATAGATTCGGGGCGACCTTTTTTTCGACATCGATCTTCGCACGCACCAGCTGTTGTTCAAGGAAATCTTCGTCTGCAAGCCATGTGTCGGATCCAAGGCCGTAAAAATTAAAAGGCCAGTCCCTGTAGCGTAGCTCGGACAGGATATGATAGTCGTTGTTTTTCGTCCATATATCCGTTAACAATTTGATGTTCTTTTGCTGTTTGGTGGTTAGCGTCCCAATGAGGGTGATATTGGAGGTACGGCTGTTCATATCCGCCTTGTCCAGGTAAAAGTTGTAGGTTCCCGCTAACCCGTATTCTAAGCCGGACTCCTGCGCATATCCCACTGCAGGAAGCACGATCAGGCTGCCTGCTCGTGTAGAATCCGTTTCGGAAGAAAGAAATTTCCTGATCGTTTTCCTTATCAGGTTGTCTTCTTGTGCGCGGCTTAAAAAGGGGAGTAGGAGACCGGAGAAAAAGGTAAATAAAAATATAAAATGGAATGTGTTTTTAAATCTCATAAATATTAGACGTAAACGCGCTGTCAAAATGCGGTGCAAGATGTAAATTATTTCCTTGCTTATCAAGTATATGGTTAAAACGCCGGTTTTTTTTTGCGAAATATTTTTGAAGTTTCGGTTGTATGGCTATCTTTGCATCATCAAAATCAAACACGGTTATGTGGTTTGAAGTGATAGAAGAAGTTCTTTAACACGATAAAAAAAGTTTTTAAAAAACTTGCAAATATCAAAACTAAGTTAGATTTTTGCACTCGCTATCTGAAATGATAGAAGTTCTTAGAGAGAGTTTTTTAAAATCTAAATATTGCCTCTTTAGCTCAGCTGGTAGAGCAACTGACTTGTAATCAGTAGGTCATTGGTTCGATCCCGATAAGAGGCTCAAAATGCAAAGAAATTTGCAGGTTTGGAGGGGTTCCAGAGCGGTCAAATGGGACGGACTGTAAATCCGTTGCTTCGGCTTCGAAGGTTCGAATCCTTCTCCCTCCACACTAAAAAAATGTTCGGTTTTCACTTGCCTTTGGAGGGTGTTCGGACACAAGCGGAAGTAGCTCAATTGGTAGAGCGATAGCCTTCCAAGCTATAGGTTGCGGGTTCGAGACCCGTCTTCCGCTCAACTTTTTAACATTTGATTTAAGTCTCTGTCTTTTTGGTGAAATTATCTAAAATAAGGTGGAGGCATTAATCTGTAGATAAGCTTTTAAAAGCCGAAGTAGCTCAGGGGTAGAGCACTTCCTTGGTAAGGAAGAGGTCGTGGGTTCAAATCCCATCTTTGGCTCGTAAGACAAAAAGTTTTTTACTTTTGTATAAGGATTAAATAAGAAATATTTTATAATTACTAATTCGCATAAACATGGCAAAAGAGAAATTTGACCGTAGTAAACCGCACTTAAACATTGGTACTATCGGTCACGTTGACCACGGTAAAACAACTACTACAGCTGCTATCACTAAAGTATTAGCTGATAAAGGTTTGTCAGAAGCTCGTTCATTTGATTCAATTGACTCAGCTCCTGAAGAAAAAGAGCGTGGTATCACAATCAACACAGCGCACGTAGAATACCAAACAGCTAATCGTCACTATGCACACGTTGACTGTCCTGGTCACGCTGACTACGTTAAAAACATGGTTACAGGTGCTGCACAGATGGACGGTGCTATCATCGTAGTTGCTGCTACTGATGGTCCTATGCCTCAAACTCGTGAGCACATTCTTTTGGCTCGTCAGGTAGGTGTTCCTGCGTTGGTAGTATTCTTGAACAAAGTTGACTTAGTTGACGACCAAGAGTTGTTAGACTTAGTTGAGATGGAAGTTCGTGAGTTATTGTCATTCTATGAATTCCCTGGTGATGACATTCCTGTAATCAAAGGTTCTGCTTTAGGAGCATTGAACGGTGAGCCAGAGTGGGTTGAGAAAATTATGGAGTTGATGGATGCTGTTGATAACTACATTCCAATTCCTCCACGTTTGACTGATCTTCCTTTCTTGATGCCGATCGAAGACGTATTCTCTATCACTGGTCGTGGTACTGTTGCAACAGGACGTATCGAGCGTGGTGTGATCAACTCTGGTGATCCAGTTGAGATCTTGGGTATGGGTGCTGAGAACTTGAAGTCTACAGTAACTGGTGTGGAAATGTTCCGTAAAATCTTAGATTACGGTGAAGCTGGTGACAACGTAGGTCTATTGTTACGTGGTATTGAGAAAACTGATATCCGTCGTGGTATGGTTATCTGTAAACCAGGTACAGTAACTCCTCACACAGATTTCAAAGCTGAGGTTTACGTATTGTCAAAAGCTGAAGGTGGTCGTCACACGCCGTTCTTCAACAAATACCGTCCTCAATTCTACTTCCGTACAACGGACGTAACAGGTGAAATTTCTTTACCAGAAGGAACTGAGATGGTTATGCCAGGTGATAACGTTACAATCACTGTTAAGTTGATCAACGCTATCGCTATGGAGAAAGGTCTACGTTTCGCTATCCGTGAAGGTGGTAGAACAGTAGGTGCCGGTCAGGTAACTGAAATCTTAGCGTAATCGTTTAGATTATTCTAACTATAAAAGAAACAAGCTAATTAGCATCTGCTGATTAGCTTGTTTTTTCTAATCGGGACGTTGAACGCTATGCGGTAAGACGGGCTGTTCATCCTAGGAGCGGGAGTGATTTTCAAGCAACTGTTATATAAGTGCGGGTAGAGATTAGGTGTGTTGTTTGTGCTTCCGCTATTAAAAAAAAGATAAATATTATTTGCTCCAATACCGCGTAAACGCTATATTTGCAGCAGTAAAAAAATTACACGGGCATAGTTTAAAGGTAGAACGAAGGTCTCCAAAACCTTTGGTCTGGGTTCGAGTCCTGGTGCCCGTGCTAAATAATTTAGGTAAACTAAAAATGGCTAAAGTACTTGATTTTTTTAAAGACTCTTATGTCGAAGTTACAGAGAAAGTGACTTGGCCTACCTGGTCTCAGTTGCAGAACTCGGCGGTAGTAGTACTTGTGGCATCCGTTCTGATTGCATTGGTAATTTTTGTGATGGATAAAGCGTCAAGTAATCTATTAGAGTTATTGTACGGAATTACTTCCTAATTTATCAGTAAATTTTTATGGCAGATCAATCGTTAAAATGGTATGTAGTTCGTGCCGTTAGTGGAAAAGAGAAGAAGGTCAAACAATATATAGAGGCTGAAGTAAACCGTTTGGGGATTCAACATTTGGTGCCTCAGGTGTTGATACCGATGGAGAAGTACTACCAGATGCGCGATGGGAAGAAGGTGGCGAAGGAACGTAATTACTATCCTGGCTATGTATTGATGGAAGCTGCGTTGGATGGAGAGATTGAGCATGCTATAAAAAATTTAAATAGTGTTATCGGTTTTCTTGGAGATAAAGCGGGTAACGCGATTCCATTGCGTCCTGCAGAAGTTAACCGGATCTTAGGTAAGGTTGATGAAATGGCCGAACAGGGAGAAAGCATGAATGTGCCTTACTATGTCGGCGAGACCGTGAAAGTAAACGATGGTCCTTTCAACGGATTTACCGGTGAGATCGAAGAAGTTCACGAAGATAAAAAGAAGCTAACGGTTATGGTGAAGGTGTTCGGTCGAAAGACGCCACTGGAACTAAACTATATGCAGGTAGAGAAAGAATAAAGAAGAAGCTCCAAAAAGGAGCTTTTTTTATTTATACCCACCCTGTCAGCGGAACAAAAAAATATTTACGAATCTTTTTGTTGGTAATAGAAATTATATATATCTTTGCACCTCGTTTGGTTGTGTAGTTTAACTAGATGGCCGGCGAGACAATAAATGTTACGTTAATGCTTCCAACTTACTAACAAACATTTAACAATTAAATTCAAAACAAAATGGCAAAAGAAGTCAGTGCGTTAGTAAAATTACAAGTAAAGGGCGGTGCTGCAAATCCATCTCCTCCGGTAGGACCTGCATTAGGTGCTAAAGGTGTGAATATCATGGATTTCTGTAAGCAGTTTAACGCCCGTACGCAAGACAAACCAGGGCAAGTATTGCCTGTTGTCATTACAGTTTACAGTGACAAATCGTTCGATTTTATTATCAAGACTCCTCCTGTAGCGGTACAGTTGAAAGACGCTGCTAAAGTAAAGAGCGGGTCTGGCGAGCCGAACCGTAAAAAGGTTGCTTCTGTTACATGGGAGCAAGTGGAGGCTATCGCGAAAGATAAGATGCCTGATTTGAACGCATTTACTGTAGAGGCTGCTATGAAAATGGTAGCTGGGACAGCACGTAGTATGGGTATTACCGTTTCCGGTAACGCTCCTTGGAACAATTAATTAACGAAATCAGTTTAAGAAAGTGGCTAGATTAACAAAAAATCAAAAAGCGGCACTATCCAAAATTGAAGCTGGTAAGGCGTACTCTTTGCAAGAAGCAGCTGCTTTGGTAAAAGAGATTACTACGACTAAGTTTGATGCTTCTGTGGATATCGACGTTCGTTTAGGCGTGGATCCCCGTAAAGCTAACCAAATGGTTCGTGGTATTGCGACATTACCTCACGGGACCGGTAAGACGGTTCGCGTTTTAGTATTGTGTACTCCTGATAAGGAAGAAGAGGCTAAGGCAGCGGGCGCTGATTACGTAGGTCTTGATGACTACATCAGCAAAATCGAAGGTGGTTGGACTGACGTTGATATCATTATTACTATGCCTAGCGTTATGGCTAAAGTGGGTAAATTGGGACGTATTTTAGGTCCTAGAAACTTGATGCCTAACCCGAAAACTGGTACAGTAACTACAGAAGTAGGTAAAGCTGTAACCGATGTTAAAGGCGGTAAAATTGATTTCAAAGTCGACAAAACAGGGATCATCCATACTTCAGTGGGTAAAGTGTCGTTCTCTGCAGATAAGATTTACGAAAACGCGTTGGAAGTATTACAAACACTTGCACGCCTTAAACCATCTGCAGCAAAGGGAACATACTTTAAGAGTATTCACATCTCTTCAACAATGAGTCCTGGTATTCATGTTGAAACTAAATCAGTAGCGGGAATTTAATCATGAGAAAAGAAGAAAAACAAGAAATTGTTCAAGCTTTGGCCGAACAGATTAAATCTTACGGTAATTTCTATATTACTGACACTGCTGATTTAACTGTTGAAAAGGTGAATAACATCCGTCGTAAGTGTTTCGAACAAGGTATCGCTATTCAGGTAGCTAAAAACACCTTGATCGAGAAAGCGCTTATCGAAGCTGGTATTGATTCGGAAGAGTTGCGTGGCGTGCTTAAAGGTGCTTCTACGTTAATGTTTTCTGAAACAGGAAATGCTCCTGCGAAGTTGATCAAACAGTTGCGTAAAGAGGGTGATAAACCTATTCTAAAGGCAGCTTATATTCAAGAAACAGCTTTCGTAGGCGATAACCAACTGAATGCATTAATTACGCTTAAATCTAAGGAAGAGCTTATTGCAGACGTTATCGCGGCACTTCAATCTCCAGCGAAGAATGTTATTTCTGCACTTCAGTCAGGTGGAAATACAATTTCAGGATTAGTAAAAGCTTTAGAAGAAAGAGGATAACGGGCACCTCTATAAAAGAAGGTTCGTGCATTAATTAAACATTATCATTAAGTACATTCAAAAATTCAAAATAAAATGGCAGATTTAAAACAACTTGCTGAACAGTTAGTAAACTTAACAGTAAAAGAAGTTAAAGAATTAGCTGATATCCTAAAAGACGAGTATGGTATCGAGCCTGCTGCTGCAGCTGTTGCAGTTGCTGCTGCTCCTGCTGAAGGTGGCGCTGCTGCTGCTGAAGAGAAAACTTCATTCGACGTTATCTTGAAAGAAGCTGGTGGTCAGAAATTAGCAGTAGTTAAATTGGTTAAAGATTTAGCTGGTTTAGGCTTGAAAGAAGCTAAAGATTTAGTAGACGGTGCTCCTAAAGAGTTGAAAGCTGGTGTTTCTAAAGACGAAGCTGAAGCGTTGAAAAAACAATTAGAAGAAGCTGGAGCTGTTGTTGAGATCAAATAATCTCACATATTAAAGCACCTTAAAGGTTTAGACTCTGTCAAAAAATTGACAGAGTCTATTCCTGTTTATATTATTACATGTGTCAAATGGGTGCTGACATTTGGCAAAAACACGATTACAGCATAGTTGGCTCAGTTTTTTTAAACTAAAATTCTTATTCCCTTGGCAAACAATAATATTCAAAACGAAAGAGTAAATTTTGCTACAAGTAAGAAGGTAATTGATTACCCGGATTTCTTGGACGTGCAATTGCAATCTTTCAAGGAGTTTTTTCAATTAGAAACTACTTCTGACAATCGCCATCAGGAAGGGCTGTTCAAGGTTTTCGCGGAAAACTTCCCTATTTCTGATTCAAGAAACATCTTTGTGCTGGAGTTTTTGGATTATTTTATCGATCCGCCACGCTACGATATTCAAGAGTGTATCGAGCGCGGACTGACTTACAGCGTACCTTTGAAGGCAAAGTTGAAGTTATCTTGTAATGACGAGGAACACGAAGATTTCGAAACCATTGTTCAGGATGTGTACTTGGGTACAATTCCTTACATGACACCGAAAGGTACCTTTGTTATCAATGGTGCTGAGCGTGTCATCGTTTCTCAGTTACACCGTTCTCCTGGTGTGTTTTTCGGTCAGAGTAGACACACAAATGGTACTAAACTTTATTCTGCAAGGGTAATTCCTTTTAAAGGATCTTGGATCGAGTTTGCGACAGACGTTAACAACGTGATGTATGCGTATATCGACCGTAAGAAGAAATTCCCAGTTACTACTTTATTACGTGCGATCGGATATGATTCGGATAAAGATATCCTCGAGCTGTTCGATCTTGCAGATGAGGTAAAGGTAAGTAAGTCTGGTCTTAAAAAGTATGTTGGTCGTCGTCTGGCGGCGAGGGTGCTTAAAAAATGGATCGAAGATTTTGTAGATGAGGATACTGGTGAGGTGGTATCTATCGATCGAAATGAAATTATTTTAGAACGTGAAACTGTTTTAGAAGAAGATCACATTGATTTGATCATCGACGCAGGTGTGAAATCGATCATACTTGCCAAAGAAGATGCGTCAAACAATGCTGACTACTCTATTATATATAATACTTTACAGAAGGATACGTCAAACTCTGAAAAGGAAGCTGTAGAGCATATCTATCGTCAGCTTCGTAACGCAGAACCACCAGATGAGGAAACCGCACGGGGTATCATTGATCGCTTGTTCTTCTCCGATAAACGTTACGATTTAGGAGATGTAGGTCGTTACCGTATCAATCGTAAGCTTGGATTGGATACGGCGGATGATATCAAAGTGTTAACAAGGGAGGACATCATCGCGATCGTTAAGTACCTCATTAACTTGATCAACTCGAAGGCAGAAGTCGATGATATTGACCACTTGTCTAACCGTCGTGTACGTACGGTAGGCGAGCAGCTATACGCACAGTTCGGTGTCGGCCTTTCGCGGATGGCACGTACTATCCGTGAGCGGATGAACATTCGGGATAACGAGGTGTTTACGCCGACAGATTTGATCAACGCACGTACTTTGTCTTCTGTCATTAACTCGTTCTTTGGAACGAACCAATTGTCTCAGTTCATGGATCAAACCAATCCATTGGCAGAGATTACGCATAAACGCCGTCTGTCGGCTTTAGGACCTGGAGGTCTTTCGCGCGAGCGGGCCGGGTTCGAGGTTCGTGACGTGCACTATACGCACTACGGACGTCTATGTACGATCGAGACACCGGAAGGTCCAAACATCGGTTTGATCTCCTCGTTGGCGGTACACGCAAAAATCAACCACTTAGGCTTTATCGAAACGCCGTACCGTAAGGTGAGAGATGGTAAGGTAGTGGTCGACGAGCCGGTAGTCTATCTTTCTGCCGAGGACGAAGATGATAAAACGATTGCGCAGGCTAATGCCCAATACGACGATCAGGGTAACTTCCTGGATCCGAAAGTAAAAGCGAGATACGAGGGTGACTTCCCGATTATCGAGCCCGAGCGCTTAGATTATATGGACGTTGCTCCAAACCAGATTACGTCGATCGCAGCGTCGTTGATTCCCTTCCTGGAGCACGATGATGCCAACCGTGCTTTGATGGGATCGAACATGCAGCGTCAAGCTGTGCCGTTGTTACGCCCTAGTGCACCGATCGTAGGAACAGGACTGGAAGCGCGTGTTGCGTCCGATTCGCGTACGTTGATCAATGCCGAAGGCGATGGTGTGGTAGAATACGTTGACGCCAATGAGATCAAAATCCGTTACGAACGGTCAGAGGACGAACGTCTGGTATCCTTCGATGACGATATTAAAACATATAGGCTGACGAAGTTCAAGAAAACGAACCAGAATACGTGTATAAACTTAAAGCCTATCGTCAGGAAGGGACAGAAGGTTTCCAAAGGAGAGGTTCTTTGTGAAGGTTATGCCACCGAAAATGGCGAGTTGGCATTAGGACGTAACCTGAAGGTTGCTTTCATGCCTTGGCAAGGTTACAACTTCGAGGATGCGATCGTAATTTCCGAGCGTGTTGTATCGCAGGATTTATTCACTTCGCTTCATATTGAGGAGTTTGAGCTGGAAGTCCGCGATACAAAACGTGGTGAAGAAGAGTTGACTGCTGATATCCCGAACGTATCGGAAGAGGCTACCAAGGATCTTGACGAAAACGGTATTATCCGTATCGGTGCAGAAGTCAATGGCGGCGATATCCTGATCGGTAAGATTACCCCTAAAGGTGAGTCTGATCCGTCACCTGAAGAGAAGCTTCTACGGGCCATCTTCGGTGATAAAGCGGGCGACGTGAAGGATGCATCGTTGAAAGCGTCTCCTTCACTGAAAGGCGTTGTGATCGATACGAAACTTTTTTCCCGTGCGAAGAAGATGTCCAAAGAAGTGGAACGGAAAGCATTGGAGAAATTAGAGGTTGCGCACGACAAAGCCGTCAAAGCGTTAAAAGATCGCTTGGTGGAGAAGTTGTTCTCGATAGTCAACGGTAAAACCAGCCAAGGTGTGTACAATGTATACAAAGAGCTGTTGGTACCAAAAGGCGCGAAGTTTACGCAGAAGATTTTAGCAGACCTCGATTATACGCACATTAATCCTGCTGGCTGGACTACAGACGAGGACAAGAACGAGTTGATAAAACTGGCGCTCCACTACTATAATATTAAAGTTAACGAGGAGCTAGGAGCCTTTAAGCGGGAGAAATTTGCTATCTCTGTCGGAGATGAGCTACCTTCCGGTATCGTTCAGATGGCCAAGGTATACGTAGCGAAGAAACGGAAATTGCGTGTAGGGGATAAGATGGCTGGCCGTCACGGTAACAAAGGTATTGTGGCACGTATCGTTCGCGATGAGGATATGCCATTCCTGGAAGACGGAACACCGGTCGACATCGTATTAAACCCTCTAGGTGTACCGTCGCGGATGAACTTAGGTCAGATCTACGAAACTGTATTGGGTTGGGCCGGACAAAAGCTCGGTGTTAAATTTGCGACACCTATCTTCGACGGAGCCGAGATGGATGAAGTGGAAGAGTGGATCGCAAAAGCAGGGCTACCTGCATCTGGTAGAACGTACCTATACAATGGTCTGACTGGCGAACGCTTCGATCAGCCTACAACTGTCGGTGTGATCTATATGCTGAAATTAGGCCACATGGTCGACGATAAGATGCACGCTCGTTCGATAGGACCATACTCGCTAATTACACAGCAACCTCTTGGTGGTAAAGCGCAGTTTGGTGGTCAGCGTTTCGGAGAGATGGAGGTTTGGGCGCTAGAAGCATTTGGTGCATCCAACATCCTTCAGGAAATCTTAACCGTGAAATCGGATGACGTGGTTGGCCGTGCGAAGACTTACGAGGCTATTGTGAAAGGTAACAACCTTCCAACGCCATCGGTGCCTGAATCGTTCAACGTATTGGTACACGAGTTACGTGGTCTAGGTTTAGATATCACATTGGATTAAATCAAGCGAAAGCTTCAGAGGCAGCTGCGCAGCCGCCTCTGAAGCCCGTTACATACAGCTTTAACTTTTTATAAAGTATGTCTTACAAAAAAGATAATAAAATCAAAAGTAACTTCACATCGATTACGATTAGCTTGGCATCTCCGGAAACTATTTTGGAACGCTCAAGCGGAGAGGTTACAAAACCGGAGACGATTAACTATCGTACCTATAAGCCAGAACGTGATGGTTTATTCTGTGAGCGTATTTTCGGCCCTGTAAAGGACTATGAATGTCACTGTGGTAAATATAAGCGTATCCGCTATAAGGGAATTGTCTGTGATCGTTGTGGCGTCGAAGTTACGGAGAAGAAGGTGCGCCGCGAACGTATGGGACACATCAACTTGGTGGTTCCGGTAGCGCACATTTGGTATTTCCGCTCCCTTCCAAATAAAATTGGATACCTGTTAGGTCTTCCTACGAAGAAACTAGATATGATCATCTACTACGAAAGATATGTGGTTATTCAGCCAGGTATCAAAGAAGAGGATGGCATCTCATTCATGGATTTCTTAACGGAAGAAGAATATCTAGATATTTTAGATACTTTACCAAAAGAAAATCAATACCTCGATGACACCGATCCACAGAAGTTTGTGGCAAAAATGGGTGCCGAGGCGTTAGAGGATCTCCTGAAGCGGATTGATCTGGATCAGCTTTCCTATGACCTACGTCATCAGGCAGCGAACGAGACATCTCAGCAACGTAAAAACGAGGCGTTGAAACGCCTACATGTTGTGGAGGCATTCCGTAGTGCCAACGACCGTATAGAAAATCGTCCAGAGTGGATGATCGTAAAGATCGTTCCGATTATTCCGCCCGAATTGCGTCCATTGGTACCTTTGGACGGTGGTCGTTTCGCGACTTCGGATTTGAACGACTTATACCGTCGTGTGATTATCCGTAACAACCGTTTGAAACGTCTGATCGAAATCAAAGCGCCTGAAGTCATCTTACGTAACGAAAAACGTATGCTTCAAGAAGCGGTAGACTCTTTGTTTGACAACTCGCGTAAAGTGAACGCTGTTAAGACAGAAGGTAACCGTGCGCTGAAATCGCTTTCCGATATTTTGAAAGGTAAGCAGGGCCGTTTCCGTCAGAACTTACTTGGTAAACGTGTGGATTACTCGGCACGTTCGGTAATTGTCGTAGGTCCTCACCTAAAGTTACACGAGTGTGGTCTTCCTAAAGATATGGCGGCTGAACTTTACAAACCGTTCATCATTCGCAAGATGATCGAGAGAGGTATCGTGAAGACCGTGAAGTCTGCAAAGAAAATCGTTGACCGCAAGGATCCGGTCGTGTGGGATATCTTGGAGAATGTACTGAAAGGGCATCCGGTGCTATTAAACCGTGCACCTACGCTACACCGTCTAGGTATTCAGGCTTTCCAGCCAACGTTGGTTGAGGGTAAGGCTATCCAGTTGCACCCTTTAGTGTGTACGGCCTTCAACGCCGACTTTGACGGTGACCAGATGGCGGTGCATTTACCGCTTGGAAATGCAGCGATTTTAGAGGCCCAGATCTTAATGTTGGCTTCGCACAACATCCTTAACCCTGCCAACGGTTCGCCCGTAACGGTACCTTCGCAGGACATGGTATTGGGACTTTACTATATCACAAAAGGCCGGAAGTCTACCGACGACCATAAAGTCCGCGGAGAGGGCATGACGTTCTATTCGCCAGAAGAGGTAATTATTGCCTTGAATGAGAATAAAATTGATCTGCACGCCTATATCAAGGTTAAAACCAAAACAAAAAATAAAGAAGGCCAGATTGTTGATGCGATCATCGAAACAACGGTAGGTCGGGTTATTTTTAACCAGATCGTTCCAGAAGAGATGGGCTTTATCAACGAGCTATTGACAAAGAAATCACTACGTAATGTCATTGGCGAGATTGTGAAGAATACGGGAATGGCCCGTGCTGCACAGTTCTTGGATGACATGAAGGAGCTTGGATTCCAGACGGCGTTTAAAGGCGGTCTGTCATTCAACCTGCAGGATTTGAATATTCCGGCTGCGAAAGCAGACCTGATTACCCAGGCGACCAACGAAGTGGAAGAAGTAATGAACAACTATAACATGGGTTTCATTACGAATAACGAGCGTTATAATCAGATTATCGACATCTGGACGCGTATCAACAATAAGTTGACGGCGCACGTTATGGATATCCTTTCGAACGACAACCAGGGATTCAACTCGGTTTACATGATGCTGGATTCAGGTGCCCGTGGATCGAAGGAGCAGATTCGTCAGCTTTGTGGTATGCGGGGACTGATGGCCAAACCGCAGAAGTCAGGTACTTCGGGTGGAGAAATCATCGAGAACCCGATTTTGTCGAACTTCAAAGAAGGTCTATCGGTATTGGAGTACTTCATTTCGACTCACGGTGCGCGTAAAGGTCTTGCCGATACGGCGTTAAAAACGGCGGATGCGGGTTACCTAACACGTCGTCTACACGATGTTGCCCAAGATATGATTGTTGTCGAGGAGGACTGTGGTACCTTAAGAGGTATTTACAAAACGGCCCTTCGTGAGAACGACGATATCGTTGAGCCGTTGTACGACAGAATCTTGGGACGTACGCCATTGAACGACGTTCTGCATCCCGAAACTGGTGAAGTTATTGTGGCAGCAAACGGCGATATTACGGAGGAGATTGCCGAAGAAATCGAAAGAGCAGGTATCGAAGGTGTAGAAATCCGCTCGGTGTTGACCTGTGAGTCTAAACGTGGTGTTTGTGCTTGCTGCTACGGGCGGAACCTCGCTTCCGGTAAACGCGTTCAGCTTGGAGAGGCCGTCGGCGTTATTGCTGCGCAATCTGTCGGTGAGCCAGGTACACAGTTGACACTTCGTACGTTCCACGTGGGGGGTACTGCATCCAATATCGCTGCAGACTCAAGCATCGTTGCTAAATACGAAGGTAAGATCGAGTTTGAGAACGTCCGCACGGTGGCAAAAGAAGGCGAAGAGGGACCATACCAGGTTGTTATTGGCCGCTCGGGCGAAATCCGTATCGTAAACGATGAGCGCAAGGTTCTTTACAATCAGATTATTCCGTACGGGGCTAACTTGTACGTCAATGAGGGAGACAAAGTTGAAAAAGGTAAACTCTTGGTCGACTGGGATCCTTATAATGCGGTAATTATCTCTGAATTCGGTGGTAAAATCGAATTCGAAGCAATTATTGAAGGTGTAACATTCCGTGATGAATCGGATGAACAAACCGGTCACAAAGAAAAAGTGATTATCGAGACACGTGATAAAACAAAGAACCCGACAATCAAGATCACCGATCTGGCGGGAGACGTATTGCGTTCTTATAACATCCCGGTGGGTGCACACGTTTCGGTACAAGACGGTCAGAAGATCAAGGAAGGTACAATCTTGGCGAAAATCCCTAGAGCTACAGGTAAAACCCGGGATATCACAGGTGGTCTTCCACGTGTAACCGAGTTATTCGAAGCACGTAATCCTTCCAACCCTGCCGTTGTAACAGAGATTGACGGAGTCGTGACATTGGGTGGCGTGAAACGTGGTAACCGTGAGATTTCGATCGAATCCAGAGATGGACAGATCAAGAAATATCTGGTACCTCTTTCAAAACATATCCTCGTACAGGACAACGACTTTGTAAAAGCCGGTATGCCGTTGTCGGATGGTTCGATTTCACCTTCGGATATCCTTTCCATCAAAGGCCCTGCAGCAGTTCAGGAGTACATTGTGAATGGAATCCAGGAAGTTTACCGTTTACAGGGTGTGAAAATCAACGACAAACACTTTGAAACCATCGTCCACCAGATGATGCAGAAAGTGAATATCGAAGATCCGGGAGATACCCGTTTCTTAGAGAAAGAAGCTGTTAATAAATGGGACTTCATGGAGGAAAACGATTCCTTGTTCGATAAGAAAGTCGTTGTGGACGCCGGTGATTCGAAGACGTTACGTCCGGGACAGATCGTGACGATGCGTAAGCTCCGCGAGGAAAACTCCAGCCTAAGACGTCAGGATCTGAAGACAGTAGAAGTACGTGATGCAATTCCAGCGACTTCCAGTCCGTTGTTGCAAGGTATCACGCGTGCGTCATTGGGTACGAAATCGTTCATCTCGGCGGCTTCTTTCCAAGAGACTACGAAGGTACTTAACGAAGCAGCTATTGCAGGTAAACGTGACGACCTATTGGGCTTGAAAGAAAACGTGATTGTTGGTCACTTGATTCCGTCAGGTACCGGCTTGCGTGAGTACAGCAACATCATCGTAGGTTCCCGTGAAGAGTACGATCAACTGTTAGCTTCGAAAGAAGAAGACTAGTCGTATTAAAATAATACAATAAAAAGAAGGCGTCTAAAAAGGGCGCCTTCTTTGTTTTATTATGGGCTTGTGGTCTGTAATGGTTTTAGGAGATTAGCCTAGGCCGCCAGCGGTTGATATGGGCAATTTATCCATGACTGGTCATAAAATAAGCGGATTATTGTATTTAGGTTCGTCGTTTGGTCCGGAGAAAGTTGTTTCAGGAGTTTTTTCGACCAT
>NZ_VNHX01000035.1 GCF_008124885.1 Sphingobacterium allocomposti
TCCTGGCTTAAGGATCGGCACATGGAGTATTTTATCGAACTTATAAAAGCCGGAAAGGTCTATATTCCGGAAATGCCGTATTAATCGGCTCGCCCCATGACGGATATTTAACCTCTGCTTAACGGCAGAACGTCTCCTGATCGTGCACGTATCGACATTTTTTAAAACACAATTTCGGGATGTGCCAGCGGGCAAAAGAAACTAGGGAAGCGATCAAAATTTTAGGGAAAGCTTGTGTGTCTATTTTTCTCCAAATTTACACAAACTTAAAAATCTGAATATTCCGACAAAAGTACACCATCCGTTTTTAGGCAGCATGTCTATTCGATGATATTGGGACCAGGATTTTCGGTCTGGCGGTTCTATAACCGTTCCCAACAAAGTTAGCTACAATTCAGAAACAAGCTAGATCGACAAACCGAAAGCATATTGCTGATAGTTAATAAGTGCACGATCTCCCTCATTATCAACCCAAGCTTGCTCGGTATGGCTCAGGTCGACAATCTCGCTAGTCCTCTTTTTCTTGAACAAGGCAATTATAGTATCAAGAATTTCAATTTCATGTGCCGTAAATCGCCTATTATCAAATTCAATTCCTGCACGATACACATCGTAAAACTGCCCTACACTATTCTTCTTTTCCTCATTAGCGAGCCACCCTTCATCCTGTAGACGAAGAAATAAACGTTCGTACTCCGACGGAACCGGACCGAACGGAATGGCACGGTACTGTAGTCCCATCAACGAATTCCCTATCTGTTTGTAAGCTAGAAAGTCAGTATAAAACAAAAGTTTATTCAGCTTGGTCTTATATAACTCCCCTACCTCTATATCTAAATAAGCGATAACTTGCGCTACACGCTGCAGATCAAGGCGACGATAGCCGTTGTAAACGTTCGGAGCATCCTGCCTTAATTCTACCTTTGCGGGTTCGCCGTAAACGGCTGACGACTCTTTATCTTGCATTAACTTCAATGCCTTAGCAGTAAATTTCTCAACTTCTTTTTCATTTAAGTAATGCGCACTCGCTTCCACCTGCCTGATGAACTCTTCTGGATCACCTACGGACAGGATCAACCGGCCGTTAGCAACAGTTGGCATCTCACCATTTTCGTATAGACGATAGGTATTAACGCCCAATCCCAATATCTCGGACATCTTACTGGCCGACACACCATACTGCTCACGGATGTTGCGAATCTCCTCCGGAAAAGGTATGCCATATTTTTCACGATATTGATTGTGTACCTGTTTTAAATTGAGCGTATCCAAATGCTCGTCTGTAAAATGCTCACCGCTATCTTCACACAGATAGTAATGATATACGATCGGAAAATTTTCTTTCCGAAAAGTCAGCATGTCCGGCTCGCGGACAAGCTTCATTTTTTTTCCTGTTATTGGGCTGTTCATTGTTACTTGTCTTTAAAGGGATATGTCATAGAGTGTTCTGCAATGTGAAAGGAAATACAAATAACTGGATTGCTCATCGCTCCAATAGAAATTTTTATGTATAGTTCATGCTTTTTATATGTTTTACCAAACACCCACATACTGGCTAGACCATACAGCTGATCATCCAACGGCCCTTCACAATAATCGGCTACTTTAATGGACTCGATCACTTTGCTCCTTTCGCTTGGTGACATTTCCAGATCCAATAATGTCTGTGCGTTCTTTGGGCGGTTTCTATATAACACCCCAAATATCTTGTATTTGACAAAAAACTTGCTTAAGAAATGTTCAACTTCATTCTTTGTAGCCAAAGTGTTATAGATTTAGAAACAACCATCGACCTATATCTCCTTACGAAAGTAAGACAAATATAAAACTAAAAAGTTTAATAAAATAAACTTATTGCAAAAATAATCAACTTATTAGTTTGACAACTTCAATTACGATACGACGAAAAAGGCACAATAAATGATTTTGAACATATCACCTTCAGGCCGCGTAAACCCTATCTCCTCGCTTATGGCAACGAAAGCTGTTTTGCGTATGCCTGCTTTTTCGTTTCGGCGTTCAGACTGAATCTTAGGTCTAGTCGGAACACGTTCCACAGACAGTTCGCATCCCGGCACCCTATCTTGGTTAAACTCTATTTTAACAGGTTGATAGCCCCAAACCGTACACCCTTTCCAGTTGTCACGTATGCCTGTTAGGCAGCACCTTACTTACCTTTCAATTTCTGTAGACGTTCTTTTGCCGAAGGAACCACATCGTCATCCCCTTCGTAATTTTCAATCACACTCTGCAACGTACTCCTCGCCTGGAGATGGTTGCCTTTAACCGCATACGTGTCGGCAAGCAGGAGGAAGCTCTTGGCCACCCAGTAATCATGTGCCGACATATTGTTGATCACATCAAACGCTGTTTCCTGCGCTTTGTCGTATTCCTTATTTTTATACTGCAGCTGGCCCACACGGTACCGTGCCTCTGCGCCGACTGCCGCTTGGCTCTTCAGTGCAGCCAGATTCAGCTCCTTCATAGCAGACGTCGTGTTCCCTTCTTGCAGCAAGGCTCGGCCGGTGTATAGATGTGCCTTGGCTATCTCCTCTTCGGACGCCCCTTTGTAGTCCTTCACCAACTTCGCGTACTTGGCCATCTGCTCCATATCTCCCAGTTCGAAATAACAGACCATCAGGTTAGTTACGGCGTAGCCATAATGTTTTTTATATTCCGAATTGAGCTCCAGCTTCTTGAGGTGCACAATGGCCTCGTTGTACTCCTTTAAGTCCAGGTATAGCGCCGCCACTGTCAGCAGCGTATTCTCCGTGTACTGGCTCGTCCAGTCGTTCAGGATAATGTTCAGGTCGTGCAGCGCCTCTCTCGGGTGGCCGGTACGGTAGTTACTCACCCCGCGGATGTAACGCGCGTGTTTTTCCTGACGAGGTTTTGGAAATTTGTCAAAATACGCGTTGATCGCTTCCACGGCCGGTCCATATTCTCCCCTGGCAAACAGGGAACGGGCGGCCTGGAATGCCAGGTTATCCTGCTCCGCGGTACTGAGATTACTGATATTGGTGTTGGTCGCGTAGCGGATATAGCTCGAAGCATCTCCCTGATCGAGGTAGATGTTTTCAATAAAACGTAGCGCCTGCGTTGCCTCATCGGTTGCAGCATGTTTCTCTACCACCGTCTGGAAGGTGGCCTTCGCCGCTTCAGTGTCATCTTTATTGTACTGCACAAGTCCGATGGTCATCAACGCCCGGGGAACGTAGCTGCTGCGGGGGTACTGTTTGATCATCCGCTGCAGCCCTTCGATAGCGGTATCATAGTCTCCCATCGTGAAATACGTGTACGGTACCTCGAAGGCCACGTCATCGGCATAGTTCGAACGCGGAAATTTCTCGACGACAGACCGCAGGATGCTGAGCTTGGTTTTATTATCGCCCTGCAATCCGAAGATAACACCCCGCTGGAACAGCGCATAGTCCTGATTGGGAGCCTGGCTATCGATCAGCTGGTCGTAGTATCGGTTGGCGCGGTCGTAATTGCGCATAGACAGATACGAATCGCCCAGACGTGCGATCACATCCTGACGTACGCTCTCCTCCACCGAACCTCCATCCATCGCCAAAAAGCGTTCAAAATAGTCAGCCGCCATGCTAAAGTTGTTGTTGCGAAACGCCGCGTAAGCCAGCCCATAATGTGCGTAGTTGTATACTCCGGTGTTCCGCGCTGCAGGCAGCAGAAGGAACCGGGAGAAGTTTTCCACCGCCTCCCTGTACTTGCGTACCTCATACATCGCCTCCGCTTTCCAGTACGTGGCCAATGCCGCCATCTCCGCATCAACCGGATATTTTTCCGATCTCATGAACATGGATATGCTATTTTCGAAAGCGCGTTCGTTATAAAACTCCAGTCCGCGATAGTATGCTACCTTTTGATACGTGGCAATGGTTTTCTGGTCCCTGTTGTTCATCGATTCCAGCAGGCTGACCCCTGCATGGAAGTTACTCGTACCTAACAGAATTTCTGTCGCCAGCGTTTCCACACTTTCCTGTTTTGGAGCGCCGGGGTCGCTATCCGCATTTTCCCGGGCGAGATACCCTCGGAGGACATCCTGGGCAGCCTGGACGGAGTCCAGCTCAAACAGAATTTTGGCATAGTTGAACAGCGCGTCTACTTTCAGCACCGGATCCAGATCCATTTTCGTTGCTTTGAGAAACGCATCTCGGGCGCGTTGCTTGTCGCCGGTTTCCCGGGCGATATGGCCTAAAGTAACTATCGAGCCATGATAAAAAGCATCGGACCGCTCCAGCGACTCCAAAATAGAGGTCGCTCGCGGATATTCTCCTGCTCGGTAGGCCAGGTAGCTGATCCGGTAATTGTCGATATTATTGCGCGAAGCGTTCGGATGCCGTTTCAGCAATTCGTCGTAATAAGCTTGTTTGAACTGTTTCCTTTCAAAATAGGTCGCGGTCGCGATGTGGCGCAGCTCCGCCTCAATTGCTTCACGGTTGATTCGCATATCCGGATTCCGGCGGACCTTCACGGCGTCGGCCAGCATGGGCCGGTAATCGCGTACGACTTCTATGGAATCCATAACGGTAGGTTGCCGCTGTTCGCCCAGCTGCCCCTTCTCTTTCTGCTGTTTCTCTTCCTGCGCATACCCTGCAACCAGGAACGCCGAAAGCGTGCCGGTAAGCAGGTATTTCAGGTAGTTATAGCCGATACTCTCTTTCAATATCATTGTTCGTCCGTATTTCTGAGTTTTTCCAAACGTTCCTCTGCCCAGGAGACAATATTGTAATCTTTCCCTAACTAGCTATAGCCAAAGCTAAAGAATTTCAGCCACAATTATAGTAAATCGTCAGGGCAATTGGATGCTAAAACGTATTTTATACGGCATGTCGGCCGGATCGGCAGTTATTTGACGCAATCCGGTTTAAGGTATAATACGCAACGCCGGCTCAGGTTCGCGTGGCCGCAGCAGTACACTCAGTTGTGTGTAGGATTGAGCTCAAAAAAAAATCCGCAACGTTGTGCGGATGTCACATCACGACTAAGAAAATTAGACCAATTCCACAGCCTGCAGTTCAGCCGCTAGCTTATGGAGACCATCCTCTATTTTCTTTAATTGAGGCTGACGGGGTTTCTTAAGGCCAGAGGAATAATGTTGTAGTTGGCGCTGGTTGATCCCTGTAATTCGCTCAAGAGCGGAGTTGGTAAATATGCCCTTGTAATAGTTCAGCAAACTTTCTATATCAAAGCGGTATACGATCTCATAATCGCCTTTCAATATAGCGGGAACGTTGTCCGGAGTAAATTCATCTTTGATAATCTGTATCGCATCTAAGATAGATCGCTTAGCCTCTTCTACGGTATCTCCTCCTCCATAAATTCCCTCAGCATTCTCTGCATAAGCACTAAACATATCTACGCTCCGTTCAATAACAATTCTCAAAGTTTTCATATTGTTGCTCCTTTCATTTTCATGAGGAATCCGGAGCTATGTCAGCCCCAGATCCTTCATGATTTTTTTGCGAAGGCCCTCTCCCATTTCCTTACTACCATGATAGGGAACGGGATAAGTTCTCCCGTCCTTTTCATAAATATAGTGTGATCCACTGGTGCGGATATGGTTCCAGCCACTCTTTCGCAAAAACCTGTGGAACTCACTTGATTTCATTTCGAAATTAATTTAAATGTGCCGGATAACTTTCGCCTTTAATCACCGAGCACACTTTGAACTCCACAATACAAAAGTAGTAAATCTACTACTATTTTCAAAAATTTTGTGCTATATTTAGATGTTATCAATACAGTTCTTCAAAAATGAAAAAGGGAACCAAAATCACGCATAAACCATACCCATTCAACCCGGACGGAGACCACGACATTAAATGGGACAAGGGCGAAATGATGAATGAGGAGGAATTCAACAGGATCTTTGATGATCCTGAATATTTCTTATCGTTTAAAAAGCGAAGGACTTTGTGATATCTTCCAATGGCATGGCCGCTGAATATACTGCCTGTCTTTTGTGTTCGCCCTATGATTCAGGCCGATGAACAACCTTATGTCTTCTTAAAAGACAAGAAGTCCTCAGAGAGAATACGCATGGACGCTTATATATAAGACAACAACGGCTATGCAACGTGGCAAAAGCGATAGCTGCCGTGCATAATGTTCAGTCCAATTTCTTATAAGGAGAGCGGCGTCGGTAATACGTCAGGGCAAATAGAAATAGAAGTGTTGTTTTTGATGCAGCCTATTATTAATTTTATAGCACTAATGACATTTTTTTTTGAACAAAAATATTAACCTAAAATGAGTGATCTTTTGGTATTAAGAACGTTCTCCAGTATGGAGGATGCTAAAAACTATCAGAAAATACTGACTGAAAATGGTATCCAGGCAAGCATTAAGGACAATCCACCGGGTATTGGTATGTCATTTCTGGGTAGTACCGCTGGGCATGAATACGAAATCCTAGTACACCCATCAGATGTAGACAATGTGAGTTCTATCATAGAGAAGTATGAGGAAACAGAACTTATTGCCAGCGAAAATGAGCACTACTTATATCAATTCACAAACAAGGAGCTTATTGAAATACTTCAAAAGCCTGATGAATGGAGTCAATTGGATTATAATTTTGCAAAAGAAATTCTATTGGAACGTGGCGAAGAAATAGACTTAAATATGTTGACCGAGATGAAGAATGAAAGGCTTTCGCATCTGGCAGAACCAGAGAAAAGCAAGGGCTACATGATTATCACGGGGTACATATTCTCTGTTCTCGGGGGCGCGCTCGGAATAGCAATTGGATATGCGCTATAGAATGCAAAAAAAACATTACCAAACGGTGAGATAGTTTGGTCGCACACAGATAGAGACCGACAGCACGGACGGATAATTTTCTTAATCGGCATAACGGTTCTTATCATATTGATCTTACTAAAGATCACAGACACCACCCTAACAAACTAATAAGCTTTAAAACATAAAAAGATGGATACGCTCCCACTGAACAAAGTAGTACGATTGCTGGAGCCCGGGCCGCTGGTCCTGGTGACAACAGCCCACCACGGCAGAAATAATATCATGACCATGGGGTTTCATATGATGGTTCAACACGATCCGCCATTAATCGCATTTGTTCTTGGGCCATGGGACTATAGTTATAAAGCGCTTGTGGAAACCAAGGAATGCGTTATTGCGATCCCCGGCGTGGATCTAATGGAAAAAGCCGTGGACATCGGAAATTGTAGCGGCGCAGAAGTGGACAAGTTTAAAGAATTCAAGCTAGACGCGTCGGACGCCGAAAACGTCAAGGCCCCACTGATAAAACAATGTCTCGCCAACATAGAATGCAGGGTTGTAAATACTGATCTAACAAAAAAATACAATCTATTTGTTGTTGAGGCCGTGAAAGCGTGGGTTAATAGCGAACGAAGTGAACAACGCATCTTTCATCACAAAGGCGACGGGACTTTCAGCGTGGACGGCCGGACAAAGGATTTGAAAGCCCGTATGACAAAGTGGAAAGAAATAACTAAATAGAATAGAATCTTCATGGAAGAACTCGTTCAATACATTTTGAAGTTTGGAGATCTCAGCAAGCAACAGCTCGAACTTATCGTAAGCAAAGGTGAGGAACTGAAAATACGCAAAGACAGCTATTTTTCTGAAGCCGGAAAAATCCCGAAACAGGTTGGATTTATCGTTGAGGGAGTCATCCGTGGTGGTTACTATAATAATAAGGGTGAAGAAATTACGCGTTGCTTTATCATGGAAAACAGCTTAGTGTGTGATTACGTGAACTTTGAGGCCAGCACGTCGTCTTCTGAATACCTCCAGGCCGCTACAGACTGCAGTCTTATTGTTTTTTCCAAAAAGAACTGGGAAGAACTCTCCCATATTATCTCGGGGTGGGACAACATAAAAAACAAGATGGTGCAGCTCTGTATGTACCAAAAGTCCAGAAAAGGTCCCGTCATATCGCAAGATGCTACTACCAGATATCTCGAATTTCTGGAAAATTATCCCTCGGTCATCAATCGTGTCCCCCTCTCGTACATCGCCTCCTACCTCGGCGTAACCCAGCAATCCTTAAGTAGGATACGGAGAAATATCCGATAATTCACTTTTTACCATTTGGTAAACAGCGGTACTGTTAAATATTCAAATTTTGTATTCGAAATCTAAAGATCACAAAATATGAAAACAGTACTCATTACAGGAGCCAACAAAGGAATAGGCTTTGAAACCGCCAGGCAGCTTTTACAGAAAGGCTTTTATGTCTTTATCGGAAGCCGGAATCCAGAAAACGGTGCAGAAGCTGTAAAGAAACTAAACGCCGAAGGACTGACCCGTGCTGAAGCGGTACATTTAGATGTTACCGACAGTATATCCGTTCAAAAGGCCCGAGAGGAAATCAGTAAAAAAACAAAGGCCCTTGACATTCTGATCAATAATGCAGGTATCAATGGCGGAAGTGAGCCGTACACGGTTCTCGAAGCTACAGCAGACGAATACCTGGATGCATTAAAAACCAATGCAGTTGGCGTAGCCCGCGTTACGCAGGCATTTATAGATTTACTACGCAATGCGCCGGAACCGAGGATAGTTAATGTAAGTACCAGCGTAGGTTCGCTTTCCTTACAGAGCAACCCGGAGTGGCCGGCATACCATTATGCTAAATACGGCGTTTATGCCATATCGAAAGCGGCACTGAACATGTACACAGTACAATTAGCTTATGAGTTGCGCGATACCGCTTTTAAAGTAAATGCCGTTTGTCCGGGACTGACAAAAACCGATCTCACATTCTTCAACGGCGGCGAAGTAAGTGTCGCCGCAAACAGAATTATTAAATACGCGCTGATTGACAAAGATGGACCGACAGGTAAATTCTTCAGTGAAGAAACAAATCCGGCGACCGGTGAGATCGCCTGGTAACGCACAATAATATGTGGTAAAAAGGAGGTTGGTATGCCCAACTTCCTTTTCAGATGTCTGAGCTATGTCTGCGGCAGCTTCGACCTGATTAAGAAAAAATAAAAGTGAATTTACACAGATGACGTTCAAAAACCAGTGTGTGGAAACGTCGGCTGTATTCCTATATCATTATATGCGGCTATTCTGCCAAGAAGGCGTTAAGCTGAAATCCGTCTTACGGCAAACAAAGCAGATGCGCCACAACACAGACTTGTAATTACCGAACTTTTGAACTATATTTAACAAACTTTATGTTATTGTAGTTTGGTTGGAAGCCGTCTCTGTCTTGTGGGACGGCTTTAAATGCTCTAACCAGCCGTTCCATTTGGCAATAATATTATCTTTGGTAGCAGCACTATTTGTAATATCTTCTTAACCTGAAAAAACATATGAACATAAAATTGAGCACCCGCAGGAATCTGACGCTAAACAATATTTTACCGCTATATAGGGCTAATGAATGGAGTGCTGCTGACAAACCCGATGTATTGCTTTCCGCCTTAACCAACTCACATTCCCTGATTACCGCTTGGGACGGCGATAACTTGGTAGGATTAGGCAATGCCATATCCGACGGACATCTAGGGGTTTACTACCCGCACTTATTGGTCCACCCCTCCTATCAAGGCAGGGGTATTGGTTACATGATAATGAACAAGATGCAAGAGATATACGGAGGTTTCCACATGCAAATGTTAACCGCAGATGGAAAGGCCATCGCGTTTTATAAAAAAATCGGCTTCGAAAGAGCCGGACAGACGGAGCCAATGTGGATCTATTCCGGCGGAGAACATTAAGTTGTCCTAACTCTCTAGCAACTGTTTAAAAAAAATACAGATTAAGACATAAATTTACGGGAACCCGTAAGAATCGTTTTGTCGCAGCGCTATCTTTGAGAATACAATAGAAGAAGAAAAAATTGCTTTTTTTAAGCGTGTTGTATAAATTTATAGAACGAGGAACATATTGACTAAATCGTGTTTTCAACGGGTAATCAATTATTAAACCAAAGCAAATTGTACGTATGCGGTTCAAAATAACGACGGAAGCCTTAAAACCGGGAAGTAAGATACCGATCAATTATCAATATCCCTTATCGTCAGCAGTCTATAGGATCATAGCTAAGGGCAACGACAAATATGCAAGTTTTCTTCATGATGAAGGATACGGAAGGGGGTTCAAGTTTTTCACGTTCTCACAGCTAAACGTTCCGTTTAGAATCGAAGGAGACCGATTGAGGTTGACCAGACCCGAAATGTCGTTCGAGGTGGCATTTCATATACCTGAGGCCATGGAAAGCTTTATTAAGGGGCTGTTCCGTGCAGAACAGATAGACGTAGCTGACCAAAAGTCAAAAGCGAGCTTTACCGTAAAGGCTGTAGAGACCTTAGCCAGTCCGCTAAGCATTTACAAGGAAAAAG
Source organism: Sphingobacterium allocomposti (assembly GCF_008124885.1). Classification (GTDB taxonomy): domain Bacteria; phylum Bacteroidota; class Bacteroidia; order Sphingobacteriales; family Sphingobacteriaceae; genus Sphingobacterium; species Sphingobacterium allocomposti. The sequence goes on from NZ_VNHX01000035.1 coordinate 10,368, forward strand.
AAATTGTAGCTAAGCAACTAAAGCCCCTATCCCCTATTGTCGCCGGAATCCCTAATGATAAGGGATACGACGACTATCTCAAACCCGATGATCCGCTGTTCGTGGAAAACCTGATTTATAACTGGCGGAGCAAAATTTCGGATTGTTATGATAAAGCGACCGCTGCTGAAGCATTGCTGATGATGGAGATCCTCCCAATGAAGCAGCCTTTTAAATCGCGGTTAATCACTATTAAAGACGGCACGCCGGAGGAAACAAAAATCCGTGGCTGGATGAATTTCGGGTTGAAGGTAACCGCGGAGAAAAGATTTGTGGAGCTGTTGATGAATGCGGGGGCCGGCCTATATAATGCACAGGGGTTTGGCTGTGTGGGGGTATAAAGCTAAAAGAATAAAAGTCAGGATTTAAGCCATCGTTAATAGTACGCATTAACTCCTTTGGGGACGTAATTAAGAACGACACATATTGCGAACTATGCAATGGATACCGTTTTATAGAACATGAAAACATCGAATAGATTATGACCATATTCCAAACATACACGGGAAATGCAATGCTCAACAACGCGCTGATGACCGTTGAAGCTTTAGCCGGCCTTAAAGATGTATCAGAAATCACTCCAGATTTACTCATGGAGTTATATACTAAGAAGGATTTAAAGAGCATTAATAAACGTTTAAAAAGCTATACCATGCTTTTTACTAAAAATGGACCTTTACACAATGACAAAGCCAATGGAGATCGAATATACGAGTCTCTACTTACTACGATCATTTCCAATTTTGAAGGAGAAGGTCCTAGAGTCTGCGAGATATCGGGCCTCAGGTTCCGTACCTCCTTCAGCGATCTCTATAAAACCGCGTTAAAAAAACTCAACTTTCCTGAAAAGGAAATCCAAAAAAAAGATACTACGATCGGTAGAACCTGGTTTCCGTTGATAGGAGGACTTGGATCGGACGCGCAGGCATTACCTCAGGCTAAATTCGCTGTTCAAATACACCCCATATGCATTGTGATCCTCCAGTTTTTACCACTATCATCGCTGCTATATAGGGGTGGCATTCTATTGGTCGATTCGTCCAATTTCGAATTGTCCAAAACGATGGTAGCCAAGCATGCAAAGACGTTGTCGGAAAGAATTGGGCTGGCTTCTGTCGCTGAATCTATCGAAAATGTGAAAAACTTCGCTAAGGGAGATTATCTGTCTAACGTTTTAGAGATCTTAAAGGAAAAAGAAGATTTAGAAGAAAGCTATTCCGATTTAAACATGTGGAGTTTCTCCAACTCCGGAACAGGAGCAAGTTGTGGAATTGACCGAGTACCAAACTCTCTGATCAGAAAACTACAGACTCTGTACAGGAATCCTAAAATCGCAAACGAATTAAAAGGAATTTTAGCGCGGAATGACAGTTCCTATAGCTTTCTTGAATCATTAGAAGGCAACAGAGATTGGTTTCTACTTTACCCAAGTATATTTGGAAGTGGTAAAAAGGCTATCGCTTACCCTGGCGTTTCCCCTGACTTTCTTGAGACGTATTATCAGGTAATTGGACAGGCGGACCTTATTCCAACCGCGAAATATATTGCAGGCCTAATCGAAAAATACAGATCAAAGTCGTTTGAAAAGCTGTTAGAAAAGTCTGATGCTTGGAATAGCCCCGATTATAAGGTGGAACTATACAAAGTGCTTCTTCTTGCCACAGAAAATGGAAAGTGGAGCTTCGAACACCAAATAGCCATTTTGGACAACAGCAATGAACTGCCAATCAAAAACAACTATTACGAATTCCATAAGATCGTTCATTACTATACACAGCAAAACATTAAAAATGATGATATAACCGCGGTAGACGTATCGGAGTCAAAGGTTTTTGCTCTTTGCAGATGGCTAATAAGTTTAATTCAGCGGAACAGTAAGGCAAGCACAATAAAGGTAGAACTTCTAAATTCCAGTAAAAACGCCAACGTTAGATATAATTCTGTGATTATCGATGCGCTTAATGATATCTACATTCCGATAGTAAATATCATTGCCGCCTTTTACGATGAAAATTTCAACTTCAGAAAAAATGGAACGAATGAATTACTGCGAATATTCTTTTCGCAACCAATACAACCACAATTTGCGTATTCTCCTCTGAATATCGCAACAGGCGACAACAGTCTTATACAGAGGTGGATCAAAAAAATCCGCGCTTTCGCTCGAGACTACCAAGCTTACTACTATGCGAAATATAAAAACATTGGAACAGGAAATCTTCCTCTTAAAAAATTTAACAAGACAGTTGATAGCTTTATTAACGAACGTGATAATTTTTATATGTTGTTAAATGAAATCATTTTCAATACCAACGAATATATCAAAGAGGAGACTGGGTCGAAACAAGATAAATGGTCGGTAGAAGATCTCATGACTGATCCTATTGGAAATAGCAACAGAAACGTTTGTGTAACGGCGATTACATTCCTATTAAAAGAAACAGCGGTAGAACCTTTAAAAGAAAAATTAGAACAGAACTAAATTTATAATCTATTATGGCAAAATTAAACAATATCACGGGCGCATTGCTTATCGATGCAACAGCGACATTTCTTAACGGAGCAGGATTGGGCGTTCAGGAAGATAAAAATCGTATAATCCCGAAAACGTACAAAGAAAGAGTTAACAACAGAATTGAAGATGTACCCTATGTGTCTGCTCAGTCCTGGAGAAGATGGCTACGAGATACGGCCAACGAAGAAAACAATTGGAACCCTAGCGAGCTAAGAGCTGTAGGTGAAGGTTCGGAGAAAGGAACTACCAACAAAATCGCTACAGAATTAAATCCCATCGAATTTCCGGAAGACGATTTATTCGGCTATATGAAAGCTGGCGCAAAAGGAGAAGAAAGCGTACAGCGTACATCACCTTTTAAATCGTCGATTTTAAAAGGCATAAAAAATATGCGGACAATTAATATAGATGAGGCTTTCGTCCACTTGAAAGAAGGAACTCCTCTACCCTATTCCACAAAATTCTATTCCGCACATTTGGAAGGCTTTTTTAATCTGGAATATTACCGGTTAGGGGTATATGATAATCTTGGAAGCAAGCAAGAACTATCTTCAGAACTTCTGAACAAACATGTAGACAAATTAGAGCAATCAAGTTTGGGAGGAAAATTCTTCAGATATAAGCTGAAAAACGCTTCAGAAAACCGGAATAACAACGCTGCCGGTTTACTGAAAGGGTTAGCATACCTAAGGGGGGGGGCTAAACAAGCCGCATTTGGAGCCGACGTATCACCCAAGGTTCTGATACTTGCGGGGCTTGAATCGGCGAATCCCATATTCAACAATCTGTTTATAGGCACGGGAGAACGACCAATTTTGAACACTGAGTTGTTATTGGAACTCGCAGCAGACTACAACGAAAAGTTAGCCACACCGATCTATGTCGGATTCCGAAAAGGTTATCTACAAAATGAGGAAGAAGTAACCGAAAAGTTGAATAATGGATTTGTACTAGGATCACCTATTGAGATCGTCAATCAGTTCAATAAAAACCACTTAACAAATGGATAAACTACTGGAAATACAATTTTCCGGATGGACAGCGACTCCGCGACTTCCGTTTGTACTTTCTGGAAATGCGGTTTGCATGCATACACCTAGTTACTCGATGATATTGGGCATAATCGGCTGCTGTCTTGGTCGGATCGTACGATCCGATGAATTAAACGTGGGTTTCAAATATTCATACGATACGGTAGGTCAAGATATGGAAACGAGACAACGCTTGGAATTTGATGGAAAAAAAGTAAAGAACCATAGCAAAGGTTCTGATGCCTATAACAGAGAATTCCACACATCGCCGACACTTACAGTTTGGATCGACAGACTGGATTGGGCGAAACACTTTGAGAGTCCTGTTGGAACGCCTTCCTTAGGTCGTTCTCAGGACATCTTAAAGATTGATCACGTCAGCATAGTCGATGTCGAGCAAGTTGAAACAGGAGACTTAGGAGGTTCTATGCTACCTTTCACGCCCGGATTGCAAGTGGGAGGACAACTGGTACAGTTAGCAGAATCTTATATTGAAAACGAAGAGGTTGGATCTGGTCGATCACCTTTAGTATCGAAGGTATTCATCTCGATACCTCATGATAATAATGTTGAAGTGAAATTTAACAACATTTACAAGACAAAAGTCCAAAAACCTGCCACATTCTATTTTCACAAATTTGAGCATGAATAAGTCTTATTTTGACCAGTTTTTCGCCAAGAGTGACGGTGTTACCACCCTTGAAATGCATACTAAACATGTAGTTAGGGCCGGAAAAAACTTGCTCGGCTCTTTGCCTCTGACCAACGCAGAAAGAAAAAAGTGGGAAGAAAAACTGGTCAGGTGTGCTGTCTTGCATGATTTAGGAAAAATACACCGGGAATTCATAAATCGTTTAAAGGGGGCTAAAGACGGAAATATAAGGCACGAATTAATCTCACTCTTATTTTGTTTAAACTTTCTCCAAATAGAAGATGACGAGCTATTCGCCATTGCTACACATCACAAAGGCGTTGTCAGCCCCGAGACAAGAGGTACGCTGGTTCCGTATCAAATCAGTGACTATCTTACAGAGTGGTACAATTCAGACAGCGGTATATTTACCAGAAGTCTAATGCAAGCTTGGCTAGAAATCTTCGGTTTGGACATCCCAACACAAGAACGGGAAGCTGTAAAAGAGTTACCTAAGACCATAAAAATGTACCTAAATGCAGCATATCAACATCGAGCAACCACCGTTCAGGAAAGAAAGCAATTTTCCCTTACCAGAGCGTTACTAATGGCTGCAGACCACCTAGGCTCTGCGAGGAAAGAAAACGACATTCCCAATTATAAAAAACTGGCTATAAAGGATTTTCAACCTTACAAAAACGGCCGCCGCCTTCCTTTTCGACCATTTCAGAAAAAGCTGCAAAACGTTTGCGACGACGCGATTCTCCATGCTCCTACTGGTTCGGGGAAAACGGAAGCCGCATTAAACTGGGTATTGGCAAACCAAACCGAAAACTCTCGACTCTTTTACCTTCTCCCCTATACAGCTTCTATAAATGCGATGGTTTTGCGGTTACAAAAGCATTACAACAAAGAAATTGTCACGGCCTTGCACTCCAAAACACTGGATTTCTTCTATGAACAGATCTCTGAAGAATATAGTAACAATGAAAGGAGTTACACAAAAATTGAACAAGAGGCCCGAAATAAAAAATCTCTTTCCAAAGAGCTGTTTTACCCCGTTAAAGTAGCCACTCTTCATCAGATTCTAAAAACATCATTAAAAGGAAAGGGATGGGAGTTCGCTTTATTCGATTACAAGAATGCGTTGTTCATTGTCGACGAATTTCACACCTATGATGCTTTATTAACCGGAATGTTATTGGCGACAATAAAACTTTATAGAAGATTGTTTAACGCTAAGTTTTTCTTTCTCTCCGCCACCATCCCGGATTTCATGCTGAAAATTATTATACAGGAAATTTACGATGGAGACTATTCAAAGTTGGTACGTCCCGACCCGAAAGAAGATCAAGATCGATTTGTCTTGGATCGAAAGCGGCATCAGTTATATTGTTTTGACGACATGACCATCAATGACAAAACAGACCTAGTAAACTCATATCTGGAAAATGGTCGGTCAGTCTTGATAATTGTAAATAATGTAAAAACAGCTCAGAAGCTGTTTAACGAAATTCGCTTTGCAGGTACCGTTCAACTTTTACATAGTGGTTTTAACAAAAGGGACCGAACAAGAATAGAGAAATCAATTACCAACGAAGATTTCTCCAAACGCCCCCAATTATTAATTGCAACTCAGGCGGTAGAGGTCAGTCTTGACATCGACTACGACATTGCATTTATTGAGAATGCCCCTGTTGACGCTCTCATACAACGCTTTGGGCGAGTTAATAGGGCTGGAAAAAAAAGAATTAATCCGATAGACAGAGTATCAAACATACAGCACGATACAGTTCCCGTTTATATTTTCGAAAAATCGATGGGCGCTACGCCTTTCTACGATGAGAAAGTTCTGGAACGTACTTGGGACGAACTGTATTCACTTCACAACAATGAGTTGGGTGAAGCCGACTTAACCTCGGTTTGCAACAGAGTATACGCAGGAGGGTACAATGAAACGCAGCAAAAGGACTTCGAAAATGGTCTTAACAATGCAATTATCAATAATTTTGAAGAAGATTGGATAGCTGGACATTGGAGGGAATGGGTAGAGGATATTCTAGAGAAGGGCAATCAAAAAATCGAAGTCCTATGTGTAAATCTCGCTGATGAATATGACAGACTTATTTCCGAAGGAAGATATGTAGAAGCTAATCAACTACTCGTTCAAGTTTACCGGTACGAAACATCTTTTTCGAAAGATCAGCGGCATGGAGGCATCCTAATCGCGAACGACCTACGTTATAACCCTGATTTGGGCTACTTAAAAAACGAAACTTCTATAGATAGCCAATTATTATAAACGTCATGCAGATCACGGGAACCCATATCGCCTACCTACACACTTGCCATCGCAAGCTGTGGCTGTTTGCCAATGGCATTCAGATGGAACATACCTCAGAAATAGTTGCCGAGGGTAAACTGATTGCCGATTCCACGTATTTAGACCGAGCAAGGAAATATACAGAATTGGCCGTCGATGGTGTCAAGATAGACTTCTATGATGCTAAGAACAAAGTGGTACATGAGGTTAAGAAATCGGATAAGGTAGAGCATGCACACATAGCACAGGTAAAGTATTACCTCTATGTTCTTGTAAAAAATGGCATCGAAAATCCAAGCGCAATTATAGAATATCCCAAACTAAAACAGAGAAAGTTTATAGAATGGAGTAACGACGATATAATTGAAGCAGAAGAATGGGTAGAACGAACAAAGGCAATTATACATTCCGAAAACTGTCCTGCATTAATTAGGAAAGGGATTTGCAAATCATGCTCTTATTCCGACCTCTGTTATATCACTGAAGAATGAAGAAAACTTACTACCTATTCAACCCCGGGCGAATGAGCCGACGGGACAACACATTGAAGTTTACTCCAGTGGATGAAAATAGTTCGGAGGGATCTCCGAAATACATACCGGTGGAGGGAGTTTCAGACTTATTCTGTTTTGGCAGCTTAGATGCGAACAGTGCACTCTACAACTTCTTGGGAAAGGTCGGTATTGCCGTTCATTTTTTTGATTACTATGAACATTACACAGGTTCATTTACGCCTAAGGAATATCTATTAGCCGGAAAGATGCAGATTGAGCAGACAAAGCGCTACATCGATAAAAAGAAAAGAATGGAAATTGCCCGTAAGTTCGTCGCTGGGGCAATGTTTAACATGGGCAAGAACCTGCGCTATTATATCAACCGCGACAAAGACCTCTCTCCTATCCTGGAAGTCATGGACCGCTATGCCTCGCTAATCGAAGATACAACAGCTGTTGACGAATTGATGGGAATCGAAGGCAACATCCGCCAAACTTATTACACGGCTTTTGATACCATTATAAATGCGGATTTCCAGATGGAAAACCGATCGAAAAGACCACCCCAAAACGAGATCAACGCCTTAATCTCATTCGGAAATATGATGTGTTACACCCTTTGTTTGAGTCAGATCTACCACACACAACTAAATCCGACAATCAGCTTTCTGCATGAACCCGGTTATAGACGTTATTCGCTCGCACTCGATATCGCTGAAGTGTTTAAACCACTGCTGGTTGACCGATTGATCTTTAGGTTACTGAATAAAAGAGAAATACAAAGCAAGGACTTTGATCATCAACTGAACGCATGCGTACTAAAGGAATCTGGAAGAAAGACATTCGTACGGGCTTGGGAGGAACGTATCAATGAGACGTTCAAACATCCGGTTCTAAAACGTGGCGTAAGCTATAAGCATCTCGTTAAATTGGAATGTTATAAGCTGACGAAGCACATTCTGGGAATGGAAGAATATAAGCCCTTTAAGGCAAGGTGGTAACAACGTGTCAATCCTAAAAAAATGTATGTTATCTTAGTATATGATATAGGTGAAAAACGCGTAGGCAAAATGCTTAAACTATGCCGAAGATACCTGAACTGGATACAAAATTCTGTTTTTGAAGGCGAAATAACAGAGGTAAAACTGAAAGAACTGCTTTCGCAGGCCAAGAAGATAATGATTCTGGAGGAAGACAGCGTTTTAGTATTTAAAAGTAGAGAGGAGAAGTGGTTGGAAAAGGAAGTGCTCGGGCAGGAGAAAAACGAACTTGACACGTTCTTATAAGTGCGACAACATGTCGTCGATGAGACGATACGGATCTGTTCTTTGACATCTTTAATACTATTTTACGATCTAAAATGGCTAAATCAATATTATTAATGCGGTTGTCGATCGCTCGGCATTTTCCGGTTATTGCCGGCCGACTAATCCTATGGAGAAAAATGTAAATAAAATCGGGCTTTAACTCATTTAAATGTATATTTGGAGACCGTTTTTGACGGCTTTTAATCGCACCATACAGGAATTGAAATATATTTCCGGGCGAAACCCTTGTTATGCCACAATATCTTTTAATCGCACCATACAGGAATTGAAATTCGTAGACCTTTACAACGATCTTATCAACGGTTAAACTTTTAATCGCACCATACAGGAATTGAAATGCAGATGCAGCCTTTCACGTTGTCGCCGTCCTGGACCTTTTAATCGCACCATACAGGAATTGAAATAAGGATATACCCCTCCTCTTCTTCCACGGCGTAAGACTTTTAATCGCACCGTACAGGAATTGAAATTAATAAAGAATCGGAAAGCGACTACGATCTCGGCAGCTTTTAATCGCACCATACAGGAATTGAAATATGAACAAGACAACAAACTATTCGCTTTTCGGTGATACTTTTAATCGCACCATACAGGAATTGAAATAAGCAAAGGAGCAGGAGGAACTTAGACGCAAGCAAACTTTTAATCGCACCATACAGGAATTGAAATTGGATGGAGGATAAAGGAAATAGCCACCTTCTCCGCCTTTTAATCGCACCATACAGGAATTGAAATAAGAAAAAGGGGACAGTAGGATAAACCCATTCGGGCTTTTAATCGCACCATACAGGAATTGAAATTCGGTACGTTCGAATGGTTCACAAATAAACTTTGTCACTTTTAATCGCACCATACAGGAATTGAAATTCTCTTTGTATAGGTCGGATAGAGGGCGGAGTAGGGCTTTTAATCGCACCATACAGGAATTGAAATTAAACAGCGTTAGCAAATCCTTTCAGGCGGCTAAGGCTTTTAATCGCACCATACAGGAATTGAAATAAAATGAAAGACGGGAGATACTCCTCTCCTTTATTCCTTTTAATCGCACCATACAGGAATTGAAATCGGAGATGGTAAGGGCTACCAGCGACGTGTTAGGCACTTTTAATCGCACCATACAGGAATTGAAATCCGTGACCGCCAGTGCTAATAGCTTAGTTAGATTTCTTTTAATCGCACCATACAGGAATTGAAATTGATGATAGTGAATTAGATAACCTTATGGAACGGTACTTTTAATCGCACCATACAGGAATTGAAATGAGGACTGATAAAAATAACATGATAAAACTAGCTTTCTTTTAATCGCACCATACAGGAATTGAAATAAAAGCCTTTCCGTCGTTGTCGACTTCCACGGTCGACTTTTAATCGCACCATACAGGAATTGAAATCGTCTCAATCCGCGCTCAACAACACGACCTAAACGTCTTTTAATCGCACCATACAGGAATTGAAATTAAATATTATGTCGATGGTGTTTCTGCTAAAGTATACTTTTAATCGCACCATACAGGAATTGAAATAAGCCTCTGTATTGCCTTCGTAATCTTTACCAACCCCTTTTAATCGCACCATACAGGAATTGAAATCCATGGGTAGAGTAAGGTTCTGCGTTGCGTCATAGCTTTTAATCGCACCATACAGGAATTGAAATGCGGAGTTATATCGAGTTATGGATTATTTCTCGCGCTTTTAATCGCACCATACAGGAATTGAAATTTGTAAAGGATGAGGAAGAGGACGTAATACACTGGCTTTTAATCGCACCATACAGGAATTGAAATCACCTAAAAACAGAGCATAAGATAAACGAGGTTTTCTTTTAATCGCACCATACAGGAATTGAAATACGGTTTATGTACCAAGAATCGGAGGATTTTAGACGCTTTTAATCGCACCATACAGGAATTGAAATTTTGTTTTTCTAGGATTCTACGAAACGTCAATCACACTTTTAATCGCACCATACAGGAATTGAAATTACTGGCAGATGGAAACAGAGATCGGCACCATAGGCCTTTTAATCGCACCATACAGGAATTGAAATGAGAGAGAGGAGGTGGCAAATGACTAACACTCTAGCTTTTAATCGCACCATACAGGAATTGAAATGGTGCAGCGCGGTGTGTATGATATCGCTCCAGAGAGCTTTTAATCGCACCATACAGGAATTGAAATGAGGGTGTAGCGGTGTGGTAGCACATAGAAAACTAGCTTTTAATCGCACCATACAGGAATTGAAATTTAATCTAATGTCACCGGCTTGTTTAAGCCCGTAGAACTTTTAATCGCACCATACAGGAATTGAAATTCGTTACCCAATAGATAGACGTTTACCTGAGATTATCTTTTAATCGCACCATACAGGAATTGAAATCCATATACAAAGGGGTTTATTGGGATAAGAGTAGACTTTTAATCGCACCATACAGGAATTGAAATTACGAAAATAAAACAGACCTCGATGCAGGTAGGATGCTTTTAATCGCACCATACAGGAATTGAAATAACGTCCTAATCATACGCGATGCGCTGGAAAATATGCTTTTAATCGCACCATACAGGAATTGAAATACAGGAGATGATTTACCACCTTTACTCTCGTAGGTACTTTTAATCGCACCATACAGGAATTGAAATTCTGTTGAGTTACGCACCGCGCCACGCCGCCCCGCCTTTTAATCGCACCATACAGGAATTGAAATGCGTAACCGATTATATTGCTATTGATGCTTACGAACTTTTAATCGCACCATACAGGAATTGAAATAATCCTTTAACCGACCTAGCAACAGCTCTTTCCATCTTTTAATCGCACCATACAGGAATTGAAATTTTTACAAGTTTTTTTAGTTCTTCTATGAATAAACTTTTAATCGCACCATACAGGAATTGAAATAAAACAAACTGAAAATAATAAGCCGATGTGACATAACTTTTAATCGCACCATACAGGAATTGAAATTACATATAAGTCACCAACTTCTTAACCGCCGTAATCTTTTAATCGCACCATACAGGAATTGAAATTAAGTTAACACCTTGCGCTCTATGCTCTGCGTGTTCTTTTAATCGCACCATACAGGAATTGAAATAAAACAAACTGAAAATAATAAGCCGATGTGACATAACTTTTAATCGCACCATACAGGAATTGAAATTGATTTACCTCATGTTGATGCCCCTCTTTTCCAACACTTTTAATCGCACCATACAGGAATTGAAATAGGATGCTCAGATTAAGAATAGGGAGTCGGTGATCCTTTTAATCGCACCATACAGGAATTGAAATCCAATTGAGTAGTAGTCCAGATAGAAATCGCCATTGCTTTTAATCGCACCATACAGGAATTGAAATATTTTTTTACGCGGTTTGAAATATCACAAAACTGTTCTTTTAATCGCACCATACAGGAATTGAAATCTGCTCAATCCTTTAATAACTGTACGTGATTTAATACTTTTAATCGCACCATACAGGAATTGAAATTCTTTGTGATGTCGGAAGTCGCAAGGGCTTCTAAGCTTTTAATCGCACCATACAGGAATTGAAATGTTTATTTTCACCATCCAGTTCGTAGAATAATACTTCTTTTAATCGCACCATACAGGAATTGAAATAACGTAAAATCGTCGCCTAGCATAGAGGCGACGAGCTTTTAATCGCACCATACAGGAATTGAAATAGGCTATTTTTAAGACCGCATCTTTTACAAATACACCTTTTAATCGCACCATACAGGAATTGAAATGCGAAAAAGCAGGTTTTAAAGTTGAGGAAGGGTATATCTTTTAATCGCACCATACAGGAATTGAAATTACAAAAGGAGCTAAAACAATGTTCAAACCAAACACCTTTTAATCGCACCATACAGGAATTGAAATTATAAATGGTGAAACATTAGATAATAGAAAGAGTAACTTTTAATCGCACCATACAGGAATTGAAATAGATTTGGTATAACATGAAACAACAAATAGAACAGCTTTTAATCGCACCATACAGGAATTGAAATAAGTTAGTTATTTCAGTTATTCCAATGCCGGCAAGCCTTTTAATCGCACCATACAGGAATTGAAATTAGATAAAATGAGTAAAATGAGGGATGATATTCCTACTTTTAATCGCACCATACAGGAATTGAAATGTTTGAACAGGGAAATACTGTCTTTCTGGGTAGTGTAAACTGAACTGTGTCACATCACTCCTTTTAGGGTTCGCACTAGAGGCTTTCAGCCTCTAGTGCGAACCCTAAAAGGAGTTGCCGAA
>NZ_VNHX01000036.1 GCF_008124885.1 Sphingobacterium allocomposti
CCCTCAGTAAAACAATTAAAAAACAAACTTCCAGAAACCCTTTAAACAAAAATGACCGAGTAAGGGAACACCTATACTCAGTCATTTCTTTAAATATCATTAAAAAATTGAGGCTTTTTCAGTGCCCTCTCCTATCAAGAGGCTCTTTTTTCATTTTTGCCACATGACAGTTCCTCTTTTTGTGTTTATCTTTAGGCATGGATAAGCACGAATGGTATTTGGTTCCGGAACCGGCGGAAGAAGGTAAAGTGGAAAAGCGTACCGTCGGAGGAAAGTCAATCTGCCTGATTTTATCGGACAAGCAGCTCTACGCCACGGGCGCCAAATGTCCCCACGCCGGCGCGGATTTAAGCCGTGGATGGTGCGAGGCAGGCAAGCTGGTCTGTCCGTATCATAGACACAAGTTCGATATCGTAACGGGGAAGGGCGATCCGGATCAGGGCAACTACATCCGGACATATCCTGTCAAGAAAGAAGATAACCGATGGTACGTCGGTATACCCAAAAGCTGGTGGGCGGGATGGTTTTGATGCCCGCTGCACATTATTTTTCCTAAAAAGGGTGAGAACAGTCCAGCCGAAAGCGTTTTGTGCAGCTGGTTTTTCCAGACCGAAAGTTGCCCAGCCGACCCAATGATGCGTGCCACACGCTATAACGAACGGCTTCCCGGAAGCCGAAATACTTCGCCGGGATCTGCCGTCCCTCCCGCGGTTCGGTCAAAAGCTTTATATCTAGGGATTATTCTGTATCTTTGCATGGAAAATTAACGAAAGTAATGAGTAGCAAAAAATTCTTACCTTTTTGTTTGGTTATTGCAGCCGTAGTAGTGGGCTGCCAAAACCAAAATAAAGCCCAAACATCAGACAACCCACTACTGCAGACCTATGAAACGCCTTTTCAGGTTCCTCCATTCGATAAAATCAAGGTAGAACACTACCGGCCGGCATTTGACGCGGCACTGGAAGCACATAAACTGGAAGTGGATTCTATTATTAACAATACCGATGAACCTAGCTTTCAGAATACGATTGTAGCATTGGAAAACGCAGGATCGCTGTTAAATAATGTATCGACAGTGTTTTCTAATATCAACTCCGCAAACACAAACGATTCCATCCAGGCGATAGCGAAGGACATGGCGCCTATTTTGTCTGCACACCGCGATGAGATTTACCTTAACGAGAAGCTTTTTGCACGCGTAAAAGTCGTGTATGATAAAAGAGCCTCCTTGGCGCTTGATGCGGAAGATACAAAGCTCTTGGAAGAAACCTACAAAGGGTTCGTGCGGTCGGGAGCGAATCTTTCCGCGGCAGACAAAGACAAACTGAAAAAGATAAATTCGGAGCTGTCTGTCCTGACAACTCAATTTGGACAGAACCTTCTGGCCGAAACAAATGCGTACGAGCTTGTCGTGGAAAAAGAAGAAGACCTGGCGGGGCTTCCTTCCGCGCTTAAGGCTGCTGCGGCAGAGGTAGCAAAAGCGAAAGGAAAAGAGGGTAAATGGGTCTTTACCTTACAGAACCCTTCGGTTATGCCATTTCTACAATACGCTGACAACAGAGCGTTGAGAAAACAAATATGGGATGCGTACCAGAAAAGAGGAAACAACGGTAACGACCACGATAATAAAAAGATCCTTATTGATATTGCAAACCTGCGTTTGGCAAAAGCCAAGTTGCTGGGCTACACCTCACACGCGGCATACGTGCTGGAAGAATCGATGGCCGAAAATCCAGCAAACGTCTATGCTCTTTTGAATAAAATATGGGCACCGGCCCTGGAAAAGGCTAAAGTTGAAGCTGCGGACATCCAAAAAGAAATCGTGGCCGCCAAAGATACGTTTAGTGTGGCACCTTACGACTGGCGGTACTATCAGGAGAAGATCCGTAAAAGTCGATATGCGCTGGATGAAGAGCAGATCAAGCCGTATTTCAGTCTGACGGCGGTTCGTGAGGGTGCGTTCGCCACCGCAAATAAGCTGTTCGGGCTGACTTTCATCGCGCTGAACAATGTGCCAACGTATCATCCGGAGGTAGAGGTATATGAAGTTAAAGATAAAGACGGGTCTCACCTGGGATTACTATATGCAGACTTCTTCCCACGCGAATCTAAAAGGGGAGGTGCATGGATGACATCGTACAGGACACAGACGACTGTGGGAGGCAAACGCATTGCCCCTGTCATCTCTATTGTGTGTAATTTCACCAAGCCCGTGGGCGATAATCCAGCCCTGCTTACGTTCGACGAGGCAACAACGCTCTTTCATGAATTTGGACACGCATTGCATGGGTTGCTCTCTAACGTACGATACAGAAGCCTGGCAGGAACCTCTGTTCCCCGCGACTTCGTAGAGCTGCCATCCCAGATTATGGAAAACTGGGCCGCCGATCCTGAAGTGCTTAAATCCTATGCTAAGCACTATAAAACCAAGGAAGCAATTCCGGATTCGCTGATCCAAAAAATGCAGCAGGCCGGTACTTTCGATCAGGGATTTGCTACGGTAGAGTATCTCGCGGCGTCGTTGCTTGACCTTGACTATCATGCCCGTACCGCAGCTATTCAGGATAGTGCAGACGCTTTCGAGGCGGCATCTATGAAGAAGATCGGTCTTATCGATGCAATCATTCCCCGGTATAGAAGCACCTATTTCCAGCATATATTTTCCGGAGGCTATTCTGCCGGCTATTATAGCTACATTTGGTCAGAGGTATTAGACTCCGATGCATTTGCCGCCTTTAAGGAAAAATCGTTGTATGATGAGGCGACAGCAAACTCTTTCCGCAAGAATATTCTAGAAAGAGGAGGCACCGGAAATCCCGCTGAAATGTATAGGAAATTCCGGGGGGCTGATCCAGATCCTGTTCACCTCATGAAGAAAAGAGGATTAAATTAATAAGTGTGTTCTCAAACATCAAGAAAGAGGGCTGCGCGATGAAAGTGCAGCCCTCTTTCTTTAAACATAAACTCACGGGAGCGCCAAAAGAGATAATAACCTGACTTCCGTAGAAAATGACCTCGCGGAGGTCATATATTTATAAACGGGTATTTTAGATGCCGAGCGAATTAAACTGCAGTTCGTACAACTTCCGGTAGTGGCCGTCGATGGATAGGAGTTCGCTGTGTGTCCCCATTTCTTTGATCTCTCCTTTGTCAAATACAATGATTTTGTCTGCTTTTTGGATGGTTGAGAGCCGGTGTGCGATGACGATGGCGGTACGGCCCACCATCATTTTGTCGATAGCCGCCTGGATAAGTAATTCGGTCTCTGTATCGATGGACGACGTAGCCTCGTCCAAGATCAAGATGGCAGGATCATGAACCAATGCCCGTATAAATGATATCAGCTGCGCTTGTCCCGACGACAGCGTAGCTCCCCGCTCTTGCACCTGATAGTCGAAACCGCCGGGTAGCTGCATGATAAAATCGTAGGCACCGACATCTTTCGACGCTTTGATCACCTGCTCTAAAGAGATAGACGGATTGTGCAGTGTGATGTTGTTAAAAATTGTGTCAGCAAACAGAAAAACATCCTGCAAGACGGTCGCTATATGTTTCCGTAGGTAATTTAGTTCGTAATCCCTGATGTCCCGGCCATCAAGAAGGATACTTCCCCGCTGTATCTCGTAGAAACGGCTTAAGATGTTGATAGTTGACGACTTCCCCGCCCCCGTGGCGCCGACTAATGCCAACGTCTCTCCCCGACGTACTTGGAAACTTACGTCCTTTAAAACCCATTTTTCCTCATTATACGCGAACCATACATGCTCAAAGGCGATTTCACCAATCACGTTGCCCGAAGCAATCGTACCGTTATTCGGAGTATGTTCATCCGTGTCCAGCACGTCGAAGATCCGTTCCGCCGATACCATACCCATTTGTAAGGTATTGAACTTGTCAATCAGTTCTCGTATAGGGCGGAAAATCATATTGATATACATTAGAAAAGCAACAACCACCCCCGGAGAGATGACATTGGCTAAAATCTGTTTAGAACCGTACCACACAAGCAGTCCGGTAGCGATAGCCAATATAATTTCAAGAACCGGAAAGAAAATGGAGAAATACCAGTTCGCCCGGATATGTGCATCCCGGTGATTGCGGTTTATTTTCTCGAATTTTCGCATTTCCTGCTCTTCGCGGGAAAAATATTGAATAATGGCCATTCCACTGATGTGTTCCTGTAAAAATGTGTTTAAGTTGGATACCCAATTACGCACATCAATAAACGCCGACTTCATAGCCTCTTTGAATATATAAGTCGCCCAGATCATCAGGGGCATGGGAACCAGGACAATAAGTGTCAGTTTCCAATCGGTATAAAACATCACCGCAAGGATGACAACCATCTGAAGCAGGTCTCCAATGATCTGTATCAGGCCCTGCGAAAAAATATTGGATATGGTCTCCAGATCAGAGATCGTTCGGGTGATGAGTTTTCCGATTGGCGTATTATCGAAATATTTCAGCCGTAAACCCGTAATATGGTTGAAAACCTCTATGCGGATGTCGCGAATGACATTTTGCCCGAGTACATTTGTGGTTAGGGTATGGTAGTAGCGGATGATCGTTTGCCCGATAAGCAGCGCCATCATGGCGATGAGCATCCAGGTAAGACCCGACGAATCCGACTGTAAGATATACTTGTCGAGCGTATATTCTACCAGCATCGGAAGAGCAGGCGCCACGGCGGCCAGTAATATGGTCAGTATGACAGACGCCCAAAAAATGCCCTGGTAGGGGCGCATGTATCTCGCCATCCTCCGGAGGAGTTTGGTATCATAGGTCTTCCCGGTTATTGTTTGTTCACTCAAGGCAATTCACTTATATAAGGGTAAACAACTTTTGTTAAATATAAACCATGGGCAGGTACTGACGTGCCTGCCTGTGCGCGGTCCTTACTGCGGATGATGTCACATATTGTCTCGGGCGCTTTTTGCTTTAGCCCAATTTCAAGCAGTGTGCCAACAATGGCGCGCACCATATTGCGGAGAAACCGGTCGGCGGCAATATGGAACACAAGCCCTTCTGCCTGGGCTTCCCATACAGCTTTCTTCACGGAACAGATGTTTGTAAAAACCTGTGTATGGCTCTTTGAAAAACACCCGAAGTCCTGCGTGCCCAGCAAATAGGCAGCCGCCCTGTTCATCTCCTCTACATTCGGACGGTCCCGTAATTGCCATGACCTGTGAACCAGAAACGGGTTCTTCTCAAAATGTATATGATACTCGTAGGCGCGTTCTATGGCGTCAAAGCGCGCGTGGGCTCCGGCATTGACCGGCAGCAAGCGCTTGACAGCAATGTCGGGCGGCAAAAGAGCATTCAACGAGTGTAAAAAACGCCCCCCATCGGGGATACGCGACGCCGGCACATCCAAGTGTACGAACAGCTGTTTCGCATGAACGCCGGTATCCGTCCTTCCCGCACCGACGGTCTCGACGGGCAGCCGGATTATCTTCTGAAGCGCCTCATTAAGACGTTGCTGTACCGTTACGGCATTATCCTGCAGCTGCCAGCCGTGATAAGCCGTTCCGTCGTAGGCAATTTCCAGAAAAAAGCGTTGCATTAAATCTTCCACCACACAAAGGTAGCTAAAAGTCGCGTATGCTGTTTATCGTAAAGAACAATCTAACAATTTGATTACGGAATAGAATTAAGAATCAGACCGCTGGGGGTCAACGACCGTCCGGCGAATTTGCTTTACAAACTGCGTTGGGAGGCGGCAGAAAAAAAAGCAATAAATTTGTCAAC
The DNA here is from genome assembly GCF_008124885.1 of Sphingobacterium allocomposti. Classification (GTDB taxonomy): domain Bacteria; phylum Bacteroidota; class Bacteroidia; order Sphingobacteriales; family Sphingobacteriaceae; genus Sphingobacterium; species Sphingobacterium allocomposti. Next base: position 5,749 of record NZ_VNHX01000036.1, read on the forward strand.
CAAATTGATACTCTTTTGTTGATAGTATACCATTGCTGCGGCGCCCCGGTCCACAGGCGGATACACACAGGATCCCGTCGAATGGGAGGAGTAAATTTGCCTAAGCAGGACGGGGATATTGCAAGCAACATTTAATTTATCTAAGTTTGTTACTCTGTTTAAAATAAGATTATGATTCAACGTATACAAACAGTGTGGTTATTAGCCGCAACAGTCACCTTATTAGGTCTCTTCGTGTTTCCCTATGTGAGTTTTATTGATCTGGTGGGACTTGGAAAGAAAATTTTTATTACGGGAACGTACTCATCGCTTAACAACGAGTCCGTGCGGGAGTCGAGCACCTTTGCTTTGGCATTTTACGCGGGAGTTGTGGCTATTCTTCCTGTCGTCATTGTGTTCTTCTACAAGAATAGGAAGAGACAGATCGTTTTTATTTTTGTCGAAATGCTTTTAATCGCACTATTGGGGTTCTGGATGTATAGTTCCGCCGACACGGTATTGAATTTGATCACGCAAAAGATCCGGCCTGGAAATATCGGTGTGGGCTTTTTTCTACTGCCGCTGGCGATAATTTTTCTGAGTATGGCCATAGGGGGAATCCGGAAGGACGAAAAATTGATCAAGTCTGCTAACCGGCTGCGCTAACGAGCATGAGAGTATTCCTATTTCTATTGCTGAGCGGACTATTTTTCTGCGACGCCGCGGCTCAGGAAGCCCCTGTGGGGAATATTGTCGATGATATACAGGTCGATGTCAAGTCTGTTTCAATGAGCGGGAGCGGCGATACGCTGAAGGTAGAATTGTTTTTAATATCCTACCAGCGAGGCACACGGGAGTTTAAGCTGAACACGTTTGCGACACAGCTGGTCGATACCGCAGCACAGAAACATCTTTATTCAGCAATTACAATGGGCCGTGTGCATATCCGTTTAGAGGAGCGCCGTAATTATCTTCACTATTTGCTTGAGGAAGATGTGCCTGTTCCACTTCATATAGCCGTCGGAGACTGGCAGGGCAGGGTGCCGAAGAGCATTTTACTGGTTTTCGAAGATAGCAAAGAGGAAGGGAAATTTACAACACAGGAGGTTGATCTTCAAGCATCCTTTTCGCAAAGCGAGTAAACCAGCTAACGTCTGCTGGAAAACCTTATCGTCTGCGTCCGGTGGAGGTTATAACATACAGAAGAAGCCAGCTAAAAGCTGGCTTCTTCTGTATGTTATCGTGAATATCTAAACTGCTGCTTATCCATTAAGCTCATCTGGTCTTTCATCATCTTTATCTGGTCTGCCAATAGCTTATTTTTATCCGCTTTCTTCGCTTCGGACAACAGCTTCTCGGCTTCGCGTTTGTTGCGTTTGGCCATAGCGACGCCTGCCAGGCTTAATTTTGCCAGCGCAACGTTGTGGTCCATGTGGAGTCCCAGCGACAATGCCTTTTTGAAGTACTTCTCCGACTGCAGGGGCGCCCTTTGAGATTCGATGATGCCTAGAAGCATATGGTAGTATCCATGTTGTGCAGAGATGAGCTGCTTTTCATAATTGTTTATACGCTTTAGCCACCCTTCTGCTTTCGTCATGTTTTCTTTGCGTAGAAACCACTGAGCCAGCAACATATTTTCATTAAAAAACACAGTCACCCATGCAAGGATCGTGACAAGGATGCCGAGGATGCCCCAGCCCCAATGACCGAACCAGAACAGAACAACGGTGCCGATCAATAATAAACTACTCAGGATGATACGAACTATATTGGACATACTGTAATTTTTCTTTAATTGGATACAAATATCCGGTTATTTTGGTGGTTATACAACTTGATTGGGTGATAAAATTGTAAAATTGTACATTTGTGCTATGACGGAGCGTTTTCACCCAAGCTGGAATGCTATTCTAAAACCACTGTTTAGACAGGATTTCATGCGCCGCCTGTCTGCCTTTGTTCAGCAAGAGCGGCAGAGCGGAATAGTCTTTCCTCCCGAGCATCTCGTTTTTAATGCGTTTAAGCTGACGCCGTTTGACGATATCAAGGTGGTCATACTCGGGCAGGATCCATACCATAACGACGGCCAGGCCCATGGGCTGTCCTTTTCTGTGCCCAAAGGTATGCCGTTGCCGCCGTCACTGAAAAATATTTATACCGAACTGGCGACGGATATCCCGGGCTTTACCGTTCCATCCTCTGGCGATCTGACTCCGTGGGCAGAGCAGGGTGTTCTCTTGCTCAACGCGACGTTAACGGTCCGGGCCCATCAGGCCGGCTCTCATCAAAAGCGGGGTTGGGAAGAGTTTACAGACCAGGTAATTCATTTGATTTCCCAGCGTTTAGAGCATGTCGTGTTTATCCTTTGGGGCGGCTATGCCCAACGAAAGACTGTACTTATTGATGGAAACAAGCACTGTATACTGAAGTCGGTGCACCCCTCTCCGCTCTCGGTATACCGCGGCTTCTTCGGATGCCGGCACTTTTCTAAAGCAAATGCGTATCTGGCCGAACATCATAAAGATCCGATCCGCTGGCAGATCTAAGCGTAGAGCTCCTTGAGGTCTTTAAGCTCGTAATCTTCTACCGTTAGACGCTGAATATGGTTGATTTTTATTTTCCGTCCGTGCTGTACGACATGCGTGAAAAGCAAGTGGCTGTCATACGCGATATCAAAAGGAGCGGCGAAGTCGATGTCTTCTGCGGGTTGTCCAAGCATGATGTATTCCAATTCGCCCTTTGAGGTAAACCGCTTTACCACGGCTCTCTGGCGCGGGGCCGCATGTATGGAGAACCAGGCGCCGTCGCCTACGCCACCTAAATACTGGGCTTCCTTGGGGACGGAAATCGGTTTTGAGGCATAGTCCATACATCCAATAATCAGGTCATCCGGCAATAATTGAGCTTTCTGAGCGGTGATATTGTCGCCAAGCTGGCGAAGTAAAAAGGCGAAGGACTGCCACCGGTTCATGCGGAAATGTCTAAGTCCCTGTTCCGGCGTGTAAGAGTAAATCATGCGGTCGGATACGGCGTTGACAACATTGCTTATCGGGCTTGCCTTGATCGTTTCGGGAAGGTTGATGCTATGGTACCAGGTGTACTTCTTCGAAGAGCGCATGAGCATGCGCGCAATAAAACGCGAACAGTTATTGTTGTTGGGAGCGACCGCCCCATAGGGGAACGTGCCTTGGTAAACGCAGTCGTCCCCATATGCTTTTGCCTGCTCGAAGTTAATGCCACGGGCAATAGAAAAGTAAAGTACCCCTTCGCCATACATAGCGGGTTTCTGGCGCTCGAGCTGCTCAACGATGGCCTCTAAATTGGTAAGGCGGAAATCATCGAACTTTGCTTTTAATTTAATCTCCAGTCCCGGATCGGAAAGCTTCGAACGGGCACGTCCGTATCCACGGGGAGCTATATAACGGCCAAAGTCGTAGAAAAGCATCTCGCCGGTCTCGCGCTTGATGATCACAATGCCGGTATGACCGACTTTAAAGTTGAGATTCTTAACAATCCCAATTTTTTTGAAGAACATCATCCAGGCTTCATCGCCCCGAATGGTCGCATCGGGCCAAGTAAGAATAAGAGCGAGGTCGTTATAGGTTACCGGGTTGGCGTGCATAGCAGGAGATTTAGTATTCTAAAGGAACGATCGGTTCTTTCTTGCTTGTCGACATGATCATCATGGTCTGAAACGTCTTGACAAATGGAATTTTGGCTATTTTCTCCATAATTACGCCCTCATACGCTTTGATGTCTTTGACATAGACTTTAAGAATAAAATCGCAGTTCCCCGTCACGTGGTGACATTCCGTGACTTCCGGGATGGCCTTTACCGCCTCTACGAATTCCGGAATGGCGTTATGGGTATGAAAATCCAATGATATTTGAATGAACGACTTGATCCCCAATCCCAGCTTTTCCTCGTCGACAAAGGCGTGATAGCTTTTGATAAAGCCCGAGTTCTCCAGTTTGCGCACTCGCTCTAACGTCGGTGCAGGCGATAAACCGATGTTCGATGCCAGTTGCAGGTTCGTAATCCGTCCATTTTCCTGTAACAATTTGAGAATCTTTAAATCTGTTTTATCGGGTTGATACGGCATTTTTACAATCAGCTATTCGTGGATATTATATTTTACAAAAAGTAAATATACGGAATAAAATTTGGTGCAGCAAATGTCCGTTTTAAATTTTAAATTATAAACAAAATCTATAGTATGTCCGCTGGGTTATGGTTCAATTTTTATAGCAATCACGTTAATGTCATAATAAAACCTGCGGGACGGCCATAATATCAAAGAAATGACATTTGTCATTTTTTTTACCAAAAACTGGCGTGGCTGAGGTTTTATAATGGAGTTTATTGTATATTAAATCGTATCTTTGTAGTCCAAAACAAAGGTAGGATCGCCGATTAAATTAAGGGGAACAAGATGAGTACCAAAGACGACGAATTACTAAGAGAGCTGGAGCTCGAAGAATATAAGTACGGTTTTACGACCGATATCGAAATGGAGATTGCTCCGAAAGGACTTAATGAAGATACCATTCGATTAATCTCCGCAAAAAAAAATGAACCGGAATGGTTACTTGAGTGGCGGCTAAAAGCGTTTCGGCACTTTTTAACCATGAAAATGCCTGCTTGGCAGAATTTCGACAATCCGGAGGTTGATTTTCAGGAGATTTCTTATTACGCGGCACCGAAGGCTAAGAAGCAACTCGAGAGCATGGACGAGGTAGATCCAGAGCTCTTGGCTACTTTTGAGAAACTCGGTATTCCGCTGGACGAACAAAAGGTGCTTGCCGGCGTAGTGGCGGTTGATGCGGTCTTTGATTCGGTTTCTGTGAAAACGACTTTTCGCGAGAAATTGAAGGAGCAAGGGGTAATCTTTTGTTCCTTTGGCGAAGCGGTACAGGAATATCCCGAACTGGTGCGCAAGTATTTGGGAACGGTAGTGCCCCAGACGGATAACATTTACGCAGCATTGAATTCGGCCGTATTTTCGGATGGCTCGTTTGTATATGTGCCAAAAGGCGTGCGTTGTCCCATGGAGCTTTCAACGTACTTCCGGATTAACGCACAAAATACCGGACAATTTGAACGGACCTTAATCGTTGCCGACGAAGGAGCGTATGTTTCGTACCTTGAAGGCTGTACCGCACCCATGCGTGACGAAAATCAATTGCACGCGGCCGTCGTGGAACTGATAGCAGAGCGCGACGCGGAAATCAAATATTCGACAGTGCAAAACTGGTACCCCGGCGACAAAGAAGGAAAAGGAGGAATCTATAATTTCGTTACCAAACGCGGTATCTGTAAAGGCGACAACGCCAAGATCTCCTGGACACAGGTGGAGACCGGCTCGGCCATCACGTGGAAGTATCCCGGCGTTATCCTCAAAGGAGATAATTCCGTTGGTGAGTTCTATTCCGTCGCGATGACGCGGAACAAGCAGATTGCCGACACGGGTACGAAGATGATACACCTCGGTAAGAACACCCGTTCCAAAATTGTATCGAAAGGTATATCGGCAGGATTAAGTCACAACAGCTATAGAGGATTGGTCAAAATAGGGCCGCATGCAGACAAAGCGCGTAACTTTACGCAATGCGACTCCCTGCTGATCGGCGACCGCTGTGGCGCACATACGTTCCCGTATATTGAAAACAAAAACCGGACAGCCAAGCTGGAACATGAAGCAACAACGTCCAAAATTGGCGAAGATCAGATCTTTTATCTAAACCAGCGCGGAATCGATTCGGAGAAGGCTGTCGGACTTATCGTAAACGGGTACGCGAAAGAAGTGTTAAATCAATTGCCAATGGAGTTCGCGGTAGAGGCTCAGAAGCTTCTCGCTATCTCTCTGGAAGGATCAGTGGGGTAATCTTTATCTGGAATTAAGTAACAGGGAAGCCCTTTTGGGCTTCCGAAAATATTAAGCAACACGAAAATGTTATCAATTAAGAATTTGCACGCGTCTGTAGAAGACAAACAAATATTAAAAGGATTAAATCTCGAAGTTAAAGCTGGCGAAGTACACGCCATCATGGGACCAAACGGAGCAGGAAAGAGTACCTTAGGAAACGTTCTTGCTGGCCGTGACTCCTATGAAGTGACAGAAGGCTCCGCATTACTGGACGGGGTTGATCTTTTGGATTTAGCTCCTGAAGAGCGTGCCCGGGAGGGGTTGTTTCTTGCCTTTCAATATCCGGTGGAAATTCCCGGAGTTTCTAACATCAATTTCTTGAAGACGGCAGTTAACGATATTCGTGAATATAGGGGCTTACCTCCGATGGAAGCGAAAGAGTTTTTGCAGCTGGTGAAAGAGAAGCAGAAATTGGTTGAGTTTTCTGCCAATCTTGCCAATCGTTCGCTGAACGAAGGATTTTCAGGCGGTGAGAAAAAAAGGAACGAGATTTTTCAGCTGGCCATGTTGAATCCAAAATTGGCGATTCTTGATGAAACCGACTCTGGTTTGGACATCGATGCGCTACGTATCGTCGCCAACGGCGTAAATCAACTGCGCTCAGCCGACAATGCCTTCGTCGTCATCACCCATTATCAGCGCCTGCTCGATTACATCGTGCCCGACTTTGTGCATGTGCTTTATAACGGACGGATTGTGAAGACCGGCCCGAAAGAACTTGCATTGGAACTCGAAGAAAAAGGGTACGATTGGTTAAAAGAATACGATACGCAAACCGTCTAATTAATTATCGATGGATAACTTTAGTAGCGGATTGACAAACAATAACATGAGTACAGTAGTAGCAGATTCATTATATCATCAGTTGGTAGCTGCTTTCCACGATCAGGAAGGTCATAGGGCTCCTGCCGATTTGACGGATTTACGTCGTCAGGCCTTCGGGCGTTTCCAGAAAGAAGGATTTCCTACCATGAAGAACGAGGAATGGAAATATACCAATCTACATGGTTTGGTTAACGCCGCCTACGCCTTGGCAACAGATGTAGACGTCAATGATATCGATACCAGTAAGGCGGATATCGACGGTTTGGACGCGCATCGGATTGTGTTGGTCAACGGCCAGTACGTATTGGCTTTTTCTTCTTTAGAAGATGAGGCGGGACTAACTGTAAAACCGATTGAAGAGGCGTATAACGAGGAAAACTTCCGGAAACATTATGCCCAATATGCTGACAAGTCGGACAATGTACTGGTACAGCTTAATACGGCCCTTCATACTGCCGGGCTATACATTTCTGTAGCACAAAATAAAGTGGTTTCAAAGCCTATCCATATTGTACATGTTGCAACCGGGGAATCTAGCTTTTTCGCACAGACACGTAATCTTATCGTCGTGGAGTCCGGCGCCGAGGTGGAAATCATTGAATCTTTCATTACATCCGAAGGAACGGCCAACAATCTAAACAATAAGGTTACGGAGGTCGTTGTGCAGGAAAATGCCAAGGTTCAGCACTATTACTTACAAGTGGCAGGCAATGTAAGTAGCTATGTACAGCACACTGAAGTATATCAAGAACGTCATAGCCTATATAATCACTACAACTGTAATCTGCCCGGAGCGGCGTTCATAAGGAACAATATTAATGTACGCCTTGATGCCGAAAACGTGGAATCCCACTTGTATGGAATTAACCTGACGTCGGGTAAGCAGTTCGTGGATAATCATACTGTCGTGGACCACATGAAACCATATTGCGAATCCTATGAATGGTACAAAAATATTCCACAGGACGAATCGACAGCAGTATTTAACGGTAAGATATTTGTCCGCGAAGACGCGCAGAAGACCAACGCCTTCCAGCAGAACAACAATATGTTGATAGGGGATAAATCGACGGTCTACACCAAGCCGCAGCTCGAGATATTTGCGGATGACGTGAAATGTTCGCATGGATGTACTATGGGACAGTTTGACGACGAGGCCTTATTTTACCTGCGTGCGCGCGGTATAGGGGAAGAATCGGCCCGCGTACTGTTGGTTCATGCTTTCGCTTTCGATGTGACATCCCGCTTTTCCAATGACATTGTACGCGGTTATGTCGAGGATCTTGTGGCGAAAGGCTTGGATAAAAAATAGCAATTAGTTTTCCATTTCTATATTCTAGAAAGAGAGCGTTTGGTGCACTACCGGACGCTCTCTTTGTTTATATGGCAATTAAATGATTTCGTAATGCGCTACGATCTTCTTACGCTAATGATATGGCAGATATGCTGCCTATCCGTTTATGAGCCCCGGTTTCCACACAAGCTCTGGGCGCTCAATGGTCTTTGCTGTTGGATAGCTACGAGGCCGCGTCGAAGCTCTTTCTTTTCACTACTTCCGAGCCCTGTCATTGTGCATAAAAAAAGGCTTCCTATTTAGGAAGCCTTCAGAGCGAAAGACGAGATTCGAACTCGCGACCCCAACCTTGGCAAGGTTGTGCTCTACCAACTGAGCTACTTTCGCTGATTGTGCAACAAAGGTAGCAAATTGACGAATAGCTGTCAATATGTATTTTAAAATAATTGTGCTTCCTTTTGCTAGTGCAAGATAATTGAAGCGGTGACACCTTGGCGGAGTTGGTCGAGGCAGATAGTACGCTGACACCAGTATTATTGAGTTATCTTTTAGTATATGCTGAGCCATAAAAGAGGGTATATAGAGCTTTACCTCTATATACCCTCTATGAACCCTCTATTATCCCTCTAGAAAGTCTCTGTTATAACCGTGTTTGAGCTGAAGATCTCTCGAATTATTCTAAACTCAAATACACTATTTTTATGGACGGTTTAATTGCCCGGCAAAAGCGAATGTATTCAACCTCCTTTGTCATGGAAGGACTGTACTCTACAGGGAATACCCGCAAAAGAAGAAGACACTATTGTTTTAGAGTCGGATGGCGTCGATACAGTTGATACCATCTATTGCGGCAGAGACAATTCCGCCTGCATAACCGGCACCTTCGCCGCATGGGTACAGTCCACCGACCTCTGGGTGTTGCAAACTTTCCCGGTCGCGCGGAATGCGAACAGGCGAGGAGGTTCGCGACTCGACGCCGACCAATATGGCCTCGTTGGTATAGTAGCCGTTCATCTTTTTTCCGAATATAGGAAGTGCCTTTCGAAGGGCCCGGTGTACGAATGATGGTAGCACCTCATTAAGATCGACACTCCGCGTCCCCGGCCTATATGAATTCTCGGGAAGCGTGTTGGAAACCCGTTGGGTTACGAAATCTACCATCCGTTGCGCGGGAGCGACCAAGTCGCCGCCACCGAGTTGAAAAGCCCTATGCTCAATCTGCTGTTGAAAGTGCAGTAAGGCGAAGGGGTCATGCGATGCGTCGGGAACGTCCTCGAGATTTATCTGTATCACCGTACCTGAGTTGGCGTGCGGATTGTTGCGTTTGGACGGCGACCACCCGTTGACGACAATCTCATGATGGTCGGTCGCGCATGGAGCAATGATGCCGCCCGGACACATGCAAAACGAGAAAACGCCGCGTCCCTTTACCTGTTCAACCAGACTGTAATAAGCCGGAGGTAAGTTTTCATGACGGACGGCACAATGGTACTGCGCTTGGTCGATAATGGCTTGGGGATGTTCTATGCGTACACCTAGGGCGAAAGGTTTAGCCTCCAGCAGCCATCCTTTGTGCCGGAACAGCGTAAAGATATCGCGCGCCGAATGGCCGGTAGCAACAACGACGTGCCTGGCCCGCACGACATCCCCGTCCGACGTTTTAACCCCCCTTACTTGTCCAAAATCGGCCAGGATATCGGTGACCTTGCAGTCAAACCGGATCTCGCCGCCATTTTCGAGAATAGTGTTCCGCATATCTTCTATGATATGTGGAAGTTTGTTTGTTCCGATATGCGGACGGGCGTCGACGAGGATATCTTCCGTAGCCCCGTGCTGTACAAAGATCTCAAGTACCTTCTGTACATCGCCACGCTTGTTCGACCGCGTGTATAGCTTGCCATCCGAATAGGTGCCCGCGCCTCCTTCGCCGAAGCAATAGTTGGACTCCGGATTTACCACGCCCTCCCGGTTGATTTTAGCGAGATCCCGCCGTCGCTCTTTTACGGGCTTTCCCCGCTCGAGCACAATAGGCTTGAGTCCCCGTTCCAAACATCGATAGGCCGCAAATAATCCTGCGGGACCGGCGCCGATAATAATGACCGGCTCAGCGGTGTGCACCCGCTTTATGGACGAAAAAAATGTAGGAGGGGTATATGCTTCGTCAATGTAAAAGACTACGCGGAGGCGGAACAGTACCTGTTTACCGCGCGCATCAATGGAACGTTTGCGTACCCGGAAGCCGTTTATCCGCTCAGGGCTTACTCTTAGCTGTTTGCTCCCCGCGGTGATGATTCGTGCATCGTCGTGCACAGATTCTGGAGCCAACGCGATTTCAATCTCTTTCTGCATGTAATTTATGGCTGGGTTTTTATCCCAAAAGTGTACAAAGGTACATATTGTCTGGTGCTGTGCCAAATGGTGTGCTGCAGCGAGCTTGGTATATGATTTGTTATAGCCTTTCCGTTATTAAACATTTTTATTACTTTTATAGAAATTGATTAAAACTTTGCACATGAAAAGATTATTAATTGCAATTGCGGGATTGTTTACGGCACTTTCTTTTAGCTCTTGCGGATACAACACGATGGTATCCAAAGATGAGAATGTGAAAGCCAAATGGGCACAAGTGGAGAATGCCTATCAGCGCCGTGCTGATCTGATTCCAAACCTGGTAGCTACCGTGAAGGGAGCCGCACAACATGAGGAAGGGACGTTGACGGCGGTCGTTGAAGCCCGGGCAAAAGCTACGTCAGTATCGGTGGACCCCTCCAACTTGTCTGAAGAGGCTATTGCTAATTTTCAGCAAACGCAGGATGCTTTGTCGCAATCGCTTGGCCGCCTTTTGGTAAGTGTCGAGGCGTATCCAGACCTGAAAGCCAATGCCAACTTTCAGGAACTTCAGGTGCAGCTGGAAGGAACCGAGAACAGGATTGCCGTCGAACGGAAAGCGTATAACGACGCCGTACAGGACTATAACACAACCGTTCGGAGCTTCCCGAATAATTTAATGGCCGGCATGTTCGGTTTTAAAGCGAAAGGGACATTTAAGGCCGCGGAAGGTGCAGACAAAGCACCGACGGTGTCGTTTTAAATTGAAAAACGTGGAAGAAGATGAATAGGAAAGTAGAGATGTACTTTCTATTCATCTTTTTTTCTGAATGGCGGAACAGTGCCTTTCGAGAACGCGGGGGATATGATTTGTATATAGTGGTGCGCAGGCGTTAACGGCTATATAGTTTGTTTAGATAAATGCAATGGACATATTTTCAACAGAAGACCAAGATCGGATCGTACAGACGATAAGTCTCGCGGAGGCGCAGACCTCAGGCGAAATCCGGCTGGTAATCGATAAGAAGCTTTCGGAGCCGTCGGCAATGGAAGCGGCAGTACGCTATTTCCGTAAACTGAATATGCAGCAGACCGTGCAAAAAAACGGTGTTCTTATTTATTTGGCTACCGACGATCATGCTTTTGCCATCATAGGCGACGCAGGTATTGACAAGTATGTAGGGCCTGACTTTTGGGATGAAACCAAAGAGCAGATGGCTGTTTTGTTTAGGCAGGGCGATTTAGTGCAGGGTCTCATCGTCGGCATTCAGCACATTGGGGAGCAACTAAAAACGTATTTTCCACGACGAGCAGACGATATCAACGAACTTCCAGACGATATTTATTTTGGAAAAAATTAGCAGTTTCATGAAATCCTTAAAAATAGCCAGAACGGCGCTAGGAAAAATTAGTATACTACTTCTGTTGATTGTATCGGTGGGGCTACAGCTTTCTGCCCAGAACCTTCCCGAGGCCCCGAACCGGCTCGTATCCGACTATGCCGGCGTGCTGAATCGCGGCGAGCTACAGGCATTGGAGGATAAGCTCCTCGCATTTGAGGATACAACGTCAAACCAGATCGCTGTCGTGCTGGTGAACTCTACCGAGGGTTACGATGTCGCGGATTATGCGGTCCGACTCGGAAAAAAGTGGGGTGTTGGCGGGAAGAAGTACAATAACGGCGTCATGCTATTAGCAGCCATTAACGACCGCGCTGTAACCATTCAGACGGGATACGGGATGGAAGGTGCATTGCCGGACATTATCGCCTACCGCATCATCCAGAACGAAATAAAGCCGCACTTTACGCGACAGGATTATTATGGAGGGCTAGATAAAGCGACGGACGCCATCATTGCCTATACCAAAGGTGAGTACAAAGCGGATCCGAAGCGTTCAGAGGGCCGTGAAGGAGGCGGTGTACCCGTGATGCTGGTTATCATCGTGATCATTATCCTTATTGTATTGGTCTCAAAAAACGGGGGAGGAGGAAACCGCGGAGGTCGGGTAATGACCGGGCGCGGCTCATCCGAGCTATTCTGGTGGACCTTGCTGAACAGTCTGGGCCGCGGCGGCGGTGGAGGCGGTGGCTTCGGCGGTGGTGGCGGCTTCGGCGGTGGCGGAGGCGGTTTTGGTGGATTTGGCGGCGGTGGCTTTGGTGGCGGAGGCGCCAGCGGCCGTTGGTAATGGCAGCATAGCAGGCGTATAGGATCAGCGGAGCGAAAATCAAAAAATGAAATTTAATTGAAGTACATATGAAAAAGGCAATTTTAATGGGCGTGGGCATGGTTCCCTTGGTGCTGTTTGCACAGGAGGACTTTACCTTAAATGGTAAAATAGGGCAGACACAGCCGGGTGCGAAAGTATTTATCCAATATAGAGATGGTGGGCAGAATGCGTTGGACTCGGTGACGATAAACAACGGAACCTTTACCTACCAGGGATCGGTGTCTCAGCCAACGCAGGCAATGTTGTTTTTGTCTGCCGATGGAAAAACGATGTCGCAGCTACGCGAGAGTGGCGAGCGCCCGCCGATGAACGCTGTGTACCTGGCGAAAGGCGTTATCAAGTTTGAAGGAGCTGACTTCGCCAGTGCGACAAGCAGCGGCAATCCGGTGAACGACGACTTCTCCAAATATAAGGCATCCCTACAAGCGGTAAACGACGGCTTCGCGGCATTGGATGCGGAATATCAAGCGGCTCCGGACGACAAGAAGCAGGACGAAGCATTTATTGGAGGTTTACAGAAGAAGGCAGAGGCAATTTATGAGAAACAGACGGCACTGAATGAATCGTTTGTTAAGGAAAATCCGAACAGTTACGTGGCTTTAACTGTATTGAGTGAACTGGCCTCGCCCGACAATGTGTCGTCTTTCGCGAAGCCCGCGTATGAGGCCTTGTCATCGAATTTAAAATCTACACCGCTGGGGAAAGATTTAGGCGAGAAAATCGCCAGCATGGAGAAGCTTGCTGTCGGCGCGTTGGCGCCCGATTTCACGCTTCCTGACACGGCGGGGAATAACCTATCGTTGTCATCATTACGAGGCAAATATGTGTTGGTAGATTTCTGGGCAAGCTGGTGTGGTCCCTGCCGCCATGAAAACCCGAATGTGGTGGCCGCTTTTAACAAGTTCAAAGACAAAAATTTTACTGTATTAGGAGTTTCTTTAGACCGTCCCGGTAAAAAAGAAGATTGGTTGAAAGCCATAGAAGACGACGGACTGGGGCAATGGCCACAGGTGTCTGATCTGCAGTTCTGGAACTCGCCGGTGGTCGAACTGTACGCTATCCGCGGTATCCCGCAGAACTATCTGATTGACCCGGCCGGTAAAATCGTAGCCTCCAATCTGCGTGGAGAAAAACTGGAAGAAAAACTGCAGGAAATTCTAAAATAGCAAATAACGGACGTAAGTGAATAGAAGAGGGAGTGCGTATATCGTACTCCCTCTTTCTGTTTGCTTAGAGAGACAGGATCTCTACAATCCTGGTCAGGTTTTCGTTGATTTTGTCGATGTGCTTAATGGCTTTGCTGAAGGGGGTGAATTGTACCTGTCCACAGATCAGGCCGGCCATTTCTCCACGGCGTCCTTCCAACAGCGCTTCCACAGAAGCCACCCCTAGACGGCTGGCCAATACCCGGTCCATACAGGTGGGCTTGCCTCCACGCTGGATATGGCCAAGGATGGAGACGCGGACGTCATAATGAGGAAAGTTCTCCTGGATCTTTTCTGCAACAACAAGCCCTCCTTCTTTGTCGCCCTCTGCAACGATAATGATGCGCGAAGACTTGTTTTTACGGGTCTTGTCCAACCGCTTCATAATTGCGTCGTAATCTACCTCCAGTTCGGGGATAAGAACGGCTTCAGCGCCTGTGCTGATTCCTGAACGCAGAGCAATCAGGCCGGAGTCGCGGCCCATCACCTCGACAACAAATAGGCGGTCGTGCGACTCAGCTGTATCGCGGATCTTGTCCACCGCATCGACGACGGTGTTGATTGCAGTATCATAACCGATCGTGAAATCGGTGCCCGCTAGGTCATTGTCGATCGTGCCGGGAATACCGATGATAGGAATGTCGAACTCCTCGATAAACTTAGAGGCTCCCGTGAAGGTGCCGTCCCCACCGATGACCACGAGCGCATCGATGCCTAATTTCTGAATATTTTCAAATGCCTGCCGACGTCCTTCGTATGTTCTAAACTCGTCGCTTCTGGCTGTTTTTAAGACTGTACCTCCCCGTTGGATGATGTTAGCAACAGATTTTGCATCCATCGGAATAATATCGCCATGTACCAGACCGTCATAACCTCTACGTATACCGAAGACGTTGAGGCCATTATAAATGCCGGCTCTGACTACTGCCCGTATAGCGGCGTTCATACCCGGCGCGTCGCCTCCCGAAGTTAAAACAGCAATATTTTCGATCTTTTTCATATATAATAGTTATTTTATTTATATGTGTACATATTCATTGGTATAATATAAGCCTCCTGTCCGATACGTGTCCAGTCGCTCCGGCCATGGGAAAAGCTGTGTAGCGTTTGTGCTGAATCGACATTACTGATTTTTCGCATCAGTCATAGCGCTCTGTGTTATGGCGTCGATGATGATTTCTTCTTAAATGCATCTATTCCCCTCTGCAGGAAATTAGCATAGCTGTCGACGTCGTAGTCGGCGCCGCTCGGAGGCAGCAGCACATTTCCGTC
>NZ_VNHX01000037.1 GCF_008124885.1 Sphingobacterium allocomposti
CCGAAATTAAGGAGATTTTTTGGCCCAGTGACTTCCGAAATAATTGGGTATTATAGCCGAATTGAATGGCCCGTTGACCTCCGTTATAGACAGCTATTGCGGCTGTAATTGTAACAGGATTAGCTTTTTATATACAGTATCAAGCAAATAAACAAGTACAAGATCAGTTTAAGTTGCAACAGTTTGAATCGCAGTTTTATGAAATGCTTCGGCTACATAAGGAAAATGTTAATGAGATGGAAATTGATGGATATGAATATAATTATTCAGCTATTAAAGAGTTGAGAGTTACAAAAGGAAGAAAAGTTTTTGTTACAATGATTAGGGAATTGGAGTGTATATATCTAATTATTAAAAAATGTTACAAGTTAAAGGTTGCTAATTTGAAAATAGACACAATAACTCATTATGATAATAAAAGTGACAGTAAAAATGATATATTCTCCCAAAAAACATACTATTTGTTTCCAAATAATGAAAATAAAAAATATTTGTTTCTAGCATATGAAATATTTTTTCATGGATTGGATAGGTTTGAAGACTCTTATTATGATAACCGTTATCACAACTATAATAACAGTTTTTTACTTGAATTGATTAATGAACTGCATAAGTGTAGAAAATCACATAGCCTTGGTGGGAAAAAAATTGATAATTATTTGAGTGTTAAGGGAAGTTGTTTTATTGATAAAGAGGTGTTTAAAGAAAATTTAGATAAAAAGTACCCATCCCTTAAAATGTATTTTAATTATAAACCATTTTCAGGCCATCAAAGAAGACTAGGACATTATTATCGACATTTAATTTCTAGTACTGGTTTTGTTGTTAAAAATAGTATTTTAACATATGAACAAAAACGTGAGTATTTAAAATTGTTAAGAGGGCAGTTGTCAAATCATGAAATCGTTTTACTTTATTATAATTTTTTATCTGGTTATGGAAGTAAATGGGAAAACGAAAAAAATAGCTTCCTAATTAATTATAGAATGCTCCATAATATACAAAGGGAATTAGTCTTGCCTGAATTTAATCAAGTCGATAAATTATTGTCTATAAAAAACAATTTTATTTATAAAGGTGACGATTCTAAAAATGATCATTTATTTGAGTTATATGGATCTGAAAGTACTTTAAGTGTTGAGGATAATTGTAAATTTAAAAATAATGAACAGACTAATACTTATAGGTGATGGCTTTGATTTAGCGCAGTGTCGGCTTCCCCAGATTAAGACTGCATAATTTTACAAATTTCTCATCAAATTAACCTGAACCTAAGCACCCTAACATGCTTGTTTGTCGCTTTCAAAATGGGGTAGGGCAGCATATTCCGTTGGCGACATATTACCTAGGCTGTCGTGCGGTCTGTGATTGTTGTAGTCATCCATCCATTGCCAGGTCACTTCCCTAACTTCATCCAGGGTGTCAAACAGATAACAGTCCAGCACATTTTCACGGTAGGTTCCATTCAATCTCTCCACGAATCCGTTCTGCGTGGGCTTACCCGGCTGGATGTAGATAAACTCAATGTCGTTGACCATACTCCATTCCGTTAAAAGCTGGGATATGAACTCCGGGCCGTTATCCATCCTGATTTTCCCAGGCTTTCCCCTGCGTTTAATCAGATGGTTTAGCACCCAGACCACCCGAGAACTGCGCAGGGAATAATCCACTTCGATATGCAGTGCCTCCCTATTGAAATCGTCCACCATGTTGAAACAACGGAACCGCCGGCCATTGCTCAGTGCATCGCTCATAAGGTCCATCGACCAGGTGTCATTGGGCAACATGGGTTTGACCAGCGGCTGTTTTACCCTTTGCGGCAACCGCCGCTTTCTTTCCTTCTGATGTTCAATCCGATAAGCTTGTATACACGATGGACGCGTTTATGATTCCAACCATAGCTTTGCCGGCGTAATCTCCTGAGCGCTTTGCAGAAACCCTCCCGTGGAAAATCTTCCGCTTTCTTTCTTAAAGCGGATTCCACCTGGCTGTCATCACGTATACCGACATAATAATAACAGGTCTTAAACAACCCCAACACCCGGCACGCCCTGCTGATGCCTTTCCCTGATTCCATCAATTACTGGGCAATCTGTTTTTTCTGGCAGGGCTTCAAAGCTTTTTTGCTATCACCTCCTTGGCCGCCTCCAAAGGGCAAGCTCCGCGTACATCCGCTTAAGCTTGCGGTTCTCTTCTCCCAGTTCCTTCACTCGCTTGAGCTCGCTACCGTCCAGGCCACCCTACCGCTGGCGCCATTTGTAAAAGGAGGCTGCACTGACCCCATGTTCACGCGTGAGTTCCTGAACGCTTTTACCAGCCTCGAACTCTTTCTGGATCTTACTGATCTACTCCGGTTTGAATCGTTTCCCTTTCATAGTACACTGTTAAAGTTATAAATCATTTTTCTATTCTCTAACAGTCTTTTTTTCAGGGAAGCTTACAGGTGACCAAACCAAGAAAAAACATGAGGGGAATGAATCTCAGTCAAACAGATAAGATCATCTTGAGAAAAAGAGCAATTATTGAATGTGTAAACGATGAATTGAAGAACATTTGTAAACTCCAACACACCAGACATAGATCCGTCAACAACTTTCTCTTAAATATTCTAGGAGCACTTGGAGCTTATGCATTCTTCCCTAAAAAACCTGCGTTAAACATTCAGTTCGAGCAAAAAGAAAACCAATTATTCCTTGCTGCTTAAACCGAACTCACGTTAAATATGATATTGGAGTCGAAAGCAGCACCGCTTCCATTATTGAGCATATAAATGAAATAATTAATGCAGTGCCGAGGTACAATAATAGTAATGTCATGTTTTTTCAGATGATCGATTTTGTCCAACAACTAATGTTGCAGACTTCTCGTAAAAATACGAATAAAACCAATGCAAATGACAATAACTTTATATATGCAATGCTGCACATCTTAGAATAGGGGCAAGGCGAACTAATTATTTGCGTTATGAATTTCCATTTTTACTTTTTATTTTCGATGATTGTATTCCTAATAGCATGAACCATAACGCGATCAAAGAAGTAACGCCTCTACGGGAAACAGAATGTTTTACCGTATTCCATAGAGAAAAGGAAAAGTTCGATTTTCCCTATCATTATCATGAGGAATTTGAATTAAACATGATCCTGCACGCCAAGGGAGCGCGGCGCATAGTGGGGGACAGGATGGAAGAAATTGACGATTTTGAGTTGGTGCTTACCGGACCCAACCTTCCCCACGGCTGGTTTAACCATCGTTGTGCTACAAAGAAAATTGTAGAAGTCACTGTACAATGGAACCAAGATCTTTTTAGTGAACATTTTCTGAATAAAAACCAATTGAACTTCATCAAGCGAATGTTTGAACTCAGCCGCTTTGGCATTAAGTTTTCGAAGGAAACAATCGAAAAAGTTGCTCCAGAAATCCTCACACTTCATAAAACGATAGGTTTTAACTCTGTTATTAAGTTCATGTTGATTTTGCGGGAGTTGTCGGTCAGCAACGATGCCAAGACATTGGTAGAAGGAGATATGTTGCTGGACAAAAGCCTAAATTTTCGGAGCAGAAGACTTGACGCAGCTTTTGCGTTTATGAACAAGAACTATAGCGCTTTACTCACGCTCAAGGAAGTCGCTGATCAAGTGAATATGTCTGAAGTTTCATTTTCCCGCTTTATTAAGAAAAGAACGGGGAAAACTTTTATTGATAACCTCAACGAAATAAGGCTCGGGCATGCTACGCGCATGTTGATAGAAACGAGCAATACGGTAGCTGAAATATGTTACTTATGTGGCTTTAATAATATATCCAATTTTAACAGAGCTTTTAAACGAAAGAAGAATTGTACCCCCTCCGAATACCGTGTAAACTTTAGCGGTAGTCGTATCTTCATATAGATAGTTAAAATAATATATGTCATTTTGTGGGTTATTTTGTTTTAAAATAGCCTTTCCACTATTTTTTGTATAATAATTGGCTAAAATAGTATTGCTCTCGATGACTTGCTTTGGAATATCTTTGTCTAAAGCTTGAGGCTAACCAATTTTGGAATCCGGCCCATTGATCGAGACGGATGAAAAATAGCCTAAATAAGCAATGTATAAATCTAAATGTTAATATAATGAGAAGAAGTTTACTAAGAACCTGCGCTATTTTTTGGAGTATACTTTTCGCGGTCCAGCTCACGATGGCCCAAAGCCGTATGGTGTCTGGTGTAGTAAGAGACAACGAAGGGCGTCCACTCCCGGGTGTCACGGTTAAATCCGGTGCTTACACCGTCACCACAAATGAAGAAGGTACATATGAGATCACAATTGCTGATCAGGAAAATGTGCTGTCTTTCAGTTCTTTAGGGTTGAAGTCACAGCAGATTTCCGTCAACAATCGGTCTACCATAGATGCTGTATTGCTAAGTACAGCTTTAGATTTAGACGATGTCGTCGTAGTGGGATATGGTGGTGTAAGAAAGAGCGATTTAACGGGCGCTGTCGCTACATTAAAGGGGAGCGATTTAAACAAGACGCCTGCGTCGTCGGTGGATCAGTTGTTGCAGGGTAAGATTCCTGGTGTACAGGTCGCTATATCAAGTGGGCAACCTGGTGCTGGGGCGACAGTTCGAATCCGAGGAAATAGTTCCTTAAGTGGGTCAAATGCACCGCTGGTCGTTGTCGATGGCTTTCCTTGGGGAGACGCGGGAGATCTAAAGCAAATCAATCCGGAGGATATTGAATCGATTGAGGTGCTGAAAGATGCCTCATCGGCCGCAATTTACGGATCAAGAGGTGCCAATGGTGTGATTATGGTGACAACGAAGAAAGCACGGGCGGGCACGCCGCGGATATCGTTGAACACCTTAAATACGGTTTCCACATTGTCCGTAAAACCGGATCTTTGGCGTGATGGTATCGAAGAAGCTGTTTATGCCAATGAGGCGGCACTTAATGGTGGCACCCCACTTAGTCAGTTGCCGTATCTTGGAGAAGTGCGGAGTGGCGTGTATTTTCCATCCATCGCCGAACTCCGTGGCCTCGATCCCAATAAGCCACAATGGGCCACAAATACCGACTGGGCAGATTTGGTATACCGCAATCCTTTTTCACAAAACTATACGCTGGGTATAGATGGCGGTGCAGAGAATACCAAATATTCGATGTCGGGTAATTATTATAAAGAAGAAGGGCTCGCCATAAAAAACGCGTACGACAAATATACGGGACGGCTGAACCTAGATCAGAAATTGACGAATGCAATCTCTGCTGGAACAAATATTATATTAACCTATACAAATAATACAGGTCAGAACTTGAGCGCCGGCCGTTCAAGAATATTTCCGGTATATGACGAAAACGGAAATTACTTCCGTACATCGGCTATGGATTTCGGTAACCCTATCGCCATAGCAAATGAGGTACTCAATAAGTCGAAGACGATAGATGTGTTAGGAACTGTATTCGTTTCCGCAAAGCTCACCGATTGGTTGCAGTTCAGAACGCAGCTTAGCACGAAATATGGGAATTCGATCGGTGATGTGTATGAGCCAGCAAATGTTACATTTCGAGGGTACGAGAATACTGGGTATGGTGCAATTAACAACTATAATAACAATGAATTGGTCAACGAGAATTATTTGACTATTGATAAGACATTCGACGATGCCCATCGTTTGAATGTTGTGGGTGGGTTCTCGCTCCAAAATTCACGGACGCGCACGAGCAATCTGATGGGGATGAACTTCGTGAACGACAACTTGCAGAACGAAAATCTAAACAGCGCGAAAACGAAAGTGCTCAGCAACGGTCTATCGGCGTCTACCTTACATTCCTGGTTCGGTAGGGCGAATTATGCTTTGTTGGATAAGTATTTATTTACGGTTACGGGGCGTGCAGATGGATCGACAAAATTTGGCGAAAATAACAAATGGGCTTTCTTCCCCTCGGCTGCCGTGGCGTGGAAATTAAATGAGGAATCCTTTATCAAAGATCTGAACGCATTCTCCGAACTAAAATTACGTGCCAGCTATGGTCTGACGGGTAATCAAGGTATTTCACCTTATCAAACCTTGGATAGATTTGGCTCGGAACGCTATTACGTTGGTGCACAGAACGGTTTTATGACAGGCTTTGGTCCAGGATTGGCAGGCGCAAACAATGATCAGGGGTTAACCATTGTTGGCGGCTTAGGAAACAAAAGCTTGCGATGGGAGACAACGACTTCTTACGATCTGGGATTAGATATTGGCTTTATGAACCAACGTTTTACGTTAACCCTAGATTATTATGATAAGCATACAAAAGATTTATTACGCACACGTACCATTTCGCCTTCATCGGGTTTTGACCAACAATGGGTCAATGATGGAGAAATCAGTAACCGCGGCTTTGAATTGGGATTTAACGCGGGTATTATACAACGGGAAGAATTAAGCTGGTCTGTAGGCGGTAACTTCGCATTGAATAGAAATAAAGTAGTCGCCATGGGCGAAAGTGACCGCGTTGTGACCGGATCGTTGATCGAAATGGTACGTCAAAATGTGAATCACTTTATTATCGGACAGCCGATGTATGCCTTTTACGGTTATCGCTCCGACGGTATTATCCAGTCGTTAGAAGAGGGGATAGAAGCCGGACTTACAGGAGCAGAAGCGATCCCAGGCGAGATCAAGTATATGGACATCGCTGGTGCGGATGGAAGTCCCGATGGTACCATCGATCCGACATATGATCGCGTCGTTATAGGCGATCCGACCCCGAATTTTATCTATAGTTTTAATACCTCAGTTTCCTATAAGCGTTTCGACTTAAATGCGCAGTTTTATGGCGTATACGGTAATGATGTGTTCGATTTGCAGAAGATGACACCTAGCCGGCAAGTGCAACGCTGGACGCCGGATAATCCAAGCAATCTCTATCCACGTGCAAATAACACAAGAGGGTATAAAGCATCTGATTTCTTTGTGGAAGATGGATCATTCCTACGTCTTCAGAATGTAACACTAGGTTATAACTTTAGACCCGGCATCATTAAAGGGATTAGCAATATCCGGTTGTATGCATCGGGAAATAATTTGTTGACGATTACGAAATTCAATAAGGGATTTGATCCGGAGGTCGGTTTAGATGGTATAAATTGGGGTAACTATCCACGACCCCGTGCTTACTCTTTTGGTGTATCAGTAGGATTTTAACCTAAATTTCAAAAAGACATGAAGATGAATAAGATTATTGCAGGCATTTGCCTAGCGGGAATAGCAAGTAGCACTTTTCTGTCGTGCTCGAAATTGACAGAAGAACCCTATGGTATCGTGAATTCGAATTCGTTTTATAAAACCGCAGATGATGCCTTATCGGGTCTGATATATGCCTATGCGATATTGCCCGAAGTAGGGTACTATTCGCGGGGTTATTATATCATTATGGAACTACCGACGGAAAATTTAACAGCAAAATCGGACGCTGGGCAGGCAAACTTCGAACTAGAGCAGTTGCGCACAACGTCGACCAATTCCGATCTGGATAACTTGTGGACCTATATGTATCGCGGAATTGCGAGAGCCAATGCCGTCATTACAAATGTACCGAACGTTCCCAATATGCCGGATGCAGATCGCAATCAAATTATCGGTGAGGGGTATTTCCTGCGTGCGCTGCACAATTTTAACCTGGTTCGTTTATTTGGTGAAGTACCCCTTCGTTTGGAACCTCTGGTCGAAGCAGAACAGATACCCGTAGCGAAGTCCAGCATCTCCGATCTCTACGATGTCATTATTGCCGATTTGAAAAAGGGCGAAGAACTGATGTCTGCGGCGAAAAATTTTGAAGGTCGTGCAAATCGAGTTGCGGCACAGGCCTTATTGTCAAAAGTGTATTTGCATTTGGCCTCCGCTAAGGCTTCGGGCTCGGTTGGTTATGATTTCGTTGCCAATAGTGATGAGATGTATAATGAGGCACTGCGTTATGCGGGTAAAGTAATTAACGATCAACAGGTGTTTAATTTTACCGATGTCCTCCCGGATATATGGAATACGGAAGTGTATAAAAATGCGACGGTTTCGGAGCATATCTTCGACGCAGCAGTAGACCGTTCCGGTGAACGGGAAGGTAACTATTCCAAATTACCCAATATGTTTCTGCCAGATCCGGGCTTTGTCATGACGATTCCGTATAACCCAAGTGATCCGAATACGGAGACGATCAATATAGGTCGAGGATGGAATCACTTCCAGATGGAGGCACATCATTATAACAGTTATCATGCGAGTGATAAACGAAAAACAGACCTGATTGTTTCGGAAGTAATTAACCCCGACGGCAACGTTATCCAGTTTGGAATAAACGACTTTTCACGTCCGTTTACTCGAAAGTTTATAGATCCTTTACGGGATGCAGACAAGATGAGTACTAACTCGCCGGTAATTCGTTATTCGGATATCTTACTGGTGTATGCCGAAGCTGCTGGTCCCACTACGGAAGCCTATGCTGCCGTGAATAAGATCCGCAACCGTGCGGGTTTAGGGCCATTGAGTCCGAATCTTTCGCCCGCTGCATTTAGAGAGGCCATTGTGGAGGAGCGCGCATTTGAATTGGCTTTTGAAGGAAATAGGCTATTCGACCTTCGTCGTACGAATAGTATGGAGAAGGTACTGGTGGAAAAGTATGGAAAAAGCATCACATCCGGCGCTTATTTCTTTCCTATCCCACAACGTGAAATTGACTCAAATCCTTTAATACAACCTTAAGTATGTTAACCATGAAATCGAAAACAATAAAAATAAAAGCAACACTGACAGTTCTGGTATTGCTCGGGCTTTTTATGGGATGTCAGAAAGATCCTTATGATGGTGTTAAAAGCAACGAAAAGTCTATCGAGAACTTTACAATGGGCGAGGGATTCACCCAGATTGGAGCAGCGGTGGTAGACCGCACAGCGGGAAAGGTGAAGGTAAAGGTATTGGTGGAAGAGCATACAGATTTTTCTAACGTGCGTCCGATTATCCAGCAATCATACCGAGCTTCGGTTTCTCCGAATTCGGGAGAACAGGTTAATTTTCTGACAAATGACTATAAGTTTAAATATCAAGTAACCGCAGAAACGGGAGAAACGAGGGAATGGGAGGTAGAGGTGGAACCGTTTGAGGAAACCATCACCGGAACATACGATATCACAGATTTAGTCGTATATGGCGGAACGGGTCCTGAATATGGAGGCGGTGCCGTACTGTCATTAACGAGCAAGCCTTGGATTTGGTCGGCTACGAATGGCCCTCAAGTAGAGCTGGATAATAAGTTAACCTTTACCCTGACTGGTGTAACGCCTACTGGTAGAACAACAGGGGATTTTATAAATGATGCTGGAGCTGATGGTCTCTATGCGGATTTTACCTATATCCTTGATCCGCGGACCGATGTGAATCACTTTTATCGGAAATTGCCGAAAGGTGAAGGAACATGGGAACGGGATTACACAACGGATGTACTTACATTGATCTTCGCGGATGGAACACGCGTGAACTGCTCTTTCTTAGGTGCTACGACGGAGAATTTAGGTAATAATTTGACCAAGACGATACAGCATAATGCTTTTGCCTTCGCCTTAAGTGGGACAGATGATTGGGACGCCATTTACTCGGATTACGACAAATTTGTTAAAAAGCCGAGAAGATATTGGATTGAAGTAAAAAAACAAAACTAAATAGCAGGTTATGAACAAGAGTACGATTTTAAGTTTTGCCTTTCTGCTGATGGTTACCATAGGGTGCGGAAAATCGAAAGACGATATCATCGATGATGACAAGGGCAACGATGAGGCAGTGTCATTGAGCTTATTTGATAAAAGTGCTACGGCAGAGACGAAAGCGCTTTATTCGCAGCTCTGGCGAATACAGAGCAAAGGTTTTATGTTTGGGCACCATGATGCGTTGATTTATGGTCGCGAATGGATGAACGAACCGGGTCGGTCGGACGTATACGAAATAGTGGAAGACTATCCGGCTGTATTCAGCGTGGACTTTGCCGAAGTGATGGATGACCGCAGAGCGACATCTACGTTGAATGCCGCACGGAAAAGGACAATTTTGGAAGCACGTAAGCGCGGCGAGGTGATTACGGCAGTGTGCCACCTGAATAATCCCCTTACTGGAGGGGATTCTTGGGACAACTCATCCGATGATGTGGCCAAACAGATTCTACAGGAAGGCAGCGCGACAAACGTGAAATTTAAGCAATGGCTGGACAACTTAGCCGAATTTGCCCTGTCGCTTAAAGATGAGCAGGGGAAACTGATTCCAATTATTTACAGACCTTTTCACGAACACACGCAGCAATGGTCTTGGTGGGGAAGCAAGTGTACAACAAATGATGAATTTATTCAACTATGGAAATTCACCTTAAACTATCTAAAGGAGGTGAAAGGGGTACACAACTTCATTTATGCGATTTCCCCACAACGGGATAACGTAGGTGGCCGGGAGGAGCTGTTATTCCGCTGGCCGGGAGACGACTTTGTGGATTTTATTGGAATGGATTGCTATCATGGCACCAACACGCAAGCTTTTCAATCTAATCTTAGGGCACTACAGGTTTTGTCAAAAGAAAAGCTCAAACCCTGTGGTGTAACAGAAGTAGGAATTGAAGGTATACGAAATGGAGGTGCTCCGTACACAGAATATTGGACAAAGGAAATACTGACACCGTTGATTGGTAAACAGGTAAGCATGGTGGTGATGTGGCGGAATGCGTACGACCCCTTGAAGGAAGGTTTCCACTTTTATGGTCCGTGGAAAGGACATAGCTCGGTGGAAGATTTCAAGGTGCTTTATCGGAGCTCGGTGAGTTTATTCTCTAAAGATTTGCCCAATATGTATGTGTTGGCGGATAATGTGACGGTTAATTAACGAATTTTTAAATTAAAATATGTGCATGGTGAAAGGGAAACTATATTATCAAGGATTGGTCGCAGCGGCTTTAATAAGCCTCTCGGCCTGTGGTGGCGACAATGGATCGACCTCAAAACAAGGTGATTCGACGATAACGCAAACGGTGGATTCCATCTCGGGTACGATCGAGGTGGAGAAAACCCGTATACTGAAATTACTATCCGACATTAAATCAAACTATGTGCTCGGTGGTATTCACAATCGTGAACCAAACAGTAATCCCGCGCAATGGACCGATGCCGTACAGAAGGTGGTGGGTGATTACCCTGCGTTGTGGAGCGGAGATTTCTTATTCCAGAAGGAGAACATTGAACACCGCGAAACCATGATTAACGAAGCAATCAAACAGTTTAAAAACGGTGCAATAGTCAATATCATGTGGCACGCCTGTAATCCTGCAAACGGGCAACCCTGCGCCTGGGATGACGGAAAAGGGGTGTTGAGCACATTGACGGATACACAGTGGGAAGAGCTTTTTAACGAAGGAACAACCATCCATACGCAATTCATTACGATGATGGAGGAAGTAGCGGTCCATCTTCAGCGATTGAAAGATAATAAAGTGGTCGTCCTGTTCAGACCATTTCACGAAATGAACCAGGGTAAATTCTGGTGGGGCGGCCGCCCGGGTGAAGAGGGTACTGTTAAACTTTACCGCTGGGTACATGATTACATGGTAAAAGAGAAGGGATTGGACAACTTGTTATGGGTGTGGAATATTCAGGATTTTCCATCCTTGGACAAGGACGCGGACCTATACAATCCGGGCGATCGATATTGGGATATCGTCTCCCTGGATGTATACGATGACGGCTCTGGATTTTCGAACGAAAAATATGAAACCATCAAACGGGTAGCGAACGGAAAACCGATGGGCATAGGTGAATGTCAAAAACTACCCTCCTTGGCCGTATTGCAGGAGCAAAAGGATTGGATTTTCTTTATGGGCTGGTCTGAGCTTGTATTTGAGCACAATAGCATCGAAACAATTAAAGAAGTGTATGGTTCTGATCGGGTACTGCTATTGAAAGAACTTAATAGTACAATATTTAAATAGTGATCGTATGAAAATAAGGAATATACCACTTTTGCTCTACTTGATAGCTTTTGTATGGCTGTCCGCTGGTTTTGCGCAGCAGCCTAGTGTAAGAAGTTGGATTTCCAAAGCCGACGGTTCGGCACTGTTGGAAGAGCAGCCTATTCAGCTCTTCGGGAAAAACGATGGAAGACATTTTCCGATCGTAGTAGACGAACGGCAAACGTTTCAGGAGATTGATGGCTTCGGCTTTGCATTGACGGGTGGAAGCGCAGAGTTGCTTCATAAAATGCATCTATCTTCGCGTTCTGCTTTATTGAAAGAGTTATTTGGCAAAGGAACGAATGACGTTTCGATCAGTTACCTACGCTTAAGTATCGGCGCTTCGGATCTCAATCGATTTGTGTATTCCTATAACGATTTAAAAGATGGCGAGACGGATATAGATCTGAAAAAATTTAGCTTAGGACATGATTACGATGATATCATTCCCGTACTAAAGGAAATTTTAGCCATTAATCCGACACTAAAAATAATGGCTTCCCCCTGGTCGGCACCGACATGGATGAAAACCAGCGGAAAGGTGCGGGGAGGTTCGCTAAAACCAGAATACTATGCGGTATATGCAAAATATCTATTGCGTTATGTGCAGGAAATGAAAAAAGAAGGGATTGTGATCGACGCTATTACGGTACAAAATGAACCGTTGAATTCAAGAAATACCCCTAGTATGCCTATTACGGTGCCAGAGATGCGCATATTTTTGCGCGATCACCTTGGACCTCTTTTTGACAAAAACGCACCGGAAACAAAAATTGTACTTTTTGATCATAACTGCGACCGGCCAGATTATCCCTTAGCCTTATTAAATGATATGGAGCTGGACAGGTATGTGGATGGTTCGGGGTTTCATCACTATGGTGGCGATATAAGTACCATGTCCCTTGTCCATCAGGCACGACCGGATAAGAATATTTATTTTACAGAGCAAATGGTCATTCAGAACAGTGATGTGCCGATAATGAATATGGCCTATCAAGTAGAACGTTTAGTGATAGGAACCATGCGCAATTGGAGTAAAAACCTTATTTTATGGAATCTTGCTGCAGATCCCAATAATGACCCACATACCGATAATGGGGGCTGTTCTATCTGTCAAGGTGCCCTTACACTGGATGGCGACGCAGTCTCCAAAAATGTAGCCTTCCATGTTATAGCGCAAGCTTCCAAATTTGTGCCTCCGGGTTCCGTGCGCATACAGTCGAATGGTCCATTTGATGCGGTCGTCAATTTAACGACAGATGAGGAAAATGCTGAAATTACAAGGGCGACTTCCATCGCACAGGGTAACGTATTGCCGAATGTGGCATTTAAGACACCTGAGGGGAAGATTGTACTCATTGTTGCGAATAGTTCTTTTACTGACCGGAGTGTAAAGATTCAATACCAGGGTCGGTTTGTTAACCTTCCTTTAGCTGCCGGAGCTATTGCAACCTATGTATGGCCTATTTAATACCTACGATATGATGTCTATAAAAATAATACTAACTGGTTTTCTGTTGATGTTCTCCCTCTTCGCTGCCAAGGCGCAAGCTATCGTCGGAAACAATTTCAGCACGGACGGATGGTGGAGACCGAATACAACCACGTTTTCTCCACAGGTGGATAAGGATGGTATCGTAACGTTTCGTCTTAAAGCTCCTCATGCTAAGGTCGTTTTGGTCGAACTAGGCGATTGGGATATTCAGGAATGGAGAATGACGAAGGATGAGACCGGAGTTTGGTCTGTAGCCGTAGACTCCCTGCAGCCCGGTATATATCAATATAGTTTTAAAGTGGATGGACTCACGGTGTTAGATATAGAAAACCCTCGGGTCAAGCATGGTACCTCTCTATACGGAAATATTCTCGAGGTAAGAGGAGAATCCCCTCTTTTCGACCAGGCACAAGATGTGGCACATGGCGAGGTACGTATACTGCGCTATCGTGCAACAACACTACAAAGGAGTAAAATGGTATATGTATATGTGCCACCCGGATACGAAGAAGACGGGCAAGCGTTTCCTGTTTTGTACCTACGGCACGGCGGTGGAGACGATGAGGGGAGTTGGACACGCGACGGACGTGTGGCAGATGTGCTGGACAATCTCCTTGCGCAGCATAAAGCGAAACCGATGTTGGTGGTCATGACCAACGGGCATACAGACGGAACCTGGGCAGGAGGTAGTTCAAAAGAAGGAATGGAGATCTTGGAACATGAACTGCTCTATGATGTGATCCCGCTGGTGGAGGAGCGGTTTCATGTAATGAAGTCCAAAGAAGGAAGGGCTATTGCCGGCTTGTCGATGGGCGGCGGACAGGCTTTCGTTATAGGACTGCGAAATATGGATAAGTTTAACTACATCGGTCAGTTCAGCTCGGGACTGCTAAGCGACGAAAAGTTAAAACTTGCAGATTACATACCAGATTGGGAGCGTAAAAAAAGAGAAATAAATGAAGAGGTTAAGATCCTGTGGACAAGTTGCGGAACCAAAGATCCACGCTACCAAGGTCATCTGATTTTTTTGAAAGCCTTGGATAAACAGGGGATAACCTATCAAAGTGACGAAGCGCCGGCCGGACACGAATGGGCATTTTGGCGAGAACAATTCGCAAAATTTACCACGCATCTATTTTAACACGAGAAAAGAAAAATCATATAGACCATATAAATACATTGGGAATAGAAATGAGTAGAAAATTTGAAAACCGGTTGGCCGCCGTAAAGGAGGCTTATGAGCAATTATTAAATAAAAAGAATGAAGCTGTTTTGCCTGGCAATGGTATCTACGAGCGGTATGTCAATCCGGTAGTAACAGCAGATCATACTCCCATACACTGGCGCTTTGATCTCGACGAAACAAGTAATCCGTACTTGATGGAGCGTTTTGGCATTAATGGCACGTTCAATGCCGGTGCCATCAAGTGGCAGGGAAAGTATATTTTGGTGGTAAGGGTAGAAGGCAATGATAGAAAATCGTTCTTTGCCATTGCAGAAAGCCCAAATGGGATTGACGGTTTTAGATTTTGGGATTATCCCATCGTTATTCCTGAAACAGAGACACCGGATACGAACGTATACGATATGCGCCTTACCCAGCATGAGGATGGCTGGATTTACGGTGTTTTTTGTACCGAACGCAAAGATCCTAATGCTGCACCTGGCGATCTATCGTCTGCTGTTGCCGCTGCCGGCATCGTACGTACAAAAGATTTAAAGACATGGGAACGCTTACCCGACCTACAATCTAAAAGCCAGCAGCGTAATGTGGTCTTGCATCCGGAATTTGTAGGCGGGAAATATGCACTCTATACTCGTCCGCAAGATGGTTTCATAGATGCGGGAAGTGGAGGGGGAATCGGCTGGACAGTAGTGGATAGTATGGAAAAAGCTGTGGTATTGGAGGAAAAAATTGTCAATCCACGTGCCTATCATACCATTAAAGAACTTAAAAATGGTCAGGGACCTGCGCCGATAAAGACGGAAAAAGGCTGGTTACATCTGGCGCATGGTGTCCGCGCCTGTGCAGCAGGACTTCGTTATGTCCTGTATTTGTTCTTGACCGACCTCCACCAGCCTAACAAATTGATTGCTGAACCGGCTGGACATTTGATGGCTCCACAAGGGGAAGAGCGTGTAGGAGATGTTTCGAACGTACTATTTACAAATGGGTGGATAGCCGACGAGGATGGTACAGTCTACATTTATTATGCATCAAGCGATACACGAATGCACGTGGCCGTATCCTCGATTGATAGGCTCTTGGACTATTGCCTAAACACAGCTGAGGATGGCCTTCGTTCTGCCACGTCAGTCAATACATTATCCCGTATTATTGCAAAAAATTTAAATCGTTAATTTAGGCGTCATATAAACCCATCATGGAACTGAAATCAGATAAAGTCCCCCTTCGGGAAAAAGTCGGTTATGGTTTAGGAGATGCCGCATCTTCTATGTTCTGGAAGCTATTTGGCATGTACTTAATGTTTTTCTATACCGATATCTTCGGCATGGAGGCAAAAGCAGTAGGTACAATGTTTCTGATCACGCGGGTCTGGGATTCTTTATTTGATCCGATTGTTGGTGCTTTCGCCGACCGCACACGGACAAAATGGGGCAAATTCAGACCTTATATTTTATACGTTGCGATTCCTTTTGGCGTGATCGGGGCGTTCACGTTTTTTACCCCTGCACTGGACGGGGTAGGGAAAATAGTATATGCGTATGTTACTTATTCGTTAATGATGATGGTATACTCGGCGATTAACGTCCCTTATGCGTCACTATTGGGCGTCATGAGCCCATCCCCAAAGGTTCGCAATGTGTTGGCCACATTCAGGATGACCTTTGCCTATATTGGAAGTTTTGTGACGTTATTATTGTTCAATCCGTTGGTAAACTATTTTAGCAAAAACAGTCAAAACATGACCGATCAGCAGCAAGGATGGTTTATGGCCGCCACAGTCATTGCTGTTTTTTCGGTCTTGCTGTTTTTGTTGTGTTTCTATTGGACAAAAGAGCGGGTAGTACCAATAGCCTCGACAAGTTCAACGCTTAAACAGGATATTCGTGACCTATTACACAACAGACCCTGGTGGATTCTGTTGGGAGCGGGAGTGGCTGCATTGGTGTTCAATTCCATAAGGGACGGGGCGACACTTTATTACTTTAAATATTACGTAGGAGAAGATCAGTTTGGTAATGTAGTATTCTTTCATATACCTTTCGTATTGAGCGGGCTGTATCTTGCGTTAGGACAGGCCGCTAATATCCTGGGGGTTATTGGGGCAGCGCCGTTAAGTAATAAGATCGGAAAAAAAAATACCTATATGGGAGCGATGTTAATTGCTACAGCAGCGAGCATCTCTTTTTATTGGTTGGAACGTGATCAGCTGTTGATGATTTTCGTACTTCAGGTTTTGATAAGCATTTGTGCCGGGGCGATTTTTCCATTATTGTGGTCCATGTATGCCGATTGTGCAGACTATTCGGAATTGCGGACGGGAAATCGCGCTACCGGTTTGATCTTTAGTTCGTCGTCTATGAGCCAAAAATTAGGCTGGGCTTTTGGTACAGCCGTGACGGGATGGCTGTTGGGGTACTATGGTTTTCAGGCTAATCAGGCACAAAGTGCGGAGACATTGTCGGGCATACGCATGTTCCTGAGCTTTTTCCCCGCAATCGGTACCGTCTTATCCGTTTTGTTTATCAGTTTCTATCCATTGAGTGAAAAGAAGATGCTCGATATCACAACAGAATTGGAAAAAAGAAGGACCTCAAACTAATATTAAATAACATACAGTGATGAACGGATTTAGAAAGGAACTAGAGCATAATATCCTACGTTTTTGGGAAGAAAAGATGGTGGACGAGGAGCATGGTGGTTTTTACGGGAGGATTGATGGAAAAAACCGACTGTTGCCTGGCGCGAATAAGGGTGCAGTAATGAATACAAGGGTGCTTTGGACCTTCTCGGCAGCTTATCGCGTGTTAAATGAAAAGCGATACCGCGACATGGCCAAACGTGCCTTCCAGTATATCAAAAATCATTTTGTGGATCCCCTATATGGTGGCATATTTTGGGAAGTGGATCACTTGGGAGAGCCGGTAAATACAAAAAAACAAATTTATGCACAGGGTTTTGCTCTGTATGGTTTTTCGGAATACTATAGAGCGACAGGCGAACAGGAGGCACTGGATTTCGCAATCTCCCTATTCGATAGCATAGAGACGTGTAAAGATGTAAGACTGGGCGGATATTGGGAAGCTTTTACGAAAGACTGGCAACCTATAGCCGATATGCGGTTAAGCGAAAAGGACGAGAATGAGGCAAAGACCATGAACACCCATTTGCATATTCTGGAAGCCTATACGAACTTAATTCGCGTGTGGCGGGATGAACGTGTATTGGCATCCCAGCATAATTTAGTACGTGTATTTTTGGACCACATCGTTAATCCCGAAACAGGCCACCTGCAGCTGTTCTTTGATGGGGAGTGGAATACCAAAGGCACCGTGGTTTCATATGGGCACGATATTGAAGCGGCTTGGCTACTATGGGAAGCGGTAACGGTACTGGGTGATGTGAAACTCCAAGACGAGGTTCGCCCGGTTGTCCGAAAAATAGCGGAAGCCGCTGCTGAAGGAATATTACCGGACGGAAGCATGGCCTATGAACTAAAAAACGGCCACTTGGACCATGAGAAACACTGGTGGGTGCAGGCCGAAGCGGTAGTGGGTTATCAATATATGGCGAAGATATTTAACGACGATGCTTTCAAACGGAAAGCGGAGGCGCTGTGGAGCTATATTCAACAGTATACCGTGGATAAGGAAAATGGGGAATGGTATTGGAGCCGTTTGGAAAACGGATTGGTTAACGACGGAGAAGACAAGGCCGGCTTTTGGAAGTGCCCATATCATAATGGTAGGATGTGTTTGGAAATGATCGAGTTTTAAATCGCTCCGTCGGGATGCTAAAGAGCTTTTTGCTAAACAAAAGTTTATCCATAAATTCGAACAAAAACATGTATGAATTCGAAGCTTCATTGGATATCATAGGTATCAATCCGTTTGTCTTCGTTCCGGAGCACATCCTGGACACTATTTTTCAGGATGCAGGGCGTGATAAGGGACCAATCCCGATAAAGGGTTACGTGAACGAGAACCCTTATACGCAGACCCTGGTCCGGTTTAAGGGTTCTTGGCGGCTTTACATCAACATGAAAATGTTACCCGCATCGCCTAAAAGAATAGGCGAAATTATAACGGTGTCTATCGGTTATAACCCAACAGAAAGCATACTAGATATTCCAGCAGATCTCATGGAGGCCCTTTCTGAAAACAGCAAAGCTAATGCTATTTTCCTGGAGCTACCTCCTTATTTAAAGAAAGAGATCATCCGCTATATTTCTGCGCTGAAAACACCAGCAAGCCGTGCTGAAAATATCAGGCGCGCCATCGGCTTTCTGCTTGGAGAAAATCGATTCATTGGCCGTAATCCTTTATAATCAAAAATACAAAACGTTACTTCACTTCTATCGTCGGAAGGTTGTTTATTATCTTCCAATGCCCATGATCCTGAACACAGACGATCAGTGAGTGAAAGATTAAATATTGGCTTTCCAATTTTACCCGTGCGTTAGCCATATTGCCGGTTTGTTCGATCGAATGATAAGTAATACTTCTGGAGCTTCCTCCAAATTTCTTCGTTCTGATTAGTTCGATATTATTTCTCATATCCAAAGTAAAGAAGAGACTTTCGACTTAGGGTTCTTACCATCAACAGCTTTAGCTTATGGCTATTTTTCGAATTTTATTGAACGTACTGTAGAGCGACTTCTTGAAGATAAGCATGACAAAAAACAGTTTTTCTTAGATGATGGAAATAGTTTCAAGATTAAGGAGCTGAAAGTGACAGTTTTGATTCCGGACGATTTAAGTGATGATATGTTTAAAAAAGTTTCTGCAAAACGTTTGCGAGATGGGTGGCAAAGAATGAAAGTAGAACCAAAGAATGTACGAGATTATGATTTTTCGATTGATGTTTCTAAAGTTGAAAACGGTGAACTTCATTTGGTAGACATTCCCTTCACTCTAAATGCGCTAAATAAATCAATAGAACTATACTCAAAGAAAGAGCACATAGGCAAGTCAGTCAAAGAAAACTTGCTAGAATACAGGGAAATAAGAAATTTTACCAAAACACTTCAATACTTGATAAATAAAAGCTCTTTGACAAAGGGTATAGTCGAGATTGAGATTGTGAATATTTAGAGAAGAAGGCGTCTAAAAAGGGCGCCTTCTTTGTTTTATTATGGGCTTGTGGTCTGTAATGGTTTTAGGAGATTAGCCTAGGCCGCCAGCGGTTGATATGGGCAATTTATCCATGACTGGTCATAAAATAAGCGGATTATTGTATTTAGGTTCGTCGTTTGGTCCGGAGAAAGTTGTTTCAGGAGTTTTTTCGACCAT
>NZ_VNHX01000038.1 GCF_008124885.1 Sphingobacterium allocomposti
ATGGTCGAAAAAACTCCTGAAACAACTTTCTCCGGACCAAACGACGAACCTAAATACAATAATCCGCTTATTTTATGACCAGTCATGGATAAATTGCCCATATCAACCGCTGGCGGCCTAGGCTAATCTCCTAAAACCATTACAGACCACAAGCCCATAATAAAACTAAAGAAGGCGCCCTTTTTAGACGCCTTCTTTCTTGTTTAGCAGGAGGTGCTCGTACAAGAGACGCTCCGCCGCTGACCGTGTTGGAGGTTTGATGCATCTTCTTTCTGTGTTTCGAAAAATAAGTGTTAAAAAACGCGCAAACATTTGCACTTTAACATTTCTTAACTATATTAGTGCGGGTTTTAGCGTTTTTGTTCACTTTTTCGAGAAAAAGTGCATGAAGACCTAATTATGATATGTCACTTTTTAACTAACTAACAATGAGAAAATCCTTACTATTCTCTGTTGCTTTTGGAATGAGTGTATTCGCTGGTTCATCCGTGGTATTCGGCGAGGCGATCAGCGGTAGGAAGCTCGAAATGACGAAGCAGAACATGGTTCGAGGCGTCGTTAGCGATGCGTCGGGGCCGCTGCGTGGCGTCACCGTCTCGGTCGTAGGCGGAGATGAGGTTACGAGTACAGACGAGAACGGCCGCTTTGTGATAGAGGCTGCGAATGGCGCGACATTACGCTTTTCGTTTCTTGGCTACCAGCCGAAAGACGTTCCGGTATCCGGCTCGAATTTGAGCGTATTGCTGGAGGCCGATGATACCACCCTCGATGAAGTGGTCGTTGTCGGCTATGGCTCGCAAAAACGTTCCAATATTACCGGAGCGGTGTCGACAGTAGATACGGAAAAAACGTTCGAAACCCGTCCGATTACGGATGTTGGTAGGGCGTTGCAGGGCGCAGTCTCCGGTTTGTCTGTCTCTACGCCGAGTGGAGATCTTGGAGGAGATCCTACAATTCGATTACGTGGTGTAAGTGGATCGTTACAAACACAAGGAGGCGCTTCGCCATTAATATTGGTTGATGGTGTGGAAGTTCCAAGTTTGTCCATGGTAAACCCGACAGATATCGAGACGATGTCGGTCGTCAAAGATGCGTCCGCGGCGATTTATGGTTCTAGGGCTGCATGGGGGGTGATCTTAATCAAAACGAAGTCAGGAAAACGAAATACCAAAACATCGATCAATTACTCCAATAACATTGCGCTTCAGAAGCCAACTACGACGCCTGTTATTGCCGGAGGCGCAGAGGGAGCGCGGGCAGGGTTGCTTGCGCAACAACGGACGAATCCCTCGCTAACTGGTTACAACAACTTGGGTACCCGTTACGACGACTACGCCATTGAGAAAATGGAAGAGTGGGAGCGCCTATACGGGGGGCAAAATCTAGGGTTGGAGATGGTGGAAGGACGTGATTATGAAGTGAAAGACGGGTTTTTGTATTTTCATCGTCCTTGGGATGCGGAAAGCATGTTCATGAGGGAATTTACACCGCAGCAAAACCATAACCTGAGCATTACCGGCGGATCGGATAAAGTAAATTATAATGCGGGGTTCGGTTTGATTTCCCAGACGGGGATTCTAAAAGATAATCCAGATAAATACAACCGTTATAACTTTAACCTGGGTATTAATGCCGATATTACCGACTGGTTGACCGGTTATGTTAAGGTTTTATATTCGTCTTCTGAAGTCACAAAGCCTTATTCATTCAATGGAGACGTTTACGAGCCTATTTTCTACCTGTACCGTTGGCCTCGAAATTTCCCATATGGGACCATCGATGGTCTGCCGATGCGTAATGCAATAACGGAAATTCAGCAGGCAAATATGAATCAGAGGGATTTGAGTATGGCGCGCTTCACTTTTGGTGGACAGGCGAAAATTATGCCTGGACTGACTCTTGATGCGGACTATACGTATTCACAGTTTATCAACAGATTTGATATCAATGGGGGGTCGGTATCCGGTTGGGATTTTTGGAATAAAACGGATTTCGAATACCTAACCTTTACAGGAGCTTCACACGATCGGGCGCGTAAAGAGCGTACGATGAGCGACAGACATGTTGGAAACTTGTACGCTACTTATGATACAAACATGGGTGACCACCATTTGAAGGCTATGGCCGGAGCCAACGCGGAGTTGTCCCAGTCGGATAACATCTGGGGACAGCGTCTTGGGCTTCTTGATCAGAACTATCCGCAATTGGGGCTTGCAACCGGTGATATGACCACAAGTTCAGGAGCCTCACATTGGTCAACGTTAGGTTTCTTTGGGCGGATCAACTACGATTATCAGGACAAATATCTTTTGGAGGTGCTCGCTCGTTATGACGGTTCGTCCCGTTTTAATGCGGATAACGTCTGGGGTTTCTTCCCGGCCATCTCTGCGGGCTACGTTGTAACGCAAGAGAAATTTATGGACTGGTCAAAGCCGTATCTGGATTTCTTAAAAGTGCGGGCATCCTGGGGTAGTGTGGGTAACCAAACGGTGCCGACAGGTTTGTACTTGTCTACATTAAGCCAGGCGGCGACAGCCTGGGTGATCGGCGGCGTGAACCAAAATACAATGACGACACCGACGATTGTATCACAAAATCTAACCTGGGAAACCGTAACGACGAAAGAGATTGGTATCGATGCAGCTTTTTTCCAGAACAAACTGAATGTAACATTTAACCGTTTTAGACGCACCGTTTCAGATTTGATTACCGGCGGCGTTATTTTGCCTTCTTCGTACGGGGCATTATCTCCGCTGCGCAATTTTGGAGAGATGCAGACGAACGGCTGGGAATTGGAACTGGCTTATAATCATCGTTTCAGCAACGGGTTGAATATGCGATTGGCTGGTCAGCTGTCAGATTTCAAAGAAACGATCACCAAGTTTGATGGACAAGCGCAAATAAATGCCAATGGTACATCCACAAACTATGCAGGTAAGCTTATTGGCGAAATTTGGGGCTATGAGACCGACCGCCTTTTCCAAGTTGATGACTTCATTGCAAATCCAGATGGAACATATACGTTAAAGGAGGGGATTCCTTCACAATCTTTCTACGAGACGACTACGTTTAAATATGGGCCCGGCGACGTAAAGTATAGGGATTTGAATGGGGACGGTGTGATCGGCGTAGGCGATGGTACGGTGGAAAACCCCGGTGACCGCCGGATTATCGGTAATTCCAATCCGAGATACCAATACGGATTCAGAGCAGATTTTGATTATAAGGGATTTGATCTGGGATTCTTTTTGCAGGGGGTTGGGCAGCGCGACATTTGGGCCGGTGGCGACTTCGTCGTACCCGGCTGGAGACCGGCAGAGGCGTGGTATGCACATCAGATGGATTATTGGACGCCAGAAAATACCGGCGCGTTCTATTATCGGCCAACAAATCAGAACCAGAGCAACACGACACTCAATCATATGCCGCAGACACGCTATTTGCTCAATATGTCTTATCTGCGGTTGAAGAACCTGACCTTTGGATACACATTGCCGGCTAAGATGATGGAGCGGGCTAAGATCGCCAAGCTTCGTGTATTCTTCTCCGGCGAGAACCTGCTCGAATTTGATAACTTGGGCGATATTCCCATCGATCCTGAGATTGATTATACGGAACAAGGCAGGAACGATCTGAACACCTTCGGACGCGCTTATCCCTACCGTAGAACGTTTTCATTAGGACTTCAATTAACTTTTTAGACATGAAAATATTAAAATATATCGCTATAGCAGGTATCTTGTCCCTGTCATCTTGCTCTAAGGATTTTTTAGGAAACGACTTTTTGACAAAGGATCCGCTTGATCAATTAACAGATCCTGCGTTTTGGTCGTCTGAGAATAATATCCGGACCTATACCTACGGTTTTTATAACTACTACTTCCGAGGGTATGGCAGTGGCTTTGGTAGGGGGACTCTCTATGACGGGCAGTTTATCAACGATGATTTTATACCGATCAGCCCGAACGAGATCGTTGTAGACGAGTTTGTGATCAACGTGCCAACATCGGGCGGGGGGTGGTCGCCGACACTACCAGCAAGTCAAACACCTACGGGAACGACATCTTATTATTCACGGATCCGGAAAGCAAACCACTTTATAGAAAGTGTACCTAAAGCGGAACTTGCCGAAGAAGTGCAAAACCATTGGTTGGGGATCGGGAGATTTTTCCGCGGATTGGAATATGCAAGTTTCGTGAATGCTTTCGGTGACGTACCTTATGTGGATCATGTTTTAACCGAGGATGATCCTGACTTATACAGGCCCCGCGATCCGCGTACGTACGTCATGGATAGAGTGCTGGAGGATTTTAAGTTCGCAGCCGAACATGTGCGTGCCAGCGACGGACCTGCGCAGCAGGCAGTCAACAAATATGTGGTATTGGCTTTTATGTCGCGGGTATTTCTGTTTGAAGGAACTTGGTTGAAATACCATGCTATCGATGAAGCGAAAGCAACGGAATACCTGGAAGCCGCGAAATGGGCTGCGGAGGAGGTCATCAACAGCGGCG
Organism: Sphingobacterium allocomposti; assembly: GCF_008124885.1. Lineage (GTDB taxonomy): Bacteria > Bacteroidota > Bacteroidia > Sphingobacteriales > Sphingobacteriaceae > Sphingobacterium > Sphingobacterium allocomposti. The sequence continues at coordinate 4,512 of NZ_VNHX01000038.1, forward strand.
CTTTCACCATTTCTAATAATTATCGAGGTCTCTTTTCCTCGGAAACGCTTAGGGGAAATCCGGAAGTTATTTTGTACAAAGAGTACGCAGAGGGCATTTTATCCCACAGCGCGATGTCCTATAATAACCTCGAACCGCAGGCCGGGATGTCCAAAAATGCAATAGACAGCTATCTGTTGTCAGACGGATTGCCTATCGGCTTGTCGCCGCTTTACGAAAACGATCGCACGGTAGCTAACGCGCTTCGTGATCGTGACGGGCGTTTACAGCAAATTATTGCTCCGCAACTCCGCATGATGAACGTCGTGAGCAATTTTGCCCTTTCGGGATACGCGGTACAGAAATTTCTGAACGAAAGTCTCCGGAATCAACCCGTAGGGACCGGTTCGCTGAACATAACCGACGCTCCAATTATCCGTTACGGCGAGGTGCTAATGAACTATGCGGAAGCTGCTGCGGAGCTTGGACTATTGACACAAAATGATTTGGACAAGACCATCAATGTTCTTCGGAATAGAAATGGAGTAGGTTTGCCGCGATTGGAGGTTGCCGGTGGGCGTCCGGCTGTAAATGGCACACCGTACGACGATCCAGCACGCGACCCCAGTGTTCCTAGTCTTCTCTGGGAAATTAGGAGGGAGCGCAGGGCCGAATTGATATTTGAAGGCCATCGACTGAATGATTTACGCCGATGGAAAAAGCTCGAATACGCCGATACGGAGAGAAATCCGACAAACAATAGGGGGGCTTACATCGTGAAGTCAGCGTATTCCGAGGAACAGCTGAATGGTATTACGATTGATGGTGAAAATGAGGGATATATCATACCGTCAGCCTCTATCAAAAGAACAGTAGAGGAAAAGTTGTATCTCGATCCGATACCGCTCGACCAGATTTCGTTGTACGAACGTAACGGGGTTGAGCTGAAGCAAAATCCGGGCTGGGAGTAGTGCTGATGAATATCGAAGATAAAAGGTCAAGAAATTGACCTTTTATTTTGTTGACGAAAAATTAATTTATTTATACGATGAATAGAATTTTTGTTGCCCTAAGCTTCCTGTTCTTTTATACCGTTTTAACAGCACAGCAGACGTTCAAATTTGCCCAGGTTACAGACACGCACGTAGGTGGCGCTACGGGTGCAGAAGATCTTCGACGCACTGTTGCTGACTTAAATGGACAAGCAGATATAGACTTTGTTATCTTCTCCGGGGATGTAACTGAATTTGGCTCTGACGAAGAGCTAGCATTGGCGAAACAGATATTGGACAGTTTGCGTTTGCCCTTATACGTTATTCCGGGGAACCACGATAGCAACTGGTCGGAAAGCGGAGCGAACTCCTTTCGGAAAGTCTTTGGTAGTGAAACGTTTTTCTTTCGGCACAAAGGGTACATATTTATGGGGACGGCGTCAGGCCCCAATATGCGTATGAGCCCGGGGCAGATTCCTAGGGAGAATTTGGTTTGGATGGACTCGGTGTTTATGGCTAACCCCGATACGGAGACACCGCTTATCTATATCAACCATTACCCGCAGGATTCCTCGCTAAATAACTGGTACGAAGCGATCGATCGTCTGAAGCAGCGGAATATACAGTTGGCACTTTGCGGACATGGTCATGTCAACAAGGTGTACGACTGGGAGGGAATACCCGGTGTCATGAGCAGATCAAATTTACGTGCCAAAGACTCCGTCGGAGGATACAATATCATCACAATAGGAAATGGTATGGCCGTCTATCAGGTGCGTAGACCGCTGGCAATTACGGAAGAAAGCTGGGCGCAGGTCCCCCTTTTGCATCACCAATTCGCACAACAGAAGACGGCATATAAACGTCCGGATTTTTCCGTAAATGCGCAATATGCAGACAAAGTGAAGCTGGTGTGGAAATTCCAGAATGAAGCAGATCTGGGTGCAGGGTTTGCAGAGACAAAGAACCTTCTGATTACAGGAAATACGCAAGGGACGGTGTTCGCCCTTGACAAGCGCGCGGGGAGAACTGCGTGGGAGTTCAAGACCGGAGGAAAGATATATTCTACGCCAGCCGTGTGGAAGAATACCGTTGTAGTGGGTTCCTCAGACGGATACATCTATGGCATCCACGCTGAACAGGGGATATTGCGGTGGAAGCTCAAAACCGATAAAGCGGTGCTTGGAAGCCCGGTTGTCGCCGCGGGGGTAGCTTATATAGGATCTTCCGATGGCCGGTTTCGGGCGGTTGATGTGGCCACGGGGCAGCTAAAATGGAGCTTTGACAATGTTAAGGGGTACGTGTCCACCAAACCAACGCTATATAAAGGACTTGTGTTATTTGGGTCTTGGGGTAATGGCTTTTATGCGCTCGATCAGAAAACAGGAGCCCTGAGATGGGCGTGGGATAATGGGCACAATAACAGAATGTTCTCTGCAGCTGCATGCTATCCGGTGGCCGCAAATGGCCGGATTTTTTTGGTTGCCCCAGATCGTTATATGACCTGTCTCGATGCAGGTACCGGACAGGTGATATGGCGCGAACGGAAGGAGGGCATCCGGGTCCGTGAATCGATGGGGTTGTCGAAGGATAAGCGGCATGTGTATGTAAAAACGATGGATGGGAATGTACTCGGAATATCTACCCGAGGCGCACATATGGATATTACATGGCGTTCAGATCTGCAGCTTCCGTACGAGCTCAGTCCGTCGGCCATTGAGACGAATAGACACCAGGTATTCGTTCCAAGTCACGCCGGACTTGTTTCGGGAGTAAGGGCAGCGGACGGAAGATTGTTATGGCAATATAAGTTATCAAACTCGATGATCAACCCGATTTTAGTCTCGGGGCATAAGGATATCTTTGTGTCGACAATGGACGGCGTCATCGCAAAATTTAAACTGTTGAAAGATGAGTAGGTTAAAATATACAATACTCTTCTTATATATGTTGGCGTGTATGGAGATATGTGCCCAGCATACGTGGATACGTGTCAACCAGATTGGCTACAAGCCGACGTCCAAAAAAGTAGCGGTCTGGGTTAGTAAGGAGAACCAACGTGTGACGGACTTTCTATTACGCGACGCCGCTACCGGCAAGATCGTTTTTCAAGGGAAGGCTTCTTCGGCTTTCGGGCCATATGGGCCTTTTGTACAATCTTACCGGCTGGACTTTTCTGAGGTCACAACGCCTGGCCGCTATATCGTAGAGGTCGGTGATGTACGTTCTTCCGAAGTCCGGATAGAAAGAGGGGCATACAATGGCAGTGCCGATTTCGCCCTGCGGTACATGAGGCAGCAACGTACACTGTTTAATCCCTTTTTGAAAGACAGCTGTCATACACACGACGGTTTTACGATGTATGGTGCTTCCGCAGGATTAAAGGATAGCACAAAGGTAGATGTGGGAGGCGGATGGCACGACGCGTCAGACTATCTCCAGTATGCCACGACATCGGCGAACGCCACGTATCACCTTCTCGCGGCCTACCGGGATTTTCCCGACGCGTTTGGCGACTTTAAGCAAGGGAATGGACTGGATGGCGGCAACGGTGTCAAAGATGTGTTAGACGAAGCTAAATGGGGGCTTGACTGGCTGCTGAAGATGCACCCTTCAGCGGAGATCATGTTTAATCAGATCGCGGACGATCGGGACCATGCTTCGATGAGAATGCCCGGCGAAGATCCCTTTTACGGAAGGGGTTTTGAAAGACCAGTTTACTTTATCGACGGAAAGCCTCAGCAAAGAGGTAAATTTTTGAACAATACAACCGGCACGAGTTCTACCGCGGCGAAGTTTGTCAGCGCCTTTAACCTGGGGGCGGCACTCTTTCGGAGAGCGGATCCCGCTTATGCAGGTTTGTTGGAACAACGGGCTAAGACGGCTTTTGACTTCGCACATCGGAAGCTTGGGGTTACCCAGACCGTCTCGATAAAGTCTCCTTACATCTATGCGGAGGACAACTGGGTCGACGACATGGAGTTAGCTTATGCTACGATGTATGCCAAGCAGAAAAAAGCACGTTATAAGGAGGGCGCGCTGAAGTATGCGCGGGAGGAGAAAATCACCCCTTGGATGATACGCGACACTGCTAATCATTACCAATATTATCCTTTTATCAACTTGGGACACTATGAACTGGCGAAGTTGTTGCCGGAAGATGAGCGGAAAGAGGTGATCGCCTATTATAAAGATGGTATTCAGCAGGTAGCGGACCGCGCCCGGCGCAATGCATTTTTCAGGGGAGTGCCCTTTATCTGGTGTAGCAACAATCTTACAGCAGCTTTCGCCATCCAGTGCGCTTGGTATAAAGAGTTGAGCGGTGATGCAGCGTTTGATGAGCTTATGCAGGCCAATATTGACTGGTTGTTCGGTGTGAACCCGTGGGGTGCCTGTATGGTTTACGGTCTACCCGCGTGGGGTGATACACCCACCGATCCCCATTCGGCCTTTACACACCTGCATAATTATCCGATTGATGGCGGGTTGGTCGACGGACCGGTGTATACCGCTATCTTCGAAAATTTAATAGGAATACAGCTGCATAATGCGGATGAATACGCTGATTTTCAGAGCGACTTGGCGGTCTATCACGACGACTATGGAGACTACAGCACCAATGAACCGACGATGGACGGTACAGCATCTTTAATCTACCTATTGGCGTCGCAGGAGGAGCCTTCTGCCAAAAATAAGGACCGATACGGAGCCACTGTCAGGGGAGACCGCACGAAGAAGCAGGTGTCGCTGGTTTTTACCGGACACGATTTTAATGACGGGAAAGATATCGTGGCCGACATTTTACAAAAGAAGGACGTCCCGGCAAGCTTCTTTTTAACGGGCGACTTCTTACGACACCCCGATAACGCCACTTTTATCCGGAGAATAAAGCAGCGTCACTATATTGGGCCTCATTCGGATAAACACCTGCTGTATGCAGATTGGGAAAACCGGGACAGTACGCTCGTAACGAAAGAGGCATTTACCAACGATTTATTAAGTAATATGAAGGCGCTGGAGACCCATGGGATAGGTGCGCATACGGTGTCTGTATTCCTGCCGCCATACGAATGGTATAACGATGATGTTGTCCGCTGGGCAGGAAATATGGGGTTCGATGTTGTAAATTATACACCAGGACTGCTTACAGCCGCAGACTACACGTTTCCCGCAATGGGCGAGCGCTACCGTGGATCACAGGAACTATTGTTGGACGTTTATCATAAGGAGAAAACAAAAGGACTCGAAGGCCATATAATTTTAATACATTTGGGTGTTGATAGTCGTCGGGAAGATAAATTTTATAATAAATTAAATCAGCTCATAGACACGCTACAGACACGGGGCTATTCGTTTTGTAGAATCGACGAAATGATGAAAGAATAAAACGTTGCGTTTTTGTGCGTGTTTTGGTAGTAAATTCGCATATTTGTATAATGAAGATTTTTAAAGGTATATGGTAAAAGTTACGGAAAAGGAGTCAAATTATCAGGATTTAGATAAAATGTCGGTCAATGAGTTGTTGACAAACATGAATAATGAAGATAAAACGGTACCGCTTGCTGTGGAGAAGGCAATTCCACAGCTGGAGGCTTTAGTTCGCGTCACGGTAGAAAAGATGAAAGAAGGAGGACGTCTGTTTTATATCGGAGCGGGAACCAGTGGCCGGCTTGGGATCTTAGACGCCTCCGAGTGTCCTCCGACATTTGGGGTTCCTTTCGACTGGGTAATTGGTTTGATAGCAGGGGGCGATACGGCTATCAGAAAGGCGGTGGAGTTTGCGGAAGACGACATGGAGCAAGCTTGGAAAGATCTTCAAGAATTTAGCATAAACAGAAACGACGTTGTAGTAGGCATAGCAGCATCAGGAACGACTCCTTATGTTATCGGAGGTCTCAAGAAGGCCAATGCAGAAGGACTTGTTACGGGATGTATCGTTTGTAATACCGATTCACCGATAGCTGAGGTCGCACAATATCCCGTTGAGGTCGTTGTAGGTCCTGAGTTCGTCACGGGGTCGACCCGTCTTAAATCGGGGACGGCACAGAAGCTTGTCCTAAATATGCTGAGCACGTCTATCATGATTCAGTTGGGACGCGTGAAGGGGAACAAGATGGTGGATATGCAGCTTTCTAATGTAAAACTGGTTGCGAGGGGGGTTCGTATGGTGATGGATGAAACAGGGCTGGACGAAGAGGCAGCAACCGGCTTGATAGAACGCTACGGAAATGTACGTAAAGCAATAGAAAGCGTGCAAAAAGCATAGCTTCCTCCGGCTTCAAACTAACTGTTCATTTGACCATTAATTGATCTATTATGTCTCCGATCACATTGTTGCTATTTCTCTTTGTTTACTTTGGCATACTGTTAAGTGTGTCTTACTTTACTTCCAGAAAAGCGGCGGACAACTCGACCTTTTTTGTCGCGAACCGAAATTCTAAGTGGTATATGGTAGCGTTTGGAATGATAGGCACGGCCCTTTCAGGGGTAACGTTTATATCGGTTCCCGGTGCCGTTGGTATTTCAAATTTCAGCTACTTCCAGTTTGTCGTGGGAAACGCGCTGGGGTTTATTGTTATTGCCTATGTGCTGCTTCCTTTATATTATCGCATGAACCTTACGTCCATTTATACGTATCTAGAAGAGCGGTTAGGACATAGAAGCTACAAAACGGGGGCTATGATCTTTCTTGTATCAAGAACGGTTGGATCCGCTTTTCGCCTGTATCTGGTGACGATCATCCTGCAAAAATTTATCTTCGATGCGTGGGACGTTCCTTTCGGAATAACCGTTGCCGGCTGCCTTATACTTATATGGTTATACACAAATAAAGGTGGGCTTAAGACAATTATTATTACCGATACGCTGCAAACGTTTTGTCTCTTGACGGCGGTGTTGCTATCTATCTATTTTATGGCGGATGGGCTTGGTATCACTGTTCTCGAAGCTTTTGAGCGGGTGAAGGAAAGTTCCTACGCACAGATTGTCGTTTGGGAAAATCTTCTGGGCGACAAAAATCATTTCTGGAAACACGTTATCGGCGGAGCTTTCGCCACGATCGCCATGACGGGCCTTGATCAGGATCTGATGCAGAAAAACCTCAGCATGAAGACCATTGGCGAGGCGCAGAAAAACATGCTTACGTTTACGGGTATCTTTGTCGTTATTAATCTATTTTTCCTCGCTGTCGGCGCGCTGCTGTATATTTATGTCGCCGACAAAGGAATCGATATCTCGGCGTTGCGTACGCCAGACTATCTATATCCGGAAATTGCGTTAAATCACCTGTCTGTCGCTGCGGGAATTATCTTTATGATGGGGCTGACGGCGGCCACTTTTGCCACCACGGATTCCGCGTTGACAGCATTGACGACCTCGTTTTGTGTAGATTTTCTTAACTTTAATAAGAAAGAAAATCCAAACGATCCAGCTCTTGTCCGCCAGCGGAACATGGTTCACCTCGTATTTAGTGTGGTGATGCTGGCCGTTATTCTGGTTTTCAGGCTGCTTAATGATGATTCCGTTGTGACAGCTATTTTTACGGCAGCTAGTTACACTTATGGGCCACTTTTGGGTTTGTTCGCGTTCGGTATCTTGACGAACTATCAGGTCAAAGACGCTCTGGTGCCTTATTTCTGTTTGGTGTCGCCCCTGTTGTGGTACGTGCTCAATACGTATTATATCATTCCGCACACCTCTTATCGTATAGGTTTTGAGCTTATTGTGTATAATGCATTTACGACGTTTTTGATGCTGTGGATTACCTCTCCGGGAAAAAGGGCTGTTATGCATAAAATATAGGCGATAAGGTTGTTTTTTTAATCCAAAAAAATGTATCTTTGTCGCGTTCCTGAGTGGAAATGGGAAATTAGCTCAGCTGGTTTAGAGCACTACCTCGACAAGGTAGGGGTCACTGGTTCGAACCCAGTATTTCCCACACATAAAGCCTTTTTAGGGCTTTTTTTGTACCATCTCTTATCGAATATTAAATGGTTAATAGGGCTAATGCTGAAAGCAGATAGCTTATGGCAGATAGCAGATGGCTCTAAGCTGTAAAGTCGTCGAGTTGCTGATTCGTAAAGTTAAGATCTAACACCTAACCCTTAACTCCTAATTTCTGACTTCTAACTTCTCACTTCTCACTTCTAAAATGTAAAGTCGTTGATTTGTGAAGTCGTTTAGGGAAGCTAATGGCTAATAGCAGATAGCAGATGGCTTATGGCAGATGGCTATAAGTCGTGAAGTCGTTGATTTGTGAAGTCGTTGAGGGGAGCTAGTGGCTAATAGCAGATGGCTATAAGTCGTGAAGTCGTTGATTTGTGAAGCCGTTGAGGGGAGCTAATGGCTAATAGCAGATGGCAGATGGCTTATGGCAGATGGCTATAAGCCGTAAAGTCGTTGATTTGTGAAGTCGTTGAGGGAAGCTAATGGCTAATAGCAGATGGCTATAAGTCGTAATATTGTTGATTTGTGAAGTCGTTTAGGGAAGCTAATGGCTAATAGCAGATAGCAGATGGCTATAAGTCGTAAAATTGTTGATTTGTGAAGTCGTTGAGGGAAGCTAATGGCTAATAGCAGATGGCAGATGGCTATAAGTCGTGAAGTCGTTGATTTGTGAAGCCGTTGAGGGGAGCTAATGGCTAATAGCAGATGGCAGATGGCTTATGGCAGATGGCTATAAGCCGTAAAGTCGTTGATTTGTGAAGTTCGAAGAAGTAAAAATTAAAAATTAAAAAAAGCGTGGAGTTGCTATCCTTCGACAGGCTCTGTCCCCTTCGACTACGCTCAGGGTGACAACCTCTATGTCAGGCTGAGCTCGTCGAAGCCCTCTAACCCCTAGTTTCTCACATCTTACTTTTGACTTCTCACTTCTGACTTCTAATATCTAACTTCTCACTTCTAATTGTAGGTAAGAAAAAAATAAACTAAGTTTGGGTAAACAGAAGTATATTCATGTACCACTTGATAGCGGAATCAGTAACGGCCATTCGGCGGAAAATCGGCGACTTCAGCCCCGAATTTGGGATTATCCTCGGCACAGGGCTCGGAAAGCTTGTAAACGAAATAGAAATAGATTATCAGCTGACCTACGGAAACATACCCTACTTTCCAACGTCAACGGTAGAATTTCACCACGGCAAGCTAATTTTTGGGACGTTGAACGGACGTAAGGTGGTTGCCATGCAAGGACGGTTACATTACTATGAGGGATACAGCATGCAAGAGATTACGTTTCCGGTACGCGTAATGAAGATGCTGGGCATCAAGAAACTGTTTGTTTCGAATGCTTCTGGCTCGCTGAATCCAAGCATTCTCCGCGGCGATATCGGTATCATTGAAGATCATATCAATTTATTGCCGGACAACCCGTTACGGGGCGTAAATGATGAAGATTTCGGGCCTCGGTTTCCAGATATGAGCCAGCCATATAGCAGTGCTATGATTCAGCAGGCATTAGATATTGCGCATCGCCTGAAATACCGGGTGCATAAAGCAGTATATGTATCCGCTCCCGGTCCTAACTTAGAGACCAAAGCCGAGTATCGGTATATGCGGATTATCGGTGGAGATATCGTCGGAATGAGTACGGTGCCCGAAGTCATTGTTGCCAACCACATGAGTTTGCCGGTCTTCGCCATTTCGATTGTAACAGACGAGGGCTTCCATGCCGATTTAAAGCCGGTTTCTTTGGATGATATCGTGACCGTGGCGATGGAAGCGGAACCCAAGATGACGAAGATCCTAAAAGAGTTAATAGCCTTACAATAATGGAAATTTTAGCCGTATCTTTGACGTAGGATACACAGGTGTTGATGAACAAGTATTTAAAGCAGCTTTTATTTTTTTTTGTGTTCTCCCTCGTTGGAAGCTCATCGGTTTTTGCGCAGGTTGATGACGAATTTAGCAGTGCGTTAGACTCTGCCAGAGCAAAAGAGGACAATAAAAAAGACTCGGTGGTGTTTACGGCGAAATATGTAAGGTATACTACGCTTGCGATGATGAAACAAGCTACCCGCACGGTGCAGATCGATACAACACATGTCAACTTTCAGTATTATAATAAACAGAATTTACCTTGGAATCCGACAATCAACTTAGGCGCTTATGGAACAGCGTCCAGGGATCTTTTGTTTAACCCAAATAAGACTATCGGATTCCAGGCCGGCTTTCACGCTTTGGAGCGTTATCTGATTCATCCCGATTCAGTACAGTACTTCAGAGCCCGGGCCCGTTATTCGGAACTATATACGGTCGGCTTTTTCTTCGACGATCAGGTCTTCCGCGCACGACTGGCGCAGAATATAAATCCGCAATGGAACATCGGGGCTGAATACCACGCTACAAATACCGACGGCTATTATTTGAATCAGGATTACAACGATAGGAAGGCTGCGGTCTTCACATGGTATGAGTCAAAAAACCGTCGCTATAACCTGCTGTTGAACAGTACATTTAATAACCTGTCTTCGGCCGAGAACGGTTCTGTTGTCGACGATGATATTTATGGACAGGATGTCTTTAAAGACACGGCCAGCACGCCTAACTTCGGCTATCGGACGCGCTTGAGTGGAACTAATGCCAACCGCCCGTATAACAAGTGGAGAGACAACGGACTGTTCATTCGGCAATCCTATTTTATTGGCCGGCTGGATACGATCAATAGAGGGATGCCGGAAATGGAAATACATCCGACAAACGCTGTTGCGCACAATTCCTCTATCAGACAACGGAAATTTATTTTCTTTAAGAACGAGCCGGATCCGTATGGTGCATTTCCAGTGGGGGATGCAAATCTAGTGGAGGATACGACCAGTATTACGACCATCAGTAATGAGTTTACCTATAGCTTTTACCTACGGGGGAAAGGCGTGTTCAAAAATGAAGCGAAACTTGATGTGGCATTTCAGAATGACTTGATATGGTTCGCGGACAGCGTCAGTTCTGATTTTTATCAAAACAGTATGCTAAAGGGGAGGCTTGGCTATAAATTTAGCGACAGGGTCGATATTCAGGCGAACGTCGATCAAATTGTTGTAGGACGGAATGCCGGCGACTTTCTTTATGAAGCAAATGCCGATATTGCGCTTAGCGAAAGCGTAGGAAAGATCCGTATTGGTGCTTATTCGCAGAATAAATCTCCGGAAATGGTCTTCGAACGTATGAACTATACCTATCATCAGTGGAACATGAGCTGGGATAAGACCAAAACCCAGAATCTTAACTTCACGTATCAAAACAGAAAGATCGGTTTTTCCGGTCGCGTGGACTATTTCCTGATGGATAAGTTTCTGTATTTTAAAGAAGTTGACAACCCTGACAATGACGAATTGTTGTTAAAACAGATTACACCTGCGCAGTCAGGTAGCTTAAATTTGCTGAAGGTGTCCGTGCAGCAGAATTTTCGCTTTGGACGGTTTCATTTAGATAATCAGGTCGTGTATCAGAAAACTGATGCCGCGTCTATTCTCGCCATTCCCGAAGTTTATACCTGGCACAGTTTCTACTATGCGAACAAACTCTATAACGTAATGGATTTTCGTTTAGGAATGGACGTTCGGTTTAATACGCCGTTCCGTACACCTTCTTATGCAATCAATGTCGGACAGTTTTACAATGATAACGTCGGCATAGAATATTCCACCTACCCGATTGGCGATCTTTGGTTTACCGGAAATATCGATAGAGTTAATCTCTTTTTGTCGTATAACTTTTTTAATCAATTCGCCTACCCTAAGGGATATTATACCGTACGTAGATATCCAATGAATGACGCTAACTTTAGGTTTGGCGTGTCGTGGAAATTTTACGATTAGCGAATCAAATTATCGCGTTGGTAGCGAGAGGCTTGCTTGTTGGGGTGGTGAAAATATGAAAAAATAATTTTGGAAATCAGATTTTAGGCCTATATTTGCACACGCAATAAGCGAAAGACAAGGAGAATTAGCTCAGCTGGTTCAGAGCATCTGCCTTACAAGCAGAGGGTCACTGGTTCGAATCCAGTATTCTCCACAGAAAAATCGGAGGCTTAGCTCAGCTGGTTCAGAGCATCTGCCTTACAAGCAGAGGGTCACTGGTTCGAATCCAGTAGCCTCCACAAAAGCACCAAATCTGGTGCTTTTTTCATTTCAGCGGTTTGGTTATATTGGGTATGCAGTTTCACTCTTTGTCTCTGACAGGACAAAATAGGTCTGCACGGTGTTGACCTGCGGTAGTACTGCCAGTTTGTGCCGAAGAAACATATGATAGGCTTCCATATCTTTTGTTGCGATCCGTAACATAAAATCGTAGGATCCGGCCATCTGATAACACTCCATAACTTCGGGGAACTTCGCGACCTCACGTTCGAATTCATTTAGCACCTCTGCCGTGTGCGCTTTTAGGAATACCTGCGAAAAGGAAATCAGGTCGATTCCTACTTTCTTTCTATCCAATATAGCTACGGTCCGCTTAATATAACCGTTAGCCTTCAGCTTTTTTACCCGTTCGTGCACGGCCGCAATCGACTTATTCAGGTGATATGACAAAGCCTTATTGCTTAACGAAGCGTCGGCCTGTAATAGACGAAGGAGCTTCATATCGATATTGTCAAGTTCCATGATGACTTTTTTTGATTTCCATCTAAAATAGCAAATAGCTTTGTTATTTTTCTTGTACTGGAGCGTAAATCCGTAAAATTTTTTGAATCAGTAGCTTGTTGTTGAATAATATATGGTATAGTGCGATTTTTGTAAAAACTACTGTTATGGAAGATTTGATGATCAGTGAATGCCTTTCGCCGGCATTAGACAGCAAATTCAAGCACTTATGGTGTCTAGTCGGAAACACGCCCATGCTGGAGTTGCGATATAGGTACAGGGGAAACGAAGGTAGCATTTATGTCAAATGCGAAAACTATAACCTTACGGGAAGTATAAAGGACCGTATGGCCTTGTATATTCTATATAAGGCCTATATGAATTGTGCTATCCGTCCGACGGACACCATTGTTGAGGCCACTAGTGGGAACACCGGCATAGCCTTTTCTGCAATAGGGAAAGCGCTTGGCCATCCCGTAAAAATTATTATGCCGAATTGGTTAAGCAAGGAGCGCATGGATATTATAAAGAGTATGGGCGCCGACATTCACTTGGTGAGCAAAGAGGAAGGGGGATTTCTCGGGAGTATACGGTTGAGCGAGGAGCTAGCCGCTAAAGGGGGGATTTTTTTGCCTAAGCAATTTGAGAACCAGTATAATGCAGAGGCGCACGAGTTGACCACGGGGCGGGAAATTGTTCTGCAGATGCAAAAGGTGGGGAAAACGCCGGACGCGTTCGTCGCCGGTGTTGGCACCGGCGGTACAGTGATGGGTGTGGGGAATTACCTTCGGAAGGTAAATGCGCAGGTCAAGGTGCATCCGCTGGAGCCGGCAGAAAGCCCGACATTGACCACGGGTTATAAAGTCGGGGCACATCGTATTCAGGGTATCTCAGACGAATTTATCCCTGCAATAGTGAAGTTAAACGAGCTGGACGAAGTGGTACAGGCTTCCGACGGCGATTCAATACTAATGGCGCAGAAGCTGGCTAAGCAGCTAGGGCTGGCTGTGGGCATCTCGTCGGGCGCCAATGTTATCGGAGCGATTAAGCTTCGGGAGAGCATGGGTAGAGGGGCAACAGTGGTGACCCTGCTGTGCGACGATAATAAGAAGTATCTCAGTACAGACTTGGTAAAAGAAGAGCCCGTTAAAGACGGCTACCTGTCGGACGAAGTAACCTTTCTTGGATTTCATCCCATTAGCCGGCTTTCCACCCCACTTAGTTTAACCGGATTATAACCTTGAAAATTATGAAGATAATTAACTTTCTACTTATTTGGCTGGTATGGGCGGCTCCGCTGGAAATAAAGGCACAGCAAGCCGACAGTTTGATCTCGACAGACGATGTTCAGTTTTCCGATGGTGCTGTCGCGGATAGTGCTCCTTCGCAGGAGGTGTTGGAGCTGACGGACGATCTCGTTTTTACGGATGGCGCCGATAGCACTGTTGGGGAAACTGCCGCATCCGATGAGTCGGTAACGGAGGTGGAAGCTGCGGCAGGG
>NZ_VNHX01000039.1 GCF_008124885.1 Sphingobacterium allocomposti
AACCCTTTAAACAAAAATGACCGAGTAAGGGAACACCTATACTCAGTCATTTCTTTAAATCTCATTAAAAAATTGAGGCTTTTTCAGTGCCCTCCATTTGAGAGACGGTTTTTCTTTTTGTTTCATGTGCTTTTACAAAACTTTTACGGTGATGTTTTTCAACCACACGTCGTCGCCATGGTCCTGAAACCCGATAACGCCGGATTTGGATTTCCCGCCGACATTATTCAATAGCTCGAATGCCAATGGCCATTTTGCCTGACTAAACTTGCTGGCCTGCAGCAGCTGGGTCCATGCAGGCGTCCATAGTTCGTATTCCACTACTTTTTCGCCGTTCTGATAGTGAGTCACTTTGCCCTTATTAACGACAATCTTCGCTTTATTCCATTCGCCCGCAGGACGGCCGTTTTGCGGCTTCGCCGGAATCATGTCATAGAGGGATCCCGACTTGCGGTTTCCGTCCACACCCATCTTCGCGTCCGGATGGTTGTCGTTGTCCAGCAACTGGTACTCCGGACTCGATATATAAATCGGCTGATCCTTAACTTCCTTTGCTAAGAAGAAAACACCTGAGTTTCCAGCATGAGATATCTTCCATTCAAATTCCAGCTCAAAATTCTTGAAGTCGTGAGCGAAGATAAGGTCGCCCCCATCAGGGTTTGTCACCCCCTGCGGGTTCTTCGAGAATTTCAACGTTCCGTTCTCAATAGACCATTTGGCCGGTACTTTTTCTTTGTTATACCCTCTCCATCCGTTCAGAGACGTTCCGTCGAAGATAACATACGCACCGTCGGCATTCTGTTTAAATCCTTTCAGATCAACCTTCGGTAAATTACTGATCTCGTAAGGAGGCACATTACCTGCTTCAGCAGATGGCGTCTTCTGCGAATGACAAGACGTTGAGGATAACAACATCGCCATCCCAATCACATACATAAAGTTTCTTTTCATATTTATATAAAACATAAGTTTAGTTGACGACTAAAGGTAAAAAAATATCGCAACTTTTAAAAGCCTCCGCCCATATCTTCTTCGACACCTCCTCCTTCTTGCTGGTTATTCTTCTTGTTAAGATCCTGAACACCGAAACGATAAGAGAACGTTAACATGAAGGTGCGCGGCATCCACCTGTTCTCCATGCGTATGAATTGTGTAGGCAGGTCATTCTCCATACGGAACTTCCGCGTATTAAACACGTCGCGCACATTGAACATGATGCTTCCTTTTCCTTTTAAGACATCCTGACGTACGGCCACATCGACGCCCGACATAGATTTCATGCGCCCCTGTACCCATTTCTGCGGAGCGCGATAATCGGCACGCAGCTGCATGGAAGTGCCTTTGGCGAAGCGCAAGTTGGTGTTAATGTTTCCGTTCCAGCTAAAGTTCTCCACCTCGTTGGCCTCGAAGGCAGCGTAGGGGCGCGTCCGGTTGTAAAACAGATTGACGTTGGCCGTTGCATCCCACCATTTGAAAAGATTGACCTTGGAAATCGCCTCAAAACCACCTGCATCCTGCTGAGCAACGTTTTCCCAACGGCTGTAAGTAACATTACTATTGTCGCCGACAATCTCAGCAATCTCTTCCGGATTCCGGAGGAAAGGAGATGTCATATCGTTGACATGACGATAATATGCTGACGTCACAAAATTCCATTTATCGTAAAATTTCGCAAAACTTAGTTCAAAGGCATGAATATCTTCCGGCAGCAGGTTCGGATTTCCCTGTCTGTAGTTGGTCTCATCCGAGACATTTATAAACGGATTCACCTGCCAGCCCCGTGGACGCTGCACGCGGCGCGTATACGACAGCTGCACCTTGTCGCCCGACTTCCCGACTTCATATGATAGGAACACACTTGGGTAGAGCCGGAAAAAATCCTGTGTACCGCGCGTCTCCCGCTCGTCGGCAGAGGCATCAGGATCGAGATTGTAATAAATAGAATTAAGATAGGTCTGTTCGCCCCGAAGGCCAGCCTGTACACCCAGTTTTTCTGTGAGCATGCGTTGGTAGTTTACATATAGCGCATGTATACTATTCTTTAGGTTGAAATCATTACTTACAGAATAGTCCGGCAGAAACTGCCGCGTTAGTGTGTCGAGCAGCTCCGACCACTGCGAATCTTCGCTATTGCGGATGATCGTCCGGTACCCCGCCTCAAACTTATGGTTTTCCGAAAAAGGCAATGTATAATCTACCTGAAAGTTCCAGTTTGTTCCCGCCTCGCTTGTAACGTTGTTACGCTGAAAATCGGCACGGCCGCTAGCATAGGTCTGGAAGAAGTCGTTGGTACCTTCTTCCGAATCGTTACCGTATGTCACATTGGCCGTAAGCTCTTCGCCTTCCCTTCCGAGCTCCTGCTTGAAATCGAACGTTAAATCGATGCCGAGGTCGTCTTCGTATTGCTGCGAACGGCGGAAGGCATTTCCACCGAAGCGGGGAATATTAAAATACTCGTAAGAAATGTCGGAGCGCCTGTCGTTATTCCGTACGCTGAAGTTCGTCCCCAAACTGAACGTGGTCTTTGGCGTTGCGTAGAAGTCGGCCCCCAGTCTTACGGTATGGTTTATTCCTTTCCTATTGTTGTCGGCCCTGCTGATGGTGCGCTCGCTGGTATCCTGGATGACGCCATTGATCAGTTCCGTATTGTCGTTCAGGTTGTCCCCGGGCTGCACGCGTCTGGCGAAGTTGTAGCCACCGAAATAGTTGAACCTTCCGGATCTGTAGTTGAGGTTCACGCCCGCATTATAGTTGTCGTAAGAACCGCCGGATACGGTGACATTTCCGTTCAGACCGATACGGGCATCCTTTTTTAAGACGATGTTGATAATGCCCGATTGTCCCTCGGCATCATATTTGGCCGACGGGTTAGTAATTACTTCCACCTTCGCGATGGCATTTGCGGGCAGCGATTGCAGCAAGCTGTTGATATCGGATCCCGCCATTGCCGACTCCTTGCCGTCAATTAGGATACGGACGCTCGACGAACCTCTCAATGATACACTACCGTCCGAGTCGACCTGTATAGTCGGCACGTTCTGTAGCACATCTGTAGCCGACCCACCGATACTTACCAAACTTTGCGACACATCAAATGTTTTTTTGTCTATCCCCAGCTGCATCTCCGGTACGCGGCCTTCAACCACCACCTCCTGTATAACCTTACCATCATCTGTCAAGAGAATCTTGCCGAGGTTGATGGAAGCGCCACTGTTAATCTGTATATTTTCGCGGATGACATCCTGCTTGCCCACGTAGGTAACGCGCAATGCGTACGAACCGGCATTGACGGCATTAAACACCAGACGTCCGTTGATGTCGCTCTGCGCTCCTAAAACGTACCCTTTGTCTACCTGACGGAGGAGGGACGCGCTGGCACCAATAATCGGTTCGTTGGTTTCCGCATCGACGACCACCGCCTCGATTTTTCCTTGCTGAGCTAAAAGAAATAAGGGAGTAAATAAAGAGAATAAAAGCAGCTTAAAGTTTTTAGTTGATACCATGTGAAAATTTATCATTCCCACAAAAAAACAAAATAAAAGCTGCTATCGTTCTATCGTAACCGTATTATTACGATACGCTAATCATTCGACAGAGACGGTCAGCCCTTCCGACTTAAGGATCTTCCGGTAGACTTCCATCTCGGTGAATGAGCCTTCCAAGACCGCACATTTTCCTTCGTTGTGCACTTTCCAGGCGATCTGCTCGGCCTGAGATTCCGAATATTGCAGATGTTTCACCAGACAGTCGATTACGTGGTCAAATGTATTGATTTCATCATTCCATAGTATCAAACGGTTAGATCCCTTGACAACCGCCAAGAGCTCGTCGAGGGTGAAAGTTTCTTGTTCAGTCTGTACACTCATACCACAAAAGTAGTTATTTTTTAAAAATTCCGTAATTTTACAAGCTAATCAAAAGATATAACTTATGTTCCAGTCGAAGATTGCAGGGATAGGCTACTATGTGCCAAAAAACATATATACGAATAAGGATCTTACGCATTTCATGGACACCAGCGACGAGTGGATTCAGGAGCGCACGGGGATCAAGGAGCGCCGCTATGCCAACCGCATTGGCGAAACCACGACGACTATGGGCGTGGAAGCGGCAAAAATAGCCATCGAACGGGCGCAGACGACGGCAGACGAAATAGACTTCATCATCTTTGCAACCCTTTCTCCGGACTATTATTTTCCGGGCTGCGGCGTGCTTCTTCAACGGGAGATGGGCATGAAGGAGGTGGGTGCACTTGACATCCGGAACCAGTGCTCAGGGTTTGTGTATGCACTGTCGATAGCCGATCAGTTTATAAAAACAGGGATGTACAAAAATATTCTTGTCGTTGGCTCAGAGAAACACTCCTTCGCGTTGGATTATTCGACGCGGGGCCGCGCGGTGTCTGTTATCTTTGGCGATGGCGCCGGAGCAGTCGTCTTACAGCCTACGACAGACAAGAACAAAGGCATTCTGAGTACGCACCTGCATTCGGACGGCGCTGACGCGGAAAAACTGGCCATGTATTATCCCGGAGCGTCGGGAGGGATCTGGCTCGACGAACAACCCGAGTGGCCCGACCAGGAGCTTGGCGGCATGCTCATGACACCCAAGATGCTGGAAGATGGTACAGCCTTCCCCTTTATGGACGGACAAGCTGTCTTTAAGAAAGCAGTAGTCAAATTTCCGGAAGTCATTATGGAGGCGCTAAAGCAAAATAATCTCGCCCCCTCGGATATCGACATACTGATTCCCCACCAAGCTAATCTCCGCATCTCCCAGTATGTGCAAAAGACGCTTGGGTTGAATGACGATCAGGTATTCAATAATATCCAGAAATACGGAAATACGACAGCGGCTTCCGTGCCGATCGCTTTATGCGAAGCGTGGGAACAAGGCAAAGTGCAGGAGGGCGACCTGGTGTGTCTGGCGGCTTTCGGCGCCGGCTTTACCTGGGGTTCCGCATTGATTAGATGGTAATACGCTAGAAAAGGTGTAAAGTCGTTGATTTGAAAGCGAATGGCAGATGACAGATAGCTGATGGCAAATGGCAAATGGCGGATGGCTATAAGCCGTAAAGTCGTTGAGTTGTTGAGTCGTAAAGTGAAGCTAATGGCAGATAGCTGATGGCAAATGGCAAATGGCGGATGGCTATAAGCCGTAAAGTCGTTGAGTTGTTGAGTCGTAAAGTGAAGCTAATGGCAGATAGCTGATGGCAAATGGCAAATGGCGGATGGCTATAAGCCGTAAAGTCGTTGAGTTGTTGAGTCGTAAAGTGAAGCTAATGGCAGATAGCTGATGGCAAATGGCAAATGGCTATAAGCCAACGGCCACAAGCTAATGTCGTAAAGTCGTTGAGTTGTTGAGTTATTGAGTCGTAAAGTGAAGCTAATGGCAGATAGCTGATGGCAGATGGCAAATGGCTATAAGCCAACGGCTACAAGCTAATGTCGTAAAGTCGTTGAGTTGTTGAGTCGTAAAGTGAAGCTAATGGCAGATAGCTGATGGCAGATGGCAAATGGCTATAAGCCAACGGCTACAAGCTAATGTCGTAAAGTCGTTGAGTTGTTGAGTCGTAAAGTGAAGCTAATGGCAGATAGCTGATGGCAGATGGCTGATGGCAAATGGCTAATGGCTATAAGCCGTAAAGTCGTTGATTTGAAAGCTAATGGCAGATAGCTAATGGCAGATAGCTAATGGCGGATGGCTCATGGCGGATGGCTATAAGCCAACGGCCACAAGCTAATGTCGTAAAGTCGTTGAGTTGTTGAATCGTATAGTGAAGCGAATGGCTGATGGCTGATGGCAGCTAATCTATAGGCTAACAGCCATAAACCTCCACTCTCAAATCTCACTTCTCAAATCTCACTTCTAATATCTAATTTCTCACTTTTTAATCGCTCCTCGATCCTTCTTGGTTTCCTTTTTACGAAAGCCGGAGTCAAAGATTATATCCCATAACGCCGAGCTCACACCAAACCCACGTTCAGGATCCGAATAATGGTGCAACATGTGGTGGTCCTTAATTTTCTTAAACAACCCCGATTTAAAGTTTGCGTGGTGCATCGCGTAGTGGCACTCATCGTAGATAAGATACCCGAGGATGAAGCCCGAAAAAAAGGCCGCCAACGTAAACTCGGTAAAAAAGAGGCTAAAGATAAAGTAGATGACCGCCGCCATCGGGATACTTGCGGATAAAGGCATAACCAGGCGCAACCGGTCTTTCGGATAATCATGGTGTACGCCATGGAAAATAAAGTGAATGCGCTGTCCCCAGGCCGACTTCGGGTAGTAGTGAAAAACCCAACGGTGAAGTACGTATTCCGCCAACGTCCAAAACGCCAGTCCGAACAAAAAATAGAGGGCTATCCTTCCCGCCGGCATCTCTCCGATGACATATGCTTTATAAATGAAATAACAGATGACCGGCACCCAGAAAATCAACGGCACAGTATAGTGTATCTTCGTTAACGACTCCAAAAAATCGTTTTTAAACATCCGAGGAGACTCTGTGGAATTTGAAACATATAACTTTTTTGCCATGATGAGAACGATTTTCTACCTTGCCGGTAAAATTAGCAAGTATTGGAGTGTTATCAAAACTTTACTTTTTGAACTTTTTCACACTTTTGTCAAATATTTACGACGCGGCAACCTTGATCTCCCGTGGAGCGTGCTGTTCGCCCTAAACACTCAGAAATCCGTATTCCATCTGTAATATCCGTCTTTCAAAACAATGCGCTCCTTGTCCAGTAGGGAGCGGATAACGGAGAGGCGGGTACTGTCGTCTCCTATCGTCAGGTCGTCGACAAGCTGTTTAATGTCCTTTTCACCTCCCATAAGAGCGTTTTTGACTTCCTCGGTAAGCTTTTGCGTTATGTCGGCGCGATGTTTCCGGACAAGGCATAGGTCACAGGCACCACAGGCCTGATCGTCCTGCTCTCCAAAATAAGACTGCAAGGTGATGCTCCGGCAACGTTTCGTATCGAGGTATGCGTACATCGCTTTGACCTGCCCTTCTTTAACCTTTTTCCGTTCGGCGATAAAGCCCGTGTCGACATAGAGGTTCTTGTAGTCGACCCGCGGCTGTAGAAATTCAAGCTGCGGCGCGTCCGTTTTCGGCAGATAGGACGCAAGCTGCAGTTTCTGTAATCCCGACAACATCTCGACAACGGCCGTATAAGACGTCTTCAACTTCTTGGCAAACTCAAATTCGTGGACGGGGACATAAAAATCAAATACCCCTCCGTAGCTACGGAGGATTAATTTTATCAGCGGATCGTATTTTGCAGACTGCACCTGAAATTTGTAAACCTCCTGATAGTCTACTTCAAATTTAAATCGGGACGGTATAAAAACAGCTTCAGACACCGCTATCCAGCCATCCCGTTCTAAAAATTTGAGTGCACTTACCGTAGGGTATACATCGATTTGATAACGCTTGCAGAAATCAACCAGATCGAAATCGAACGTAACGCCTTTTCCAGCTCCATAAGCTATCTGAAAATAGTTACCGAGGTGATGGTAAACTTTCTGAATAAAAGAAAACGGCGGAAAACTGGCTTCATAATTCGTCCACAGTCTTTCGCGGTCTGCCTGATCGTACATCAACACGGGAAAAGCTTTCTTACCGTCTCTCCCTGCCCTTCCAGCTTCCTGATAGTACGCTTCCAGTGAGTCGGGCAGCCCCAGATGTAGGACGAAGCGTACATCGGGCTTATCTATGCCCATTCCAAATGCGTTTGTCGCCACCATAACGCGTACCTTGTTGCCCATCCAGGCGTCCTGCCGCGCGTTCCGCGTTGCCGCGTCAAGGCCAGCGTGGTAGCTCTCCGCAGATATGCCGTGATTCACCAGGAACCGGGCTATCTCCTGCGTCTCGCGGCGGCTGCGCACGTAAACGACGCCCACGCCGCCCAGCTTCTGAATCATCCGCAGCATACGGCCCATCTTATCGTCTTCGGCCAGCGCCATATAAGACAGATTCGATCGACGGAAACTTTTCCGGAACACCTGCCCGCCGACAAACCCCAGCTTGTCCTGTATGTCCTGAACGACATCGGGGGTGGCCGTCGCGGTCAATGCTAAAAAAGGTACAGATGGATGCAGCTCACGTAACCCGACCAGCTGCAGGTAAGATGGACGGAAGTCGTATCCCCATTGCGAAATACAGTGCGCCTCGTCAACAGCGAAAAGGCTGACTTTCATATGACGGATACGCTCGCGCACCAGATCGCTGTAGAGCCGCTCAGGTGCAAGGTACAGAAATTTGATACGGCCATAGATACAGTTGTCCAGCGCTATATCGATTTCTCTTCGTGACATGCCTGAAAAAATCGCTATAGCATCAATGCCTTTCTTCCGCAGTGTTTCCACCTGGTCCTTCATCAATGCGACCAGCGGGCTGATGACAATACAAATGCCGGCCATCTGCATTGCTGGCACCTGGAAACATATCGACTTACCTCCTCCCGTAGGCATGAGCGCCAGCGTGTCCCGTCCCGCCAAAATGGAATTTATAATTTCCTCCTGCAGCGGACGGAAGGCGGTATAGCCCCAGTATTGCTCTAATATGGTCAAACTTTTGTTTTCCATGTTTAATCTGGCTTCGTCCAAACATAAGCAAAATTATCCTTCAAAACATAATACAACAAGCCTAATGCATCTGCAGCCTTTATTACCTCATTAAGCACGTGGGCTTTGGTTGATCCGTCAAACAGGAATATCTGCCCTTTCCTCCCTGATAAAAGTACGATGTCTTCCGGTTTCAGGTTCCGCCACAGAACAACGCTGCATTCTTCGACTGCAGGCAGGTCTGCTCCACGTTCTATTATTCCGAGCTTCCCCCATCCGGCATGTAATAGACCGGCCTCCTTCCGATCAACCGGATAAAAGCTTATCCTTTTAGGCGCGGCATAGCGATAAACATCCGGCAAAACCTTGTTCTTAAGCTGTTCGTGATTTAAGGAATCAAAAGACGACACCAACGTAACACGGCCCCGGTCTATTCCCACCGCAGCAACCTCCTGTCCCAGATTATAGACCTTAAATCCCTGAAAGCGGAATAACTGAATGGCCTCGTTTGCCCACGTGCACAGAAAAAAAAGAAATGCGGATGCCGCGACCCATAAGCCGCCTGCTTTCCGGCAGTATTTCGTCAGTAGCACCGAGAAAATAACGATGTATAACGCGAGGCAGGCTGTTTTCGGCATGCTTATCCCTACCACCTGAGCGAAAGGAAGGTCAGTAAGTACCTGTAAGCCGTCCAGCATAAAGCGGCTGAGCACCTTAATCGCTTCCCCGATATACGCGTTGATCCACGGAAAAGGAGAACATAAAAACAGGATTCCCAGATACATCAGCAAGGTAACAGGAAGAGTGACAAACAGGTTTGCCGGTAAAAAATAGGTAGGAAACTGGCCGAAATACAACACGGCAAGCGGCCCGGTAAAAAGCTGCGCGCTCAACGACACTAAGGTCAGCTGCACTGCCGCCCTTACCCACCGGTTGCGGCACGGAATGAGCTTATTTAATAACGGGTATACGGTAAAAAGACCGAAAACGGCCAGGTAGGATAGCTGAAAGCCTATATTGAAAAGCATAAACGGATCGAATACAAGCAGGAACAACGCGGAGGCAAAAAGTGAGTTGACACTTTGATTGGCACGGTTTGTCCACTTCGCACACAACAAAAAGGTCAGCATGGTAGCGGCCCGCAGGACGGACGGCGACACGCCGGTCACCAAGGTATAAGACCAAATAGACAAAAGAATAATGCACGCCCGAAAGCGTCTTCCGTACGGAATACGATCGCAGAAACGGAGTATGAAATTCAACAGAAAGAAGACTATACCGACATGGAAACCGGAAACGGACAGCACGTGTATCGTCCCTGTGTCGACAAAAAGCGAGAGCTCTTCGGGCGCGAAGGCCACCCGGTCGCCGAGAAGTAGAGCCGTCATTATCCCCAGAGCATCCTCGTCGGACAGGTGTAAGGCCATCTTTGCCGCAAGCTTTTTGCGGAACTGTATTGCGCTGTGCATTAATGACCAGCGCTTTTCCGCATGGATCTGCTGTATTTCCGGAGGGCGCAGAAACATCTGCCAGTGTATGTTCTTCTTCGCAAGATAGCTCCGGTAGTCAAACTGCTGTGGATTATATGGGGGGTTAATCTCTGCTAGCTTATTTGTGCAGAGGAGCTCGTCTCCGTAATAGTACCTCTTGTCGTCCCCGCGCTGCGGGTCACGGGCAATCGTGACCATTATCCGTCCACTGGCCGCAGTTTCCTTCCCTTGGCGGACGATGCCGTGTACATCAAAGGGAAACCGTACTGAGCGTTCCCTGTATATCGGCTCGTCGACAATGATGCCCCGCAGATGCCCGCCGGCAAAACGGGAGACGTCGTTGTCCCTGTACTGCGGCAGCTCACCGCCGATCCGGAGCAAGCCGGCCAATACGGCTACAGCATAAAAACAATAAGGAAAAATCTTCCGGCTCCATTCTTTCCTTTTCCATTCCAGGACCGCCAGCACGAGAGCAGCGCCCACGGTACAGTGAAGCACAAGCCCCAAAAGCCCGACCATCGGCCTATAGTAACCCAGCAGGATCCCCGTTGCATAGAAGACGAAAGCACGGATAAACGGTGCTCTGCGTAACGCTGCTACCAAATCACCCTTCACCATTGGAGACGCATCTGTAGTTTTACGTCCGATCGTTTATTCCCTTCACTTCTATCGAGTCCGCTGCCCACCTGTTCCACCCCCGTGTAATGTGTCATACTATAGCGCAGCCATAAGGCAATTTCCTTCGACAGCCTGAAATGAATATTCATATAAGAACGCCAGCCCTTTCCGTTGTACATTGGAAACGAGCTTGCCGGAGGAATGTCATTTTCATAGGCATAGAGCCGTGCATCATAGGACTGCGTGCTAAACAACGCGATGCGCGAGTTAACGGAAAGGCGGCCTTGACGCAGCCTATAGAATACATCCTGAAAGAACAGGCCACCGTAGTCCTCTTGGCTTTCTTTTAGGTAAGACACCACTTCTGCCCGCGAGCGGATCTCCCAGGATGGCGAAAGTTTATATTGGAAATGCACCCTTACCTGGTTACGGAGGACGCCGACCACTGCAGGCTGGACGGCATCTCCACCTCTATTTTCCTGCTTGACACGGTAGCGGTAGCGAACGCTTAGCTTCCCTCTTTTATACCAGTGAAACGTCAGTTGTGAGAGTATATCTGCCCCCGAGCTCGGTATATCAACCCGGTAACGTAACCACGGAAACGTAAACAGATCGGCGTAGGTCACCCATTCTAATTTCCGGTCCAGCCGGTACGACATCCCTCCATAAAAACCCTTTTCGTTCGATACCTCGCTGGACTCGCCCAGGGCCTGGGCAAAAAAAGCGTAGTAGTCGCGTTTGTAGTTCCGGTAGTTAAAGAAGGCAGATATCTTTGGGTGCAGACTGGCAATAATTCCGTTGATAGTAGCCCATCCCCTATTCCACTCGTGCGCAGACTCGCCGAACAGGTAAACGTTTCGATAGGTATATTGATAGTTCAGTGCTATATTAACCAGCCTATCTCCTTGAAATGCATATCGGTACCGCGGGTGGTCGCTCCGCGTCAGCACGCCGTCAAATTGTGTGTAGACACCTGTTAAGCCAAGCTTCAGGCGCCGGTATTGATAGGTCACATCGAGTCCGGTCATAAACTGATTCACGCTTCTCCTATTTCTTATCTCTGTGGGCGTGCGATGTAGTCCGGAAGTCGAAATTGACGATATAATCGGTGGCAGCTGTCCCCTGTCTACATTGCCCGTTAGCCGGCGCCAGGAAACAAAAGGTGTAAACGCGATATTCCCGACAGCAAGCCGGGCTGCCCCGCCCCTTAGGTAATGGTGTTCGTTCATTGCCGTATGGCTTCGAAATCCAACACCCTGGCGGGCGCTGGTGGTCATCATCGCGCCTTTCCCAAAGCTCAGCCCATTCCATAGCACAAGCCCCTGCCCTGTCTGCATGATAAAGTCGCCTATCACAAATTCACGCAACACACCCAAGGGCTTCGCGTATAAACTTATACCATAATGATCGAAGCCCCACTTCTGTCCGTGGCGAAAAAAGGCCTCCCCCGCGTCTTTCTCTGCATTAAACGACAGACGGAGACGATCGTTGTAATTAAACCGATAGCGCAGCATATATCTGTTCGGATCGCCGAGATAATGCGCACGCCTTTTGTCTTTGACATGATAGCCATGTTGCTTTTCCAGCACTCTCCCAAAGCGTAAGGTCAGCTCGTGCCTGCCTTCTTTCAAAAGCTGCCTCCAGCGATCTACCGGAATCCCGGCCGTGCTTGAAACCGTAACGAAGGGAGCCAGCATTTCCGCTGTCTGCAAATCCATCCCCTCGACGGTCTGTAACTCCAGCACGGACAGATAATTACCGGATATGTTCCGGTGTTTAATAATATTGGAGATCTGCAATGGAGTTAGAAACACGAAATCAACAAAATCGCGTTCGCTGGCTTTATTCAGATCCAACGGCCGGGTGAGGTAATACTGTAGCCGGTCGTGGAAGTCCGATGGATCGAGGTCCCCGATATTGCCTTCCACCAATTGTTCAAGAAGGGCCTCCTCGGTCTCCTCCTGCTGTTCAACCTGCGCAGGTAATGCTAGACTGCTAAGGGACATGGAAAGGAAACAGAGAAGAGAGCGGAACGTCCGTAGCACAGCAGACCGGCACAGCCAACGGCATCCCGATAAGTGGCTTAAAATGTGTACGTATAAGCTGCCGCGTGCTTGCCCTCGCAAATATATCAACGGCGGGCCGGAGCGAAAAAGACAACGCAGTAACAGCAAAGCTTCTTCTGTGGAAAAAAGCGCTGACGTAATCATAATTCATTATAATTGATAGACAAATATAATAAATAACCACTTAAAAGAAAATACTTTAATTTAAAATAAAATAGACGCTAGCTTGGGATTCAATTATTATCCGACTGACACACCCTGATTAGAAAGATAATCCTGAAGGTTTACACATTTATAGAAATGTATGCCCGCTATAAACATCGGACGTCTACGCGATCATTTTTTTCGGACTGAGGCTATTTTCTATTGGCACTTGGCTTCGACGGGCTCAGCCTGACATTGCTATCGCGAGCGTGTCGAAGGATAGGCAGTGGGTAGAGACCGCTTCACTAACTCTGCGGACTGTGCGGACTCATAGTACATCTTCTGTTTTAATTGCCCAGTTGGCTGCTACTTATTTAAAAAAAAGAGGTTGTCTAAAAAGCCTTTTTTTAAAAAGGAATCCCCGATACGTGAAAGTGTCGGGGATTTTTATTGTTTGTCCTAAAAAATGGTTATTTTTAGGTGTACCCAAACAATATGGCAAACATACTATTCAAAGCATTACCATCCAATAGTCCGAGTCTTTTTCCGGAAGATATTTTTGCAA
>NZ_VNHX01000040.1 GCF_008124885.1 Sphingobacterium allocomposti
CCTCTTTGAAGCGTTCAAAATCAAATTCCTCTTTTTCCATTTGCTGTGTCTAATATAAAAATTCTTTATTTGACACAGTTTACTTTACACCCTCTATCTTTTTGAAGACCAATTAATACGAGCCTTCCACTGTGAGCAACGAAATTAAGCGAATTAACAATAGCCTGTTGATTGCCTGTTGCATCAATTACAACAGTAGGTAAATCTCCTTTTGTAATTTCCTGTAAGTTTTTTAATGTGTCCGGCTGCCCAGCTTTTATGGTATATCCTACATCCAATTCTTTCTCACAAAACTTAAGGCGGTCTTCATTTATATCCATCGCTATTACTTTCCCCCCGGCTATGCGTGCAAATTCCATCGTACCTAGACCGATGGGTCCCGCACCAATGACAAGAACAAACTCACCAGATAGTAATTGGGCTCTCCTAATGCCATGAGCCCCGATCGCCAGTGGTTCAACTAATGCTAGCTCATCTAAACCTAGCCCCTCACTTTTAATTAACAGGTCAGACGGAACAGACAGATAGTTTTGTAATGCTCCGTCAACGTGAACTCCAATTACCTGCATTTCTACACAACAGTTATTTATCTTCCGCCTACAAGCAATACATTTACCACACGATATATACGGCAATAAGGCGACATTTTCACCTTGTGAAAACCTGGGATCGTCGGTTTCCATTATTTCCGCAGCGATTTCATGCCCCAAAATACGTGGGTAGCTAAAATAGGGCTGACTTCCTTCAAAAGCGTGTATATCAGTTCCGCAGATTCCTACTGTTTTAATGCGCACTATACTATGCCCTGGCTGCCTTTCTGGCACAGGCTTTCTCACGTATTTAAGATCACCCGGTTTTGTGCAGATACAGGTATCCATACTATTTTCTATTTTCATAGCAGATTCTTGTTTCGATAAGTCCTTCGGCAATAATTTCATCCCAAAACTTGTCCTGAATTTCTTTTTTAACCATTTCAACGTTGACTTGAACTTTATTCGGCTTCGTAGTGTTTAAAGCAATGCTGACCACTCCTTCAATATTAAATCCAAAATTGAAACAGGCCTCGGCAGGCGTTACTCCAAATTTTTTACAGATAGTCCAGAACTTTTCCCGCCATTCATAAAGCGTACGTCCATATTCTGTGTTGCGATCGACAAGTTGATAATTGTAATAATCACTTCCTACTAGAAAACCTCCATTGAAAACGGCAGAGTTTATAACGGAGACTCCTTTTCTTTTTAACTCTGAGATAAAGTTCAACAACGGCATAGGATGATCATGGATGGTCAAACTATTGGCGATCATGACCCAATCCAGTTGAACTTCATTAGCTATTTTTTTAATAATATTCCAATTTTTGCTACCAACTCCTATTGCAGTAACTTCACCGGCTTCTTTCAGCTCCTGTAGCGCCTGATATGCATCTATAATATCTTGGTATAGCATTTCCTCTTCTTTTGGCGTTTTTGCTCTGGCAAGATATTCGTCTGGATCATGCACCGAAACCCACTGAGCTTTATAAGAGCCTAGTAGCTGATTTCCCTGTTCAAAACAAGCTTTTATTCCGTCATAGCTTATCCGCTGCACTGCATCGTAGTCAAGACCCTTCCACACGCCGGGTTCAAAAGTTGGCTCGGCTGTTTCCAATGGCACCCGATACCACCCCAGTTTATTGCTGATTATGACCTTTGAAGGTTCCACACCCAGCTGTGCTAAACATTTTCCGAGTGATTCCAATGAAAGACCTGCTCCATATTTTCCTGCAGAATCAAAAAATGTTAAAGGCTCAGTATGCTTAACACATTCTCGAACAATTGCCAATTTCGTGTCATAAGACACCTCTTCATATAGGTTACCAAGTCCGCTGGTACCAAATACGACCGGTGGGACTTGCGATTGAACCTGCTCAATCCGGGGTTGAATGATTTTCATGGTGAAATAATATTAAACTGATTTATACTTGTATAGAGCAAAATACGCTATTACAAGAAAACTAATAAGTGGGACAATATAACCAATTTGGATATTTCCTGAAAAATCACTGATCAAACCAAAGACCCCAGGTAAGATCGCTCCTCCGACTATGGACATAACCAGTAAGCTACTTCCGTATTCTCTATCCTCTTTTAATTTGCTTATTCCCATCGCAAATATTGTTGGAAACATTATCGACATAAAAAAACAGATTATTATAATTGTATATATTGCAATCATCCCTGTAGCGTACATCGCAAATGCTGAAAGAAAAATATTAGCAATCGCATAGAGCCCCAATAGTCGATGAGGGGCTATGTATTTCATAAAGAAAGTTCCAAGAAATCTTCCCAATAGGAAGGCAATGCCGCATGCGGCAAGAAAATCTGCAGCTGTGATTTCTGTAATAGCGACAACCTCTGTAGCATATAAAATAAAAAGGCTAAAGACTGAAACCTGTGCCCCTACATAAAAAAATTGGGAAATTACTGCCCATCGCAGGTTATGATTTTTCAATGTAGAGAATATCGACTTTCTTTTTTGGTGTGTCGATTCTTCTATGCGCGGAGACTCTGGCAATCTGATCCTAGAAAAAATAACGGCGATAATAATCAATAGTAGACCCAAAATAAAATAAGGTTCCTTGACCGTACTGGCTTCTGCCGCCAAAGCAATCTTTCTTTCGGGATCCGACAGGACCGCCAACTCTTCATCAGAAATCCCCTTAATCAAGATAATACGTGATCCAATAACAGGTGCCAAAGCTGCTGCAAGTCCATTAAATGATTGTGCAAGATTCAGACGCTGGATACTACTTTTTTCTGGACCCAATTCACTTATATAAGGATTAGCTATGGTTTCAAGTATCGTAAGCCCGCAAGCAATAATAAATAACGCAACTAGAAAAAAAGTAAATGACTGGAAGTCCGCAGCCGGAATGAAAAGGAAGGCACCCACAGCAAAAGTGAAAAGTCCAACGATTATTCCTTTTTTGTACCCAAATCTTTTCATTAGCAATCCTGCTGGCAATGCCATAAGGAAATAAGCAATATATACTGAAGAATCCACTAATGTGGATTGTGCGGTGGTAAGTAAAAATGAACGTTTAAGATGAGGAATCAATATGGGATCCAGATTATGGGCAAACCCCCATAAAAAAAACAAAGAGGTGACCAAAATAAATGCGATCGTCATTTGACGATTGGTTTGTTGATTTTTCATCTACGATTGAATCAGGTACAATGTTGTTTATTTTATGACGAGCGATTAGTCTGAAATGTCTTGTTTAAGAGATTTGTTTATAATCGTCGTTTTAGTAAAAGCAAAGAAAGGAAACTGTAGGATAATTAAAATTTAATTTATCGGCATTATCATGGACAATATCGACTTTTTCCGAGTTAGACAAAAGACGTCGATAATGAACAAGGGGAGCTTAACCTTGGTTAGTTTTTTCTATAAAGCATTCGCAAAATCCCATAAAATCTATTAAAATTTTTCTTATCTTAGTACTATAGCAATTGCAGCTAAAACGTATGTCAAACCAGTGAGCGATTCGGTGAGCAGGGAAATAGAAGGCTTGTAAAATACTGATAAAGAGACTGATGTCCGAAAGGTGTTATTCCCCTACGGGCTACAGAAAGACTCCAAAGAAGTCAAGATTCAAAACCGCCTTTAAAGGCGGTTTTTCATTTATACGGCTTATCGAAGTTCCCCCGATTCGAAAAGAAGCCATTTCTCTATCAAGCTATTATGTTCCTCTGCCCCGCATAGTCCTGGTAAGTAATAAACTATATCGCGAACATTTATGGCTCATAATTCGCAGTGCCGGTTTATTCGTTCCTTAGCCGCTTAACTGTTCTATATGAATTTATAGGGAATGATACTTGCGACTCAATTTTTTAAATTATCTTCCTTTTATTATTTTCCTATGTTTTTCCCCAAAATCAAGAAGAGCACTAATGACAGGAAGAACGTCTATAGCATGCTTAGTCGGTGCGTAACACACCGTAACCGGTTTTGTGTTATTAACCGTTCGGGTGATCAGCAAATTATTTTCCAATTCCTGCAGCTCTTTTGACAACACTTTTGGAGTTATACCTACTGCCGCTTCTTGCAAGTCCTTAAACCGCATTGTCCCGTAGTGGTGCAAATTATGCAAAATGCAGAATTTCCACTTTCCACTCAGTAATTCAATGGCATCTTTTAGTGCCAATATACTTCCTTTACTTATGCCCTTATTAACCACACTCATAAAAATAGTTACTTTCCTAAAGGTAACGGATAGTAAATATAAAGTAAATATCCGATAGCTTTCCACTTCAAACATTGGTCGTACGAAAATCTCGACGAAGTAATTATCTACCCTGCCACATTCGACGAGCGTTACGACATAGACAAGCCAGATAACCGAATCGTGGGCATGGTTGGCGATGGCGTGCTAAACCGCAAGATGATATTGTCGCTCTCTTCGCTCCGGGAAGGATTCTCCATGACAAGCGATCACAATACAGCTATCCATGAGTTTGTCCATCTTATAGACAAAGCGGATGGTGAAGTGGATGGAATTCCAGAATATCTGATTCCAAAAGCTTTAATAAAACCGTGGCTCACAGAAATGCACCGGACTATTGAACGCATCCGAAAGGGACAATCCGATATAGCCGACTACGCGGCTACGAACGAGGCCGAGTTTCTAGCGGTAATTTCGGAATACTTCTTTCAAAAACCCACATCTCTACAAAAAGATCACCCCAGACTATACGCCCTGTTGGACACAATTTATAATAAAGAGGCGGGACAGCACAAATAACGTCGACTATACCGGCGGATGTTTTTGCCTGTCACTCCTTTTAACGACAAAGGCCCTGGAAAATCAGGGCCTTTGTTATAATATGATGTGTTGGTAATCTTACATCATGCCTGGCATACCGCCGCCCATTGGAGGAGCACCGGCACCAGCGTTGTTCTCTTCTGGCTCATCAGCCAACACGCACTCTGTTGTCAACAACATAGAAGCAACAGAAGCAGCGTTTTCCAATGCAACACGTGAAACCTTAGTTGGATCGATAACGCCCGCAGCAATTAAGTTCTCATAAGCGTCAGTACGCGCGTTGTATCCGAAGTCTCCTGATCCTTCTTTCACTTTCTGAACAACCACAGCACCTTCTATACCTGCGTTGTTACAGATCTGACGAAGAGGTTCCTCGATAGCGCGTTTGATGATCTCAATACCGATAGTCTCATCTTCATTTGCACCCTTCAAATCTGCCAACGCTTCAGTAGCACGGATGAAGGCCACACCACCACCAGCAACGATACCTTCTTCTACCGCAGCACGGGTTGCATGCAACGCGTCGTCTACACGGTCTTTTTTCTCCTTCATCTCAACTTCAGTAGTAGCTCCAACGTAAAGAACAGCTACACCGCCCGACAACTTCGCAAGACGCTCTTGCAACTTCTCACGATCGTAGTCAGAAGTTGTTGTCTCAATCTGAGAGCGGATCTGAGCAACACGGGCTTTGATATCTTCCACGTTGCCGGAACCGTTGATGATCGTTGTATTATCTTTGTCAACTACAACTTTCTCCGCTTGTCCTAAATAAGAAAGCTCTGCATTCTCCAACTTGTAACCTCTCTCTTCAGAGATAACCGTACCACCAGTTAGGATAGCAATATCTTCTAACATCGCTTTACGGCGGTCGCCGAAGCCAGGAGCTTTAACAGCTGCAACTTTCAAAGAACCACGGATCTTGTTTACTACCAACGTAGCTAGCGCTTCACCATCTAAATCTTCCGCGATAATTAACAAGGGCTTGCCTGTTTGTACCTGTTTTTCCAAGATAGGCAGCAACTCTTTCATGTTGCTGATCTTCTTGTCGTAGATCAAAATGTAAGGGCTATCCAACTCCGCTTCCATTTTGTCAGAGTTCGTCACGAAGTAAGGAGACAAATAACCGCGATCAAACTGCATACCTTCCACAGTCTTCACTTCCGTTTCTGTTCCTTTCGCTTCTTCTACAGTGATAACGCCGTCGTTACCGACTTTTTCCATGGCTTCAGCAATCAACGAACCGATAACTTCGTCGTTGTTAGCTGAAATCGTAGCAACTTGTTTAATCTTGTTGTTATCAGCTCCAACAACTTGTGATTGCGACTTCAAGTTAGCAACAACTGCCGCTACAGCTTTGTCTATACCACGCTTCAAATCCATCGGATTAGCACCGGCAGCCACAGACTTCAGACCTGGAGCTACGATCGCCTGAGCCAAAACCGTAGCTGTTGTAGTTCCGTCACCTGCTTGATCTGCAGTTTTCGACGCAACCTCTTTCACCATCTGTGCGCCCATGTTTTCTAAAGCATCTTTCAGCTCTATCTCTTTAGCGACAGATACACCGTCTTTGGTAATCATCGGAGATCCAAATTTTTTCTCGATAATTACGTTACGGCCTTTAGGTCCTAACGTTACCTTCACCGCGTTTGCCAAAGTGTCCACGCCTTTCTTTAGCGCGTCACGTGCTTCAACATTATATCTTACTTGTTTTGCCATGTTTTTTGGTATTTTAGTAGTTAGCACGAAGTATCGAGATCGTCTCTATACTTCTTAACACATTACTTTTTTTTAAATTTTAACTTAATTTTTTCTTACAGTACTGCGTAGATGTCTGATTCACGCATAATTAAATATTCTTTACCCTCGTAGGTGATCTCTGTGCCTGCATATTTGCCATATAACACTTTGTCACCAACTTTAACAGTAAGAGGTTCTTCTGGTTTTCCAGCGCCTACTGCTACGATTGTTCCTTGAGAAGGTTTTTCTTTCGCAGTGTCTGGAATATAGATTCCCGATGCTGTTTTTTCTTCTGCAGGAGCTGCTTCTACCACAACTCTGTCTCCGATAGGTTTAATACTTAATGCCATAATTATTTAGTTTTATGTTTTTATTACGTTTAATCACCACTTCTGCATCACCAATTATGCCAAATGGAAAAAAGCCCCGTTTGTTGACAATTTTTCATCTTCGGCATCTTACAAAATGACACGTTCTGAATCCTGCTGTGTCATCCTGTCATCATCGTGCCGTGTGCTGCCAACGCAAAAAGTCCCCCCGACATATGAAGAGAATATAAAGCATAAAAAAAGCTCCGCATACAGTTCGTGCGGAGCTTTCCTATTTCTTATACGTTCTTCCTACTTTGTTGAATCCGCTGTTGCCGGAGTCGTTGTAGAAGGAGCCTGCTGTTGGGCTGGGCCATTCAAGTTTAACGGGGACGTCTGCGCTGGAGCTTCAATCTGATCGCCTAATCCACCTGCACGGCTGCCCGAAGAAGGTCCTACAATATTAATTGCCAAACAAAACACCATCAAGGCAATAGCTAAACCCCATGTGCCCTTTTCCAGGAAATCGCCAGTACGCTGTACACCCATTAAATTCGAACTCCCGGCAAATCCTGACGATAAACCTCCTCCTTTAGGATTTTGAATCAACACGATCAGCGCCAACAACACGCTTGTCAATACAATCAGGATAATCAAAAATGTCTGCATTTCTTTATTTTGTTAATATAGTTTTTCTTCCAACTCTTTAATTCGGGCCGCAAAATACGATTTTTTTTCTGGAAATCTCAAAATTAATTTTTTATAGACTTCTATTGCTTTTACATACATGGCCTGGTCGGCATAGATGTTCGCCAGCGTCTCCGTCACCAGATCGAACTGCTCTTCCGAGCTCTTCCGGGCTTTATTTTCCGTGTTCAGGTTCTCAGCCGGCGGAGGTTGTATTTGCGGCTCCTCCCGGATAAATCGTTCGATAACTTCTGCCGTTTTATCCTTTCTCGTGTATTCCACAGCGCGCTGCCTGACTTCTTCACTCAACTTGTCCTCCGGGCTCTGTAGATGAATAATGTGCTCTCTAATCTGCTGGTCTAAAATAATGCGATCCAACTCTCCCTGATCAAAGGACGGTTTATTATCTACAGGTAAATAAGGACTTGCAAATGGCCGGTACGTGTCAGCATACTCAAGCCTTGTCTTATGCAACCACCAACGGAAACTATACGGCATCAGCTGGTCGTTATATAAACTGATATCCTCGTCGGTATTTGCTCCCGACGACACGACGGCATCGAGGTCGTTACGCTCCTGTTCCTGCTCCTTGGCATGCAGCGCGAAATAGTCTCCGCCACCGATCCCTTCCTGTACAAGGGTCTCCAACGCCTGCTCGTCATCAGCCAAGTCCGGTTGTTGAGCCTGCCCAACAGGTTCGATCAGCTCGTCTTGTTCTTTCTGCGGCTCTTCTACCGTGTCCTCATCTTCACGCCGATCAGCAGATTCCGATGTACTGTCCTCCCGCTCAGCCGTTGGTCCGACAGGCCAGGACAGCTCTTCGAAAGGCACATAGTCGTCGTCAACAGTCTCTACCAAAGGAGCAGATTCCTGAATAGGCTTCTGAACGTACTCATATAGCCAAGTCGGGCTACCCGCCAATAAAATAGCCCGCGTGCCCAGATTATCAAGCTCTCCTAAAAGAAACTTACGGCGCTCCAATGCAAAATGTAAAGGCTGTGCATAGGGAAACTTCTGCATCAACAGATCACAGTGCGTTGAAGACAGCTCCTTGGGGTTGACCAACGCACGATGAAATAGCTCTTTTAGTGACATCTCTTGATTCTCCATACACTAGTCTACCAGTTGGCAAATGCGCGATTATAAATATCCTCCGTCAACAGTTGTATGATTTCCCGGTTTATTGTTTCCTCTTGGCCTTGCACGTTTCCCGAAAACTCCCTGAATTGCGAAAAGGACTGTTCAAAACTACTTTCACCGGTCTCATCCAACCGGTTCGTATATTTGACCTTAACAGTAATTGTCAACCTGTTAAGTGCTGCACGGTCCGAACCTGCTTCAACCGCTGCCGGCGTGATATCATAGCCTGTAATCACCCCCTCAAATGTCGCGTCCGCATCACCATTTACCTGGCTGAGCCTCGATTGGCTTCGAATACGCTCTTTTAAGCCCTCGGTGAAGTTCTGGCTAAGGGTATGATACACCATTGGGGCTATGTTTTCAAAAAATTGAACATTAACGGTCTTCATATTTTGAGGAATAGAACCTCCACTAAAACCATATTTAACGCCACATCCTGAAAACGAAAGACAACATATGGCCAACACTATCGAAAGGATTCTATGCATAATAGCAGTACTAATCTAAATTTAAGTCTTTAATTTTCCTATATAACGTCCGTTCGGAAATTCCCAACTCCCGCGCCGCAGCTTTTCGCTTGCCTTTATGTTTCTTCAACGCCTTCTTAATCAGATCCGACTCTTTTTCGACCAAAGATAAGGATTCTTCCACCTCCTCTGCATCCTGCGTGTCGTAAGACGTAAAGTCGTTATTCCCTTTAGCGTTCTGGTTCGGATTGTGTATCGTCAATGTAGGTTGTTTAGCCTCTTCGCCGATATAAGCCGGCGAGGGCGTCACTTCGCGGTATAATTGGTTGATGTACGGCGAGTTTTCCTCAAAAGTCCTCGGGTTGACACCATTCTGAATGAGCTCTACAACCAGCTTCTTCAGATCGACCATATCCTTTTTCATGTCGAAAAGTACCTTATACAGCAAATCACGCTCCGAAAAATCTTCCTTACCGCCATCCTTCACAAATACCGGTAACGACGACACCTGCTGCTCCATGGGAAGGTATTTCGATAATATGCCCGCATTGACAATCCGCTCGTTTTCCAGTACGGCGATTTGCTCAGCAATATTTTTTAGTTGACGCACATTTCCGGGCCATGTATATTTCATCAGCATCTCTTGTGCATCCGGTGTCAGCTGCACGCCCGGGGTACGATATTTGTCCGAGAAATCCACGATAAACTTCCGGAAAAGTAGGTTTATATCTTCGGGGCGCTCCCGCAACGGAGGTATCCGCAGTGGAACGGTGTTTAAACGATAGTATAAATCTTCACGGAACTTGCCTTTTTTTACAGCTTCATAAACATCAACATTAGTCGCAGCAACCACCCGTACATTCGTTTTCTGCACCTTGGAAGATCCTACCCGGATATATTCTCCCGTCTCCAGCACACGTAAAAGACGGGCCTGCGTACCTAAAGGTAATTCCCCAACTTCGTCGAGAAAAATAGTACCGCCATCCACCACCTCAAAATATCCTTTCCGCGCTTCATGGGCACCGGTAAACGAACCTTTTTCATGACCGAACAGCTCGGAATCGATCGTACCCTCCGGAATGGCACCGCAGTTAACAGCAATAAACGACCCGTGCTTCCGTGCACTAAGTTGGTGGATAATATGAGAAAACACCTCCTTACCGGAGCCGCTTTCCCCTTGAATCAAAACAGAAATATCGGTAGGCGCAACCTGCCTGGCAACATCAATAGCTCTGTTCAGTAAGGGAGAGTTACCAATGATTCCAAACCTATTTTTTATGTCCTGAATATCCACGATAATTTCTCTTTTTACAAGTTAGTCAATAATTTTTCCGATCAGCGTAGCCGAAGTACAGCGCTCGGCCAGTACATGCACATATTGTCCGGGCTTGAAGCGCTCGTCAACAGGGAATACCACCATGGTATTTTGGTCGTTCCGTCCGCAGTAGTCTTGATCAGACCGCTTCGAAAAACCTTCAATTAACACCTTATGTACTTTCCCTACATACCCCTGCAGCCGGTATAGACTATGCTCCTGTTGTTTGTTTACCACTTCCGTTAAACGTCTTTTCTTGACATCCTCCGGAATATCATCTTCGTAACGCTTTGCAGCCAAGGTGCCGGGACGCTCCGAATAGGCAAACATATAGGCAAAATCGTATTTTACATAGTCCATCATCGATAACGTGTCCTGATGCTCCTCTTCCGTTTCTGTACAAAAGCCTGTAATGACGTCCGTCGAAATTCCGCATGCCGGAATAATACGCCGGATAGCGTCGACCCGTTCCATATACCACGCACGATCGTACGTCCTGTTCATGAGGTCAAGGATACGGGAATTTCCGGATTGTACCGGCAAGTGTATATACTTGCAGATATTTTCGTAACGGGCCATGGTATACAGCACTTCATCGGTGATGTCTTTCGGATGGGATGTCGAGAATCGAACCCGCAGCTCAGGGCTGACGTCGGCCACGAGTGCCAATAACTGCGCAAAGTTCACTGTTGCCGCCGGCTCTTCTCCTTCCACCGCCGGAGCTGAGTATTTGTACGAATCTACGTTCTGTCCCAACAAAGTCACTTCCCGGTACCCTGCGTTAAACAGGTCCTGTGCTTCCTTTACTATAGATTGTGCATCACGGCTGCGTTCCCTCCCTCTGGTAAACGGCACGACGCAGAACGAGCACATGTTATCACAGCCGCGCATAATAGAGATAAAGGCTGAAATTCCGTTCGAGTTCAGACGAACCGGGTTGATGTCGGCATACGTCTCTTCACGGGACAATAGTACGTTAACCGCACGATTGCCGTCGTCTACTTTATCAATTAAATTAGGCAAGTCTCGATAAGCGTCCGGTCCAACAACCACATCCACCAATTTCTCTTCTTCCAAAAACTTAGACTTCAGACGTTCCGCCATACAGCCGAGCACGCCCACGATCATACCGGGGTTCTTACTCTTGGCCGATTCAAATTCTTTTAGCCTATTCCGCACGCGCTGCTCCGCATTCTCCCGAATAGAACACGTATTGATAAACACTACATCGGCTTCTTTATAATCTTTCGTCGTTTCAAATCCGCGGTCCAATAGAATGGATGCCACGATCTCGCTATCTGAAAAATTCATCTGGCAACCGTAGCTTTCAATATACAGCTTCCTTCCGGTCGACTGACCTGTAGGCAACATATCCAAGGCTTCACCCTGACGAGCCTCGTCATGGGTTTTCGTCGTATGTTCTAGTTCTAACATGGCTCAATTTAAAGACTACAAAGTTAACAATAAAAACGTAACTTAATGACACTTTGGCAGAGCATGACCAAAATTTAACACTAAGGCTAATAGCCGATAGCTCATAGCGCGCACACTGTCCGTAGAGTGAGCGAAGCGGTCTCTACGGACGGGCTCATAAACAGGAGTCTCAGACTCCCTTTTATCATCATATCCTTAGTGACGCTGCGCTTCACACTAAGGATAGTGCCGGTGATATCGATAGGTTCTGTCGAACAGATGCTAGGCTGGGCTTCGACAGGCTCAGCCTGACTTTATCGAAGCACACTGTCCGTAGAGTGAGTGAAGCGCTCTCTACGGACAGACTCTTAAACAGGAGTCTCAGACTCCCTTTTATCATCATATCCTTAGTGACGCTGCGCTTCACACTAAGGATAGTGCCGGTGATATCGATAGGT
>NZ_VNHX01000041.1 GCF_008124885.1 Sphingobacterium allocomposti
CCCTTCCTTTGTAAACGAATGTAAGACTGTTCATGTTGACAAAATTGCTAATATTTTTAGTAAAAATGAAACGTGGCAAATACGTGTTTTTGAAAAGGGGGCGGGGAGGGGGAGGGCTTTGCCATCGTCGTCGTTCGCTCACTCTCTATATCTCAAAATGATTTAGCCATTTACTAAGATACTTGGATAACGGCGACAAAAAATGTTGTTACCTCATCAATTGCTGAGGAAGACTCTGACTTTCGTAGAAGTGACGTTAGGTATACAGTTACGGTAACTGAAGCTGCCTTTAACAATGTTCGGAATATTGCGGTTTCAAAGAGTAACAAATCTTATGATTTGAATGATTATAATTGTACTGACTATGCGATAGATGTTTTTAATGGGGCACTTGGTGCTGGAAATCCATTGGTAGTGCCTGATAGTCCTGTTGGTTTTACTACACCAGCAGGATTATACGGAAAACTGAGTGCAATGAAGAATGCTGGTGCCTCCGGTGTTTCCTTGATTCAAACAAGGGCTCCGGCTAGTACCCCTGCATGTAACTAAATTAAAAATTATGAAAAAAAAGACAATCATCATATTCGTGTTAAGTGTTTTATTATTTCCGAATCTGCCTGTGGTTAATAAATATATTGCCCATAAACTCGATGAAAACCATTTTAAATATGCCAACTTAGATGGATCCTTTATTGCAACGCAAAGTTTTTCCTTTAAAAGTCCCGGGTTTTCAACTTTCGGATTTGAGCAGTTTATAAAAGAAACCGATCCGGCTCCAGAAAATCAAATACTTTATCGGTTGTACAAAATAAATCCATTGTGTTTTTGGCGCTGGAATAACTATATTCAAAATGGACGACATTTTGAATATATGGACGGGAAAATCATTAAGAAGAATATGGAAGAAAGAGGGGTAGATACCAAGGAGCTAATGTAGAAATCAGGCTTTTCGGAAAGAACAGACTGAAAAAAGGAGTGGATACTCAGCTGTCACGGCAAGAGTTCCAGCAGGTTTTTGATAAGATAGGTCAACTAAAACTTATTTTTGGATATAAGCGAAAAGGGATTGTAAAGCGAACGCTATGACACGGTTTGCTTTATCACAGCTTCAACAGCCATTTATAGGCTTCCAATGGATACAAAAAGGGACCATAGCGTTAATAAATTTTGTCCAGCCAATGGATGATATTTAATAAAAATTGTGCATTCTGCCCTGCACTGGGATGGTTCATCCCCCTTTTTTCACTTTTTATGCCCTGAAGTTGTGCTGAGAAGGGTGCGCCGTCTCCAAACATGACGATCCGACCCTTGCCAAATTTGAGATAAGCGCCATTAACCAGTCCCATACCTGAGATATAGGGAACGGTATCTACTACTCTTCTTTTGATCTGGGAGACATCACTGGGCAGGTATATCCTATAATTTTCGCCAAGTACGGTAATAGCCTTGGCATGTGACGGAGCGATAAAACCCGTTCCGCCCCAGCACATGACGCTGTCGATTTCCATCCCGGGATGGGCGGTGATCTCGCTCGGCAAAAGTGTCTTTTTTTTCTTCGAGAACACTTCCGGCAGACCATCCCTGCGGATGGCAAATCCGTTCAATATGTTGATCCCGAACCTTTCTGCCAGCTCGCTGACAG
Source organism: Sphingobacterium allocomposti (assembly GCF_008124885.1). GTDB lineage: Bacteria > Bacteroidota > Bacteroidia > Sphingobacteriales > Sphingobacteriaceae > Sphingobacterium > Sphingobacterium allocomposti. The sequence continues at coordinate 1,643 of NZ_VNHX01000041.1, forward strand.
AGCCTCCACAGGGCATATGATCTGTAACTAAGAACAAACTGCCGCCATTGGCAACCCAGTCGGAAAGATCTTTTATTTCCTGCCTGGAGAAGGCCGATCGCGCCGGCAGGTTCCAGTCTTCCAGGTCGTACATGGCATTAACCGTTACATAGACCCTAGCTTTTTTCAGTACTTGAGAAGTCACCTTTTCCTTGCTTGCCACTACTGTATAGCCGTCTGCTGTAAGCAATTTACGGAATGCAGAATATGCACCTTTTAAAGTCGAAGCATTATTGTGTGCCTCGTCGAATAATATCAGTGGGCCATTTCCTAAACTATATTTGGGATCAATAATCGGGTAGCTGAAATTTTCGTCAGATACCTGCTGCCCGACACCTACATTGGCCCAAAGAGCGAACAAAATCAGAAGCGAAAAAGGTGCTGATTTTGAAAATATAGTACTTAACAATAGTTTCATCATGTTTGAATAGATTGGTCTTGAGTCAGAGACAATTTCGCTGCCTACTTTTAGTGTTAATTTTACTTCGATATTTTCCATATATCATTTTCAAAACAGATGACCTTTGTTACCTCTCCGTCTGTCAGTTCGAAAGTCAGTGGGAACGTACCATCCGCATTTAGGAAAAAGGTTTCCGATCTGGGTGTAAAGGAAGTTTCCTTATTGTCCCATAGCTGTTTTATTGTCAGCCCGTTTTCCACAGCCCGCACTTCCATCTTAAGGTTATTGTCATCTTCCAGTACGTAGGTTCCTTGGAGCCTTTTGAGCTGGGCGTCCGATAAACTTCTGACGATTGTAGGATTGAACGTAACTTTTGATACGACTATCCTTCCCAATAATTTTGCTTTGGTAAAATGGCCGTCATTGTCCTTGAGAAATTCGATCGTGTGCCCCTCCTTCTCTGACTCAAAAAATGTTTCATTTATTTGACTCAGTTGGTATTCTTTGTCATCCCAAAGCTGTTTTGCTATCAGAACTCCATCTTTCAGACTGAATTCGATAAAGGCGACTTTGTTGGGGAATTGATAAAATCCCACGAACTCTTCCTTTGCTCCAGAGCGCAGCCTCTCATCTTTTAGATTGGAACTTGACATGACGGAAGCCTGTGCAAAACAGTTCACCGTAAATAAAAAGGTGCCGAGCATGAAGCTGCAGATGACTGCCCCAAATTTTGTCGGAGCTGCCCACAAGACTGATTTCATTGTTTTCATAATTATCTTTTTTGAAACAATGATAGGGCTTTAATGGCCTGCACCAGTTCGTTTGGATGCAGATGAACTTATTTAGTGCCCGTTTCTTTTGAATTTGCTCTGATATATTCTTTTGGTGTTAGTCCTGTCGTTTTTTTAAATGTCGTATAAAAAGTTGTTTTCGAATTAAAACCCGCCATGATAGCCACACCGAGCATATCCAGGTGCTTGGTATTATCCGACAACAGAAGTACTTTCGCTTCTTCGGTACGAAGCTCATTGATAAACTGGTAAAAGTTCTTTCCCAGCCCATTATTCAACACATAGGAAAGTTCGTGGGCGTTGATACCTAGTTGAGCTGACAGTGCAGATAGTGTCAGCGTAGGATCAAGATATATTTTTTTTGATACAGTATCTGTCAATACGATATCCCTGAGCGCAGTGACCTGTTCTGCGGTGAGTCGTTCATGGGGCTCTCTTTTGGTTGATATTTCGGTATCGTCAGGTTGCTGGTATAGCTCGACGGAATAGATGGACTTTTGGGTCAGTGTTGAGTACGCCAAAGGGATAACTCCAAAAAAATACAGAATTGGTGTAAAGCTTGCTGAATGAATATTCGATAGGCCCCAAAGGCGGATCAGGATCAGCAGAAGTACGGATATCAATAGATACTTTAGCCATACCAGGTCAATTTTTTCTGTAAAGGAGGCCAGCTTCCTTATATTCTTTTGGTGCCGACGGAACAAGGAGAAACAAACGACCCAATAAAAGACTATCTGGACAAAGAAAAAGTACCTAATGGTAAAACGCATCCAGTGCGGTAGCTGGGGGATACGATTTTCGTAATCAAAGAGAACCGGCATAAGATAGACGATGGAAAACAACAGGAACAGCAGAAAGGGCACGAAGTGGAAAATCCAGTCCTTGACCGAAGAAGAAGGTGAAGTATAATGCCGGACCGCCATAAACAGACAGGGAAACATTGCCCATCGGGGAAGCTCGAGCAGGTGGACTAAAAAACTTCCTCCGATGCCAAACTCTTCCAAAAAAAGTTGCGCAAAGGTGCAGGCAAGAATAACATAGAATAGCCCGAGCCATCGATTGGCCCGGGAATTCGTTTTATCGGGCTTGAATAAGAGCATGGCTCCCAATAAGATCAGGGCACCCGAAGAAAAAGCGTAGAATGCAGCAAAGGTGTTTATTTGAGACATTGAATACGTTGGACGGTTTACGTAAATTTAGGCTATTTATTTTGAATCTATGAATTACATCAGCCAGACGGGGACGCCGATCCAGCCATGCACGGCAAAAAGCACGACAAGGTAGAAGAGGAAAATGGTGTTGAATGCAAGTGCGATCTTTATCCATTTTTTTCCTATTTTCATCCAGCGCCTATATAATAGGTAGGCCGCCAAAGCAACGCTGATTCCCAAAAAGAGCATCCCTGCGAAAATGGAAATGCTTGTCATGTTCATATAGGTTAACAGTTCCTTGCTTACAGCTTCAGTCTTTCCCAACAGACGAAAAGAAACAAAAAATGCGATCATTCCAAGGCTGGGCAGAAGTACCAAGCAGAGGTCCATAAGACTTATTTTACGTAGCAGTGCCATTGGTATACCCACAACCGTGTATATCATGGAAAGTAGTGCAGCGATCAGGCCCAGGTAAATAAGTGTCTTCTGCAGCAGGATAGGAGCGTAGGGAGCCTTCCTATAGAAACCGTTGCCATATCCATGGAAGAAAGGCCTGCCGTCATCGTCAGTTCCAACAATCACTGAGGGGATGATATCGCCTTTGACCCGGAAGATCTTATTACCCATATGGATCAATGAATCGATCCGACCATGCCCTCTATCAACGATTAGTTTGTCACCAGCTATAGAAAGGAGACGTATTCCTCCAAAAATTCTTTTGTGGAACTCCCAGCGTTCATTTTTTGGATTTAAAAATTGATAATATCCCAGCATCGGTTCTATCTCGTGGCCATCTAGCTCAACGCTGCTCAGTGTTGGAGCGGAAACGTCCTGCGTCAGATACTCTTCGATGACCCGTGATACCGGATATAGGTTGACATTGGCGTTGGCAGAGATGGCATAGGCAATGCCCTTTTGCCGGTTGAAAAAAATCCACGATACTATCCCTTCTCCTTTACCGTTATGCCCCCTCAACGGTATCTTTTTATTGTTGGGAAAAAGATCATTACCCAAAGCATATCCCGTTTGCAGTCCTCTTTTGCTCGCCAGCGTGCTGTGCACTTTTTCCATCTCATCGAGATCTTCGGGTTTAAGAACGTTGCTATTTTCGTCGGCGGTGAGTAGATAATGCAGGAACCTGGACATGTCCGAGGCGTCTGAGACCAGGGCGCTGCTGGCACCGTTGGAACTTGGCCCATAAAGCGGGAGAGGCCTAAATATGCCAGCGCTAAAATCATAACCTTTCGCAAAAGAAACCTGGCTGTTGCCGCTTAGGTCAAAAGTAGTGTGCTGCATGCCAAGTGGATTAAGTAGTTTTAACTTTAAAAACTCATTCCATGGTCTTTTGGAAATTTTTTCTATGATATAACCCAGAATATTATATCCGGGGTTTGAGTATGATGCCCTTTCTCCCGGTTTCCATCGGGAGGTAAATGAACTCTTTACCGAGCGGATGGCATCTATTCCTTTTTGCGGTATTCGCTCGATATTGACCATTTTGCTCACATGGATATCTTCGAAGCCTGATGTATGTTCCAATAAATGGACGATCCGGACTGGATTAGTCGATTCCCAGGGATTAGTAAATGGAATTTCTGGGGCTATATCGTGCAACCTATCGTTGAGGTCCAACCTACCCTCGGATATCAATATTTGGATGCCCATAGCGACGAAAAATTTTGTAACGGATGCCAGATGGAACTGCGTATTTGCATTGACCATGATTTTTTGCTCCAGGTCGGCGTATCCCAATCCCCCCGAAAAGAGGATGCCGTCTTTCCTAACGATCGAAATCATCAGCCCGGGAATGTGTTCCTTGTCTAACACCGTGTCGAGCTTTTTCAGTAAACGCTGCATTTCAGGGTCCGAAGAACTGTCGTGATGGGTAAGGGCCTTAGATAAGTTGCACGATAAGACCGTAAACAGGAGGGCAAGGAATGTAGTTATGTTCGTTCTCATTATTGGTTTTTCTGCCAAAATAAACACGTACAGCAGTGTTCGGGTTCGGATCTATCCAGACGAACTAAACAACAAGATTTCTCACAGCGACAGCCAGAAGCAAGATGAGTCTTTAAAGAGCTTACATCGTGCTACAACCCTAAGGCCTGCCGTCGGTCATGATCTCCGTACCTTACCGTTGGAATTTCTAGCGGCCTCTTTTTATTCCTTAGAATTAATGTATGACTTCCTAGTTTGCTGTGGATATAAAATCTCCATCCGTCTTGAGTATACTCGTTCTGTTTGCCGGCAGATTCTGTGTCCAGTATTTTTGCAGTTATGCCGGTTATTTCGGAGAGTTTCGCTAATGCTGGGATTAGTATATCTTGCTCTTTTATGTGTGTTTTGAAGTTGATCGATTAATTTGTCCAAAATTTCCTTGCGTTCACGGAACATGAACGCGTTAGTTAATTGAACATCGAATTGCGAGAATCATATATGAAGATACTGATATATTTTGTTGGAGCAGAGATATTGTGAAAGGACGCTCAGGATATAATTAAGTGTAAAAGTTAAGACCTGATCTGACAGTCGGGCAATTTTGTTAGATTCTCAAATTTGGATTTTCTAAGCCATGATTTCCTGGAATGGGCAAATAATTGGAGGTGGACTTTAGTCCCCGTTGACCATTCCAGTCGGCCGGATTATCGTTGACGGGTTGCTCCCCAGCAGAGCCCGTTTCCATTCATCTGACAGGGGCAAAGATACAACATTCTGACAATGATCGGACAGCATCTTTTCTTTTGTAAGATGCATGCTGTCTTTCCATGTCTGCATCGGCGTCTTTCCGTAACAATGCTTTCATTATTGATGAAATCTGAACTTGCGTAAAAAGATTATTTTTTTTGTAGCCCCTAAAAAAATACATAGGCTTTTTATACACGTTGCCGTGAAGATTGCCAATTCGTTTGAAGTCAATTTTGCAATAATCTTTAATGAATTTGATTTGGTTAAGTATGCCACTGCTCTGCCCGTTGTGAAAATTACCTTACCATACGGGCGGCTTTGCACGTTTATTTATCTATAAATTCTTTTTTATTTCTTCTTATAAAACCTACTTGAATTTGCTGTAGATTTTCGGTCTGATAAAGTTCATAAAATTCATCGTCATATTTGTTTAAAGGATTGTCGTCATATGATTTACTGAAACCTTCTATCGTACCGTCTTGATGTTGAGTTATTTTAGATTTTTCCTGTTCAAAGGTTTCATTGGCTCTATTGGTCAAGTCAGCAAATTTATTCGCACCAACAAGTTCTAACGCGTCTGACAAATGTTTATAAAACTGTGCACTCGAATTAGAGTAAAACTGATTGTAACCACCATTGTTTACTTCTGCTTCCAATGCCCATATCATATAAATTGCTTGTCTTGATTTGTTCCAAGACATCACTGTTTCATATTCTTTTTCATAGTCCGTCGACTGTTTTTCAGAAAGGTTATCAAACACTACTTGTAATAAGTTATCATCTGGAGTACTGTCAATAATTTGCTCTGTCAACTCTTTATGAATTGGTCTATTTTTAAATGCTTCTATTGATTGTGAAAGTCGTTCTTCTACTTCTTTGCTAAGTCCACTATTATTATCATTTGTCCGTCTTGAACAGGCAAACAAGTTTAGAATTGTCGCTATTAGTCCCATTATTATAATCCGTCTTACCATTGGTGTGTCGTTTAGCATGATCACTAACTACCATTTACGGCAACTCGTTACGCGCAATGGTCCCTAAATCCATGTTCTATAAAAATAGCCATCTCGGTCAATAAAATAGTCAATCATAAATCTAACAAAAGTATTTCACAAATTAAAGTCTATCATCAATTCACACTAGTAATTTTGATTTCATTAAAGATATTCAAAAGGAGAGGAGAAATCATACGGAAAAACGTAATGAAGTTACGCAGTCTTGGGAATATTAGGGACACATTTCTATAAACAGGTCGCTATAGGGTCTATTCGTCTACGGTCGATTAACTTCTGACGATGATCGGGTAATAAGTTGATACAGGTATTAGGTTGAGCATATATTGTTGTTCAAAAAGTTTATCAATTTTATCTGAAAGCAGGCTTGATACGTAATATTTCCGTCCTTGGAGCGTGTTGATCTCCAAGTAAAAATAGTCTTCAAAAGAAAATGACTGTAAGCCAATGTTTGAAAACTTTGTGGGAGATTTATATACCAGCATAGTACTGATTTCTTTAACGTCAATCGAAGTTAATTTTCCGTTGTCGTATAATTCTATCCGATCTTTTAATAGCGTAAGTGCTTTGGCGTCTTGTGTATAGTGGTTTACGTGTATCAATAGGAGAGGGACAATAAGTGTTACAAATATAAAAATCAAAAGCACTGTCATTCCTGTGCTCGGGCGCCACTCTACGGCCCATAACAGAAATATAATCATTCCGCCGTAGAATAGAAGTATCCACAGCTTTTTAAGATGTTTCCGGTATTGTGCAACAAAAAAGTGAAAGAGAAGCGATGGAATTGGTAATATCTAAAGCAGTATGTTATCTAGAGCACGGGTGGCTGAATAAATATAAAGAATATTATTTAGCTCGGTGTTCATTACACTTTTTTTATTATATTTGATAATCAGTGTTTTGTAATAAATCAATTGTAGAACCGCACAATATATTGTTTGTTTCATTTTTAGCACTATATTTGTACTTAACTTATATATTAAGTTGTTTGTCAGTATAAAAAGGCTCGGACGATTATCCTTTGAGAAGGTGTACTATTATACAGTACAGAAGGAAGACGTGGCTCAAAGTGAGTTTGAAGATTTTTTGACACGTATGGAGGGTTGTCCGGACTATGCTGAACAACTTGGTGAAATTTTGCAGTTCATTAAGGAAATAGGAGAGAAGCATGGTGCACGAGAAGCACACTTTAAACACGAACGTGCTGCAGATGCCCTGCCTCCGCCATATTATATACAGCCGGGGAAGCCAAACAAATTTGGGCTGCGGTTGTATTGTATACGGCTGAGCGAGGAAGTGGTTATACTGCTCAATGGAGACCTTAAGACAAAAAATAATCCAGAGGAGTGTCCCAATTGTAGAAAGCATTTTCGGTTTGCCAACAGTTTAGCGCGCAAGCTTGATGAAGCCATAAAAAATAGAGAAGTGATATTGGTGGATAGGGAATTGCAGTTCGATGATGATTTTGAGATAGAACTTTAAATCGACTTAAAATTTTTAATATAAAAAATGAAAACGCCACAAGTAATAGATGATTTGAATCTGTTTGATAAGATTTTAGAGAATACAAGTAAGGAATCTAAACTCTTCGTGTCACGTTCATTAGCTATTGCTAACCAGATTCTTGTTCTCCTGGATAAAAAAGGATTAAAACAAAAAGATCTTGCAAACATGTTAAACAAGAAAGAGGCCGAAATCAGCAGATGGCTTACGGGTTTCCATAATTTTACAGTGAAATCAATAGCTAAGATAGAGGCTGCACTCGGGGAGCAGATTATCTATACTGCTCAGGAATCCCAAGAGGAAGTATCAAAGGCTGTTCATGCGTTGACGATAAAAACACCTGTGTTTGAAAGAGCTAATAATCCAATGCAGACGAAAGATTTCGTTTCAGCAGGGAGTATGCGCGCTACAACGTCTTTATATGTGCTGCAAAGGAAAACAAACAAGGAGAAATTTTCAGAAGAAGTGATTTATATTGAAACCGCAAGTTAAGCAGTTAATATGTCGAAGACGAATAGCATAGATCCAGATAGAATTCAGCTTTTAGAAGTTAAGACGGTAAAAGGCAACATTGATGTGGGCGACGATCTTGATAATTGCCCGCTTGCTGGTTTTAAAACTGATTTTGATGTAAAGAGCATGTTCCGCCTTGAAGATCAGCTTGTACGATTTCTCTTTACGGCACGTTTCCATGGCTTAAGTAAAGACGAGAAACCGTTACCTTTAACGGCGGAATTTACGTTTGATTTTTTATTTAAGGTTGAGGGGCTTGAAGAATATGTTGTTGACCCTGACAAAAAGAAAGATCAATTCCGTGTCTCATCTGTTTTGGGGCACACATTGATCGCTATTATCTATTCTACAGCTCGTGGCATTATCTTAACGCGTACACAGGGGACCGTGGTTAAAGACGGTATACTCTTACCCGTAATTAATACCCAGAAATTGTTGAATTTGACTGGTAAGGCTAACGATAAGGGATAGCTGTCTTCTTAATATTAGATGCCGACAATTTCTGCTGAGCATCGATTAATATAATATTTTCCGCACTGTCTAGATTCAATTCTCGTAGCACTGTCGTGAGATGCAGGTATTCCATTTGACTAAAGTAAAGAATCGCTATGACAGCCTTATCAGTATCATTAGCCTTTTTATAGACTTCTACCTGATGCTGTAGATTCTGCTTTAATTTAGTACTTTTCGCTAATTTAAATTCTATAACTGTTTTGTCTTTCGAGCCGCGTGATACAGTAAAATCTACTGGTCCTCGTCCGTTATTTACTTCTGCATTAATATCCCACGCAGACCCTTCTTTGACGAACTGGAAAAGCAACTGAAACATAGCCTCATTTTGGTTTTCTTGCATCTTGAAAACTTTGAAACCACCTTTATCTTCTATAACAGATTTTAATACTTTTACGCGATATATGGCTTCTTCGTAGGAGCTTTGAATATCTCTGCCAGCTGAAGAGTTTATTAGTTGTTTGACTTCACCCTTTAATATTGATAGCTCCTCTATGATGCGATTAGTTTCTACTTCTCTCTGATTTGAAGTATCACCATGCTTAAAAAAGGATGGGGTGTCTATTTCGGTGATACTGGGCCAGTGATTTCGGTGATATTGGGCCAATTATTTCGCTAGTCATTGGGCCACTTTCCGATTACAATAATATATA
>NZ_VNHX01000042.1 GCF_008124885.1 Sphingobacterium allocomposti
GACGGAAATGTGCTGCTGCCTCCGAGCGGCGCCGACTACGACGTCGACAGCTATGCTAATTTCCTGCAGAGGGGAATAGATGCATTTAAGAAGAAGTGATTCGTAATTCGGCAATAGTATTAGGTAGTTAGATAGCGTTAAAAAGCTTAAAGGAAGTTAGATATAAGCTAAAAGCCGTAAAGTCGTTAATTTGTGAAGTCGTGAAGTGAAAGGCTGATGGCAAATGGCTATAAGTCGTAAAGTTGCTGATTCGTAAAGCTAACCCCTAATTTCTGACTTCTCAGATCTAATATCTCACATCTCAATACTCATATCTGACTTCTGATTTCTCACTTCCGATCACGGTTCACGAAAAGAATGAGCGCGGACGTAATTTGAAGTAGCGTGGACGACTTTACGTCAGCAATCGGCGTAAAGTCGTGCGTGGCGGAGGATATATCATGGACAGCGGAGGGAAACTACCGAAGCTTCCGCGTAATCACTTCCATAGCTGAAGACTTTACGTCCAGTGCGTCTGTACTTACTTGCAGACTGGACGTTATCTCTTTGAACGCCGATGACAAGACGTCGGCACCGGAGGAGGTTTACTGGAGGGCACGCGTTATTACATTGAACACCAGCGTTCTTTTCTCGGCGGCGCAAGTGATTACGTTCAACGCGGAGGTAATTACGTCGAACGTCGACAACATTACGTCGGGCGCTCACAGCATTACGTCCGCTATGGAGGAACCTTCGTCCGTGGCGGATGTAAACACGTTGACGATGAACGGCATGACGTCGATGGCCGAAGAGATGTCGTGCAAGATGGAGAGAAGTACGTTCATTGCCGAAGTAAGCTCTTCGTGCGCGATCGACATTACCTTAACTCTCGACGACGTTACGTTGATAGTTAACGTAATGTCGTCGGATTCCGGTGTAAAGTTGTGAGCAAAGGAGGTAAACTCGTGCGCAACGGATGTAAAATCGTCGAGGTTGAACGTAAAGTCCTCAAGAGCGGACGACATGTTGTTCGCAGCTGGCGAGGTTACGTCGGCGGTTGGCAAGGTTACGTCCGCGGTGCTTTTTTCGTATTTAGCCGTTTAACGACCTTGTCCGGAGCCTAGTGACTTCGCTCATACCTATAGCTCCCTGATGCGGATATTGCGGAAAGATACCGAATCCGTATGGTTTTGCAGTGCAATTCTTCCCGAGGAATGCTTGGCAAAGTCCGGGTACGCTTTCATGGCGCCCGAGGATACTTTCTGCCTAAATTTTTCGCTCTGTATCTCTCCTTCAAACGTCAGTTGGCCATTCAGCCAAAAGCTCACCTTTCCATCCTGCTGAACCACGCGACTTCTGTTCCACGATCCGTATGCGGCGGGCGAAGAATTCCCGCCTACACAATCGACAGCATATAGGCAACCGGCCCAATGGGTAGAGTCTATCTGGTGTCTGTGCTCGGCGTGAGTATTGTCCAGCAGTTGCATCTCCAGTCCGGTGGCAAACGTAGCTGCATAGCTCGGATCTTCTTGCACGTTAATGAAAATGCCGCTATTTCCACCTTTGGCAACCTTCCACTCCAGCTCCAGCTCGAAGTTCTCGTAAATACTATCGGTAACAAGGTCGCCAAAGATGCCCTCCTTTTTTTTGGGGTCGCATAACAACACGCCACGAGAAGCCGTCCATTTCGATGCAGTGTTTCCTTTATTGTAGATATGCCAACCGTTGAGCGTTTTTCCATCAAACAGCGTCTGCCAGCCGTCTGTCTCCTCGGCGGACCCGCTATCTTTATTTGAAGATGAGGTGCATGAGGCGTACACAAACAATAGCAATAAGGGTAAGATCAGTTTCATGATAAGCGGTTTTCAGTCTGCACGAATATAGAAAAAAATCAGAAAGGATAAAATTGACGATTTGTTAACGTCTTGGCAATCATGTATTAATATCAAAGTCGTTACTTTGAAAAAACGATTATGAAGCGAGACGTAGAATTGGTCGTGATCTCCGACATACACCTCGGAACATATGGATGTAGATCTGAAGAATTACTCCGGTACCTATCCTCAATCAATCCACGGAAACTTATCCTCAACGGCGACATCATTGACATTTGGCAATTTCGTAAAAGCTACTTTCCGACATCGCACCTGCGGGTGTTGAAGTATATTCTGGATCTGGCCTACCAAGGGTGTGAAGTAACCTATATTACAGGGAACCATGATGAAATGCTGAGGAAGTTTGGGCGGATGCAGTTTGGTCAAATAACCCTGACAAACCGGCTACTGCTGGAGATGGACGGAAAAAAAACGTGGATCTTTCACGGAGATGTGTTCGATGCTTCGATTCAACATACGAAATGGCTGGCAAAATTGGGAGGTTGGGGATATGATCGATTAATACAGCTGAATAACATCGTCAATTGGGGGCTAACCAAATTGGGAAAAGAGAAATATTCCCTGTCCAAACGGATTAAAAATTCAGTGAAAAAGGCGGTGAAGTTCATCTCAGATTTTGAGGAGACGGCTTCGCATCTAGCAATCGAGAACAGGTACGACTATGTGGTCTGCGGACATATACATCAACCACAGATTAGAACCGTTGAAACTAAAAAAGGATCCTGTGTTTATATGAATTCGGGCGACTGGATCGAGAATCTCACCGCTTTAGAATATCATGGAGGACAATGGGACATGTTTAGTTACGAGGAAAGTAAAGCGTTGCTCGAGAAATTTCCGAACCCGGCAGCCGCGATGGAGTTTAGAAACAACCTCGACGAACTGCTGAATAATATAATTAAAGGAACAATCTAAAATAGCGGCACGGAACCAATATTCTTATTGAAGGTCAGCGTAGTACGCCTGTCATCCGCTTTCTGTTCCTTGCTTTTCTAGCAGAACGGCTGCGTAGGGAAGAAGCAGAAGTCCCGATCTTTTTTTCATTTATACCTCTAGGCATAAACTCCACAAAAAGCGCCAATTCGATATAAAGTCATAATGCTATTTTTTGTATCTTAGCAACCTTAGCTGGCGCATGGCGCTTTGGTACAAAAAGCTAATTTTAACATCATTTAAGCATTTACCTTGTCTGATAGATGATAAATTGAGCTAATTTTGGAAAAGATCTATGCTTCTGGCTTTTAGAAAAAAAAGGTTTCAATCTCATGGGAAAAATTATAGCAATTGCTAATCAAAAAGGCGGAGTAGGAAAGACAACGACTTCTATAAATTTGGCAGCAAGTCTGGCCGTGTTGGAGCATAAAACGTTGTTGGTAGATGCGGATCCTCAAGCGAATTCCACTTCAGGAATCGGTTTTGATCCCCGGGGGATAAAAGCAAGTGTGTATGAATGTCTGGTAAACGATCTAGACCCTCGCGAGGCCATACAGCCGACCGATACCCCAAATCTGGATCTGCTTCCTGCACACATCGATCTGGTGGGCGCGGAGATTGAAATGATCAACATGCACGAGCGCGAGTTTAAGATGATGAAAATGCTGCAGGAAGTGAAAGACGACTACGATTTTATTATCATCGACTGTTCTCCTTCTTTAGGGCTGATCACCATCAACGCGTTGACGGGCGCTGATTCGGTTATCATACCAGTGCAGTGTGAATATTTTGCGTTGGAGGGGTTGGGAAAACTTCTTAACACCATTAAGATCGTGCAGACAAGGTTAAACACCAGTTTAGAAATTGAAGGAATATTGCTGACTATGTACGACGTGCGTCTCCGTCTTTCCAATCAGGTTGTTGAAGAGGTTCGTACGCATTTTAGCGACCTGGTATTTGATACCATCATTCAGCGAAATACGCGATTAAGTGAGGCTCCAAGTTTTGGAATATCTGTCATTATGCACGATGCGTCTTGTAAAGGAGCGATTAACTACTTGAATCTCGCGCGTGAAATCCTACAGAAAAATGGTTTAGTAAAAGAAAATTCGCAAACAGCAACAGTATAGTATGGCATTACAGAGAAAAACAGGGTTAGGAAAAGGCTTGGGCGCCTTGCTGCAGAGCGAGGATATTCAGGTTTCCAAAAACGCAAATAGCAACGGGCCTGTCGCGAAAGACAACACAAATGCCGCTTCTGCGGGAAGCATAAACTTTATCAACATCAGTCAGATCGCGGTCAACCCTTTCCAGCCGCGTACAGACTTTGATGAGCAGGCTTTGAACGAATTGGCCGAGTCCATCAGGGTGCAAGGGTTAATTCAGCCCATTACTGTAAGACAGATCAGCAAAAACGAGTACCAGCTTATTAGCGGGGAGCGTCGTTTACGTGCGTCCAAGCTGGCGGGAATAGATGAGATCCCTGCGTATGTCCGCACAGCGAACGACCAGCAGATGCTGGAGATGGCGCTTATCGAAAACATCCAGCGCGAGAACTTAAATGCGATAGAGGTTGCCTTGAGCTTTCAGCGGATGATTGAAGAGTGTAATCTAAAACAGGAAGAGCTCGGTGAACGGGTAAGTAAAAACCGTTCTACGGTGACGAACTACCTGCGCCTATTAAAGTTGCCTCCCGTTATTCAAGCCGGTATCCGGGATGGTCAGATATCAATGGGACACGCAAGAGCATTGATAAACGTCGGTGAAGTTGAAAAGCAATTGTATGTGTATCAGGAAATTATCGATAAGGGACTTTCTGTCCGGATGGCGGAAATACTAGTACGTAATATTCAACAGCAGAGCAAACCGAAAAAACATCCCGTGGGAAAGCAGCTGGACTTTCAATATCAAAAGATTGAAGACGACCTGGCCTCTAAGTTTTCAACACGTGTCCGGCTTAACATAAAGAACAGTAAAGGAAAGGGAGCTATCGAAATTCCTTTCGATAGTGAGGACGATTTAAGTCGCATCCTTGAGCTATTAGACTGGTGATGCGCTATTTACTCCTATTTTTTTTCGTTCTCATTGGCTCGTTGTGTGCTTATGCCCAAGAACGTGACTCCATCAGGCTGGATTCTGTTGCTGCAGATACAGTGTTACAGGATTCCATAAAATTAGCACAGGATACGGTAAAGAAAGAATCCCGGAAAGAACGGCGGGCACGCGAACGGGCAGAAGCTGAACGGGAAAAATATTACTATAAAGGTATAAAAAAAGATTCAGCGCGTTTAGAAATTGAACGTTTATCCCGGGTTGCCTGGAAGCGTTCCTTGATCGTCCCCGGTTGGGGGCAATATACAAACCAAGGCCTATGGTGGATAAAGGTGCCCATTATCTATGGAGGACTGGTCACGGGATACGTCGTATTCGATTATTGGCAATGGTATTATAAAAAGTTTTTAGATGAAATAGCCTTTCGGTTGGAGTATGGCGATACACCCAATGATCCAGACCTGATTAACTGGGGGAACGAGGGGCTCGTTCGCCAGAAAGATTATGCCCGAAGGAACCGTGACCTGACGATTTTGGTCTCCGTGGGATGGTGGGGGTTGAATGTCATAGAAGCATACGTGGATTCCATGTTAAAAAATCGATGGGACATCGGGCGTGATATGAGTATGAGAATACGCCCTGCACTGATGCCGACGTATGCACATGGTGGATATGGACTGTCGGGATATGGTGTGGCGCCTGGAATAAAATTGACATTGAATTTGAAATAGTAAAATAAGAGAAAGTAACGCTATGGCCTGCCCGTCGAACAAAAATAACGTAGGTGAAAGGGTTGGAAGCATACTTGTTCTATAGATTCAAAGAGAAGCAAACAATAAGTGTTTTGCCAAACAGAACGAAGTGAGATCATGAATGCCGTTGAGAACAGACACGAAATGAATAACTAATTAATCAGATGAAACCATCATGATTTATTCAAACTACACAGGGTATGAATACCGAATGAAGTGAGCTCATGAATGTCACTGAAACATATGTGCCACGAATAAATCTGATAGCTTCATCGCCATTAAAAAACAAACCGAGTGTAACGAGCTCATCTATACAGTTGAGGTTTAACATTCATAGATAATTTAAACAGATGAAAATAGTGCTTTTAGGATATGGTAAAATGGGACAGTTGATCGAAAAGTTCGCTGTCAAAAGAGGCCATGAAATCCTATTAATAGTTGATAAAAATAACCGTTCCGACATTACGGCGGGCGATCTTGCTGGCGCGGATGTCGCTATCGACTTTAGTGAGCCGGCAGCTGCGATGGGCAACATCAGTCTTTGTTTTGAAGCAGATTTGCCTATTGTTGTGGGGACAACAGGATGGTACGAACATATCGAGGAAGTCAGATCTGTTTGTATAGAAGCAAATCAGTCTCTTTTGTATGGATCTAACTTCAGCATCGGTGTGAATATATTTTTCCACATTAATAAGCTGTTAGCCAAAGCGATGGGGCCTTATAAGCAATACGATGTCCAGGTGGAGGAAATTCACCATATTCACAAGCTTGACGCGCCAAGCGGGACGGCGATTACCATAGCGGAAGGTATTTTGGAAGGTATCGAAAGCAAGTCTGGCTGGATCAATAATGTTGTTGGTGAGGGAGAGGAAACCATTCCAAGGCCCGAAGAGCTGCTTATCGAAAGCCATCGTATCGAGGAGGTTCCCGGTACGCATACGGTATTATATAGCTCCGAGGTTGATCAGATTGAATTTAAACATACAGCGCATAGCCGGGCGGGGTTCGCGTTGGGGGCTGTGGTGGCCGCAGAATGGTTACAGGGAAAAAAAGGCTTTTTCCAGGTAACGGAAATGTTTAACTTTCAGCTGGCGTAATGTTGCGGTGCTGTAGACGTTATGCTTAATTTGATTTTTTAACTTTTAACATATAGTATGTGGTATATTATTTTTGCAGTACTGACCATTGCTTCCCTGTACGGTCTATGGCTGCTGTTTAAAAAAGCGGGCAAGCAGGGCTGGGAGGCCATTGTGCCGTTTTATAGAGAATACGTCATGGCACAGCTAACAGCACGTCCAACATGGTGGGTTGTCCTCCTATTGGTGCCTATCGTTAACATTTTCATTTTTTATGGGCTTTATTTAGATTTTTTGAAGTGTTTCGGCAAACGTAGGTTTTGGGAGACTGCGGTGGCGGTTTTACTGCCCTTTATTTATTTACCCCTTTGGGGAAGAGACTCGAATGTTCGCTATCTAGGACCGTCCAATACCGAAGAGTTCCGGAAAAAGTATCCATATAAAAAATCGGTGGCAAGAGAATGGGCCGATGCTATTATCTTTGCGACGGTGGCCGCATCACTAATTCGGGGCTTCCTTATCGAAGCCTATATGATTCCAACCGGATCGATGGAACGGAGCCTATTGATAGGAGACTTCTTGTTCGTGAGCAAGCTAAATTATGGTCCGCGCGTACCTATGACGCCGCTCGCTTTTCCCTTCGCCCATCATACCATGCCGGTAACGGGTGGAAAGGCTTATTCTGAGCTGGTCCAGCTACCCTATAAGCGGTTACCCGGTTTTCAGGAAATAAAACGAAACGATGTCGTGGTTTTTAATTTTCCAGCCGGCGATACGGTGGTGTTGGAACATCAGGACCAGACGTATGCCGATATGGTCCGTTACATGGGAAAGGAGGCCGTTCATAATCAATTCACGGTCGTCACGAGGCCCATCGATAAACGGGAAAATTACATTAAGCGATGCGTCGGGCTTCCCGGAGATGTCATTGCCATGGAAGGTGCGAAACTTATGGTAAACGGACAGCCCGGATTTACGCCGCCTGAAATGCAGATGGACTATTATGTTTATACGGATCAATCCGGGCTCAACCCCGAACGCATGAAAGACCTTCGATTGGAGTACTATCCAACAAACCAGCCGGATATCTTCCGGGTCTTTATGACCGCCGATGAGGCCGAAGTTGTAAAAGCCTGGGGAAATGTAAAATCTGTCGAGATGGGAACATTAGACAAGTCCCAGCTTCTGGGCGATACGTACCCGCACGATAACCACTACAGGTGGAACTTCGACAACTTTGGTCCAATCACAATACCTGCGAAGGGATGGACCGTGTCATTGGATTCTTTATCAGTGCCCATGTATGCGCGCGCTATCCGTGATTACGAAGGTAACACGTTAGAAAAGAGGGGCGATGGTTATTATATCAATGGACAGAAATCGGCAACCTATACGTTCAAACAGAACTACTACTGGATGGTTGGGGATAATAGACATAATTCGCTGGACTCCCGTGCCTGGGGATTTGTGCCGGAAGACCATATCGTAGGGAAGGCGCTGTTTACGTGGATGAGCTACGATGAAAATGGTAGCTTTTTATCAAAGATCCGATGGAATAGAATTTTTAAAGGTATCAACTAAAAGAAGGCGTTTCAAACGCCTTCTTTTAGTTGATACCTTCGTCAAGCTCAGGACGGGTTGTCAAACTGAGTTAAACGAGTTCATGAATGTCTCGGAAATACAGACAAAGGATGACGAACATACAATTTATTGTTTTTTAGTTTGTATGTTTGAAAGGGTATAGCTCCGGGAAGAAGTTTCACATAACTTTAAAGTCAACAAAGTGAAAACTAAAGACGGAGCTATGGAAACA
>NZ_VNHX01000043.1 GCF_008124885.1 Sphingobacterium allocomposti
GACGCTCAAAACTCATATATAGAGTCCTACCCGAATAAACCCTCAGTAAAACAATTAAAAAACAAACTTCCAGAAACCCTTTAAACAAAAATGACTGAGTAAGGGAACACCTATACTCAGTCATTTCTTTAAATCTCATTAAAAAATTGAGGCTTTTTCAGTGCCCTCCTTTCGTTGACCGCTTTTTTTGTTTTTGAACATTAATTAAACCAGGCCAGTACTTCGTCTTTGGTAGGCATGGCTATATCGAGTTTCATTTTCTTACGCATGCCCCCGAGGTCGTTAAAGACCTTGTTCGGATTAGCCTCTTTCAAAGCCTCGATTGTGGTAAAGCCCATTTTTTGCAAGACAGGGACCCACAAGGCCGGAATACCCAGTGCGACATAGTCGCTCTCTGAGGCCACCTTGGCAACTTTTTCCGGACGCATCTGCGGGAAGAAAAGTACCTCCTGGATAGATGCGTTATTTGTTAAGAACATCGTAAGCCGGTCCATTCCAATACCAAGTCCTGAGGTTGGGGGCATACCATATTCCAAGGCGCGCAGAAAATCCTGATCAATGAACATAGCCTCGTCGTCTCCTTTTTCTGATAGGCGTAATTGTTCCTCGAAACGCTCCCGCTGGTCGATAGGGTCATTCAACTCAGAATAAGCATTGGCAATTTCTTTTCCACACACCATCAGTTCGAAGCGTTCCGTCAGCTGCGGGTTGTCGCGGTGCTTCTTGGTCAGTGGCGACATCTCAATAGGATAGTCCGTTATAAACGTTGGTTGTATATAATTGCCCTCGCATTTCTCTCCGAATATCTCATCGATTAATTTACCTTTACCCATCGTATCGTTGACGGCGATACCCATTGACTTTGCGGCTTCACGTATTTCGTCTTCTGATTTACCGAGGATGTCAAATCCGGTGAAATCGAGGATCGCCTGTGCCATCGTTACCCGGGGATAAGGCGCTTTGAAATCAATTTCATGCTCGCCGAACCTAGCTTTTGTCGTACCGTTGACTGCGAGCGCACAGTGTTCCAGCAAACGTTCGGTAAAGTCCATCATCCAGTTGTAGTCTTTGTAAGCTACATAAATTTCCATGGCCGTGAACTCTGGATTATGCGTTCTGTCCATTCCTTCGTTACGGAAGTTTTTGGAAAACTCATAGACCCCGTCAAAACCACCGACGATAAGACGTTTCAAATAGAGTTCATTGGCGATGCGCAGATACAATGGGATATCCAGTGCGTTGTGATGGGTGACAAACGGACGGGCTGCGGCACCTCCCGGGATGGATTGCAAAACCGGCGTCTCCACCTCCATGTAACCCGCATTGTTAAAAAATTCCCGCATAGCGTTGAACAGTCGGGTGCGTTTAAGGAAGATGTCGCGATTCTGTGGGTTGACGATAAGATCAACATAGCGCATACGATACCGCTGTTCCGGATCTGTGAAAGCGTCGAACGTTTTTCCATCGGCTTCCTTGACAATGGGCAACGGACGCAGTGATTTGGTCAGTATAGTGAGCTTTTCCACATGAATGGAGATCTCGCCTGTCTGTGTTGTGAAAACAAAGCCATCTACACCTACGATGTCACCGATGTCGAGCAGTTTCTTGAATACTGTATTATAGAGTGTTTTATCGTCGCCGGGACAAAGATCATCCCGCTTAACATAGGCCTGGATACGTCCCGAGGAATCCTGAAGCTCCATAAACGAAGCGCTGCCCATCACCCGGCGGCTCATGATACGTCCGGCAAAACGGATGTTTTTATAGTTTAGTTTATCTCTTTCGTAGTTCGCTAAAATGTCTGCAGCAGAAACATTGACTTTAAACTCGTCAGCTGGATAAGGGTTGATTCCCAAATCTATAAGGGCCTGAAGATTTAACCGGCGTTGTTGTTCCTGTTCGGATAATACAGTGCTCATTGTTAATATTATAATATGCTAAATAAGACTGCAAAAGTAGGAAAAAAAGCGTGTTTTTCAATGGTGTTGACGGTGCGTAACGTTTAATTATGTATATCTTTGTGTGTCAGGGGGCACGCCGCTGTGCATAAAAAAAATATGTGGATAATTATTGTTTTGTTTTTTTTGAAAATATAAATTATCTTTGCACCTCGATTGTTGAATATACGTAATCATAAGATAAAATGAAAAAAGATTTGCATCCATCAAACTACAGATTAGTTGTTTTCAAAGATATGTCTAACGACTACGCTTTCTTAACTAAATCATGTGTAGATACAAAAGAGACTATTACTTGGGAGGATGGTAATGAATATCCATTAGTGAAATTAGAAATTTCCCATACATCACACCCATTCTATACAGGAAAAATGAAATTGGTTGATACCGCTGGACGTATCGACAAATTCCGTAGCCGTTATAACAAAAAGTAAGTTCATAACTGCTAAAACCAACTTTGTCCCGGTAAGTTCTCTTATCGGGATTTTTTTATGTAATTTTAGCCCCAGCTATGTTGGAAGTTGTCTTATATGATCGCGCTAGTTGGCGAGAGCATTTACTGCCTTTGGTGTATACACGGCCAGTAGGCGACCTTCGGGTAGGTATACTTACATTCCACGAAAAATGGCAGCTCCTCATGCAATCCCCGGTTACCTTTTACACAGAGACCTATCTGCAGAGAAAATTTGTTCCACCCGGTTCGGGGTCTCTTTTTTTGGTGCTCCGCGCGAACCTCTGCCCATCTGTAGCTTTGGTGCAGGCTCTTGTTGATTTAAAAGAAGGCTGCGTATTAAAACAGGGAGAAGACTGGCTGGCTTATAAGGTAAACAAATGGCATGACGACACGATCGTGCCACAGCTGGAAGTTGTTGGCTTTCAGGGAGAGGTGGAGCAGGTGCGTTACCTGGAAGATATCTTTTTAAAAAATGCAGCTCAGTTACGTTTTGACTATCATCTTCTGACGGAAGGGCGGGAGTCTGCCGTACTGGACACTTCCAATACGGTTATTGGCGATTTGCTTTTTGCCGAGGAAGATGTGGAAGCCCGCTGTTGTACATTCAATACGCTTGGAGGGCCAATTTATATCGGGAAAGGTGCCGTGCTGGAAGAGGGAGCGTTGCTGAAGGGCCCAATAGCTATCGGGAAGGGGGCAAGAGTTAAAATGGGAAGTAGGTTATACCCGAATGTAACGATAGGTCCAAAAGCAACAGTGGGAGGGGAAGTGAACAATACGGTCATGTGGGGCGATTGCGCAAAGGGCCACGATGGCTACTTAGGGTGTGCCGTAATAGGGGAAGGGTGTAATATTGGCGCAGGAAGTAGCAATTCCAATTTACAGAACAACTGGGGAACGGTAGATATTTATGACTATCACCTGCGGGAGTGGCGTCATACGGGTGCGCACAAAGTGGGAACGTTTATGGGTGACTTCTCTATGTGCGGTATTAACTCATCGATAACGACAGGGTGTGTAGTCGGGGTGGGTGCCCAGGTGGCAATGTCAAATATTATTCCCAAATTTGTGGCGGATTTTTCGTGGTTAACGGATCAAAAGCGAGAACGGTACAACTGGGAGAAATTCAGGGCTATGTTAAGGGCGAGAGCTATGTTGCGTAATGAACGCCTGCGCGAAGCAGACATTGATATATTAGCTGACGTCTACCGTATTACGGCGCGGCACAACGAAGAAATTAAATCAACCAAATAAAAAAATACAATTATGCGTAAAAACATTGTAGCAGGAAACTGGAAAATGAACTTGGATTACGAGAAAGGTGTAAGCCTGTTCTCTGAAATTGTTAATATGGTAAAGGACGAAGTTGTCGGTAATCAGGAAGTAATTGTTTGTACGCCTGCTATCCACTTGTCCAGCGTGGGTAAACTTGCCGGTTCGGTAAAGAACGTTGCGGTGGGTGCGCAGAATATCCATCAGGCAGAGTCCGGAGCATATACAGGGGAAATTTCAGCAACACAGGTGAAATCTACAGGCGCTGCATATGTGATATTGGGGCACTCAGAACGAAGAGCGTACTTCGGAGAAACAGACGAACTGCTTGCTCAGAAAGTTGAAGCTGCGTTGAAACACGGTTTGTCGCCTATCTTCTGCATTGGTGAAACGAAAGAGGAACGTGAAAGCGGACGCTTTTTTGATGTTATCAAGTCACAGCTGGAAAAAGGTGTTTTTCACCTGTCGGGCGAAGACTTTACCAATATTGTGTTAGCTTATGAGCCGGTGTGGGCCATAGGAACAGGGCTGACCGCTACGCCGGAGCAGGCGCAGGAAGTGCACGCTTTTATCCGCGATACGATCGCTGGTAAATATGGTGAACAGATTGCCGCCGATACCACTATCCTGTACGGCGGTAGCGCTAATCCGGGCAATGCAAAAGAACTCTTTTCGCAGCCCGATATCGATGGTGGCTTGATCGGTGGGGCATCGCTAAAATCGCGCGACTTTGTCGATATTGTAAAAGTTTTTAACGCATAATAATGAGGTATTCGTCCGTTACATTTACGTCGGCTACGATGGCAGATTGGCAGAAAGACCTGCTCATTGCTGAGTTGGCTGACATAGGGTATGATACGTTCGAGGATGTAGATCAGGGTTTCGCCGCGTATATTCCGACGGCGAACCTTGATATACAGGCTTTAGAAACCGTGTTATTAAATAATACGGAAGGGTTTGCTGTCTCGTATGAGGTTCAGGATCTGGAAGATCAAAATTGGAACAAGTTATGGGAAAGCAACTTTCAGCCCATTACGGTGGACGATGTTTGTTATGTAAGGGCCACGTTTCATGAACCGAGGCCTCATATGCTGTATGAGATCATCATCGATCCAAAGATGTCTTTCGGTACAGGGCATCACCAGACAACATCTATGATGCTCTCGTACATTTTGGAGAATGATTTTGAAGGGAAGGATGTGTTAGACATGGGATGCGGGACGGGAATATTAGCTTTGCTGGCAAGGAAGCGCGGTGCGGCAAACGTGCTGGCCGTAGATTATGACGAAGTATGCGTAGCCAGCGTTGAGGAAAATAAGGTCCTGAATAGTGTGGATCAGATTACCGCGGCCCTGGGTTCAAAGGAGGTGCTGGCTGGGCGAATATTCGATACGATCCTTGCCAACATCAACAGAAATATCTTGATGGACCAGTTAGAACAGTATAGCCTCAGTACCAAAAAGGGAGGAGAGCTCTACATAAGCGGGTTTTATGACGGTGAGGACCTGGTACTTCTGACAGAAAAAGCCACAGAGGTAGGTTTTGCTTTTGAGGGGAAAAAAGTGCTGGACAAGTGGTGTTCGGCTAAGTTTACAAAACTCGGTTAGATATGCGCATTCATTTTATTGCCATCGGAGGAGCAGTTATGCACAACCTGGCGATTTCGTTGGCAGAACAAGGACATCAGGTGAGCGGTTCTGACGACCAGATCGTCGAGCCTTCGAAATCTAGACTGAAAAAAAATGGGTTGTTGCCGGCGGCGTTAGGCTGGTTTCCGGAAAGTATCACGGAAGATATTGATGCCGTTATTTTGGGAATGCATGCCGATGTTAAAAATCCTGAACTGTTGAAGGCGCAGGAGCTCAATCTAAAGATCTATTCTTTTCCGGAGTTTATCTACGAACAGAGCGTACATAAGACAAGGGTGGTCGTTGCCGGTACGTACGGAAAAACAACTATCATGAGCATGGTGATGCATGTCCTGAAAAAGCTGGGAAAAGACTTCGACTATCTGGTGGGGGCTCAGCTGCAGGGGTTCGATTCGCTGGTCAAGTTGACGCCCAATAACAAACTGATCCTATTGGAGGGCGACGAATACTATGCTTCTCCGATAGATCATCGATCGAAATTTCACCTTTTTCATCCCCATATAGCGCTGATAAGCGGTGTGGAATGGAATGAGAGCCGCACCAACATATCAAAAGAGGAGTATTTCAGACAGTTTGAGACGTTTATCGATACCATCACGACCAAAGGAACACTCATTTATAATAAGGATAACACGAGTTTGCGGGAGATTGTAGAGGATACATCCGACTGTAAAATAAATCGACACGGGTATAAATTGCCCGAGTATTCCATTAATAAAGGCGTTACTTACCTGCATCAGGGTGAAGAGCGTATCCCGTTACAGGTCTTTGGTAAACTGAACCTTTCGAATATAGCAGGAGCATATACGCTCTGCGAATGGCTGGGCGTCAAGCGTGCCGACTTTTACGAGGCTATCAAAGATTTTAAGAGTTCTATCCGTTATCTGGAGTTTGTTGCCAGCGATAACGAAAGTGTCGTCTATCAGGATTTCATGTTTTCGCCCTATAAATTGCGGACAAGTATCCATGCGGTTAAAGAACAGTTTCCCGAACAGGGGTTGGTTACGATTATGGAGTTAAATCCTTATGATGTTGTCGATAAAAATTTTCTTGATCAGTACAGGGGCTCGATGGACGAATCCGATTATGCTGTTGTTCTAGTGAATAAGGAGGCGATCAAAGATAAAAATATATTAATAGGTAATTTAGAGCACGATATTAAACATGTATTTAATCACGACAATTTTACGTTTTTGTCGAGCGTAGACGCCCTTGAAATATACTTGGAGCAATTTAAATCGTTGGGATTCAATTTGTTATTTATGGTGTCGCCTAATCACAATAGCATTAATGTTGTAAGCTTTTCTGATAAGTTCTTTAAAAATTATTAATTCTTTTTTTAATGATTTTTTCTTTAGTATTTTTTTTATTACTTTTGGAATAAGAAAAACAATTTATCTATGAACGCATTAGGAAAAAAAATTCGTCTACTAAGACATCAAAAAGGGTGGAGTCAGGAGGATGTCGCCAAACGCTTGGACATCTCGATCCCGGCATTCTCTAAAATCGAAACTGGAATTACCGATGTTAATTTATCCCGTCTGAATCAGATTTCGAAATTATTTGGGCTGTCGTTGGTGCAGTTGCTTTCTACTACCGACTCAGAAGAGGAAAGACAGATACAGGACGAGATTAACGAGCTGAACAAGAAGTTACAGCTTCGCGAATCGGAAGTGATTGAGTTGCAGAAGAAGGTCATCGATCTTTACGAGCAACTGCACAAAAAAATATAATTAACCGGCATATAATCATCCTAACGAACAAAAAAAAAGGCACTGCGATCGCGAGGGCACTGAAAAAGCCTCAATTTTTTAATGAGATTTAAAGAAATGACTGAGTATAGGTGTTCCCTTACTCGGTCATTTTTGTTTAAAGGGTTT
>NZ_VNHX01000044.1 GCF_008124885.1 Sphingobacterium allocomposti
AAAAAAGCCCCTTGCAGTTTCCTGAAGGGGCTTTCCTGTAAAATTAGGCACCGACCTACTCTCCCACCTGTTACGGCAATACCATCGGCTCTGGCGGGCTTGACTTCTCTGTTCGGAATGGGAAGAGGTAGACACCGCCGATATAGGCACCTGAATATCTTTATATCCGGTATAGCGTAGTGGGCAATCAGTAACGGGAAACTCTTATGATCCCAGTACACAATACTCCATTCTACCTACCGGAAATGACATATTATTGAAAGAAAGAAGGGGTAAGGAAGACAACAGCTGCCTTCCGGCGCGGAAAGCTTCGGGTTATTAGTATCACTCGGCTTTGGTCTCTCAACCTGTACACCTGTGACCTATCAACGTTGTAATCTCCAACGGCCCTATGAGGAAGTCTCATCTCGTGGCTAGTTTCGCACTTAGATGCTTTCAGCGCTTATCTATTCCAGACGTAGCTACCCTGCCGTACACCTGGCGGCATAACAGGTTCACCAGCGGTCTGTCCAACCCGGTCCTCTCGTACTAAGGTCAGATCCACTCAAACTTCCAGCGCCCACAACAGATAGGGACCGAACTGTCTCGCGACGTTCTGAACCCAGCTCGCGTGCCACTTTAATGGGCGAACAGCCCAACCCTTGGGACCTTCTCCAGCCCCAGGATGTGACGAGCCGACATCGAGGTGCCAAACCTCCCCGTCGATATGAGCTCTTGGGGGAGATCAGCCTGTTATCCCCAGAGTACCTTTTATCCTTTGAGCGATGGCCCTTCCATACAGAACCACCGGATCACTATGTCCGTCTTTCGACCCTGGTCGACTTGTTGGTCTCACAGTCAAGCAAGCTTATGCCATTGCACTCCACGTACGGTTACCAAGCGTACTGAGCTTACCTTTGAAAGCCTCCGTTACCTTTTTGGAGGCGACCACCCCAGTCAAACTACCCACCAAACAATGTCCTCCCAATAAGGGAGTTAGAAACCGGATACAGAAAGGGCGGTATTTCAAGGACGATTCCACGGATCCTGGCGAACCCGCTTCAATATCTCCCGCCTATCCTACACATCCTGTACCCAGTTCCAATGTTAAGCTATAGTGAAGGTTCATGGGGTCTTTCCGTCCCGTTGCGGGGAACCGGCGTCTTCACCGATACCACAATTTCACCGAGCTCATGGCTGAGACAGCGCCCAGATCGTTACACCATTCGTGCAGGTCGGAACTTACCCGACAAGGAATTTCGCTACCTTAGGACCGTTATAGTTACGGCCGCCGTTTACTGGGGCTTCGATTCAATGCTTCACCCGAAGGTTGACATCCCCTCTTAACCTTCCAGCACCGGGCAGGTGTCAGGCCTTATACATCATCTTTCGATTTCGCAAAGCCATATGTTTTTGCTAAACAGTCGCCTGGGCCTTTTCACTGCGGCTTCTCCTTGCGGAGGAAGCGCCCCTTCTCCCGAAGTTACAGGGCCATTTTGCCGAGTTCCTTAGCCATGATTCACTCGAGCACCTTAGGATTCTCTCCTCGACCACCTGTGTCGGTTTACGGTACGGGTTTTTATAACCTGAAGCTTAGCGGGTTTTCTTGGAAGTCTGATTACCTGCACTATCAGCGCCGCCGGAGCTTTGCTGTACTATCGGGGTTCAGCATAACCTGCGGATTTGCCTGCAGATTATTTACCTACGCCCTTCAACGGACTATTCCGTCAGTCCGCGGCAGTGTCACTACTCCGTCACCACATCGCAGTTATAAAAAGTACTGGAATATTAACCAGTTGTCCATCGGCTTGCCCCTTTCGGGTGCGCCTTAGGCCCCGACTGACCCTGATCCGATTAGCGTTGATCAGGAAACCTTGGTCTTTCGGTGGGCGGGTTTCCCACCCGCCTTATCGTTACTTATGCCTACATTTGCTTTTCCATGCAGTCCACCACCAGTCACCTGACGGATTCGCCCCGCATGGAATGCTCCCCTACCAGTGCAATAAATTGCAATCCATAGCTTCGGTAGCAGTCTTGATGCCCGTTTATTATCCACGCCCGGCCGCTCGACTAGTGAGCTGTTACGCACTCTTTAAATGAATGGCTGCTTCCAAGCCAACATCCTAGCTGTCTGGGCAACCGGACCTCGTTAGTTCAACTTAGACTACATTTGGGGACCTTAGCTGATGGTCTGGGTTCTTTCCCTCTCGGCCTTGGACCTTAGCACCCAAAGCCTCACTGCCGCCAATATCTGCATAGCATTCGGAGTTCGTCTGGATTTGGTAGGATTTGACTCCCCCGCACCCAATCGGTAGCTCTACCTCTAGCAGACTCTATAAACGACGCTGTTCCTAAAAACATTTCGGGGAGTACGAGCTATTTCCCAGTTTGATTGGCCTTTCACCCCTACCCTCAGGTCATCCGGAAACTTTTCAACGTTTATCGGTTCGGTCCTCCATTACATGTTACTGCAACTTCAACCTGCCCAAGGGTAGATCACAAGGTTTCGCGTCTACCTCACCTGACTTTGCGCCCTGTTCAGACTCGCTTTCGCTTCGGCTGCGTCCCTGAAGGACTTAACCTTGCCAGATAAGAGTAACTCGTAGGCTCATTATGCAAAAGGCACGCTGTCACGGAACACGTCCGCTCCAACCGCTTGTAAGCACACGGTTTCAGGTTCTTTTCACTCCCCTGTTCGGGGTTCTTTTCACCTTTCCCTCACGGTACTGGTCCACTATCGGTCTCTCAGGAGTATTTAGCCTTGCCAGATGGTGCTGGCGGATTCCCACAGGATTTCTCCGGTCCCGCGGTACTCAGGATACTGTTAGGCCATTATTGCTTACCTGTACGGGGCTGTCACCCTTATCGCGCAGCGTCCCAGCTGCTTCCAGTTCACGTTAATGTAACCACGGCACAGTCCTACAACCCCGGAATTGCCGTAACAACTCCGGTTTGGGCTCTTTCCCGTTCGCTCGCCACTACTTGGGAAATCATTGTTATTTTCTTCTCCTACGCCTACTTAGATGTTTCAGTTCAGCGCGTTCGCGTATCATACAACATACCTTCAGTATGTTAGGTTGCCCCATTCGGAAATCCACGGATCAGTTCGCATTTGCCGATCCCCGTGGCTTATCGCAGCTTATCACGTCCTTCATCGCCTCTGAGAGCCTAGGCATCCCCCGTGTGCCCTTATTTACTTTCTCCGCTCATATACCCCTTTTGCCTGGTATATGGCTGCCTTATATATACCTTACCCGTAAGTAAGGCATAACATTGCTGTTGTCTTCTCTTGTGTCTTCTTTCTCTCAATATGTCAAAGAACGTCTTCCAAGTAAAAATTCAAAAAGTAAAAATTAAAAAAACTATACCGCTTTTGACTTTTAAATTTTGACTTTTTACTTTGAAATGTGGAGAATAACGGATTCGAACCGTTGACCCCCTGCGTGCAAGGCAGGTGCTCTAGCCAGCTGAGCTAATTCCCCTTATCCCAGGTGTGGTAGTCCCGAGCAGATTTGAACTGCTGACCCCTACATTATCAGTGTAGTGCTCTAACCAACTGAGCTACGGGACTGGCTTATCTTTCTCTTCTTCTCGGTTTCCACTCCCGGCCTTTCCGCTTAAGAAAAGGGGGCATGGGCACTTTCTTCTGTATGTTTCCTTTAAATGATCATGATTGTGCGTAACGGAACTCAGTACCGGACGCTCTAGAAAGGAGGTATTCCAGCCGCACCTTCCGGTACGGCTACCTTGTTACGACTTAGCCCCAATTACCGGTTTTGCCCTGACACGCTCCTTGCGGTTACATGCTTTAGGCACCCCCAGCTTTCATGGCTTGACGGGCGGTGTGTACAAGGCCCGGGAACGTATTCACCGCGTCATTGCTGATACGCGATTACTAGCGAATCCAACTTCACGGGGTCGAGTTGCAGACCCCGATCCGAACTGTGATCGGCTTTTAGGGATTCGCACCACATTGCTGTGTAGCTGCCCTCTGTACCGACCATTGTAGCACGTGTGTAGCCCCGGACGTAAGGGCCATGATGACTTGACGTCGTCCCCGCCTTCCTCACTGCTTGCGCAGGCAGTCTGTTTAGAGTCCCCACCACTACATGCTGGCAACTAAACATAGGGGTTGCGCTCGTTGCGGGACTTAACCCAACACCTCACGGCACGAGCTGACGACAGCCATGCAGCACCTAGTTTCCTGTCCCGAAGGACGCATCCGTCTCTGGATGCTTCAGTAACTTTCAAGCCCGGGTAAGGTTCCTCGCGTATCATCGAATTAAACCACATGCTCCTCCGCTTGTGCGGGCCCCCGTCAATTCCTTTGAGTTTCACCCTTGCGGGCGTACTCCCCAGGTGGATGACTTAACGCTTTCGCTTGGACGCTAACTGTATATCGCTAACATCGAGTCATCATCGTTTAGGGCGTGGACTACCAGGGTATCTAATCCTGTTCGATCCCCACGCTTTCGTGCATCAGCGTCAATTACCGCTTAGACAGCTGCCTTCGCAATCGGGGTTCTGAGACATATCTATGCATTTCACCGCTACTTGTCTCATTCCGCCATCTTCAACGGCATTCAAGCCCGTCAGTATCAAGAGCACTGCGACAGTTGAGCTGCCGTCTTTCACTCCTGACTTAACAGGCCGCCTACGCACCCTTTAAACCCAATAAATCCGGATAACGCTCGGATCCTCCGTATTACCGCGGCTGCTGGCACGGAGTTAGCCGATCCTTATTCTTCCGGTACATTCAGCCCTCTACTCGTAGAGGGGGTTATTCCCGGATAAAAGCAGTTTACAACCCATAGGGCAGTCTTCCTGCACGCGGCATGGCTGGTTCAGGCTTGCGCCCATTGACCAATATTCCTTACTGCTGCCTCCCGTAGGAGTCTGGTCCGTGTCTCAGTACCAGTGTGGGGGATTCTCCTCTCAGAGCCCCTAGACATCGTCGCCTTGGTGGGCCGTTACCCCGCCAACTAGCTAATGTCACGCGAGCCCATCCATATCCTATAAATATTTAACAGCAAATCCATGCGGAAATACTGTGTTATGCGGTGTTAATCCGGATTTCTCCGGGCTATCCCCCTGATATGGGCAGGTTGCTCACGCGTTACGCACCCGTGCGCCACTCTCATGCAGTACAGCAAGCTGTACTGCAATCCCGTCCGACTTGCATGTATTAGGCCTGCCGCTAGCGTTCATCCTGAGCCAGGATCAAACTCTCCATTGTAATAATGAATTGTTCTGATCCGACTATTTATCAATTAAATAATCAGAATCGTCTTCTGTATTTTTCCCGTCCGGAACTGATTCCCCGGAAGGACAGGTTACCTGAATAACACTGTCCGGCCGGTTCCCGTTACGCTACATGATCATTTCCTTAAAGAACTTCTGCGCCTCCGCTCCGCGCTTCGGCTTTTATATCGTCCCGGCCCGCATCCGGACCGGAATTACTATCTTTTCTGTTTTCCCCGATTCCGTTCGGGACTGCAAAGGTAAAAGGTTTTTCCGTTTCCGCAAAATTTATTTTAAAATAATTTCCT
>NZ_VNHX01000045.1 GCF_008124885.1 Sphingobacterium allocomposti
AGCCTACATTAAGATACGAAAAAAGGAGCAGAAAACTGCTGTTTTCCACTCCTTTTTTTAGCCTTTTTTCTAAGGGGACTTTTTCAGTGCCCTTATTGTTTGGCACCCTTTTTTACGACGGTTCGGTACGGAGGCGGCTGCGTAATAGGTTTGTTCGCCGGAGTCTGGTTTTGTACTTAATAGGAAAAAGGGACCGCGGAGTGCCCCTTTAAATGTTAATGCTTTCGGATCCGTTCTATTTGTCACACGGAGCGAACAGGCAGCAACGGGGCGTTGGGCCCCGCGCTACAGCTTCTGTCCGGCCGGTTAATGTAGGCCAATGAATATGTACTTCAAATAAAAGCTCCCTGATAATTGGCTGATTTTCCGATCTAGAGACCATTGACGTCGTTTTGACGTCTGTTTTGTACTTCTCCTCGGTCCGGCCGATGTTGACGGTCGTTGATCTTCTTCATTTTCTCTTTCCATTCCGGCGAGTTATAGTAGTCAGCTACTTTTTTAGCGTTGGCCTCAATTTTAGCGACATGCTCTTTCCACTCCGGCGAGTTATAATATGCCTCTATCTTCCGTGCGTTGTCTTCTATCTTTGCGATCTTTTCTTTCCATTCCGGCGAATTATAGTAGTCTTCGACCTTTCTGGCATTTGCTTCGATTTTAGCAATGTGCTCTTTCCATTGTGGGGAATTATAGTAAGCCTCCACTCTCTTTGCATTAGCTTCCACTTTCGCAATATGTTCTTTCCACTGCGGCGAGTTGTAATATTCCTCTATACGCTTTGCGTTATCTTCTATTTTCGCTATGTGCTGCTTCCACTCCGGCGAATTATAGTAAGCTTCGACTTTTTTCGCATTTGCTTCTATAGCCGCAATATGCTGCTTCCATTCGTCGGAATTATAATAGTCTTCTATGCGCTTGGCATTTGCTTCGATTTTAGCAATATGCTGTTTCCACTCAGGAGAGTTGTGGTGTATTCTAATGTTGTCGCTCATGTGCTGCAGCTCTTTTTCATCAACAGCTATTGCAGGATCCTTTAGGATTACCGGTGGCTCAATCGTGTCCCGCTGTTCCGTGAAGACGATAAAGTTGTTGCTGGGTGTGACGGTATCAGCGGCGCTTTCAGGGGTATCACAGTCTTCAGCCGCAACTGGCGCTAGTGGTGAAGGAGGCACAAATAATCCTGAGGGCGTCCCGGGCTGTGACGGAATGTTGATGGTTGTATTATCTTTCGCCGGAGAGATCCAGGCGACCATGATCAAACCCATTGAGCTTAAGGCAGCTGCGATAAGGTGCTGTTTCACGTTGATATAGTTCTTTTCCATTTTTGTAATACGTTGAATGCGGTGTAATAAATGATGTTTCTTCCGGGTAGCGGCCATAGCATATAGCGGGGCTGCATCGCCGCGGAGGAGTTCGACGGACATAAGCGCCTGGGCATAGGCAATAGGAGACGGAACCCACCGCACAACGATGTCGTCGCAGGCGTGCTCCCGTTCAGCTTCTATATGTTTGGAGAATAACCAGACAAAAGGGTTAAAGAAGAGGACGGTTTCCACAGTTACCTTCAGGAGATTCAGTAGATAATCGTTCCGTTTTATATGTGCAAGCTCGTGTATAAGTATCGATTCGACCTGCTTTATATCCAGGTTATTGGCGAAAGCTACCGGAAAAAGGATGATCGGCTTAACATGCCCAAGGGTCAGCGGTACGGATACTTTTTCGGAAAGGAAAAGCTGCACGTCTCGATCTATTCTTAGTTGAGAACAGATCTGCAGGAAAGGATCTTGCCATGTCATCGGCGGTTCCAATAGACCTCTTGTTCTAAGATAGTGTAGCTTTGAAAAGCAGTTTGTAAATATAATGAGCTGGACGAACAACCCCACTACGTATATGGAGGTGAACCATGGGAACAGCGGTTCTACTTTATTTAGAAATCCGTGTGATAGCTGGGCATAGCTTCCGGTTGATAGGATGGCGGCCGGTTCTGCCATGGAATAAGCAGGCGCGAAATCGACATAGTGTATAAATGTCGTAATAAAGGAAAGGAAGATTGCCATTTGCCCGACAAATGCCAGTAGATATTTGTATTTAGCGGACAGCTTTGGAGTGGCGAGATAAACGATGCACAGCAGGCTGTAAAGGAGTAAGCCCTGCCATAGCGAATGTAGTATGCTCCATCCTAACGCGTGGGTAATGTTTTGAAAAAGACTATTCATGGCTATGAGTTTTCAAGTTGCTTTAAATATGCTTTTATTAGATCGATTTCTTCTTTACTCGTCCGATTGTTTCCCAATGCCTGCATCACCAGCCGGGCGGTAGATCCATTATATACGGTGTCGATCATTCTCGTCAGGAACTGATGCTGGGTTTGCTCTTTGCTTAGCAAAGCTTTATATACATGCGTCTTGGACGAGGTGTCGCGGGAAACCATGCCCTTTTCGTACATAATCTGCATGAGCTTAAGCGTGGTTGTATACCCGACATCTTTTCTGTTCAGCATTTCATGTACGGTTCTGACGCTGCTCTCTCCTTGTTCCCAAAGGATTTGCAATATTTCCATCTCACTATCTGTCGGCTTCATATCTATCTACGAATGTTTTCGTAGACAAATGTACGAAGTGTTTCGTATATCCAAAAAACTTTTTTCTTTTTTTTTTCGTAGCGACTCATTTTGGTCGCAAAACTCTTAAACCGGAGAATGTGGGTTTGTGAATTGTTAATCCGTAAAGATGTAAGCCGTGCCCGGTGGAGATCAGCCTTCGGTACAGGGCCGGCCCATGCGCGGGGCAGAAGCCGGTCAGCGGTAAGAATAATAGAGGTTTAAATGAGGGTTGACAGAGGGTTGATAGAGGGTTTATAGAGGTAAAACTCTATATACCCTCTGTTTTCCCTTAAGGAAGACTGTGGCAGGACAGCAGGAAAGGCGCCGCAGGGGCGTCGTATGTGCGAAGCTATAGCATGGCTCATAGCTTATATGATTTATGCCATTAGCCATTAGCCATTAGCCATCTGCCATTAGCCATCAGCCATTAGCCATTAGCCATCTGCCATCTGCTATCTGCCATTAGCCATCCGCTATCTGCCATTAGCCATCTGCCATCAGCTATCTGCCATCAGCTATCTGCCATTAGCCATTAGCCATCCGCCATCTGCTATCTGCCATTAGCCATCAGCCTTCAGCCATCAGCCGGTTTAAAAATATCGTTCAGGTTTACAGGGGTTTGCGGTTTTTGGGCCGGAAAAAGGGGCACAGGACTTGCGCGGCGGGGTATAAAGTTCTATCTTTGCACCACTCCGCGAGGGAGGGACAGCACTGAAAGGCAGAAAAAGGGGGCCGGAAGGGGGATACCGTAAGGGGTTCCGCCGGCAGGAAGGGGAAGCAGGAAATTATTTTAAAATAAATTTTGCGGAAACGGAAAAACCTTTTACCTTTGCAGTCCCGAACGGAATCGGGGAAAACAGAAAAGATAGTAATT
>NZ_VNHX01000046.1 GCF_008124885.1 Sphingobacterium allocomposti
AGCTGTCTATAACGGAGGTCAACGGGCCATTCAATTCGGCTATAATACCCAATTATTTCGGAAGTCACTGGGCCAAAAAATCTCCTTAATTTCGGAGGTCGTCGGGCCATTTCTCCGTTGAAAACGGAGGTCATTGGGCCACTTTCCTTTTAAACTGCCTAAGTTGCTGCTGTATAAACTTATCACAGCAGTATGGCAGGACAACGGAAAGATAAAATGGAACTTAGAACACTTATCCTTCTTAAGGAAAAAGGACTCAGCAACCGTAAGGTTGCCGAAATGATGAACATCAACCGTAAAACGGTAGACAGTTACATGCGACGTTTTAATGGACTGGAACTGGAGTACCGTGAGCTTTTGTCGATGGAAGACGCTGAGCTTCACGATCTTTTTACCGAAGAAGACCAAACTGAAAAAGAACGTTATGAAGCCTTATCTTCGCAGTTCAGTAATATTCAGAAAGAGCTGAAACGTCCAGGTGCCACCCTGCATACTATCTGGCAAAATTACCTGCTGGAGTATCCGAATGGCTACCGTTATACGCAGTTTACAACACATTACAGGCATTGGAAAGGAAAGGTAAAAGCATCAGGAAAGCTCGAGCATAAGGCAGCCCAGAAGCTTTTTGTAGACTTCACCGGCAAGAAAATGCATTATGTGGACCGGGAGACAGGCGAAGCTATCCCCGTGGAGATCTTTGTTGCTGTATATCCATGCAGCCAATATACTTTTGTCAAAGCGGTAGCCAGCCAGAAACGCGAAGACTTCATCGATTGCCTGGATAGCTGTCTAAGATGGTCAGGTGGAGTACCCCAGGCCATAGTCTCTGATAACCTAAAGTCAGCTGTGAGCAAAGGCTCCAAATACGCTCCGGAAATCAACAAAACCCTTGCGGACTTTGCTCTTTTTTACGGCTGTGTAGTGGATCCTGCCCGCCCTTACCACCCTCAGGATAAGGCATTGGTAGAGCGCAGTGTCACCTTGGTATACCAGCGTATCTTTTATCCTTTGGACAATCAGACCTTCTTTAGTCTGAATGATCTCAATGCTGCAATTGCCGAACAGTTGGTACTTTACAATGATTACCTGTTTTCACACGGGGGTGCTACTAGACGGAGTCAGTTTATTGATCTGGAAAAAAAATATCTGGGTCCGCTACCTACGTCCACATATAATCTGAGGTACTTCAGGCGCGCAAAAGTGCAGAAAACATCCCATATCTACCTAAGTGTGGACAGGAACTATTACAGCGTTCCCCATCGCTATATCGGCCATCATGTAGAAGTTCAGTATAATAAAGAAACAGTGGAGGTCTTCTATAACTTTCAGCGGATAGCTAAACATCAGCGATCGTTCCGGCCAGGATCCTATACCACCCTCGGAGATCACATGCCTTCTTCCCATCAGGTCTACAACGACTGGAATCCGTTATACTTTGAGCAGCGGGCTTCGGCTATCGGTGCCTCTACCCTGGAATATATCCGAAGGCTTATTGCGCAGTACAATTACCCTGAACTGGCATACAAACAAGCGCAAGGAATACTCTCATATGCAAAAGCATATGGTGCTACACGATTGAATAATGCTTGCAAAAGAGCGCTTTTACATCACTGGGCATCCTATCAGACCATATCAAATATTCTGAAAAATGGACTTGACACACTACAGGAAGAACCTCAGGCGATATTCAGCATCCCTATGCATGAAAACTTGCGGGATGCATCAATCTATAAATAATACCAAAACACATAAAAGTAATATGAACGAAAACACAACAATCGAAAAGATGCGCAAAATGCGTATGACGACAATGGCTGAGCTCTATAGATCCAGCGTGAATGAAAACCTTTATCGTGAGATGAGCGTGGATGACTTTATGGCGACGATAATTGATGCTGAATGGGAAGCCAGGCAGAATAAGAACATTGATAATCTTATTCAAAAAGCCTGTTTCAAGGAAAAGGCAACAGCTACAGACATTGATTACACACCTTCCAGAGGGTTGGATCGCAATATGTTCGAAAGATTGCTTTCACTGGGCTTTATAAATCGCCGGGAGAATGTTATTCTGACGGGGCCTGCTGGGTCAGGAAAAAGCTTCCTCGCTCAGTGCATAGGTGTTAAAGCCTGTCAGATGCTTTTCAAAACACTTTACCTGAACACAGGGAGGTTCTTTGATATGGTGAAAATAGCGCGGTTGGACGGTACCTATCACAAGTTTCTCAAAAGAATTGAAAGAGCAGAATTGCTCATACTGGATGACTTCGGCCTCACCCCGATAGATCAGCAGGCAAGAACGGCTTTATTGGATATTATAGAAGATCGCTACAACAGCGCTTCACTGATCATGGCTACACAGATACCTGTAGAAAAATGGCATGGGCTCATTGGCGAAAGCACGATCGCTGATGCTATCCTAGATCGGGTCACTTTCTCTTCTCATAGAGTGCTACTGGAAGGCGAATCTTACAGAAGAAAAAAGAAATTGGAATCATAATCGCAATTATATATTATTGTAATCGGAAAGTGGCCCAATGACTAGCGAAATAATTGGCCCAATATCACCGAAATCACTGGCCCAGTATCACCGAAATAGACA
>NZ_VNHX01000047.1 GCF_008124885.1 Sphingobacterium allocomposti
AAAACTAAATTTCAATATGACAAAGAACGAACGGACCTTAATGGGCCAAATTTATTTAATTTTTAAAACGTCCCGATTTTAATGGGACACTAATGAAACCATTTCATTTATAACTGGTGTCTATACGAATATAATACATTGTACAGTCATTTTGTTACATACCAAACAATATTTTAAAAAAGAATCGTGTGTCTAAACATTTTATTGGCTATAATGTTATAGAATGAAACAGGAAACATACATCCGCGGCGGCTGTGTAAATTCGTCTTTTTTGTGTATGTTCGAATCAGTCTATTAAACACTATTAAAACTATTAAACCACGTATATGAGCGTATACGCAAAGCTTACACTTTTTTTTAGCTGTGTGGCGCTGGTCGCATGCAACCCAAAGAAAGAAACAAAAACGGACGATACAGCACAGCGGCGACGGGATTCGCTGGAAACTATAAGAAAAGCCGAAGAGGAAGCAAGGAAAAGGCCGAGGACGGCTGAAGACATCACATTAAATAAGGAGCTAGCGTTTGATAAGCACACGCTCGAGGAAACCTACCCGTATAAAGATACGAGCCGACGTTTTCAGTTAGATAAAGTAAAAGAGCGTCTGGCCTTTGTAGAAAATTTTCAGCGCACGCCCGCCACCTACGGCATACTTCAGAACCATAAAAATAAGAATAAGGAGGCGCCGTTAGTAAAGAAATTCCATAGAAATGAATATACTCGTATATCGGATTCGCTCGGCACGGAACGCTACCAGTCGGTGCCGCTATACGCTGTCGGCGAGGTTGACGCTCCTACGCTGTACGGCCGCGACGGCTCTCTTGTAAAGCTGCTAAGCAGCGACACGGTGGACTTTGTTAAGCTGGAAGGTGTATCTTTCGATGGCACGTGGGAGGTTCCGAAGCGCTATATCAAACGTATAGGCGATACCGTAACCTTTCACCGCGTGGTGTTCGTAGACGTTACCAATCAGAATATCTTGACGGTTGAGCGTACCGGCGACTGCGAATGGGTAATCAAAAGTATGAATCCGGCCACTACCGGGCGACATAAGCCGCCCTATGCACAGGAAACCCCCACCGGGATTTTCGTCGTGCAGGAAAAGAAAGAAAAAATGTATTATTACAAAGACGGAACAACCTCTATAGAGGGGTTCGCCCCGTATGCGAGCCGTTTTACGAATGGCGCATACGTACATGGTGTTCCGGTAAACAATCCGAAAGGTGCAATTATTGAATACAGCTGGTCATTAGGTACGATTCCGCGCTCACATATGTGTGTGCGCAATGCCTCCTCTCACGCTAAGTTCGTCTTTGACTGGGCGAGGAAATACAACTCGCTGGTCGTCGTAATTGATTGATATTTACATTATTTAACATTATTTTGCTCAAATTATT
Source organism: Sphingobacterium allocomposti (assembly GCF_008124885.1). GTDB lineage: Bacteria > Bacteroidota > Bacteroidia > Sphingobacteriales > Sphingobacteriaceae > Sphingobacterium > Sphingobacterium allocomposti. The sequence continues at coordinate 1,396 of NZ_VNHX01000047.1, forward strand.
AGTATTTTTGTTTTGGATAAAATTTTGTGCCTATGCGTAGTTTAATATTTATAGTGTTGACGGGGGTTTTTGTGAGTTATATACCGACAACGCTGACACATTCAAAAACCGAAACACCTAAACCTATCTCCATAGAAAAAGAAGAAGTCAAATCGGAAGCCCAGCTTTTATATGACCGGATGCATCTCCAATCTATTCTAAAATTCGAAGCATTCGAACAAGCGTTGCATGGATACCATACGTTGCGTCCCAAGAAAGCGGGCGTCTTGACCGTCATAGATTTTACGCTTCCATCGACGGATAAGAGGATGGTTGTTTTGGATATGGAAAAAGAAAAGGTTTTGTTTCATACAATTGTTTCCCATGGACGTAATTCCGGCGAAAAATATGCGAAATCCTTTTCGAACCGACATGGATCCTACCAAAGTTCGCTTGGGTTCTTTCTGACAGAGAACACCTATCAGGGCGGCAACGGATATTCGCTGGTCCTCGACGGCTTGGAAAAGGGAATTAATGATCAGGCGAAAGCGCGTGCTGTAGTAATACATGGAGCCGACTATTGCAGTGAGTCCGTAATAAAAGCTACAGGGAGACTGGGACGGAGTTATGGTTGCCCAGCGCTTCCGCGTGCGCTTACGAAACCCATCATCAACACCATCAAAGACGGAACGCTCCTGTATATTTATGCCGATAATGAACAATACATGGCTTCTTCCAAAGTGTTCCAGTCGTTACCTTCTTCGGGGCTGCTCGCTCAGCGTGACGGAGGCATAGACAGCCTTGATAATTTGAATTAACAGGCAACGTTACATTTTCTTAAAGCCTTGAAAGAGGAATAAAAAAGCCAGATCTATCGGAGAGGGCACTGAAAAAGCCTCAATTTTTTAATGATATTTAAAGAAATGACTGAGTATAGGTGTTCCCTTACTCGGTCATTTTTGTTTAAAGGGTTTCTGGAAGTTTGTTTTTTAATTGTTTTACTGAGGG
>NZ_VNHX01000048.1 GCF_008124885.1 Sphingobacterium allocomposti
TAAAAAAAGGAGTGGAAAACAGCAGTTTTCTGCTCCTTTTTTCGTATCTTAATGTAGGCTTTAACGGACATCAGGATGCTCTCTACCCAACAAAAAATACAGTTCAGTTCCTATTCGGGATTGTACGATATCATTGTTCCAAAAGACAATCTACTTCGCAAAATCAACGATCTTATCGATTTCAGTTTTATCCATGATGAACTTTTGGAGAAGTATTGCCACACCAATGGCCGTACAGCGGAGAGCCCCATCAAGATGTTCAAGTACCTTCTTTTAAAGACGATCTACACCGTTTCGGATGTTGACGTCGTTGAGCGCTCCAGATATGACATGTCCTTCAAATACTTTCTGGAAATGGCACCTGAGGAGGATGTGATCAATCCAAGTTCGCTTACCAAATTCCGTAAACTACGATTAAAGGACATGGATCTATTGAATCTGTTGATCAACAAGACCGTAACGATCGCTCTTGAAAAGGGGATTATAAAATCAAGGTCCATCATCGTAGATGCTACACATACGCATTCCCGATCGAACCCATATACAGCATTGGAAGTGCTCAAGGAGCGTTCCAAGCTATTAAGAAAAGTGATATATCAAGTCGATGGGGAATACAAAAAGAATCTGCCGCACAAGAGCGAATCCAACGACCTGGACCAAGAGCTTGCCTATTGCAGAGAATTACAGAAGATCCTTGATCAGGATCAATCTATCAGTGAAATACCGGCTGTGAAAGAAAAGTTGAATCTGTTGAAGGAAACCATTGAAGACACCAAAGAATACTATCTGCTCTCTAAGGATGATGAGGCTCGGCTTGGACACAAATCAATGGACAGCAGTTTCTTTGGCTATAAAACACATCTGGCGATGAGCGAGGAACGCATTATAACAGCGGCAGTCGTTACTACAGGGGAGAAAGGTGATGGACCGGAACTTCCCAGGTTACTGAAGATCAGCCAGCAAAATGGAATGGAAGTAGATACGATAATAGGTGATGCCGCATATTCTGGAAAAGACAACCTCCAACTGGCAAAAGAGCAGAACATTGACATCATTGCTAAATTGAATCCGGCAGTCAGCCAAGGATGCAGAAAAGAAGGAGATCACTTTCACTACAACAAGGACGCCGGGATGTTTGTCTGTCCAGCAGGCCATTTAGCAACCCGAAAGGCCCGTCAGGGAAAGAAGGAACAAAGCACAAATCAAACTGAGACCTATTACTTTGATGTGGAGAAATGTAAGGCCTGCCCTCTTAGGGAAGGATGTTACAAGGAAGGTGCCAGAACCAAATCCTATTCAGTCTCCATAAAATCTGAACTCCACAAAGACCAGATGGCTTTCCAGCAAACCGATTATTATCGAAGCAAGTCTAAGGAAAGGTATAAGATCGAGGCCAAGAACAGTGAGCTCAAGAATGTCCATGGTTATGATAGGGCTGATTCCTATGGCATCCAAAACCTGGAAATGCAGGGTGCAATGGCCATCTTCACTGTAAACTTGAAAAGAATCCTGAAATTGATCTAAAAAGGTGGGATATTGCCTCAAAAACAGCCTAGATGGGACGCTCAAAACTCATATATAGAGTCCTACCCGAATAAACCCTCAGTAAAACAATTAAAAAACAAACTTCCAGAAACCCTTTAAACAAAAATGAC
>NZ_VNHX01000049.1 GCF_008124885.1 Sphingobacterium allocomposti
CGGACGATCTCGTTTTTACGGATGGCGCCGATAGCACTGTTGGGGAAACTGCCGCATCCGATGAGTCGGTAACGGAGGTGGAAGCTGCGGCAGGGAGACGGTCGCTGTGGGGCATCTTCATCGCGGGCCTGCTGGGCGGCTTTGCGGCCTTCATCATGCCCTGCATATTCCCGATGGTGCCGCTGACGGTAAGCTTCTTCACCAAGAAGGGCGGGTCGCGCGCCAGGGGCATCTCACAGGCCCTGCTATATGGTCTTTTCATCATTGTGATCTATGTGGCCCTGGGCATGCTTATCACCATAGCCTTCGGCTCGGATGCGCTCAATGCCCTGTCGACCAACGGGGTGTTCAACTTCGTGTTCTTCCTTATTCTGGTGGTGTTTGCCGCTTCCTTCTTCGGGGCCTTCGAGCTGACCCTTCCCAGTGCGTTTGTCAACAGGATAGATGCACAGTCGGACCGGGGCGGCCTGTTGGGGCTCTTCTTCATGGCCTTCAGCCTGGCGCTGGTGTCCTTTTCCTGCACAGGGCCCATCATCGGCACCCTGCTGGTGGAGGCTGCCTCCAAGGGGGAGCGCCTGGGGCCTGCCGTGGGCATGCTGGGCTTTTCGGTGGCTCTGGCCATACCGTTCGTGCTCTTTGCTTTCTTTCCCTCGATGCTCAGGTCCCTGCCCAGGTCGGGCGGGTGGCTCAACAGCGTGAAGGTCGTGCTGGGCTTCCTGGAGCTGGCCCTGGCGCTCAAGTTTCTCTCCAACGTCGATCTGGCCTACCACTGGAACTGGCTCGACAGGGAGGTGTTCCTGGCACTGTGGATAGCTATATTCGGACTGATGGGTCTGTACCTGATCGGCAAGGTGCGCTTCGCGCACGATACCCCGCTGGAGCATCTCTCGGTGCCGCGCACCGTGCTGGCAGTTGTTGTGTTCGCCTTCGTTATATACATGGTGCCCGGTATGTGGGGCGCCCCGCTGAAGTCCATATCGGCATTCCTGCCCCCTTCGGCAACCCAGGACTTCGACCTCTCGGTGACAGCTTCGGGCACCGCGTCCCCGACCGGCCATAACGGCACGGAAAAAAAACAGCGGAAATATTACGGGATCTTCCACGAAAGGGGAACGCCCAAAGGCTTTGAGCCGTACTACGACTACAGCGAAGGGCTCGCCGCGGCAAAAGAGCTGGGCAGGCCGGTGCTCATCGACTTCACCGGATGGAACTGTGTCAACTGCCGCAAGATGGAGGCCAACGTATGGACAGACCCGGGGGTTGCCTCCCTGCTGAAGAATGAGTTTGTCATGGTCGAGCTGTTTGTTGACGACCGCACCGAACTCGAGCCGCAGGAGCAGTACGTCTCTTCCTACTCGGGAAAGAAGATCAACACCATCGGCAAGAAAAACAGCGACTTTCAGGCTGCTACGTTCAACAGCAACTCCCAGCCGCTGTACGTGATCGTCGATGGCGACGGAAATGTGCTGCTGCCTCCGAGCGGCGCCGACTACGACGTCGACAGCTATGCTAATTTCCTGCAGAGGGGAATAGATGCATTTAAGAAGAA
>NZ_VNHX01000050.1 GCF_008124885.1 Sphingobacterium allocomposti
GGGTGTCTTCTATGTTGAAAAACAATGGTAGCCCTTAATTATTTCACATTTTTATATCTATAGGCACAAAAAGGTGTCTGTATGTCAAAAATAGGGAAGCCTTTGTGTTTTCCTATTTTTGTGCATACGCCAAATAAACTATAAACCACACTTCTATCAGTGAACAACCTTAACAAGGTGTCACAAGTTCATTGTTATGTTATATAAAAGCGGGGCACAAACTAAAAATAGTGAACATCTCCCTACAGAGCGTCACAGACACCCCCCAGTGCTTACCCGCAACAATGGTTATAGTTTTTTTATCTTCTTTTTCCCTTACTTATTCACATATCCTGTAAGGCTGTTTATTCTTCATCACGAACCTTATCCTGTTCAGCAACTTTCGGGCAACCTTGATGATAGCCTTATTGCCATCCATCCTCCCGATAACCGATTTATAACACAGTAGCAGGGAAGGGTCATACCTTATGGCCATCCAGGCCGCTTCCAATAGGATATACTTCAGGTACACGTTGCCCCTTTTTGTATTCCGACCTATGCGCACCGTCTCCCCGCTGTTGTGGCAATTGGGGATAAGACCAAAGTAACTGCAGAGTTCTCTGATCCCTGAGAACCGCGATATATCCCCGATCTCGGTCAGCAGCACCATTGCCGTCTGCCAGCCTACTCCCGGCACACTGAGCAGGTTGTCGAAATCAGTCCTGTACCTGCTCTCCCGGGACAACAGCTTGATCTTCTTTTCCAATTCTTTCTGCCGTGTCAGCAAATACTCCAGCTGGTCCCGTAAACAACCTAAACCTATATCTCCGTAGCCTCCGGGATGAACAGTGCCTAGCCATGCGCGAAAACCCTTGCTCCATCTGCCGCCATACTCCTTTGGAACAGTGATCCCAAAGAACATCAGGAAGAACTTTATACGGTTCTTGACACGGGTAATGTCCCGTGTTATCCTGTTATGCACCCGTAGAAGCGAACGATCCTGCTGGCGGCGAACGTCCGGGACATTGATGGCCTTAAAATCACCGTTCTTCAATCCACGTGCCAGCTTTCTGCTGTCTATACGGTCGCTCTTCTGCCTTTTCTCCCGGTCAGAGGTAGGAACATCCGCCGGATGGATTACTATGCAGTCTATCCCTGCCTCCGCTAACTCCCGTTGCGCATTGAAACCTGAAAATCCTGCCTCGTAAACACAATGATAGTCCGCACCGGGAAAATGCCGCTCAAGGAACGAAATAAGCCGGCCACTATCCGGTTCCTGGCTGAAACTCTGCAGTTCCAACTCCTCGGACATCAGCGTAACCTGCCAACGCTTTAAATGGGAATCTATACCAACATAGACCGATTCTCCACTAAAATCTCTTAACTTTGTTTCCATAGCTCCGTCTTTAGTTTTCACTTTGTTGACTTTAAAGTTATGTGAAACTTCTTCCCGGAGCTATACCCTTTCAAACATACAAACTA
>NZ_VNHX01000051.1 GCF_008124885.1 Sphingobacterium allocomposti
GAGGGTGTAAAGTAAACTGTGTCAAATAAAGAATTTTTATATTAGACACAGCAAATGGAAAAAGAGGAATTTGATTTTGAACGCTTCAAAGAGGAAGCAATGAGAGGCCTTTATGAGGGCAAGAAAATGGGCGGTACCGACGGAGTTTTCGCTCCGATGTTGAAACACCTTTTGGAAAGTATGCTTGAAGGTGAGTTGGATCATCATCTACAGGAAAGTAAAGCTTCAGGAGAGGTTAACCGTAAAAATGGGAAGACAAGAAAGACTGTACGGAGCCTTCAGTCCGGACAATTTGAATTGGAGAGCGGTCGTGACCGAAACGGTACTTTCGAGCCTAAGATAGTTCCTAAACGTCAATTGATCATTACAGAGGAGCTTGAAGGCAATGTTATCTCCATGTATGCCAGAGGAATGAGTACACGGGATATTTCAAGCTATGTGAAGGAGATGTATGCCATGGATATATCTGCTACGGAGATCTCCAATATTACTGACAAGGTCATCCCGGCACTGAATGAATGGCGTAACCGCCCGCTTGAATCGGTATATCCTTTTGTATTTCTGGACTGTATGCACTATAAAGTTAAGGACAATGGCAGCGTTCAGACCCGTGCAGTATACAATATACTTGGAGTAAACCGAGATGGTCGAAAAGACCTTATCGGCATCTATCTTTCAGAAAATGAAGGCGCTAAGTTCTGGCTGTCGGTACTGACCGATCTGAAACAGCGTGGTGTAGAAGATATCCTGGTCGCCTGCGTCGATGGTTTAAAAGGTTTTCCCGATGCGATCGAAGCCGTATATCCGAAAACCCAGGTTCAACTTTGCATTGTTCATCAGATACGTTCAAGTCTGAGGTATGTTCCGGAGAAAGATAAAAAAGCTGTTGTTGCAGATTTAAAACCTATCTATCAGGCAAATAACCAAGATCAGGGCTATGAAAAGCTACTGGAATTTGACGAAAAATGGGGTAAGAAATATCCGTTATCTGTGAAGGGATGGTTGGATAATTGGGGAAATCTCTCTACTTATTTCGAATATTCACCCGATATCCGCAGAGCTATTTATACCACAAATGCTATTGAGGCTATGCACCGTCAGATCCGAAAAGTGACCAAAACCAAAGGAGCATTTACATCTGATCAGGCACTCTTAAAGCTGGTTTATCTCACGGTTAAGGAGATATCAAAAAAATGGACCATGCCTATTCGGAATTGGGGATTGACAATGCAACAATTACATATTAAATTTGGGGATAGAATTAAAGCCTTCGGCAACTCCTTTTAGGGTTCGCACTAGAGGCTGAAAGCCTCTAGTGCGAACCCTAAAAGGAGTGATGTGACACAGTTCAGTTTACACTACC
>NZ_VNHX01000052.1 GCF_008124885.1 Sphingobacterium allocomposti
TCATTGCTGTCCCATTAAAATCTAAAATTTCTCTTTGAAATATTTGAAATATAGTTAGTTACAGCGGTTTTTCGATTAAACGGATTTCAATTTTAACTTTTGCAATTCTTATACAGATTTGCAATGCACAAAGACAAATTCGTTTTCTCGCAGCTTGTTTCCTTTTTGGACAGAAATAAGTTCAATTATATTGTTCGTGTCTATCAAGGCGACAAATATGTGAAACATTTCACCTGCTGGAACCAGTTACTTGCTTTGATGTTCGGCCAGCTGTCCAACCGTGACAGCCTGCGGGATCTGGTGATCGCACTCGATGCCCACCGATCCAAATGTTATCATTTGGGAATGGGTAGGAATGTCTCCAAATCATCGCTGGCAAGGGCCAATCAGGACAGAGACTATCATATCTTTGAGGAGTACGCCTACTATTTGGTCAGCCGGGCAAGAGAGAAGCGAAGCGCCAACATCTTCGGGCTGGACGGTAACATCTATGCTTTCGATTCTACAACCATTGATCTGTGCCTTTCCGTGTTCTGGTGGGCAAAGTTTCGAAGGAGAAAAGGAGGCATCAAAGTACATACCTTGTACGATGTGGAGACACAGATACCGGCATTCTTCCATATTACCGAAGCATCCGTACACGACTCGAAGATCATGAAAGAAATTCTTTATGAACCAGGATCTTACTACATATTTGATCGAGCCTACAATAACTTTAAGATGCTGTATAAGATTCATCAGATAGGAGCTTATTTTGTGATCAGGGCAAAGAATAACCTGCAGTACAGAACCATCAAATGGAAACGCAGGTTGCCCCGGAACGTGATTTCAGATCTGACGATCAGCTTGACCGGCTTTTACCCGAAACAGTACTATCCCGAAGTGCTTCGCCTGGTCAGATACTGGGATGAAAAACAGGATCGGGAGTTCGTCTTTTTGACCAATGCTACCCAGATCTCATCCCTACAAGTGGCCAAACTTTATAAGAATCGCTGGCAGGTGGAACTGTTCTTCAAGTGGCTGAAACAGCACCTTAAAATCAAGAAATTCTGGGGTACTACCGAGAATGCCGTCCGGATACAAATCTATGCCGCCATCTGTACGTACTGTTTGGTGGCCATCGTTCAGCACGACATGAAGCTGGGCAGAAGCACCTATGAAGTACTGCAGATATTGAGCATCTCCCTGACCGATAAAACCAATCTTCGGGAACTCTTTAGCAAAACTAAATTTCAATATGACAAAGAACGAACGGACCTTAATGGGCCAAATTTATTTAATTTTTAAAACGTCCCGATTTTAATGGGACACTAATG
>NZ_VNHX01000053.1 GCF_008124885.1 Sphingobacterium allocomposti
GTGGATATTACGGTTCGAATAGTGCCAGTCATTTTGGTCGGATGATGCCACTTATTTCGGTTCAATTTGTGCCAATTTAGTTTGAAATAGCATAGTTTGTTTACGGTTCGTTTTGTGCCAGCTTAATGTTGGATTATCAGAGCTGCCATATCACCGGAATATTACGGTTCGTTTTGTGCCACTTTAAAAGATCAAGCAATTACCTTATCGCTGTATTTAGAAAAAGCGATATGGCCAACACACTTGATCCGATGGACTTAAAACAGATCATTACTTTACACCTTGACGGTATCAGCAACCGCAGGATAGCCTCGATCCTTGGGATCTCCCGCAATACGGTGAATACGTATATGCAACTTTTTTCGGCAAGCGATCATCCCCTCGGGGAACTACTTGAGCTGGATGCGGCAGCATTATCCGAACTCTTTACCTCGCATACGACGGTCGATACCGTGCGTCATAATGAGCTGATGCTATATCTTGAACAGGCCAACCAGTCCCGTACCCACCCCGGATTCACCTTTCAGCACCATTATCAGCAGTATTTTGGTCAGGCCCGGGATCCGTACAGTTACACCCAGTTTCTGGAGCACTACCGACGCAAATATCCCAGGGAAAAGGGTTCTATGAAACTCGATCATGTTGCCGGTGAAGAAATGTACATTGATTTTGCGGGAAAGAAACTGCACCTGGTAAACAGGGAAACTGGAGAGCTTATCCCTGTAGAAGTCTTTGTATCCGTCCTTCCCTGTAGCCAGTACACCTACGTGCGTGCCTGTATGAGCCAGAAAAGAGCCGATTTCATAGATTGCTGCACCCATGCACTGAGCTTCTATGGCGGTGCCCCCAAGGCCATTGTATCGGACAACCTCCGTTTCTGCCGTCAACCGTGCCAGTAAGTACGAAGCGGATATAAACCGTAGCTTCAAGGACTTTGCACGACATTACAACTGCGTGATCAATCCCACCCGGGGATATTCACCCCAGGACAAAGCACTGGTAGAAAATGCTGTGCACCTTGTATACCAGCGCATCTACTATCCGCTGCGGGAGATGACCTTCTTTTCCCTTGAAGATCTCAACAGGGAGATCTCCAGGCTGTTGGAGCGTTACAACAATCTGCTGTTCCAGCGTAAGGAGTCAAGCCGTACCGAGCTTTTCCAGTGTGTTGAACGGCAGTACCTTAAACCTCTGCCCACGGTGCCCTACGAGCTCAAGGACTATAAAAGGGCTAAAGTTCAGAAGATGGGCT